>CANRCT010000035.1 GCA_947629175.1 uncultured Muribaculaceae bacterium | reverse complement strand
TCAAATCAAAATGTCAAAGAACTCTCTTTATTTGATGATTTCTAAACTAACGCGATTTTATCGCACCAGTAGTAATTGTTAATAATAAAATTTATTGATATTAAACCCGTAAAGTGTCAGACACTCCCTGGATTCTTTTTCATTATAGTATACATCGACTGTTTTTTTGAATGTTCCGGGAATTGAATCCATAGCGATGCTCACAGTGACAGTCGATGTGGTCCACGGATAAAAAGTATCATTTGATGCGGACACATTCACACAATCACAGGATGGGATCAATCCTTGCAAAGTCAACGTATCTGGTGAGTTATTTCTTAACGTAAACTGTTTAATCACAGTATCGCCACAATAGACGGCACCTAACGCTTCTACCGGTCGTTCACAAAGATGTGCAGTACATTTTTCTTCCTCCTCTCCATTCAATATGACCTTTTTATAAAACACCCTGACTTTTGGATTGTCAGCAGGATTACCTACGGCCACGATGTGGTTATTAGAGTCAACTAAAAAGGTTTGGAAGTTATCGTCACCCGACAACGCGTTACTATCATGAAACTTATTACTAGGATCAAATAACACTCTATGTGGAAACTCGTACTGATTAAGTATGATTTTAAGATTCCTGCTTTTTGCCGATGCATTAATTATCATCAGAAATTCAATGTCTGAATTAGAAATGCCATTATACTCATTTATGACCTCTTTCCACGCCGAGAGTTTCATACGACAAGGCACACATCCGGCAGAGTCAATGTAGGTTATGATCTTGTAATCGGCATCATTCATATCATAGTCGACAGGGATGTCTTGAATACGACATTCAAGGCTATCGGGAATTATAATCTCGCGGCCAAGTAACGACGACAACACCTCACGTTCCTTATCAAGACGCCCTCTGCAAGAGGTCATCATGACAAGAATAAGAGACATTATTACATACGAAAAGCGCATGAACAATCGCATCAGAGAGTGGCGGAATAAGTCTTTCCGTTAAATATGACACTGACCGTTAATCCGACCATATCATCTGGAAGAATTATGCTGTATCCGGCGGCCAGATCGTCGCACTGTTCAGAAGCTATATTGACACCCGTCTGGCTGACAACAAATATCGAGGCCTCGCCTTCAGTCTTACTGTATACAGTGAGAACACCATCCGACATCGTGCCATATACCGGGCAGTATGCCGGCATTTTAGGATGATTGTTCAAACCATCTTTTTCAGGATTGAATTGTATTTCTTTGGGATCACCCTCCTGTCCGGCATTTGCCTGGAAAGGCATTGAGATAGCTCCGATAATGGAGAGAATCAAAATTGTTAGAATTTTTTTCATATTTGAGTGGTTTATCTGGATGCAAAATTAGGGGTAATTGCCATATTCCTCCAAATTTCACAACCTAATTCCATCTAACCGGAGCACCGCGCATCATACTGTAATCCAAGATTTTACAAAGCGTGAGAGATAGAAAAATCTAACCATGGCCTAACCGTTTATATAACACATTGGCATTCAATGTGTTAAACCATCAAACTAACTCAATCAGCTGCTATTCAGCGCAATACATTAATCAAAACAGCCTTGAAGCAAGCTGTTCATAAGCATTGGGATTCTGTTCCTGCAGTTTTTGCTTGAGTTTATGCTTGGCAGCATGTACACTGCTGGTGTGTTCGCGTTCAGTCAACACAGCTATTGTACTTGGTCGAAAACCAACATATAGATAAATTGCAAGTTGATACTCTACTTCGCGAAGATCAGGATATCCCTTCCTGAACCTATCAACCCACATGTCATCGTAACGATTGATGATTTCAGCCAGATCCTGTATTACCTTGATCTGTCCCATTTTTTCAAGCATCGAGATAATCTCTTTATAGAAACGGTTGGAACGCGATGTGTTGTCTTTGTTGTGATACCAGATGTCATACATATTGTTGATCAGATCGAGATGTCGTGTGAACAGACCGCGGATCTCCATGTCATACTCCGCAGCCATATCGCAGATTGCCTGCTTCATAGTCGCTCCATTTCGCTCCATTTCGTCGACACGGCAGTTACTTAGTGAAAGGTCGTCACGCAGCGTCTGCGATTCGGCCATGAGTTTCTCGACTTCAAGCCTCTTACATGCCAGACGAGACCTATAAATATACCATAGCATAATTATAAATATCGCCATCAATACACAGGATGCAATCAATACAATCACAGCGTTATGATTCCTTTGCGCCTGACGTCGATGATTTTCGGCTTTAAGTCTGTAATTATCGGTCAACAGAATTGTCTGTGGATTAGTAAGCCTCCTGCCGTCGCTTTTCATTAAATCATCAGCAAAAGCACACGATAAATCATATGCTTTCAAGTAATCTTGCTGATTCGCAGCTACAAGGCTGCTCAATTTACAGGCGTAAAGAGAATCGGCATTGGACATTGTTAACGAAAATGCCCTGCCAAAAAAATTATCCGCCTGCCTATATCTACCCGTCATTAAGGATGCTCTAGCTTGATTGAGACGGTCATGAGCCTTAAATTCATGTTTATTTATAGCCAGAGAGTCATATAGAGCAAGAGCCTCCTCAAACGCATCAAGCTGCATTGCCAGATCAACCTTATTAAGCAACGTATTGCAATGGAAATTACGGTCAGCATATAATCCAATATGGCTCATGCTATCAAGTAAGCGACCCGCGGCCTCATAGTCTCCGATGAAGATCAAGCAATTGGCAATAATGTCATCCATCCATGACGCATGAAGGGTTTTACCTCCTTTGTAAAACAACTGTTTTGCAATCCTTGCCCATTTCAATCCCTCGCTGATCATAAGCAACCGACGGTAGACGTTCGAGATTTCTCTTGCACTCATCCCCGCATAGAAACAGTCATGTGCCGAAAGTGCGGTCTCATAGGCTCTGCTCAACACAACGAGTGCCGTGTCAGCTACTTTGTGGGTTGAATAATAGTATCCCTGATAGAAAAGCGACTGCACCTCAAGACTGTCGCCTCTACCCGTGTAATAATCGACTGCCCGACTGATCAGCGAATCGTCAGCAATAGGTCTGTAACACTTATCTGTGGCCTTCGTATATAATAATGCGTGCCAGGCCTGTAGTTCTTCATCAAGACTGTCGCGATTGATCGTTTTCAGCAGGGCGAGTGCTGAATCAGGCGTACTGTTCATTATGGCGTCGGCCATTTTAAGTCTATAGTCTGAAGTCCGCTTGCCATGGCATGAGCCAAGCGCCAGGCACAGCGACAAAGCAGCTATTATTACGATCATGATTGCTTTCATTCTGCAAATATACGTAAAAAAGACAGACGGGCAATCATCGCGATTGTCCGTCTGCTTGTAGCTTGTTGTCTGCCTGATGGCAGGCAACCTTTATGAGAAAAGTATTTTCTTTCTTAGTTCTGACGGCGCGGGCCGCGGGGTCCGCGGTCGCCGCCTTCGCGACGGGGGCGATCACCATCCTCCCTGCGGGGACGCTCGCCGCCTTCACGGCGGGGACGCTCGCCACGGGGAGCGCGCTCGCGCTCTACGTATCCTTCGGGCTTGGGCTGAAGGGCACGCATCGAGAGGCGGTACTTGCCGGTCTTCTTATCGATCTCGATGAGCTTCACCTCTACGGTATCGCCCTCCTTGAGACCGGAGGCCTCCATGTTTTCGAGGCGGTTCCATGAGATCTCGGAGATGTGGAGGAGTCCGTCGCGGTTGGGCATGAATTCCACGAATGCTCCGAATTCGAGTATCGAGCGCACCTTGCCGGTGTAGGTCTTGCCCTCTTCGGGAAGCTCCACGATGGCGTTGATCATCTCGAGAGCCTTGTCGATGGCAGCTTTGTTGGCCGCTGCCACCTCGATGTAGCCGCCCTCGTCGATCTCGTCGATGCTGACTGTGGCGCCGCTGGCCTCCTGAATGCCCTGGATGACCTTTCCGCCCGGGCCGATGACAGCGCCGATAAGCTCCTTGGGTATGAGCATGGTGACGATGCGGGGCACGTGGGGCTTGTAGTCCTCTCGGGGCTGGGGTATGGTCTGCTCGATGATGTCGAGTATGTGCATGCGGCCGTCGCGGGCCTGGTTGAGAGCGCGCTCAAGGATCTCGTAGGAGAGTCCGTCGCACTTGATGTCCATCTGGGTGGCGGTGATGCCGTCGCGTGTGCCGGTCACCTTGAAGTCCATGTCGCCGAGATGGTCCTCGTCGCCGAGAATGTCGGAGAGGATGGCGTACTTGGGGCTGTCGGTGTCGGTGATGAGTCCCATGGCGATGCCGCTGACAGGCTTCTTCATCTTCACGCCTGCGTCGAGCAGTGCGAGAGTGCCGGCGCATACGGTGGCCATCGACGAGGAGCCGTTGCTCTCGAGGATGTCGCTGACTATGCGGCAGCAGTAGGGGAAGCCTTCGGGGAACATGCGCTTGAGGGCTCGGTGGGCGAGATTGCCGTGGCCGATCTCACGGCGTCCGACGCCGCGCTGTGCCTTGGCCTCGCCGGTGGAGAAGGGAGGGAAGTTGTAGTGGAGGAGGAAGCGCTCGTGGCCCTGGTTGAGCACGTCGTCGACGAGCTTCTCGTCGAGCTTGGTGCCGAGAGTGACGGTAGCGAGCGACTGTGTCTCACCGCGGGTGAATACTGCCGATCCGTGAGGGCCGGGCAGATAGTCGACCTCACACCAGATGGGGCGGATGTCGGTGGTCTTGCGGCCGTCGAGACGCACGCCCTCGTCGAGGATGCAGCGGCGCACAGCCTCGCGCTCCACGTCGTGGTAGTAGCGCTTCACCAGCGGGGTCTTCTCCTCGCGCTCCTCTTCGGGGAGCGATTCGATGTATTCGTTGCAGATAGCGTCGAAGCTGTCCTGGCGCCAGTGCTTGTCGGCGCTGCCTGCCTGCGCTATGGCGTAGGCTTTGGCGTAGCACTTGTCGTGGACATCCTTGCGGAGCTCTTCGTCGTTGACTTCGTGGCAATATTCGCGCTTGGCGCGGCCCACCTCCTCGGCAAGCTCCATCTGGGCCTTGCACTGGGTCTTGATGGCCTCGTGGGCGGCGCGGAGGGCGTTGAGAAGGTCGGCTTCCGACACCTCGTTCATCTCGCCCTCCACCATCATGATATTGTCGTAGGTGGCGCCCACCATCAGCTCCATGTCGGCTTTCTCAAGCTGCTCGAAGGTGGGATCTATCACAAACCGGCCGTCGACGCGGGCCACACGCACCTCCGAGATGGGGCCGTTGAAAGGCACGTCGCTGACAGCGAGGGCAGCCGAGGCTGCGAGGCCGGCAAGAGCGTCGGGGATGTCTACTCCGTCGGTCGAATACAGTGTGATATTGACAAACGTGTCGGCGTGGTAATTGTCGGGAAACAGCGGGCGGAGCACGCGGTCGACAAGCCTGGAGGTGAGTATCTCATAGTCGGATGCGCGTCCCTCACGCTTGAGGAAGCCGCCGGGATAGCGTCCGAACGCTGAATATTTCTCTTTGTACTCTACCTGCAGGGGCATGAAATCGACTCCTTCGCCGGCCTCCTTGGCGGAGACGATCGTGGCGAGGAGCATGGTGTTGCCCATGCGCAGCTCTACCGCTCCATCGGCCTGCTTGGCCAGCTTGCCGGTCTCGAGTGTGATCTCACGACCGTCGGGCAGGGCGATGGTTTTCTTGATTGGATTTAACATATCGGGGTTCTAAATTTCTGTTGCTTCAAAGTCATGTCTGCAAAAAATCACGCAAAGTTAGTAAAAATTATTGACATAGCCCCCATTTTCCCGTCATTTAGTATTTTTCAGCATATCCGGCGCTGTCGCGAAAAGGGAGTGTTGTTGCAAATATGATTAAAAAAAAGTAATTTTGTAATTGGGTAATAGTGCCCGTCGCAAACCACCATCGCCTTATGGAGCCAGAAAAGCAATACAGCATGACACCCGAAGAGGAAGACCGCCTGATAGAGAGCGAATTTCAGGATGTCCTGCAGGGATATCTGAAGAGCAACCACCGCAAGAAGGTGGAGATCATTGAGAGGGCCTTCCGTTTCGCCAAGAAAGCCCACGGTGGAATACGCCGCCGTTCAGGCGAGCCCTACATACTCCATCCCATAGCTGTGGCCAAGATAGCGAGTCAGGAGATAGGCCTGGGCTCCACGTCGATATGTGCCGCCCTGCTCCACGACGTGGTGGAGGACACCGACTACACCGTCGAGGACATAGAGCGCCTGTTCGGCAAGAAAATAGCTCAAATCGTAGCCGGCCTCACAAAGATTTCCGGCGGAATATTCGGCGAACAGGCCTCGGCCCAGGCCGAGAACTTCCGCAAGCTGCTCCTGACCATGAGCGAGGACATACGGGTTGTGCTCATAAAGATGGCCGACCGTCTGCACAACATGCGCACACTTGGCTCCATGGCGCCCGCCAAGCAATACAAGATCGCCGGCGAGACGCTATATATCTACGCCCCCCTGGCCCACCGTCTGGGACTCTTCGAGATCAAGACCGAGCTGGAGGATCTCAGCTTCAAATACGAGCATCCCAAGGCCTACGCGCGGATCGCGGAGCTGATACGCCAGTCGGAGGCGCGGCGGTCGGAGGTCTACAACGACTTCTCCACCCCTATCAAGCATTCGCTCGACAAGATGAACCTCAACTACGAGGCCAAGGCGCGACTCAAATCGGTCTACTCCATATGGCGCAAGATGGAGACGAAGCATGTGCCTTTCGAGGAGGTCTACGACCTTTATGCAATGCGCATTATCTTCGACTGCGACGATCCGGCGCAGGAGAAAGCCATATGCTGGAGCATCTACTCCGCCATCACAGATCTCTACCGGCTCCACCCCGACCGCACCCGCGACTGGGCGAGCATCCCAAAGGCCAACGGCTACCAGGCGCTGCATCTGACGGTGATGGGGCCCGACGGCAACTGGGTGGAGGTGCAGATCCGCTCGCGCCGCATGGACGAGATAGCCGAGAAAGGATTCGCGGCCCACTGGAAATACAAGAGCGGGGAGAGCGATGAGGAGAGCGAGCTCAACGAATGGCTCCGCACCATCAAGGACATACTCGACGATCCCAACCCCAACGCCATCGACTTCCTCGACACGCTGAAGATGAACCTCTTCGCCTCGGAAATAGCCGTATTCACCCCCAAAGGTAAACTGATCACCATGCCGGCCGACTCGTCGGTGCTCGACGTGGCTTTCGAGCTCCACTCGGAGATCGGCAGCCACTGCATAGCCGGCAAGGTCAACCACAAGCTGGTGCCCCTGAGCCACCGGCTGCAGTCGGGCGACCAGGTGGAGGTGCTGACATCGCAGAGCCAGACCCCGAAAGAGGAGTGGCTCCCATTCCTCGCCACAGCCAAGGGACGCACCCGCCTCAAGGCGGCCCTCAGGCGCGTGCAGCAACCGGTGATCGACCGCGGACACGCCATACTCGACGAATATTTCCGCGAACGCGAGGTCGACGCCACCAACGAGATCGTCACCAAGATGCTCGCCTACTATCATCTCCCCTCGCGCGACGCCCTCTACATGAAGCTCGGCCAGGGCGCCATCGACCTCTCGCGCTAC
The DNA here is from genome assembly GCA_947629175.1 of uncultured Muribaculaceae bacterium. Classification (GTDB taxonomy): domain Bacteria; phylum Bacteroidota; class Bacteroidia; order Bacteroidales; family Muribaculaceae; genus Paramuribaculum. Next base: position 25,528 of record CANRCT010000035.1, on the reverse strand, counting down.
ATACTCAAGGAGTCGCCCAAGACCGAGAAATCACTCCTCTCCAAACTATTCCGCATAAAGCGTTCTGCGCAGCAGCCCGAAGTCACCATAGTGACACCCGAAAAGATCGACATGAAGCAGACCTACGCACTGCGCTGCACCGACACCGAGCGCAACTACGTAGTGGCCGACTGCTGTCATCCGATCCCAGGCGACGACGTGATGGGCTTCGTCAATGATCAGGGACAGGTTGAGCTCCACTCGCTGACATGCCCGCGCGCGCAGGTGCTCAAGGCCACCTACGGCCCGCGCATCGTAAGCACCCGCTGGGAGCAGGTCAGACAGAAATTCCTCGCCGAGATACGCATTGAGGGTGTCGACCGTCACGGCATACTGCAGGAGCTCACCCAGATGATATCCAACCAGCTCAACATCGACATACGCAGCCTGCATATCGACACCGACAACGAGGTGTTCGGCTGCTCGCTCACAGTGATGGTGAGCGATGCGGGAGCTGTAAGCGAGCTGTGCCAGAAAGTAAAGAAGATCAAGGGAGTGCAGAACGCCTCAAGAGTGGCCGACTCTCCCGAATAACACGATAAGATGACTACCGACTGATGAAATCCAATGATACATCCGACCGTCTCTCCCAATGGCTGCGGTGGGGAGTTTTCGCCGCCGCAGTATTTCTGACCGTATATTTCCTGCCACGATCCGACGGACGCCATTATTCTTATGAAATAAACCGTCCGTGGTCATACTCGCTGCTGACGGCGCCGTTCGACATCCCGGTCTACCTCGACTCGATCAGCGCGAGGCAGCTGCGCGACAGCCTTGAATCCACATTCGAGCCCGCGCTGAAACGCGACCTCAACACAGAGAAAAACGCGATAGCGGCATTAGCCACCCGCCTCAACTCGCCCGACATATCGGCAACCCTCTCGCCTCTCGAACGGAATTCACTGCTCGCCAAGGCAAGAAGCATCTACGAGAACGGCGTGGTGGAGACCACGCTGTATGAGGCCATCGCTGCCGGACGGCTTCCGCGGGCGCGGCTCATTCACGACAACGTGGCGATATCCATCGCCACATCGGGCTACCTCTCGCCCCGGCGCGCCTATGCAAGGCTCGACAGTTCGATCCACGACGACCGCCAGCGCAACGCCCTGTCGGCCACACGTATGGCCGAATTGCTTGTACCCAACATCACAGTCGACAGTCTGGAGACTGCCCGCCTGCACGACGACATGATCCAGCGGGCTATGGCTCCTGTAGGGGTAGTGCAGAAAGGCGAACGCATAGTGGATCGCGGCGACATCGTCACGCCACGGCTCTACACCCTGCTCAACACCTACGAGCAGCTCATGAGCCAGCGAGGACTCGGCTCCGACCGCTACGACTACTATCCGATAATCGGTCAGGTGATGTTCGTCATGCTCCTTTACGGAGGACTCTACGCATATCTGTTCTTTTTCCGCAGGGACTATTATGAATCGCGACGCACCGTGCTGATGGTGATGTCGCTGCTCGTGGCGTTCACGCTGTTTGCCTTCGCCATGGGACGCGCGCTCACCTCAGGACTCTATATCGTGCCGTTCACGATCATTCCGCTCGTACTGGTGGTGTTTCTCGACTCGCGCACCGCGTTCTACACCCATCTCGTCGCCGTGCTGCTCACCACCCTTGTGGCACCGTCGGCTCTCGAACTCATATTCCTCCAGTATATAGCAGGAGTGGTGGCGATCACATCCACAAAAGAGCTCTCGCGGCGCTCGCAGCTGATACGCACCGCGATGCTCATATTCGTAGCCTACGCCGTCACTTACATATCCATAGAGCTTATACACAACGGCACTCTCGAAAGCATATCGCTCCGGGCGATAGGCTTCCTCGGAGTCAACTCCGTGCTGATATCGTTCGCCTACATAGTGATATTCATTCTCGAGAAGATGTTCGGCTTCACTTCGAGAGTGACCCTCGTGGAGCTTTCCGACATCAACAATCCCACTCTGCGCGAGCTTTCCGAAGAGTGCCCGGGCACGTTCCAGCACTCCATGGCGGTCAGCAATCTCGCTTCGGCCGCCGCGAGCCGTATCGGAGCCAACGTGACGCTCGTAAGGGCCGGCGCGCTCTACCACGACATCGGCAAGATCGACAATCCGGCATTCTTCACCGAAAACCAGCACGGAGTCAATCCCCACGACTCACTGTCGACGCCCCAGAGCGCGCGTATCGTCATAGGCCATGTGACCGACGGACTGCGCCGCGCCGAGAAAGAGAAGCTGCCGGCAGTCATACGCAGCTTCATCTCCGAGCACCACGGCCGCGGCAAAGCCCGCTACTTCTACAACACCTGGTGCAACGAGCACCCCGACGAGACACCCGACGAGGATCTCTTCACCTATCCGGGCCCAAACCCGCGCTCGCGCGAGACCTCTATTCTCATGATGGCCGACGCCGTCGAAGCCGCGTCGCGCAGCCTGAGCGAGCATACTCCCGAGGCTATTTCAGCGCTCGTCAACCGCATCATCGACGGGCAGATTGCCGAAGGGCTCCATGACGACTCGCCGCTGTCGTTCCGCGACGTGAGCATCATCAAGGAAACCTTCGCATCGCGCCTGCGCACGATGTACCATTCACGAATCTCTTACCCCGAACTTGCCAAATGAAACATCTACGCAACTGCATAATCGCCGCAGCGGCCCTGCTGACGGCCATCGTCACCGGAGCCTCGCGTCCCGGCGCCGACGACCTGAAGTTCAAGACCGAGGCGCCCGATCTCGAAGCCATACAGGCGGCCACCTACGACCGCCATTCACCTTACTATTATCCGAGGCTCATGGAGGAGTATCAGCGCAACGACACCCTGATGAAGCTCGACAAATTCCGTCACCTCTACTTCGGCTACATGTTTCAGGAGGACTACAATCCATATCGTCCGAAAGCCTTCGAACCTGACGCCGAAAATCTCATAAACCGTCGCGAATGGACCCGCGGCGAATGCGACTCCGTCATCAGATACTCCGAGAAAGCGCTCGAAAACAACCCTTTCGATCTTCGCCACATGATGAACCTCATATCGGCGCTCAAGACCAAGGGGAAACGCAATCTCGCAAAAATTTGGCAGTATAAACTCGACTTCATACTGATGGCCATTGTTTCGTCGGGCACCGGCATGGACGAGGAGAACGCCTGGGTGGTCATCTCGCCCGAGCACGAATACGTGCTGCTCAACGCCATGGGACTCGTGGCCGAGAAACATATCTTTTTCGAGCCGTATTACGAGCTTATCTCCGCCAAAAAGCCCGACGGCTCCACTGCGACTTATTATTTCAATATCGCCACAATTCTCGAAGAGTACTACAGGAAATATCCGGTGACAGAATGACACCCTTAAAACCGTTTCAATAATAATCCATCAATTCAATGTTGCATTTCAAAGCAATCAAGACAGCAGGAGCCGCCATCGCAGGCGCACTGCTCGCCGGATGCGGCGCCCATGAGAGCCGCCAAGCCGGTGTGATCGATGTGGTCACGGCCATTTCAAGCCCCACGGAGCTCAAGGTGAGCGATCTGGGCAAGACCATCACCTACGTGCCCCTCGCCACCAACGACAGCTCGCTCGTCGGCAGCCAGTGGGCCGTGACGGTGACCGACGATCTCGCCCTCGTGCGCAACAGCGGCAGTATCGTGGTCTATGGCGCCACGTCCGCCAGTGCAGGCGTAATGGCTTTCAGCCTGGCCGACGGCAGCTACCTCAATCCGGTAGGTCACTGCGGGCAGGATGGGGAAGCGTACATGTTCCCGTTTTTCACTGTCGACCCCAAGACCAACGTGCTGACTTTCGACGCCGCCAACGACAAGCGCGTGAAATATTCAGCCGACGGCCGTTTCCTTGGCACTTATCCGCAATACAGCAAATCCTTTTCAGCGCCTCGTCCGCTGATCACAGACGACACCATCGGCATTTCTGCTTTACAGAACACCCCCGGCCAAGGGGATCCTTTCCTCTCTATCATCTTCACATCCGAATCAGGACGCCTGCTTGACAGCATCCCGGTGATAAGCACACAGTCTGAGGAGCAGATGGGTGCCTTAAGTTTCAGCGGGGCCGTGACTTTCGACACATTCGACGGCTATATGCCCCACTCACAGGCCGATGGCATCGCCTTCTTTGTAGAAGGCCAGCCCGGCATGTATACAGCACCCGCCCCTGCACTTTGGCGTTCAGGCGATGAGTTACACACGCTGATGAGATTTTCCGACACTATCTACAGCGTGGCGATGAACCGCGCTCCCGAGGCAGCACTGATATTCGACATGGGCGGCCAGGGATACACTCCCGCCGACAACGGCAAGCGCGATCTCACGGAAAACGATCTGATGATCGGCGAGATCGTAGAGACTCCGGCGACGCTGATCTTCGGCGTGTCGAAAGGATGGAACAAGAGAGCTAACGCGTTCATAGGCCTCTATGACAAAAAGGAGGGCACAACACGCGCCACAAAGGCGAGCGAGGGATTTGCCGACGACCTGACGGGCTTCATGCCGTTCTTCCCCGTAGCCGCGACTCCCGACGGACGCTACGTAGGCATAGTCACACAGGAGGATATCGCCAAATGGATGGAGGAGCACCCCGACGCCAAGGTGCCCGAGTCGCTTCAGGCGGTAGTCGACAGCGAGGAGGAGCCCAACCCGGTGCTCGTCATCGTCAGATAAAAACGCTTAATCACGAAATTTCAGTCAGGCTCGACGGAAGCGGCATTGCGCTGCAGTCCGGCGAGCTTGGCTCTTTTTATGGCCGAATTCTTAAACAGCGTGGAGAATCTTTCCTGCGACATCGACAGGACTTCATCGCGGGTCAGCGCGAGCAGCCCGGGGCGCGGCGCGAACTCGGGAAGCGGCTCCACCGGGTCGGCCAGACGGTTGTGGGGGCATGCTATCTGGCAGGTGTCGCAGCCATAAACCCGTCGGCCGAGACGCACCCCCTCGGGGAGAGGGCCGCGATGCTCTATGGTCAGGCACGACAGACAGCGCCGGGCGTCGAGCGTGGGATGCGACGGATTGCCGTCGAGCGCCTGCCCCGGACAGTAGACCACGCAACGCCGGCATCCGGCGCATGACAGGCGGCATGGAGCGTCGGGTGTCATTTCGACGGTCGACAGTATCGTCCCGATGAAAAAATATGAGCCTGCGCCCGGTAAGATCAGCTGGCAGTTGATACCTACAAAGCCCACTCCGGCTTTCACAGCCCAGTAGCGCTCGCGCAGCGGAGCGGTATCAACGCACACCCGCGTGTTCCCTCCCCAATGCGCGCGGAGATTCTCGGCCGCCCCTTCGAGGCGCCGGCGCAACACATCGTGATAATCGTCGCCAAGCGCATAGGATGCGATGCGTAGCTTCCCTTCAGGCGGAAGAACCGGACGGGAGTAGGGAAACGCTGCCACAATAATGGATCGAGCACCTTCGAGCAGGAGCGATGGATCGTTGCGGACGTCGCGATAGCGCTGGAGGTAATCCATAGTGTCATGACGTCCGGCGGCTATCCACTCGTCGTATACCCGTGCCGTGGACGCGTCGACCGGTTCAATGCGCGCTATACCGAAACGGTAGGCGCCGGCATCGGTCATGATCGCCTCCAGATCGGCATGACACGGCAGAGGGGCTGCATCACATCGGGAGGACGCCGAACTCATAGCCTTCGTTTTTCAGCCATTTTATGGCGAGCGGAAGCGCGGCCTTCATGTTGCGCTCCGCCTTGAGCGAGTCGTGAAATACAATGATCGAGCCGGGACGGGCGTAGCGCCTTACATTGTCAAACACCTGATTAGGGCGCAGACGCTTCGAATAGTCGCGGCTTACGAGGTCGTACATCACTATATTGTAGCGGCTCTTAATCGCCTTGGCCTGCCTCCAGCGGATAATGCCGTGGGGCGGCCTGAAGAGATGGCTGTCGATCAGACGGTCGGCCTCGGTGATGTCGCGCATGTAGGTCATGGACGTCACCTTGAAGCCCTGCAGGTGATGCATGGTGTGGTTGCCGTAGCTGTGGCCGCGGCGCTTCACCTCCTCAAACACCTCGGGATGGCGCCTCACGTTGTCGCCCACCATGAAGAAGGTGGCCTTGATTCCCTCGGCATCGAGCAGGTCGAGCACCCATGGAGTCACCTCCGGTATGGGGCCGTCGTCGAATGTCAGATACACCACCTTGCGGCCGCGGCGGTTGATGCGCCACATGGCCTCAGGGAAAAGCAGACGGTAGAGCAGAGGGGGCTGTTCGATGAGTCCCATGCCGCCTACTTCTCCTTCTGGCTTGAGTTGAACCTGAACTGGCGCTCAAGATCCACACCCTTGGCGGTGATCTCCTTTTCGAGAGCCTCCACATCGCCGCCTCCGTAGAGATAGCTCTGTATCAGTTCGAGGAAATACCGCTGGTCGACGTAACGGTCGGAGTAAGGCAGCGTGGAATACTGCCATGGCGAAAGGCTCTGGTAGTAGACCAGATTGTCGGCATAGCGCATGATCTCGTCGCGGATGATCTGCAGCCCCTTCTCGGTGTCGGCCTTGTTGCCTGTCAGCTCGCCGAGATTGAGATAGAGATCACCGGCCTGCTTGCCTACCTGCACGGCATAGGGCATCACCTCTACCGGCAACTTCTCATGCATCAGGTCGAGCACAGTGCGCGCGCGCTGGTAGGAATCGGTGGTGATGCGCTTGAGCTCTCCCGACTGCAGGGCGTTGAGCATAGCGGAGTCGCGGTCAAAGGTGCGCTCGGCCTGTATGCCCTCGTTGATTAGAGCCGTCACCAGATCGAGCATGGCCGTGCGGTGCGTGGTCACCATGCGGCGCACCGTCTCGTCGAGATATATGTCGTCGGCATCCTTCAGCTTGTCGAGACCGCCCCATGCCCAGCGTTCGGTGACGTTGCGGTACATCTTGTCGGTGTTGACTCCGGGATCGTCCGACGAATTGCGCACCGGGCCAACCTCATAGGCCAGACCGTTGTTGCGCATATATGGCGAGAGGCTCATGTAGTAGCGCTCCGGAACGGTCATGGCGAAGTAGACCGGACGGTTCCAGCCGTTGGCTGCCGAAGTGGCGATCATGTCGAGAGCGATGGTCTTGCTGAGGGTCATGCCGCGTTCGCCGGGAGCGTGCGGGTCGGAGAGCAGATTGACGGGTATCACATCGTCGGCAGCCAGAGCCTCCTGCGACGTTATGCGTCCGGCAGCCACGAGAGCCGCGGTGTCGACGGGGACGTACATGTTGGGATGCTTCACGATCGGCAGACCCCATGAGTTCTGGCGTGCCTCAGGCGAATATATCTGTCGGAGCGACGCCAATGCATCGACGGGAGTGGTGTCATTGTCGAGGAAGTAGGCGTACTGCAGACGGTCGTAGGCATAGTCAGCCGGCTTGGCCTGCATGTCGATGCCGGGAGCCTCATAGGAGGGACGGCGCACCTGATCGACATACCAGTCGGTGGTCAGGTAGGAGAGGTTGACCACCTTCACGTCGGTGCGTGTGCCTTCCACCTCCTGGGCGTACCAGAGCGGGAAGGTATCGTTGTCGCCGTTGGTGAATATTATGGCGTTCTCGTCGAGACTCTGCAGATAGTTGTTGCCGAAGTCGCGGGTGGTATAGCGTCCGGAGCGATCATGGTCGTCCCAGGTCTGCGACACCATCTGGAGCGGAACCAACAGCCCGATAAGAGCTGCCACAGATGCCGCCGCGAGGGAGCGCGAGCGGAGCTTGCCGGGAAGCTCTTCGGCCGGATATATGCCCGGCTCGGAATCGTCGGCCTTGGCCTGCTTCTTATTGCGCAGGGCCAGCATGATCAGGCGCCATATTCCGGCCACACCCATGCCTACCCAGATGGCAAAGGCATAGAACGAGCCTGCGAAGGCGTAGTCGCGCTCGCGGGGCTGTCCCGGCGTCTGGTTGAGATAGAGCACGATGGCTATTCCGGTCATGAAGAAGAGGAAGAACACCACCCAGAACTGTTCGATGCCGCGCTTCGACACGAACGCCTGCCAGCCGATACCGATGATGCCGAGCAGCAGCGGCAGCATGTAGAACACGTTGTGTCCCTTGTTGTCGCGTCCCTCGGCGGCGGGGAGCCGACTCTGGTCGCCGAGGCGGCCGTTGTCGATAAACGGTATGCCAGAAATCCAGTTGCCGCGGTTTACCTCGCCGTTGCCCTGGAGATCGTTCTGACGTCCGGCAAAATTCCACATGAAATAGCGCCAATACATATGGTTGAGCTGATATACGAGGAAGAAGTCGAGATTCTCAGCCATCGTCGGCTTCAGCTGCATGGTCTGCTGTATGGGATTGCCCTCCTTGTCGACGTAGACCGTCGCATTGACCGGCTTGCCGCGGAATCCTATCCAGTCGGCATAGGCCTGCTTGTGGGAGGGATCGGAGCTGTAGATGCGCGGGAAAAGCATGTTGAGCTCCGGAGTCATCTCGTAGCTCTTCTTGTGCCCGGTCATGATGTAGGCGTCGGGCTCGTCGGGGTTCTCCTTCACCTTTTTGGCATAAAGAGCGGGCCCCTCCTTGGTCACGGGATTGGTCTGATGGCCCGAAACCTCATAGACAGGCGAGGAGTTGAGCGTGGCGCCGTAGAAGAGGGGACGGTCGCCGTACTGCTCGCGGTTGAGGTAAGATGCGAGGGAGAAAAGGTTGTCGGGTGCGTTCTGGTTCATCGGCGTATGGGCCGAGGAGCGTATGAGCAGAAGCGCATAGGAGCTGTAGCCGACGAAAATCACCAGAGTGGATATAGCCACGAGATTAAGTATTCTCACCGGAAGCTTCCTGCACATGAAGAGCCATGCGGCAAGACCTGCGGTCAGCAGCACGGCGAGCCAGAGGCTGTCGCCGATGAAGAGCATTCCGGAGAGGGTGATGGCGAGAAGGAAAGATATGCGTATGCGAGCGGCCGAGCGCTGCGAGTAAAGCTCGCGGATAGCCCAGCAGAACACGCCGATGAATATGACAGTATAGGCAAGCGTGCCCATATTGAAGCTCCAGCCGAGCACGTTGACGCAGAACAGCTCGAAATACTGGGCGATCTCGATGAATCCCGGTACGAGGCCGTAGAGTATCAGGGCCACTATGGCACATGATACGAGCAGCGCCAGCAGAGAGCCCTTGGCCGAAGTGTTTTTCCACTTGCGGTAGTAGACCACGAGCACAATTGCCGGGATACAGAGCAGATTGAGCAGATGCACGGCGATCGATATGCCTATCACATAGGCTATCAGCACGAGATAGCGGTCGGAATGCGGCTGGTCGGCGCGGTTCTCCCACTTCAGGATAAGCCAGAACACCAGCGCGGTGCAGAACGACGAGAAGGCATATACCTCGCCCTCGACGGCCGAGAACCAGAACGTATCGCTCCAGGTGTAGACCAGCGCTGCACAAAGACCCGATCCGAATATGACGATCATCTTGAGCGGGCTGACCTCAGTGGCGTCATCCTTCACCACGAGACGCTTCACCAGATGGGTGACCGTCCAGAACAGCAGCAGTATCGTGCCGGCCGACAGAAGAGCCGACATGAAGTTGACGCAGTAGGCTACCTTGGAGATGTCGCCTCCTGCGAAGTTGACGAAGAATCGTCCGGCGAGCATGAATATCGGGTTGCCCGGCGGGTGTCCGACTTCGAGTTTGAATGCCTGCAGTATGAACTCCGGACAATCCCAGAAGCTGGCCGTAGGCTCAAGCGTCAGGATGTAGGTCAGGGCGGCCACGACGAAGCACAGCCATCCGAGCGAGTTGTTGATAAGGTTGTAGCGTTTCATTGCGTTTACAGGTGATAACGTCGGCCCGGCGGGTCGGGCGCCGGTCGGCGACCGGAAGCACGCACCGCGGGCAGCGTGCAAAGTTAGCCATTTCGCCCGACATACGTGCAATTACACCGCCCCGACGCAGCCAAAATTCACATTTTTTCAGGCAACGGAGATTCCTCGGGCTTCATTTACTCTACCAATAGGGCATTTTTACGCGCGCTGCACAATGTTTGGCGGCGACTGACGTTGAATTAATGATGAAACGAACCTCTGTCAGCCACATACTCACTTTTGCCATAATCGCCATAATGTCGCTTCTGGCGGCCGGATGCCGCGGGCCGAAGCTCGCCACCGCCGACGCGCAGATGGAACGGGGCGAGTATTTCGACGCCTCCGCATCTTACCGCAAGATCTACAACAAGCTCAAGAGGCAGTCAGACCGTGAGCTCCGCGGCGAGGTGGCGTTCAAGATGGCTGAGGCCGACCGACATCTCGGCAGGAGCGGACGCGCTGCGACAGCCTACCGCAACGCGCTTCGCTACGGCTATCCCGACTCGATAGCCCTGCTGCGGATGGCGGCGATGCTTCATGCTTCGGGAAAATATGCCGACGCCGTCGACGCCTACAGCCGCTATCTCGCGTCGAATCCGCGCGATCCAGAGGCTTTGGCCGGCATCAGCGGAGCCAGGCAGGCCGCGAGGATGAAATCGTTGCCTACGCGCTACGTCGTCAGGCCGCAGAAACTCTTCAATTCGCGCCGCGCCGACTTCTCTCCGGTGCTCGATCCGGAGGGACGGCTCTATTTCACCACCACCAACGAGAAAGTCACCGGCACCGCCCGCTCGGAGGTGACCGGGACGAAACGCGCCGACATATGGGTGGCCACCAAGGACGAGCAGGGCCGCTGGCAGCGTCCGATGCCGGCCGAAGGGGAACTCAACACCGAGGCCGACGAGGGGGTGACAGCCTTCTCGCCCGACGGCCGGACGATGTATCTGACACGCGCCCGGAAGAATCCGCAGGCCGACGCGCCTACCGAGATATGCACATCCGCGCGTTCGGAGGCATCATGGGGCGAGGCGAGGCCCATAGACCTGATATCCGACACCGTCAGCAGCTACGGACATCCGGCGGTCGATCCGTCGGGGCGCTATCTCTATTTCGTATCGGACCGCCCCGGAAGCATCGGCCAGACCGATATATGGCGGATCGAACTGAACACGTCGGGCGCCGTGCCCGAAAACCTCGGCATGGCGATCAACACCGTCGGCCGCGAGATGTTTCCCGTGATGCGTACCGACAGCCTGATGTATTTCTCCTCCGACGGACACCCCGGCATGGGCGGTCTCGACATATTCATGGCCCGTCTGCAGCCGTCGGGAGCATGGACCGTACGCAACATGGGTGTACCGCTCAACTCCGAGGCCGACGATTTCGGAATGACATTCGAGCCGGGCCGCGAGGCAGGCTTTTTCAGCACGTCGCGCGGCGATGCCCGAGGCTATGACCACATCTACTCTTTCGAGCTCCCCGATCTGAAGATCAGCATTTCGGGCTATGTAACCGACATGGAGGAGGAACCGATCGCCGGCGCGATGGTGAAAATCGTAGGCAATGACGGCACCAACCGCCGCGCAGTCACCCGCGACGACGGCTCGTTCAGTTTCCCGCTCGACCGTGGAGTGCGCTACGCGATGCTTGCCGGTGCCAAAGGCTATATGAACGCCCGGCAGGAATTTGAATCGGACACCGCGGCTGCCGACGCCGACTATGCCGTGGACTTCATACTCGCCTCGCTCACACAGCCCAACGTAGTGGAAAACATCTTTTACGACTTCGACAAGGCCACCCTCCGGCCCGAATCGGCCGAAGCTCTCGACGCACTCGTCAGAACACTGAATGAGAATCCGGGAATCAACGTAGAAATGGGATCGCACACCGACCGCGTCGGATCCGACGCCTACAACGACCGCCTGTCGGAACGGCGCGCACGCTCTGTAGTGGACTATCTCATAGCGGCAGGCATCGACCCGGAAAGGCTGACATGGCGCGGCTACGGCAAATCGCAGCCGAAGAAAGTCACAAAGCGCGTCAACCGCCTCTACCCGCAATTTCCCGAGGGCACCCTGCTCGACGAAGCGTTCATAGCCACCCTCTCCGACGAAGACCGCGACGCCGCCGACCAGATCAACCGCCGCACCGAATTCCGCGTCACCTCCACCAACTTCTCCTTCTGATAATTACTTATCTCGCCACTGCCGGCATGGTCTATATATTAAACATAAAACAAAAAAGATAAACTCATCAGCATATTTCAGCGTTTATATTTTGTAAGAGGTAAATAAATTATTACCTTTGCAAAACCTTATCGCCCTTAGGTGGAAAATACTAAGGCTCGCCCACCCCAATTAAGGTGGGCTTACTTTTTATGGATAAACAGCGCGTAATTGTCTACATAGACGGATTCAATTTCTATTACGGACTAAAAAAGGATGCCCGGTGGAAAAAATATTATTGGCTTGATATAGTCAAGCTATTTGAGATGTTCATGCGACCCAACCAGGAGCTTATTGCCGTCAAATATTTTTCGGCAAGAGTAGATGACATTGACCAAAGTCTGCGTCAGAGCGCATTTTTTCAAGCAAATAAAGAAAACCCCAAATTCAAATTGATACTTGGAAAATACCTTAAAAAAGAGATAACTTGTTTCAAGTGCGGAAACAAAATCCATACACATGAAGAGAAGGAAACTGATGTACGTATTGCAACACAAATTGTTGCCGACGCTTATCAGGATAACTGCGACCTCGCGATTGTTGTATCTGCCGACAGCGATATGATTCCGGCAATCGAATTGGCAATGGAAGCCAGACACAAAGTTGTGGTTTATTTTCCACCTCACCAGTATTCAAGCAATCTTGCGTCAATGGCATCAAGTAAGCCAGTGCAGCTCAAACAGTATGAGAGCAGATTCAAGCAATGCATTCTCCCGGATGTTTTTCATCTTGCAATTCCGGATTTCGATTTGCATATTCCACCAAAATGGAAAGATTTTCAATAAAGGTAGGTTTCCTTTGGAAGAAATACTTCGCTTGCGCAAGCAACGATTTTAGAGATCGGTTTCGCCCGGTCGGAAAGAGCAGTCGCACGGCCGCTCTTATTTATTTAATGCGATATCACTTTCTTCCCCAGCATAACTCTATTACCCTGAAAACACGAGTTTAATTGCGAAGACATCACAATTAACTGTTAATGAGTTTAACTAACCGTAATAATCGGTTGTCCGAAGAAGGTGGAAAGCATAGCCAGAGTGGAGATAGTGAAGTTATGCAATATGTTTTACATAAATGTAAAAACGCGGCGAATTTTTACGGCAGAAGCGAGGCGGGGCGGGGAGATTTTGGTGGGGAATAAGCGGGAGATTTTGTAACTTTGCGGTCGGATTAAAACTCTGACGGCAAGATGATGCAGTTCCGCACTCCGGTAGCCCCGCTCGACCGCAAGGGGCTTGTCAGCCACCGCACTCCGGTGGTGACGCTCGGATCGTGCTTCGCCGACGCCGTGGCGCGCCGGCTTACCGACCGTCTTTTCACCGTCACCGCCAATCCTTTCGGCACGCTCTACAACCCGGCTTCAGTAGCCGCGGCTGCGTGCCGGATTGCCGGCGAAGAGGTGTTCGCGCCCGATGAGCTCTTCTGCCACGAGGCGAGGTGGCGGTCATGGCTGTGCCACACGCTTCTGTCGTTCGAAGGCACTGCAGAGAGCGCCGCAGAGCAGTTCAACCACCGCCTGCGCGAGGCGGCCGAGGCGCTCCGACAAGCAAAGACCGCCATAATAACCCTCGGCACAGCCTGGGTATTCGCCCTGCGATCCAACGGCGCGACGGTGGCCAACTGCCACAAGATGCCGGCGTCGCTGTTCGAACGCCGGATGCTCACTGTCGACGAGAGCGCACGGCTGATAGCCGAGGCTTGCGAAGCCATGCGCGCAGCGGCTCCCGGACTGGCGGTGATCGTCACCGTGAGCCCCATCAGACACGCGGCCGACGGCCATCACGGCAACCAGCTCTCCAAATCCACTCTGATGCTCGCCGCCGAGCAGGCCGTCGGGCTGCTCGACCGGCCCGACGCTCCCGCAGTCTATTTCCCGGCTTTCGAGGCCCTCATAGACGACCTGCGCGACTACCGCTTTTACGACACCGACATGAGGCATCCCACCGGGCAGGCGGCAGACTACGTGTTCGGGCTCTTCGCCGACTCGTTTTTCGACCAGCCGACCGCCGCACTCGCCGACGAATGCCTGCGACTGACGCGCCGTCTCTCCCACCGCCCTCTCAGCGGCCGGCCCGACCCGGCATTCACCGCAGCTACCGCCCGCATGGCAGAGGAACTCGCCGCGCGCCATCCTTATCTCAGAAACGTCATACCATCCATAACATGAACTATAAGATATCACGGATAGCCGAGATCATCCATGCCGAACTCCCGTCGTCGGCCGATCCCGACTATGAAATCTCCATACTGCTGACCGACAGCCGTTCGCTGACCTATCCCGCACAATCGCTGTTCTTCGCCATCCGCACCCGCAACAACGACGGACACCGCTACATGCGAGAGCTCTACGACAGCGGAGTGCGCCACTTCGTTGCGCGCCACATACCCGACGACATGGCCGATGCTACCGACGCCGTCATCCTGCTCGTGCCGAGCGTCACAAGAGCACTGCAGGATCTCGCCCGCACCCACAGGAGCCGCTTCAACATACCGGTGGTGGGCATCACCGGTTCGCGCGGCAAGACCACCGTCAAGGAGTGGCTCTATCAGCTGCTGTCGTCGGACTACTCGATAGTCAGATCGCCCCGAAGCTACAATTCCCAGATCGGAGTGCCGCTCTCGATATGGGAACTCGACACCGACACGTCGCTTGCCATCTTCGAGGCCGGAATATCTCTCCCCGACGAAATGCCGGCCCTACAGAGCATCATAAAGCCCAACATCGGCATCATCACCAACATCGGACCGGAGCATGCCGACGGGTTCACATCGCTCCGCGCCAAATGCGACGAGAAAGTGATACTGATGCGCGACTGCGACGTAATCATCTACAACGGCGATGACCCGGTGATCAGCGAAGCGGTAAGCGACGCCTGCATACCCGCCAAAGAGATAGCCTGGTCGATGCGCGACAGTGACCGGCCGCTGTTCATATCAGCGATCCGACGACATAAGGAGACCACCGACATCGAGTTTTCCTATCTTAGAAGCGACGGCGCAGTGACAATACCTTTCACAGCCGAGTCTGACATACAGAACGCCATCCACTGCCTCGCCATAATGCTCTACCTCAACCGCCCGGCCGATCTGACGGCCTCACGCATGTCGCAGCTTGCTCCGGTGGCCACGCGCATGGAGGTGAAGGAGGGGGTCAACGACTGCCTGGTGATCTACGACGCCTATACATCCGATCTCAACTCCCTGCAGCCCGCTCTCGACTTCATGAACCGGCGCCGCACAGGGCGCCGCTCCGTCACTGCGATCATTTCCGACGTGATGCACGAGACGCTCGAACCGCAGCGGCTCTACCGCGAGGTGGCCCGACTGCTGGCCCAGCGCGGCGTCGACCGCGTGATCGGCGTGGGCGAGGAGATCTCGGCCAATTCCCGCTATTTTCCGGCCGACTCGCGGTTCTTCCCGTCGACCTCGGTCATGCTCTCGGAGATGTCGGCCGACGATTTCGACCGCGAGCTCGTACTTGTCAAAGGAGCCTCGCGCTTCCACTTCGAGCTGATCGCCGAAATGCTTGAGGCGCGCCAGCATGAGACCGTCCTGGAGGTGAATCTCGACGCCCTCGTATCCAACTTCAACCTCTACCGCTCCATGCTCCGCCCCACCACAGGCATAATATGCATGGTCAAGGCCTCGGGCTACGGCGCCGGAAGCTACGAGCTCGCCAAGACGCTGCAGGCCCAGGGAGCGGCATATATGGCCGTTGCCGTGCTCGACGAGGGCGTGGAGCTCCGCGAGGCAGGCATAACGATGCCCGTCATGGTGATGAACCCCCATGTGGTCAACTACAAGACGATGTTCGCCTACCGGCTCGAACCCGAGATATACTCCTTCACGATACTCCGCGAGATCATCCGCGAGGGCGAGAAATGCGGCGTCACCGATTTCCCGGTACACATAAAGCTCGACACCGGCATGCACCGTCTCGGTTTCACTCCCGAGGAACTCCCCGAGCTGATTGACCTGCTGCGCCGCCAGAAGGTGGTGCGCATCCAGTCGCTCTTCTCCCATCTGGCCACTGCCGACTGCCCCGACCTCAACTCTTATACCGAGCAGCAGCTTGCGCAGTTCGACACTATGTGCGCGCAGATACAGAGCGCTTTCAGCCACTATATCATGCGCCATATCCTCAACTCAGCCGGCATAGTCCGCTTCCCCGACCATCAGTACGACATGGTGCGCCTCGGCATAGGACTCTACGGCGTGGCCACCCTCCCCGGCGGCGAGCCCTCCGGACTGCGTCTGGTGTCGTCGCTGCGCACAGTCATAATCGCCATACGCGAATGGCCCGCTGGCACGCCTATCGGCTACGGCTGCCGCGGCGTATGCACCCGCCGCTCGCGCATAGCCACAATCCCGGTGGGCTACGCCGACGGCATCGACCGTCATCTGGGCAACGGCGGAATGCGGGTGTGGATCAACGGACACCGCTGCCCCTCGATAGGCAACATATGCATGGACGCCTGCATGATCGACGTCACCGACGCCGACTGTCAGGTGGGCGACCGCGTGGAGATCTTCGGCGACAACGTCCCGGTGGAGGATCTGTCCGACGCCCTCGACACCATCCCCTACGAAGTGCTCACCTCGGTCAGCACGCGCGTGAAACGCATCTACTACCGCGAATGACCCGACTTGTCGGCGATATGGCACATTACACCGGCTTTTGTGCCATAGGTTAAGGTTATGTTAAATGACGCCGTTTTGGTAGAAAAAATGTTACTTTTGTACCGGTCATTGACAATACGACAATAATATGGCAAAATTCATCGGAGCTGTAGATATCAACATGGAGCGGTGCAAAGGATGCGATCTTTGTGTGGTGGCATGCCCCTGCTCGGTGCTCAGCCTGCAGCCCAAGGAGGTCAACAACCGCGGCTATCATTACGCTTTTGCGGCCAACGCCGAAGCATGCATCGGTTGCGCGGCCTGCGCCACGGTATGTCCCGATGGGTGCATCACCGTGTATCGTGTAACGAAACAATCCGAATGATGACAATGGATGAAGAAGTGAGGCTCATGAAGGGCAACGAGGCGATAGCCCACGCCGCCGTGCGCTACGGCGTCGACGGCTATTTCGGTTATCCCATCACCCCGCAGAGCGAGGTGCTCGAGACCCTTGAGGCGCTGATGCCATGGGAGACCACCGGCATGGTGGTGCTGCAGGCCGAGAGCGAGGTAGCCTCGATCAATATGGTTTATGGCGGCGCCGCCACAGGCAAGGCCGTCATGACATCATCGTCGAGCCCCGGCATCAGCCTGATGCAGGAGGGCCTCTCGTATATCGCCGCCGGTGAACTTCCGGCACTGGTGGTCAACGTGATGCGCGGAGGTCCCGGCCTCGGCACCATCCACCCCTCGCAGGCCGACTATCATCAGGCCACGCGCGGCGGCGGCCACGGCGACTATCATTTCATAGTGCTCGCGCCCTCGACAGTGCAGGAGATGGCCGATTTCGTCGGTCTCGGATTCGATCTGGCCTTCAAATACCGCACTCCAGCCATGATACTCGCCGACGGCATCGTCGGCCAGATGATGGAGAAGGTGGTGCTTCCGCCCCAGCGTCCGCGGCGCACAGAGCGCGAGATCGCCGAGCAGTGCCCCTGGGCCGTCACCGGCCGTCCCGCCGGGCGCCGCCCCAACGTGATGACCACCCTTGAGCTTGACTCCTACAAGATGGAGGAGAACAATCTCCGCTATCAGGCCACATATGAACGTATACGCCGGAACGAAGTGAGATACGAGGAGTATCTGACCGACGACGCCGACTACATCTTCGTGGCTTTCGGCTCCATGGCCCGCATATGCACCAAGGCGATCGACGACGCCCGCTCGATGGGTATCCGCGTAGGCCTCGTAAGGCCCATAACCCTGTGGCCCTTCCCGGAGAAGCCGCTTGCCGAACTCTCGAAACGCGTCAAGGGGATGCTCGTAGTGGAGCTCAACGCCGGCCAGATGATCGACGACGTCAGGATAGCCACCTCGGGCCGCGTGCCCGTGGAGCACTTCGGACGTCTCGGAGGCATCGTGCCGAGCCCGGCCGAGGTGACCGACGCTCTCAAAAAATTCATCAGCAGGATATGAATATCGACGATATAAAACGAGCGGAGAACGTGGTCTGCACAAAGCCGCGACTGCTCAACGACAACAATATGCACTATTGCCCCGGCTGCTCCCACGGAGTGGTCCACAAGCTCGTGGCCGAGGTGATAGAGGAGATGGGCGCCGAGCATATCGCCATCGGAATAGCCCCGGTGGGATGCGCCGTATTTGCCTACAACTATATCGACATCGACTGGATAGAGGCCGCCCACGGGCGCGCGCCGGCAGTGGCCACCGCCGCCAAGCGGCTTAACCCCGACCGGCTCGTATTCACCTATCAGGGCGACGGCGATCTGGCCGCCATAGGCACCGCCGAGACCATCCATGCCGCCAACCGCGGCGAGAATATCGCCATAATCTTCATCAACAACGCCATCTACGGCATGACCGGAGGGCAGATGGCCCCGACCACCCTCGAAGGGATGAAGACATCGACCACCCCCTACGGACGTCGCGTAGACCTCAACGGACATCCGCTGCGCATCACCGAACTGCTCGCACAGCTGCCCGGCACGTGCTACGTCACCCGCCAGTCGGTTCACACCCCCGCCACCGTGCGCAAGGCCAAGGCAGCCATACGCAAGGCTTTCGAAAACTCGATGAAGGGGCTCGGCACGTCGGTGGTGGAGATAGTCAGCACCTGCAACAGCGGCTGGAAAATGACGCCTGACAAGGCCAACAAATGGATGGTCGACAACATGTTCCCGTTCTATCCGCCGGGCGACCTCAAAAACACTGCAGCAGAGAAATGAAAGAAGAGATAATCATAGCAGGCTTCGGCGGCCAGGGAGTGCTCTCGATGGGCAAGATACTGGCCTATGCCGGACTGATGGACAATCTGGAAGTCACCTGGATGCCGTCGTACGGCCCCGAACAGCGCGGCGGCACGGCCAACGTCACCGTAGTGCTCAGCGACGGCCCCATCAGTTCGCCGGTGCTCGACAGCTACGATACGGCCGTCATACTCAACCAGCAGAGCCTTGATAAATTCGAGAGCAAGGTGAAGCCGGGCGGCACGCTCATCTACGACCCCTACGGCATACACCGCGAGCCCCAGCGCACCGACATCCATGTGGTAAGAGTCGAGGCCATGGAGGCGACGTTCGACATGAAGAGCTCGAAGACCTACAATATGATCGTTCTCGGGGCGCTGCTCGCCGTGCGGCCGCTCGTTCCGCTCGAGAGCGTCATGGCCGGACTGAAGAAAGTGCTTCCGGAGCGCCACCATCACCTGCTGCCCGACAACCGCGAGGCGATAGTGCGCGGCATGGAGCTCATCGCCAAGGAGTAATCACGCCTCAGGCGCCTCACTTTTCAGCAGCCCAGACCGAGATCGCGGAGCAGCCGGCGGTTGGCATCGCGCCTCGCGCCGTCAGCCACCCATCCCCACTTATTGAAATACCTGACCATATTGACCATATGGATCGCCAGCATGCGCGGCGACCGCGCCGATGCGGCCGCATGGTCATGCACAGCCGTCGCCTCCGGACAGTAGACCGTGGGGCGCAGGGCGTGTATGCGCCGCGTCAGGTCGATGTCCTCGGGATACATGAAAAAGCGCTCGTCGAAAAGCCCCGCCTCGCGCAGGGCGTCGCAGGCGATCAGCATGAAGCTCCCCTGCAGATAAGGCACGTCGGCCGTCTGACCGTGGTCCCAGTCGGCCAGCAGATAGCGGCGACGGCGGCGGCGTCCGACCCATCGCGGCGCGAACCGGCGCAGCATCAGGTCGAGCGGCGACGGGAGCATCCGGCAGGTATATTGGAGCCGCCCGTCGGGATAGACTATGCGCGGAGCCGCCATGCCGCAGCGCGGAGTGCGCTCCATCGCCTCAAGCAATGCCGGGACTGCGCCCGGCTCCCAGCTGACGTCGGGGTTCAGCACAAGATGATGTGTCGCTCCTGCGGCCATAGCCTTGCGGATGGCCACATTGTGGGCAGCCCCGTAGCCACGGTTGGCCGTGCGGATATACTCAGCTCCGGGCATCGACTCGCCGACGACGGCGCGCAGGCGGTCGTCGGGCGAATTGTCGACCACCGCTACGGCCGTCACCCCGTCGGCGGCAAGCGAGCGGAGCACGCGCCGCAGCTGCCCGGCCGGAGTGCGGTGCACCACCACCGACGCCGTCAGCCTCACGCCGTCGTTATCTTTCATTGCCATGGCCATAAATGAAAATCTCCGGACAGGAGGCTCTGACGCCCGGCTGTCCGGAGTATCTTTCCGTTTGATCGTGTCGACGGCTATCAGCCCGGAATGATTGCCTCGTTGGGGCAAACCTCAGCGCACGAGCCGCACTCGATGCAGGTGTCGGGATCGATGTTGTAGATATCGCCCTCGGAGATAGCCTCTACGGGGCAGACGGGCAGGCAGGTGCCGCATGCCACGCATTTGTCAGTGATTACGTAAGCCATAGTCTGTAATTGGTTAAATTGGTTAATTGTGATTCGTTTGAAGAATGATTCGACTGCAAAAATAGGCCTTTTCCCTAAATCTGCAAAGCTTTTCCACAAAAAATCACCTCGGGCGCCGCGGGATTATCCTGATGGAATCATCCCGCCTGCTGTCAGTTGAGATTGATTATTGTTTCAAACAGATACTCTGGCGTCTTCTCGTCGGTGATGGCCGCGCCGGTGGTGATATCAATGACGACCTTTACATGATTGCCGGTAGCCGGATCCTGTTCGGAATAAATGATTTTGCCGTTTGAATAATCATAATCGCTTTCATCGAAGAATGACGGAAGGTTATTGAAATTCACAAAGTCTTCTTCAAACGATGTCAGATCAAACCAATATGCCCCGAAGTGATCACGCGACGTATCTATCGACCATACTTTACCGCTATATGTCCATGAGCCATATAAATCAAACTCAACATCCAGTTTCTTCATCCACTCCCAGGTATTGTTGACCATATCAATTTTGGTAACCCAATTTCCGGTACCTATTGTCAGGACATAGCCATCACCCTGATAGAATGAGTACACGCGATGGAAAGAATCATACACTTCTAGTGCGTCCTCAGGCACACCAAACAGCTGAATCATCGGCGTATCTGCAATTTTTGCGCTGCCCGGAGATGAACCGAAGTCAATTGCATATATGCTCGCTAACGGCCATTTCGCCTCACGAAATGCTTCTTTTACAAGAAAATGACTATTATTATTCAGAGTAAGCATATCACCATCGTCTTCCAAAATGCTCAAACTACTCGGAACGATCATTAGATAGGGTTTATATTGAAATTCTATTGGATAGGACGTAACAAACCACGGCTTTATCCTGATTGAATCAGTATGAAATTCATTTCCCCACTGATCTCGAAATGTACCTTCCGGGATCGTTCCCACAACTTTACCACCAGCATCATATATGTCACCACTCGTAATTTTTTGGAATCCGGAATGTGGCCACTCAAACATTAGACCATAACCATCTATATCATGATCCCTATGTGACCATATGACTCCATTGTATGCGACATGAAAATACTCCATCGTCTCAGATGTATTTGTCAATTGCTCTAACGAGGATGAATCTTCCTGGAGATTAAACTTATATACCAGGTGGTTACCCCAGTCTACTTGGCGATAGTATAACGCTCCGGCAGCATCTTCATTGAAATTCCCGCGTAATCTATGATCATAACCATCATATAACAACTCAAAAATGTTGTCGACGCACCATATCTTGCCATCTGACTTACGGACGAGAAGATTCTTATACGGAACCTCTTGTTGAATCCAATTTTCGCCACCCTTATAGTGATCCTCTACAATATCTCCATCGCTGTCATAGTACTCGCACCAGCACACCAACATATAATTGTCGGTCAGATTATGCAGTTCCTCAGGAACTACACGAAGTACTTCCTCATGTTCGAGACGGTTGCCCTTATTGTCGGTCGTGAAGTAGACTCCCACTGCCGAGATGTTTCCCTGCGCATCGACTTTGTATAACCCGGCAGAAAGGTATTCGCCGTCAATGGCTCTTGACGAACCGTTATTATCCTCCAGCCCTATCGATACAGCGCCGCTGAGATCCATATGGCCTAAACGCAGTTGGCTGTAGTCGATCTTCGGCCCTTTTGGCCCGTCATCCGACGAACATCCGCTCATCATAAGTATCGCGACAGACATTATCGCGCACACAGTCGATTTCAAGTAATGTTTCATAGCTCTGTTTTGATTACTTTATGCCACCAATCCCATGAGTAGCCTGAGGAGGGGTGGTACACCCACAGGACTCTTGTCTCTTTGCCGTCGGCGAGGCGATAGTAGCCGTTTTTGACGGCCTTTCCGTCGATCACAAGCGCATCGCCTTCACGCCAGCGCTCGCCGCCGGGCAGATTGTCGTACATCCGCCGCACGCCCCACGCTATTATCAGATCGGGCTTCAGCTCGTCGATGACTTCAAAAAAGGCATCCTCTGAATTGCGGAAATCGACCCATTCGGGCGATCGGCGCGATCCGACCACGGCTCTCTGCACATAGTTGTAGAACGCCACGGAATTCCAGATCTCACGGCTTTCGGCAGGCGTAGTAGGGTGATCTACGAGCGAACGCTCGAACTTGCGGAATGTGCCGGTCCATGAGCCGGTAAAGCCGTCGATCAGCAGCTCGATGCAATTGGTTGACGTGAAATCGGCGCACTCTTCGGCACTCTCTACCCGTCCGCACTCTTCGCAGTCACCGCAAATATGCGCTTCGCCCAGCACGAGTATCTTTTTGCCGAAAATGCCGCCGCTTTCATAGTCCTTGCCAATCCAAGGTTTGAAAAAGACGTTTTTCATCGTCGGTTTTGGTTCCTCCGGGCTCCCCTCTTCGGTATAAATGACTGGTTTACAAAATAAAAGCGTGAGAGCCGTACTTGTTGCCCGTCCTACGGTCAGAGGCTCTGGTAATGCCCATTGCAGTAGAACGGACAACGCAGAAGCCTCACGCAGAATATGTGTAGATACGCCATAGCCGACGCTCACGCGCCTGCCGATGGCGGCCTATACATATCCACAAGGCATCTACCGTTGTCTCATTCTTGACTGCAATTGAAATTTACCAGATTTCTTTGATAGAAAAGTCAAGATAAGTCAAATGAGTCAATTATACTTATTATCAGTGTAATAGCAATTATCAAGGTTGCGGTGATTTTCCTGCTTTTGACCCGATTTTCTCAAAAAGTACACCTTTTGTACCCTCGATTATTGACTGTAGTCAGAGGGCAAATGTTAAGGTCTGTAAACGGCGATTTTCAGATTATTATACCTCGGATTATCTTTGCGCAAAATTATAATTGTATGGCAAAATTAGAAAATCGCAAGAAACAGAATCCCAAGCTCCGACAGTCGGAACTAAGCGATGGACGTGCCAGCCTTTACCTTGAGTATTATCTCGGCAGAAGTGAATCGCCCGTGCTTGACGAGGACGGGAATCCGGTGTTTTACACCGAGGGAGCGATGGCGGGTAAACCGAAATATCAAATCAAACATTCCCGCAAGAAAGAGAACCTAAATCTGTATATCTGGCTTCATCCCCGCAACCAGCAGGAGCGGATGCAGAACAAGTACACTCTCGCCCTTGCGGAGAAGATACGCTTTGAACGTGAGCAATCTTTCCTTGAGGACAGGGAGGGCTACCGACTCCGCAAGGACATGGACGAGGATTTCCTTGAGTTCTGCAACGAGTTCATCAAATCTCCGGCCCTCACCAAATATACCCGCATAACGCTCGGGCACGGACTGCAAAAGTTCAAGAACTTTCTTGCCGACACGCCGAGATACTCTCTCTATAAAAACAATCTCAAGATGACGCAACTGACGGTTGACATGGTGGCGGCTTATGTTGAGTATCTGAAAGAGAACGGAACAGGCGACGGCCCCAAAATCTATTTCCGGATGTTCAAGCGTATGGTTACGGCGGCTGTTGACAAAGACCTAATCAAGAAAAATCCGTGTCGGGGATTCGTGTTGAAGAACGACAACATGACGCTTCAAAAGGAGATTCTTCTGCCGGAGGAAATACAGCAGCTTGTGGCTACACATTTTGAGGGAGAGAAGCCGGAGATTCATCGTGCGTTCATCTTCGCTCTTTACACCGGGGTGCGTTGGTGCGACACGAGCCAGCTCACCTATCGCAATGTGGATTACACAACCCAAACATTGCGTTTCCAGCAGCAAAAGACAAAAGACCACAGCAGCCGGAGCTGGGTAATCGTTCCATTGAACGACACCCTTATCCGTCTGATCGGTGAGCCGGATAACGACAACTATGATGACCGGATATTCAAAGTTCCGCATTACAACATCTGCAACCTGTATCTTCGTAAATGGGTAAAGGCGGCAGGCATTAAGAAGAAAATCACATGGCATTGCGCCCGGCACAGCTTCGCGGTGAACGTCCTTACCAAAGGAGCGAATATAAAAACGGTGTCAAGTCTCCTCGGACATACCTCCATTAAGATGACTGAGCGATACCTCCACGTCGTTGACAGCCTTAAACAGGATGCAATCAACTCCCTCGGTGAAATCAACTATGCACCGATATAAGATGGCATCCATCATACCTAAGCCGATAAGTCAGAAATGATTTGTCGGCTTTTTTCTTCTCTGCAAATCACAATGAGAAATAAAAAGGGAAAATCGGAGTGTGAAATCGGCAACGGGGATTACGACTTTGGAGTAAGACCAACCAATATTCTGCAAGGGTTTTGAGCTGCAAAATCAATTTCATGCAGCTCAAAACATACCTTGCAGAATCCCGACGGATTCCGTTACGACCTATAGAATCAGAAGGCTTGATTGCACCCAATTGCAAAAGGCTCCATACAGAAAAGGCGGCTGTAATCGGGGTAGCCGACTGTTTCAATTGCTTGGAACATCAATATTGACACAATCCAACTTCTTGTAATGAGAAAGAACAAGATTTGACGACAGATAGTGGATATATCAATATGCGATATATAATGCTTTCGAGTTTGCAATTCGGTTAAAGCACATTGTTGCAGATAGTTGCTTATTGAAGTCTTGATTGCAAAGATGCTATTAGTATGTATTGACGTATGTATGTACTAACGTATTGATGTATGAACATCTGAGCGTATGAACGTATATACAGATGCTTGTATGAACTTATGAGCGGATGGATGTCCTTCCACATGACTGAGTGTCTGAATGATTGATTATTCAGATGATTGCATAATCAGAATATTGATTATTGAAACTCTCAATCATCCGATATATCTTCGTATGTGTCTATGACATTTTGCAATTCAGCTTCGGAAGGAAGCAACTTTGCTGCTTTTGGAGAGACCGGAGCATGCTGGGACAGCATGGGAGTCATAAAACAGTGCCAAGATCTGCATTTTAGAGCAGGAAGGC
>CANRCT010000034.1 GCA_947629175.1 uncultured Muribaculaceae bacterium | reverse complement strand
TACTTGCCGGCCTCGCTGGCGGCGGGAGCGCCTGCGATGAGGGCGATGCGTCCGGCAGCGTCAGCAGCCATGACGGTTCCCTCGCCGTCGGCGGCTATCACCTTGAGGTGCTTGCGGAAGTGGTAGAGATCCTTGGCGTTGGTACCCTGGGCCATTTCGGCGAGAGTGTTGACGTTGTCGGACTCCTTGTCGAGCGTCAGTGTGGTTACGCGCTCGCCAGCGAGATAGCCGGGGCGTACGGGGCACTTGAAAGCGACAGTAGTCTTTGTGTCGAGTCCTGCGAGCTTATCGGCATCGTAGGCTTCGAACTCGCCGCCGTTGACGCTCATAAGTATCTCGTAGTCGGCATCCTCCGCTTCGGCGTCGGGGCTGCTAATGGAAGCAGTCTTGAGGAATGAAGCTGTCAGTTTGCTCTCATCGTCCTCGGCCGGCGTGGCCTCGATATCCTTGCCGGCGACGGTGACTTTCACCTGCGGCAGGGGAGCGGCTTCGGTCATGGAGTAGTCCTTGATTCGGAGCTCGTAGCCCTGCGCGTCGGCGGTCTTGAAGATGTAGCCCGAGAGGTTGAAGTAGATATCCTTGCCCTCGGTCTTGGCGTCGTTGTAGGCCTGTATGATCTCGGCCTTGACATCTTTAAGGGCCGGCTCCGGATCAGAGGCGGGATCATCGGCAAGAGCGGCTGCAGAGATTTCTGCCGGAAGCATGCTCCAGTCGATGGTAAGATCGGTGCCGAGTCCGTCAGTAGAGAATACCGGGTCGGCGTCCTCTGTGGCTGTCAGCTTAACGTTCTGGACATTTACATAGTCGGCTATGTTGGCGTCGTCGAAAGTGAGTTTGGCTGCGTCGGCCGGATGCGAGGCGTCGTAGCAGACCGCCTTGTTCAGCGGTGCGCTCAAGCGATCCATGTGGTTCTTATACATCGGGTAGCCCCATTCTAGATCTCCCCAGATAGTTCCGTCTGGATCGTCGCGCTTGTCGTATTGTCCGTAAGAATGTCCTTTGATATAACCCCACTGATAGTCTACGGTGTAAATGTTCGTTCCGGGATCATATTTGCCCTCCAGTCCCGATACGTCAGCAATCATTACGCCTGACTCGTCTTTGGGAGTGAAGGTCATCTCCGTGATCTGGTCGCCGATACGCGGATTGTAGTAAAGGCTTTTTGTGGTAGTGCCGTCATGGAAGCTGCAATGTACAAATCGATAGTCTGTGTAGTTCCAGCCTTTCTCGCTGTAGGCAATGAGGTATCCGTCGGAATCTGCATCGCGGAGATACATGTACTTGTTGGTGTCGTCGAACCCGAGAACAACCATGTTGCCGGTTACCTTGAAATATTTGTCCTTGAGATCGTCGGAGCTCTTTTCTTTGAGTTCCTTCTTTACTTCGGCAATGGAATTGTATACCGGAGCCGTGCTGACAACGTCAGTCACCGTAAAAATGTAAGGGTCGCTTATATAGATCGGCGCCGATGTTTCATTACAGTTCTGTATGTTGACGGTGAAAACTATCTGCTTGTTTTCATCAAAAGAAGAAGATGATAGGTTGAAAGTAGCATTGCCGGTTGCCTTTTGCACTCCTTTGGTAGTAAGCGAATTTGTGGATGGGTTCAGATAGAAGTAAAGATAGTAACCTGAAGTGGCGTTGGTGAAATTCAGTTTCAGCTTTGAGACAAGTTTTATTATCGCGCTGCCGGCAGTTCCGTCTTCGTTCTCCTGTGAGTCGATTACCTGTGTGGAGCCGGAGAGACTTTCTGTAGTGACTTTCGGCCGCGCAGGCATCGGATTGATCGCGCGAGGCATGATGTAATATTCCTGTTCCTCAGCGTCGTATTCCACAATACCTGTCAGCGCGTATTCCACGTCGTTTGTCAAAGAACTTGTGGTAGGCGCGGAGTAGGTGCTGGTGGGATAACAGTTCAGGAATCCCGTAGCGGTGGTTGTGCGTGCTGATAATATCTCGGTAGCGCCGACAGGAGTGAATGTCTTGTCTGTCTTGTTGTATGTGGCTATGACATAGGCGTATTTTCCGTAATCGTCAGCTGACAGTTTATCACGCCGATTGCCTGTAAAAGTATTGCGGACGAAAGTGCCTGAATTCTGTTTCATGGCATCCGTGGGAGTAATACTTGCGCCGGCATAGCAATATTGGAAATTGTCGATATCGTGCTCTTCGTCCTTAAGCACAATGACCGGACGGTCTTGGTCGTCGAACTGCAGTTCGCCAACAACGCCTCCGACGGGGCAGAATGGCCAGCTTGCTATCGTCTGGGTTGAAACTCCTTTGAACGCGGCCCCTGGGAAGAGACGCGATTCTTTCCCTGTACTTGACATGCTGACGATGCTCTCGTTTAGTCTGGTGACCAGACGCACGGATGTGCCGAGTGTGTCGCGGGTGTAAATGCTCAATTCTTTAGGTGAGGATGTCATATATCCCGAGGCAAGTATCTGCAGCGGAAAGTCGAGACGCACAAGCTCCTTCTCTTTGCTTTTGTCAAGGAGCTGTTTCGGATCCGTAATATTCACAGCTGACACGCGGTTGAATTGATAGCTCAACACTCCTGAAAAGGCATCCTTACCGTCGACTGTGGCATATGTGCGGAGCGCGATATAGCAGCTCTGGTCTATATGGACTTTCCCGTCTTCTACTGCAGAAGCTTTTGATTTGTCGAAGTTGGCATTTCCTACAGGTTCCTGACTGATGATATAGTAGATCTTCGCATCTGGATAAATGTCATTTGCAAGTGTGACAGGTAAGTCCAGATCTGCCATAATATTGTATATTTCTGTGGTTGGATTGAGTACAGCTGTGGTCGGCATTGTTACTTGAGGTCCAAACGGCGATTGAACTTCACCGGCATCAGTGCTGTGGGTGAAATAAAGTCTGATGCCGTCGTAGCCAGTACACATCTGTTTCCCGTTCTTTTGATTCGAGTTAGCATTATTTGCGGACCAGGGGTCATTGATGATACTGGCTGAAGCGTTGACGGTGTATGTAGCATTGTCGGGTGTGAGGCCATCAGCCATGAGGACTCCGCTTAATATATTTGGAGAAGAAGAATATACTTTGCTGCTTCCGGAAGTGCTATATATGATAGCTGCGCTTGGTAAAGTCGTGTTCAGATTGTTGACGTGACGTGCGTAACCGTTGGATGGTAAATTGTTGTGCAGGTACTCGACTTTGTAGAGCGTCTGGTCATCTTTTTTGAATTCAGTATCAAGCTGGGTGAAAAATTTGACGTTGGGTGTAGTGCCTACTATTCTTTTAATCGGATCAATAATAACTGTGTGCTGCCCGGCTGCCCGCGTTGTCGGTGCCTGATATGTAGTTACAGCTTGGCCTAATTTTACTTTGACTACAGATTCGTCGAGCTCGATAAGTTGCGATCCCGTAGCTTCTGTCCATGTGTCGATGGATTCCCCGTTCTGGTAGTAAATTGGTGTGGCATAGTTCATGCCGTATGTCAGATTGGTGTCTTTTGCCGGAATCCAACCATCAGAGTTGTCATAAAATGTTATTATGATCTGACGAATTTGCAGATAATAATATTTGCTGGCATTGATGAAATCCAAAGTCAAAGATGGGTCATCACCGTATAGAAGAGAACTTTCATATTTGACAGTGATGCCGGTGTTGTCGATGCTGACCGAGTTGAGAGTAAATCTGTCATCTTCCGTATCAGTGTTGAAGTCTTTGATGCATTTGATGTTTTTTTTGTAGTCAGTAAATGCTTTTGAAATGTTGTTGCCATAAATGTTTGTCTGGAGCTGTATGGCTTTGATTCTTTTTTTTCCATTAAAGGAAAGCTTAATCTTTGCTCCGGTATAAGCATATATACTTGTGTTAATATATGCAGTGTTCTGATACCACGCCGGGTTGTCGTTTTTTGGCGTGGTAGAACAGTTCGTAAAGTCAAAATCGACAATGAGTGGTTCGTCGTCAGTCGTTGTCGATTTGACCTGAAATTGTCCCCATCCATGCGCCGCCTGTCCGGTTGGCATGGTTGTAGGTGTCTGGAGCTCCGAATTAGATAGAGTGTAATCTGCTGTGTTGGTTGCGCCCTCCATAGCGCCGTTTACTCTTTTGCCCATGCTCACCAGGCCGTCGGTGAACTTTGCAGTCGCCGTGGTGTACGTTCTGCTGATTAATGAATGATCTTGGGCGGAGGCGGGGTGCGGCGAGAGGCCACAGAGGGCCGCGGCCCCGAGTAGGGTGAGTAGAAGTTTTTTCATAATCACGTTCCTGTTTTTTTTTGTTGGTGAATACGATTGATGTATAAAATTGGAATATTTTCCTGGATCCCTGTAAATAGACTGATCGGTCTCGAAAACCATGGGTGAAATTAAACTTTTGAGATTATTGCGAACACTTTGGTCGAAAAGTTTAACAGGATTGTAAAGGTGTGTCGGGGGGGGGGTACAAACGTGTATACAAAAGGTAACACGAGGCGCTGCGTGCGCCGAAGCGTCAATTTCGGCGCCAATGCATCTAAATCGAATTAATGATGCATATAAACTGTAGGGACGCGATAAATCGCGTCCGCCCATCGTCGGGTTATATGCTGTCGGAATAAATCGCTAACTTTGCAGTCGGTAAAGAAGCAAGGACAGAAGATAAGAATGGAACAGGAATATCCCTCGCCGCTGCTTGAGGCGGCGGTAACACAGCTGTCGCGGCTGCCGGGCATCGGACGCCGCACGGCCCTGCGTCTGGCGCTGCATCTGCTCCGGCGCGATCAGTCGGAGGCTGCGGCATTAGGGCAGGCCATAATCGATCTACGCCGCGACGTACGCTACTGCTCGGTGTGTCATAACATATCCGACGCCGACGTGTGCCCGATATGCGCGTCGCCCTCGCGCGACCGCTCTATGGTGTGCGTGGTCGAGAATGTGCGCGACGTCATGTCGGTGGAGCGCACGGGCCAGTACAACGGTCTGTACCATGTGCTCGGGGGAGTGATCTCGCCGGTCGATGGCATCGGCCCCGACATGCTCGAGATCGATTCACTGGTGGGCAGAGTCAGGGCCGGGGGTATCAAAGAGGTGATACTCGCCCTCCCTGCGACGATGGAGGGCGATACCACTGATTTTTATATCTACCGTCGGCTCGAAGGGGCCGACGGTCTGAAGGTGACGCAGCTTGCCCGCGGCATGGCTGTGGGCAACGACATAGAATACACCGACGAGCTGACGCTCGGCCGGTCGCTGCTGCAGCGCACGCCTTTCGGCGTGTGACGGCAGCCGTCAGAGGGCCAGAGTGTAGATCTCGCGGGTGTCGGCGGCGCGGAGCCGGAGATAGCCGCCGATCTCCTGGCCTTTGTTCTCATGAAGCTTGGTCACAAGCAGGTCGATGTCGGGGCTCTCTACGCCCAGCTGTGCAAATGTGACCGGCAGCCCGAGGGAACGGTAGAAATCCTTGAACCGGGCTATCCCTTCGATAGCTGCGCTCCGGTCGTCGGGATCGCTGACGCCGAACACGCGGCGGCCGAACTGCGCTATCTTGGCCGGGGAGCGATGGGCCATGAAGGTCATCCACGCCGGGAACACCACGGCGAGACCGGCTCCGTGGGTGACGCCGTAGACTGCCGATATCTCATGCTCCATCGCGTGGCTTGTCCAGTCCTCGCGGCGTCCGGTGCCGCAGATGCCGTTGTGGGCGAGCGTCCCGGCCCACATTATGTTGGCGCGCGCCTGATAATCTTCTGGGCGCTCCATCACCTTTGGCGCTTCCTCTATGATGGCCTGAAGCAGCCCCTCGGCAAGGCGGTCGGTCACCTCGCAGTCGGGCGTCGGCGTGAAGTAGCGCTCCATGATGTGGGCCATCATGTCGGCTATGCCCGCGGCTGTCTGGGATGGCGGGAGAGTGATGGTGAGCGCCGGGTCGAGAAGGGCGAACTTCGGCCGGAGCACCTCGTCGGTGCGCAGGCTGATCTTGTGGAGCCCTTCGTTCAGCGTTATGACGCAGTTGCCCGACCCTTCCGAGCCGGCAGCAGGTATGGTGAGCACGGCGCCGACCGGGAGCGCTCTTTCGGGAGTGGCTTTCCCGGCGAAAAAGTCCCAGAAATCGCCCTCGTAAGGCACTCCGAGGGCTATGGCCTTGGCCGTGTCGATGACTGAGCCGCCTCCTACGGCGAGCAGCCCGTGCAGGCCCCCGTCGCGCACTATCTCTATGCCCCGTCGCACCGGGCCGTCGTCGGGATTGGGCTTTATGCCGCCGAGCTCCTCGAACCGTATGCCGGCCTCGCGCAGCCGCTCCCTGATCCGTCCGAGAAGTCCTGACCGTTCGGCCGATCCTCCGCCGTAGACCATCAGTACGCTGTCCATGCCGTTGGCCCGCAGCTGCGCGCCGACCTCAAGCTCCGCATCGCGCCCGAATATGTAGCGCGTCGGAGTGCAATATCTGAAATTATCCATTGTGATATAGGTTGTGACGATTGTTATACGTCGCAAACTTACAATTTTTCCCGGCAATCCGCAACCTTTTTCCCACCCGCCTGCTCTCCTTGAAGCCGCTTTTGCCGACGGGCAGCATGTTTTACCGTATATTTTCCCAAAAAAAGAGCGGCGCTGCATACACAATTCGAAAAAAAACGTAAATTTGCAGAAAAATAAACAGCAGATAATCTTATACCCTTAAATCCGCAAATATGGCAATACAGCAAAAGAAATTCTATCCATGGCTCGTGGTCGGGCTCCTGTGGGTAGTGGCGCTCCTCAACTACATGGACCGTCAGATGCTCTCGACGATGCAGCAGAACATAGCCAACGACATTCATGCCCTGCAGAATGCCGAGGCTTTCGGCGCCCTGATGGCGATATTCCTCTGGGTCTACGGTATCTCAAGCCCGTTCTCGGGAGCCGTCGCCGACCGCGTGAGCCGCAAATGGCTTATCGTCGGTTCGCTCGGAGTATGGTCGGGCGTCACCTACGCCATGGGGCTCTGCCATGATTTCCAGTCGCTGATGTGGCTGCGCGGCATCATGGGCATAAGCGAGGCTCTTTATATCCCCTCGGCCCTCTCTCTCATCGCCGACTATTTCACCGGCCGCGGGCGCTCTCTGGCGATCGGCCTTCACATGACCGGTCTGTATTGCGGCCAGGCTCTGGGCGGATTCGGCTCGATGGTGGCATCGACATGGTCGTGGCAGGAGACATTCCACTGGTTCGGCATCATCGGCGTGGCCTACGCCTTCGTACTCATATTCCTGCTTCATGAAAAGTCGGGCCACGGCGTGGCCGCCAAGCCTGTGCCTTCGGCAGCCGCCCAGGGCAAGAAGGCCGGCAAGGAGTCGATGCTCCAGTCGTTCGGAGTGGTGTTCTCCACGATGGCTTTCTGGGTGATACTCTTCTTCTTCGCATCAAGTTCGATCCCCGGATGGGCTACGAAGAACTGGCTCCCGACCCTCTTCCACGACAATCTTGATCTCAGCATGGACTGGGCAGGCCCGATGGCCACGCTCACGATAGCCGTCTCGTCGTTTATCGGAGTGATGATCGGCGGTCCGATCAGCGACCGCTGGGTGCGCACCAACGTGCGCGGCCGCATCTTCACCTCCGCCATAGGCATGGCCATGATGATACCGGCACTGGTGTTCATCGGCCTGGCCCACAACGCATGGCTGTCGGTGCTCGCCGGCCTCTTCTTCGGCATCGGCTACGGAATGTTCGACGCCAACAACATGCCGATCCTCTGCCAGTTCGTAAGCTCGCGCCAGCGCGCCATGGCCTACGGTCTGATGAACTCCGTGGGCGTGATCATGGGCGCCATCACCACCCAGCTCCTCGGCTCGCTCGCCGAGTCGGTGGGACTGGGCATGTGCTTCGCTCTGATGGGCGGCATACTGCTGATCGCCCTGGCTCTGCAGCTCACAGTGCTGCGTCCGAAATATGACGACAAGGATCAGGAAGAAGCCGTCGGCGCGGCCAACGAGGCCGCGGAGACTGTCACGGCCTGATGAAAACAAGCATCAATCATCCTACAAAATAACATTATTATGGAATTCGAGAAAATCAAGGGCCTTATCGACGCCCCGTTCACGCCATTCCTCGAGAACGGCGAAGTCAACTATGCGCCTATCCCCGAGTATGCGGCCATGCTGAAGAAAAACGGTCTGAAAGGCGTGTTTATCAACGGTTCGTCGGGCGAGGGCTATATGCTTACCGACGACGAGCGCAAGCGTCTGGCCGAGGCCTGGATGGCAGCGAAACCCGACGATTTCAAAGTGATAGTCCATGTGGGCAGCTGCTGCGCCAAGAGCGCGCGAGAGCTTGCCCGCCATGCCGCCGAGATCGGCGCGTGGGGCATCGGAGCCATGGCTCCTCCTTTCCCCAAGATCGGACGCATCGAAGAGCTCGTGGAATATATAGAGCTGATAGCCGCCGGCGCTCCCGAGCTGCCGTTCTACTACTATCATATCCCCGCATTCAACGGCGCTTTCCTGCCAATGACTGAGCTGCTGAAGGCTGTCGACGGCCGTGTGCCCAACTTCGCAGGCATCAAATACACCTTCGAGAGCATCTACGAGTACAACCAGTGCCGCCTCTATAAGGACGGCAAGTTCGACATGCTCCACGGCCAGGACGAGACCATCCTCCCCTCGCTCGCCATGGGCGGCGCACAGGGCGGCATAGGAGGCACCACCAACTACAACGGACGTGAACTCGTGGCCATAATCGACGCGTGGAAGCGCGGCGACATCGAGGCCGCCCGCGAGCATCAGAACTTCTCGCAGGAGGTGATCAACGTCATCTGCAAATACCGCGGAAACATCGTCGGCGGCAAGCGTATCATGAAGCTTATCGGTCTCGACCTCGGCAAGAACCGCATACCCTTCCGCAACATGACCGATCAGGAAGAGGCCGCAATGAAGGCCGATCTGGAGAGCATCGGCTTCTTCGAGAGGTGCAACAAACTCTGATTCATCATGTGGACAATAGATACTGAAAAATATCTTACCGAGTGGCGCGAGCATTACCGCCACGATCTCCTCGACGACATACTGCCTTTCTGGCTCAAGCACGGACTCGACAAGGTGAACGGAGGCGTCTATACGTGTGTCGACCGTGAGGGCAAGCTCATGGACGGCACCAAGTCGGTCTGGTTCCAGGGACGTTGCCCGTTTGTCTATTCGTTTGCCTACAACAACATCGACAAGCGTCCCGAATACCTCGCGATGGCCAAGAGCTGCATCGACTTCATCGAAGCCCACTGCTTCGATCCTGCCGACGGACGGATGTATTTCGAGGTGACGGCCGACGGACGTCCGCTGCGCAAACGCCGCTACGTCTTCTCCGAGTGTTTCGCCATCATAGCCATGGCGGAGTATTCGCAGGCCACGGGCGACCGTTCCTATGCCGAGAAGGCTCTGCGCCTCTTCAAGGAAGTGCTCAGGTTTATAGAGTCTCCGGGCATCCTTGAGCCGAAATATCTCCCCACACAGCCTGCCATAGGCCACAGTATCACGATGATACTCATCAACACGGCGGCCCGTGTGCGCGAAGTGATGCCCGATCCGGTGCTTGATCAGCAGATCGACCGTTCGCTCGAACTGATCCGCACGAAGTTCATGCACCCCGAATTCAAGGCCCTTCTGGAGATGGTGACCCCCGAAGGCGAACTCATCGACACGATCAACGGCCGCGTAATCAATCCCGGCCACTGTATCGAGACCGCCTGGTTCCTCCTTGAGGAGGCCCGCTACCGCGGATGGGACGAGGGCAAAGGCAAGGAGATAAAGGAGATGGCGCTCCAGATCCTCGACTGGTCGTGGGACTGGGGATGGGACGAGGAGTTTGGCGGACTTATCAATTTCCGCGACTGCAAGAAGTTCCCCGCACAGGACTATTCGCAGGACATGAAGTTCTGGTGGCCTCAGACCGAAGCAGTCATAGCCACTCTCTACGCTTATCTCGCCACAGGCGACACGAAGTATCTCGAAATGCACCGTATGGCCAACGACTGGACCTACGAGTTCCTGCCTGATCCGGTATATGGCGAGTGGTTCGGATATCTCCATCGCGACGGCAGCGTGGCACAGCCCGCCAAGGGCAACCTGTTCAAGGGGCCGTTCCATATTCCGCGTATGCTCGTCAAGAGCCAGATGCTCATCGACGATATTCTCGCGGCAAAACGCTGACGATGCCTATTACTGTTTTCTGAAATTAACCGACCTCGGGCTGTCTGCGGCATGATGGCCGCCGACGGCCCGAAGTCTTTTGACTGACACCCATGAAAAAAACTCTAACAACGCTGTGCGCGGCTGCTGTCATGACTCTGGCTGCCGTGCCGTCAATGGCCAAAGTGAAGGTGGCCTGCGTGGGCAACAGCATCACCTACGGGGCCACTATCCCCGATCCGAAGCGCGACAGCTATCCTTCGCAGCTCGCCCGGATGCTCGGGCCCGATTATGAGGTGGGCAACTTCGGACGCAGCGGCGCCACTCTCATGAAGCGCGGTCACCGCCCGTACAATGCCACCGAAGAGTGTGCGGCTGCCAAGGACTTCGCAGGCGATATCGCCATAATTCATCTCGGAGTGAATGATACCGACCCGCGCGACTGGCCCGATTTCAGCGACGATTTCGTCAGCGACTACGTGGAGCTGATCGATTCGCTCCGCGCACGCAATCCCAAAGTGAGGGTGATTATCGCCAATATCTCTCCGGTGCGCACAAGCCACTACCGCTGGCGTTCCGGCACGTGTGAATGGCGCGACGCAGTGAGAGCGTGCGTGGCCGACGTGGCGAAAATCACCGGATCAGAGCTTATAGATTTCAATGAACCGCTGCTTGACCGTCAGAATCTGCTCGCCGACGGTCTGCATCCCAACGCCGAGGGAGCGACTCTTCTGGCACGGACGGTCTACAAGGCCATTACGGGCAATTACGGTGGCCTGCAGCTGCCCGAAGTGTGGGGCGACGGCATGGTCGTGCAGCGTTACCGTCCGGTTACGGTCAATGGCACTGCCGACGCCGGCTCCGAGGTCAAGGTGACTCTCGGCCAGGCATCGGCTTCAGCCAAAGCCGACAATCGCGGCCGCTGGTCGGTGACGCTCCCACCCATGAAGGAAGCCACCGGCCTGAGCATGACGGTCAGCGACGGGCGCCGCAAGCTCGAATTCTCCGACATCGCTGTAGGAGAAGTATGGCTCGCGTCGGGACAGAGCAACATGGAGTTCAATATGGCCCATACCAAGACTTTCGCCGCTGACAGCGCGCTGATGAATGATCCGATGCTGCGCCTGTTCGACATGCTTCCCAGAGCGATTACCAACTCGGCGCAGTGGCCCGACACCGTGCTGGCGCGTATAGACAGTCTCGACTATTATCTGCCTACGCGCTGGGTGAAGTCCGACAACCGTTCGGCCCGACGCATGTCGGCCGTGGCCTGGCATTTCGCCCGTGTGCTCCGCGACAGTCTGAAAGTGCCCGTTGGCATTATCTGCAACGCCATAGGCGGCTCCGGCACTGAGTCGTGGGTTGACATTGAGGTGCTCAGCCGCGAGATGCCCGAAGTGCTCGTCAACTGGCGCCGCAACGACTATATACAGCCCTGGGTGCAGAAGCGCGCCGGAGAAAATACCGGCACCGACAAGGCCGGTCTGGCGCATCATCATCCCTACGAACCCACATTCCTGTTCGCTACCGGCATCAGGCCGCTCGCCGGATTCCCGATAGCCGGCACCATCTGGTATCAGGGGGAGTCGAACGCCAACAATATCGAGGTGCATGAGAAGCTTCTGCCGCTCGTTGTGAAGAGCTTCCGCCAGGCTTTCAACCAGCCCGAGATGCCGTTCATATTCGCTCAGCTGAGTTCGCTCAACCGTCCGTCGTGGCCCAAATTTCGCGACAGCCAGCGGCGTCTGGCCCAGACAATCCCCGGCACGGCTATGGTGGTGACAAGCGACAAGGGCGATTCCCTCGACGTGCATCCCACCGACAAACGCCCCATCGGCGAGCGTTTCGCCCGGCAGGCTCTCCACAGGGTATATTCGATGACCGGCATCGTGCCGGAAGGCCCGTCGCCTGTCAGGGCAGAGCTTACCGCTCCGGGAGAGGTCACGCTGACGTTTGCCAACGGCCACGCTCTGCACTCCTCGGACGGCGCTACGCTGCGCACTTTCGAGATGGCCCGTTATGACGGCCGCTATTATCCCGCCAAGGCCGAAATCGTTTCCGACAATATCATCAAACTTACTTCAACCCATATGTCAGATTCTCAACCGCGCTTCGTGCGCTACGGCTGGCAGCCGTTTACCCGCGCCAACCTGGTAAATGCCGACAATCTGCCGGCGTCAACGTTCAAACTGCCCGTCAGCGAGGCGCCCACCAGTGAGCCCGGCATCGAGGCCGGTGTGTCGGCCGCGTTTGCGGGAATGGCCTCAGGACGCATCATCCGCGCCGGCGGCTGCAATTTTCCTTCAAATCCGATGGCTCCCGGAGCACAGAAAAAGTTCTATTCGGGCATTTATGCGCTGACTCCCGGTGAAAACGGTCAGGCCGAAGCTACCCTTATCGGTCATCTGCCCGAGCCGATGGCCTACGGAGCATCGGCCACGACGCCAGAAGGACTCGTGATAATCGGCGGAACGTCGGCTACTGAGGCTCTCCGCCAGGTATCGCTCATCACTGTCAGCGACGACGGCGAGGCAAAGGTGTCGCCGCTGCCCGAGCTGCCTGAAGCTATCGACAACATGGCCGCCTGCTATGCCGGCGGACACGTATATGTGGCCGGCGGCAATGTGGCCGGCAAGCCGTCCAACGAGCTTCTGTGTCTTGACCTCAACGACCTTTCGAAGGGCTGGAAGGCTCTCGCATCGTTCCCGGGCAATCCCCGCGTGCAGCCGGTAATGGCTGCATCGAAGGACGCCAAGGGCCGGGAGTGCCTCTATCTCTGGGGCGGTTTCGCCGGTAAGGGCGAGGGCCGCGAGGCATCGCTCAACACCGACGGCCTGTGTTATCAGCTGTCGGGCAAAGGCAAGTGGAGCGAGGCTCCCGCGCCGGTCGACAAGGCCGGTGAGGAGGTGTCGCTCGGCGGCGGTATCGCCGTAGCGCTCCCCGACGGCCGCATAGCCGCAATGGGCGGAGTCAACAAGGACGTATTTCTTGAGGCTCTCCGCAATCAGGCTCCCGACTACCTGTCGCATCCGATCGAGTGGTATCGATTCAACAGCCGTGTGATGGTGTTCAATCCCGCCACGCAGAGCTGGAGCGTCGCTGCCGACGACGAGGCTACGGCACGTGCGGGCGCTGCCGCGGCTCTCACACCCGATGCCGAAATAATACTGATCGGAGGCGAGCTGAAACCCCGCATCCGCACCACGGCGGTATCGGCCATACGCATCTGATCACAGCAGATTCCGGAGGGCAACTGCCTCTGAAACATAAAGCGGCGTGTCATTTCTGTATAAGAAACCGACATGCCGCTTTGCTTTTTTCAGTCTCAACTTTAGAGGACTGTCGGGTGTTCTATATTATATCCGCATCGGATGTGACAATCAAAACATCGACAGTCATGAAAACAATTAGCCGCATCATATTATCCGCCTCGGCGCTGCTCGCACTGACTTCGTGCGACGCCATGTGGGATACATCAGTCGACGTGCCTCTCGGATATGGAGGGAGCCTCGGCATAGGAGTGAGCACACCGGTCTATTCTCCGTGGTCGGGCTACTGGCCCGGCTCGTACTGGAACGGCTGGAACAGCGGCTGGTGGCCGGGGCCTTCCTACATACCGTCGGTGCGTCCCCCTTTACGTCCGGGAGCGGTCGTCAACCGTCCGGCAGTGCGCCCGGGCAACGGAGTGCTGCCACCGCCCGGCTGGCGGCCGCCGGTCAATACTAATCCGGGGCCAGCCCTGCCTCCTGCCCAGAAACCGATTCAGCCGCGTTCGCGCTGACGGCGCGGTCAGTGGCGTCGCCGCAGTTCGCGCTCCAGGTCGGTGATGGTCAGCCCCATCTCCTCAAGCAGCACGAGCCCGTGGTATACGAGGTCGGATATCTCATACATGAAGCGGTCGCGGTTGCCGTCGACCGCTTCTATGACGGTCTCGACCGCTTCTTCGCCCACTTTCTGGGCGATTTTTTTAACACCTTTTACAAACAGCCGGGTGGTATATGAATCTTCAGGCATCTGGCGGTGACGCTCGGCAATGAGTTTTCCAAGGCTCCTGATGAAGCCTTCCGACTCGTCGCTGTCAAAGCATGCGGTAGTGCCGCGATGACATGTCGGACCGGCCGGGTTCGCTTTGATGAGCAGGGTGTCGAGGTCGCAGTCGGGCAGCATGTCGACCACTTCGAGGTAGTTGCCGCTCGTCTCTCCCTTGAGCCAGAGCGATTGCCGCGAACGGGAGTAGAAAGTCACGCGTCCGCTCCGGCAAGTGAGTTCATATGCCTCGCGGTTCATATAGCCGAGCATCAGCACCCGCAGAGTCGTGGCATCCTGCACTATGACCGGAAGCAGTCCGTCGCCGGTCTTTTCGAGCCTGAATTCAGCAAAGTTCATCATATCGCATTCTTTTTTTGTCATAGTCTCATTTCCAGTCCTTTCGCTGCAAGCTGTCGCTTGAGCTCTCCGATGCTGATTTCACCGTAGTGGAATATCGACGCTGCCAGAGCCGCATCGGCTTTTCCGACGGTCAGCACATCGGCTATATCGGCCACGCTGCCGGCGCCCCCCGAGGCGATGACCGGTATGCCGACGGCGTCGGCCAGAGCAGCGAACGTGGGGCAAGGATAGCCGCTCCGGGTGCCGTCATGATCCATCGAAGTGAACATGATTTCTCCGGCTCCACGCTCTTCGGCTTCGCGGGCCCAGCCGATCAGTTCGCGGTCGGTCAGCCGCGATCCGCCATGGGTGGTCACGCGCCATATCCCGCCTTCGCTGCGTGCGTCTATAGCCACGACTACAAACTGCGAGCCGTAGCGTCGGGCTATCCGGCTTATCAGCGCGGGATCGGCTACGGCGGCGCTGTTGACTGTGATCTTGTCGGCTCCGGCATCGAGCAGCCGCGATGCGTCGTCGAGCGATGCGATGCCTCCGCCTACGGTGAACGGAATGCTGATGCGGTCGGCAATACGTTCCACGAGGCTTACGAGCGTATTGCGTCCCTCGCGCGATGCGCTGATGTCAAGGTAGACGAGTTCGTCGGCCCCTTCTGCGGCATATCTCGCGCCGAGTTCCACCGGTTCGCCTACATCGGCAAGCCCTTCGAAATTTATCCCTTTGACCGTGCGGCCCTCCTTTACGTCGAGACACGGAATGATTCTTTTTGCCGGCATGGTTAATGTCAAAGTCGGTTGGAGATGATATATCTTTCGATCTCTTTCAGTGACATGTGGCCCTCGTAGATGGCTTTGCCCACGATGACTCTCTTAAGGCCGAGATCGTCAAGGCGCCGAATGTCGTCCATAGAGGAAATGCCTCCGCTGACGGTCACTGTCACCTCCGGAAAGCGCTCCGTGAGCGAGGTGTACATGTCGGTGGCAGGGCCGTGGAGCATCCCGTCGCTCGCTATATCGGTGCAGATCGCCTGGGTGAGGCCGTCGGGGATAAAGCGTCCGA
Source organism: uncultured Muribaculaceae bacterium (assembly GCA_947629175.1). GTDB lineage: Bacteria > Bacteroidota > Bacteroidia > Bacteroidales > Muribaculaceae > Paramuribaculum. The sequence continues at coordinate 17,655 of CANRCT010000034.1, read as the reverse complement.
TCAGAGTCTCCGCAGTGAGTTCCGATTCTTCCAGCCAGCCGTTGACTGCGACTTTGCCGTCGCGCACGTCCGCGCCGAGTATGATCCGCTGAGGGGTGTAAGTGTGAAGCCATGAAGCGAATGTCGCGGGATCTTTCACTGCAACGCTGCCTCCTATGGCGTAGGCGGCTCCGGCACTGAATGCCGACCGGAGGGCGCCGTCGGATTTCAGGCCGCCTCCGAGCTCGATATCCACGAGCCCGAGCGATGCGATCGCTTCAACTGCCCGCAGGTTGGCAGGGGCGCCGCCCTTGGCTCCGTCGAGATCCACCACGTGAATGCGTCTTACTCCTGCGTCGGCCATGCGCCGGGCAGCTTCCGCGGGTTCTTCGTCGTAAATGGTCAGTCGGGAATAATCGCCTTGCGACAGTCTGACGCAACGGCCTCCGATGATGTCTATGGCGGGTATTATCTCTATCATTTGCTATGAGTCGGTAAGAATTTAATGAATTCAGATATTAAGGAAGTTACGGATTATCCTTTCGCCCGCTGTGCCGCTCTTCTCGGGGTGAAACTGCACTCCGTAGAAATTCTCCCAGCGTAGGGCTGCGCTGATCAGCCTGTCGCCGTGGCGTGTGGTCGCTACAGTGTCGGAGCAGTTGTGGGCGTAATAGCTGTGGACGAAATAGGCATATTCGCCTTTTTGCAGACCTTTGAAAAGGGACCCTTCCGCGTTGGAGATCCGACACCAGCCCATGTTGGGCACTTTGACACCGGGAGCCTCCGGCAGACGCCTGACGCGTGCGTCGAATATGCCGAGGCATTCGGCGTCGCCCTCTTCGGTGTGGCGGCACATTAACTGCATGCCGACGCAGATGCCCAGCACCGGCCGGTGAAGCCGGCGTATCACTTCAGTCAGCCCGAGTCCGCGCAGCCGTTCCATGGCTTCGCCGCAGTGGCCTACGCCGGGGAGAAGCACCCGGTCGGCCCGTTCTATCACAGCGGCATCTGCCGTCAGTGTCCATTCGGCTCCGGCCCGGCGCAGCGCATTCTCTACCGAGCGGATGTTGCCCATCCCGTAATCTATTATAGCTATCATTGTCAGATGTGGTTTCAGAGCAGTCCTTTGCTGGAGGCGATGGCCGCGGAGTTGAGAGGGTCGCGGCGCACGGCGGCCTTGAGGGCGCGGGCGAAAGCCTTGAAGATGGCTTCGGCTATATGATGGTTGTTGTCGCCACGGGCGGAAATGTGGAGATTGCAGCGCATGGACGAGGCAAGGCTCTTGAAGAAATGGCTCATCATTTCCGTCGGGGTGTCGCCCACATATTCGCGGGTAAACGCGACGTCCCACTCGAAGTCGATGCGGCCTCCGAGATCTATGAGCACCATGGCGCGGCTTTCGTCCATCGGCAGGCAGAATCCATAGCGTTCGATGCCGCGTTTGTCGCCGAGGGCGGTGCGTATCGCTTCGCCAAGGGATATGGCTACATCCTCCATCGTGTGGTGTTCGTCGACCTCCAGATCGCCGTGGCATATGATTTTCAGTCCGATGCCGGCGTGATGGGGTATCTGCCAGAGCATGTGGTCGAGAAATTTCAGTCCGGTGTCGATTTCCGAGCCGGCCGGCCCGTCGAGATTCACCTCCACTCTGATGTCGGTCTCCGAGGTGGTGCGGCTCACTTCTCCTTTTCGCGCCGGAGCCTGGGTCTGCGGCTTATGGCCGAGCTGCCTGAATGCGGCTATGGTCAGATCGTTTTCGGCCGGGGTGCCGACTGTGACGCGCAGGCATCCTGCGCACCCCGGCATGCCGGAGCGGTTCCTCACCAGTATTCCGCGCCCTATGAGCTCCCGGTAGGCTTCGGAGGCATCCTTCACTTTCACCAGCAGGAAATTGGCGTCGGTCGGATAGATGCGCTCCACCCATTCGGCCTCTCCAAGACCTTTGGCGAGACGTGCGGCCTCGCTCCTTATCTCCTCCACATGTCCCTGAAGGCCATCGGCGATACGTCTGACTACTTCCCGCTGAGTCGGGCCGTTGAGATTGTAGGGATATTTCACGCGGGCATATACGGCGGCAATCTCCGGATGGGCAAACGCCATGCCTACACGCAGCCCGGCCATTCCCCACGCCTTGCTGAATGTCTGGAGCACTATGAGGTTCTTGTGGCGGGGGAGCGCATCAAGCATCGTGCCGCGGGTCGAGAAGTCCACATAGGCTTCGTCGACCACAAGCATGCCGTCAAACCGGTCGGCCAGCCGCTCCAGATCTTCTGTTGCGAAAGCGTTGCCGGTGGGATTGTTGGGCGAGCATATCCACATCAGCCTGGTATTGGCGTCAGTGGCGGCAAGCAGGGCATCCGTATCAAGCGAGAAGTTCTCGTCAAGCTCTACCTCGCGGTACTCCACATCGTTGATGGCCGCAGCCACGCGGTAGACACCGTAGCTTGGGGCTATGGCCACCACGTTGTCAATGCCGGGGCGGCAGAATATACGGTATGTGAGGTCGATGGCCTCGTCGCTGCCCGCACCGCCCACGAAAATTGTGTTTTCGTCCACACCTTTCAGCCGTGCGATCACTCCTTTCAGCTCCTTCTGATGGGGATCGGGATAGCGGTTCACGCCGTTGGTATAGGGCGATTCGTTGGCGTCGAGCCACACTGATATGTCGCCTCCCTTAAACTCGTCGCGAGCGGTGGCATACGGTTCGAGGGCGAGGATGTTGGGTCGTATGAGTCGGAGCGGATCGGTCATGATTTCTGAGATGATGTGGTTCGTATGTCTGCGGCGAGGGCGTGAGCGTCGAGCCCTTCTGCGCGGGCCATGGCGGTGATGGCTGGAGCAAGCGATGCGAGTCCTGCCGGCGTCAGCTCCTGGCATGTGATTTTTCTGTAGAAGCTGTCCATGTTGACGCCGCTCATTGAGCGCGCCCATCCTGCGGTGGGGAGAGTATGGTTGGTGCCCGAGGCGTAGTCGCCGGCGCTCTCGGGGGAGTAGTTGCCTATGAATATGCTTCCGGCCGCAGTGATAGCGTCGGCAATCTCCCATGGTCTCTCCATGGATATGATCAGATGTTCGGAGGCATAGGTGTTGGCGAAATCGGTCATGTCGGCGCGCGAAGGGAGTACTATGGCTAGACTGTGGGCCAGCGAGCTGTCGATCGACCCGCTGCGGCTCAGTTGCGGTCGGAGCCGTTCGATGGCTTGGGCGGTCTGCCGGGCAATCGCTTCGGAACCGCACACGAGAATGGCCTGGCTGTCGGGGCCGTGCTCGGCCTGCGACAGCATGTCGGCAGCCACATAATCGGGCACAGCCGTATGGTCGGCCATCACCATCACCTCGCTCGGACCGGCGGGCATGTCGATAGCCACGCGGCGGTTCAGCAGCTGCTTGGCTTTGGTGACGTAGCGGTTGCCGGGGCCGAAAATCTTGTCGACGCGCGGCACGCTCTCAGTGCCGAGGGCCATGGCGGCTATGGCCTGCGCGCCGCCTATGCGGCATATCCTGCGTATGCCGCAAGTCAGGGCGGCATAGATTATCTCCGGAGCAATACCTGCCGAAGCCGACTGCGGGGTGCAGAGCGTCACTTCGCGGCAACCGGCGATGGCGGCGGGTATGCCGAGCATCAATACGGTAGAGAAAAGCGGCGCCCGGCCCCCGGGGATGTAAAGTCCTACGCTTTCGATCGCTACCGGACGCTGGCAGCATCTGACGCCCGGCATCGTCTCGATGTCGACCGGGCAGGGGATCTGCGCCTCGTGAAACCGGCGGATATTGGCCGCCGCCAGGGTTATGGCCTCCTTCACTTCGTCGCTGACGCGGTCCGAGGCGGTCGCCATCTCCTCCTGGCCGAGGATTATGGAGCCGAGCTCAACCCCATCAAACCGGCGCGCCATGTCGCGCAGAGCTGCGTCGCCGCGGGTGGCCACGTCGTCGATGATTACGGCCACAGCCCTCTCTATGTCGGCGTCGGCCGGAGTGTTGCGAGCGCAAAGCGCTTCCCATTCGCTGCGGGGAGGATTGATGACGGTGCGTATCATCTTATGATGTTTTCGAGCGAGAGCACGAGGATGTCCTGCGCGCCCATCTGTTTGAGTTGTTCTATCTTGTCCCAAAGCTCGCTCTCGCGTATCACCACGTGGAGCGACGACCATCCGGGATCGGCCAGCGGAAGCACTGTAGGACTCTTCATGCCGGGAAGCATAGCCACAGCGGCGCCGACTCGGTCGGCAGGAATGTTCATCAGCACGTATTTCAGGCCGCGGCTGTCGATGATCGAGCGGAACCGGAAGCAGAGCTTCTCTACTTCGCGCTCTTTGTCGGCATCAAGATCATGCGGGGCTACGAGCACAGCCTCCGACTGCATGACGGTGTGGACCTCCGTCAGGCCGTTCTGAAGCAGTGTGCCGCCCGACGACACTATGTCGAATATCGCGTCGGCCATGCCAACGGCCGGCGCCACCTCGACCGAGCCGGCTATCTCGTGGATCTCGGCCCGGATCCCTTCCGACTCGAAGAAGCGCGAGAGGATGCGGGGATAAGAGGTGGCGATGCGGCGTCCGTCGAACCATCCGAACCCGTCGTAGCCGGCGTCTTTCGGTGCGGCGAGCGAAAGGCGGCATGCGCCGAATCCGAGCCGCATGACTGTCCGCAACGGCAGCCCTCGTTCCTCCACTTCATTGAGGCCAACTATGCCGATGTCGGCCACCCGCATGCCTACAGCCTGCGGTATGTCGTCGTCGCGCAGGTAGAGCACCTCCATGTCGAACCCTTTGGCACGGGATATAAGCTGCCGGTGACCCGCGCCGACGATGATTCCTGCGTCGGCGAGCAGCCGGGTGGTGTCCTCGTTGAGACGCCCTTTTGACTGAATGGCTATCTTGATCATTACTTTTGCGTTGATAAAATCCTGACGTTTCGTGTGTGGGGTTGTTCCTCCACCCGCAAAAGTAATAATTTTCCGTCATAAATATGCAATCCGCAGATTAATTTTCCTCCGCCATGATGATTAATGACATGCAGATTTTCATATTCAGATTATTTGTTGAAGCAATCGGTATCCCAATGTATTATATTGTTTTCGATATAGTCGGCAATTTTGTTCCCGTCGGCAACTCCTCTGATGATATGGTCGTGGTAGCGGGGTTGCCACTCGAAAATAATTCCATTACGTCGCGCAAACATTGTTACGGACTGCTTATATCCGCCCACAACAACACTTAATGCCGTCCTGATTGTAGGGATGCACCCCGGTGCATCCGATTGTATGGTATTATAAATGGGATGGATGTCGTTGTCGTTGGAGGTCATACTGTCGTTGTTGTTGGGCGTTGTGTCGTTGCGACGGATGCACCGGGGTGCATCCCTACGTCTGGTGAAGTGTAAGATTGTGTCATAATCCGGGATTATTCGTAGCGCATGGTCTCGGCGGGGGAGATGCGGGAGATGAGATGGCTCGGAATAAGCAGCAGGGCTACGGACAGGAGGGCTGTGGCGAGGTTGATCAGGAGGATCACTCCCCAGTTGTCGGCCACGGGGACGTAATTGAGATAGTAGGCTTCGGGATTGAGCGGTATGAGATGAAATGTGCGCTGCAGGAGGATGAACCCTATCCCGGCGATATCGCCGCAGATCAGGCCCGCGCCCACAATGCGGCATGCCATCAGTATGAACACGCGGCGTATCTGGCCGTCGGTGGCGCCGAGCGCCTTTAGCAGTCCGATGGTGCGCACGCGCTGCAGGATTATGATGAAAAGGCTCGATATGAGGGTGAATCCCGCCACGCACCCCATCAGCGAGAGTATGACGATGATATTGGTGTCGAGCAGCTGCAGCCAGTTGAAATATATCGCTCCGGTGGTGTTTACATTGTCGATGCGGTACGACTCCATGGCTCCGGTAGTCTGCAGGTGCTCGAAGAGGCCGATACGCAGCGACGCCGTGACTTCCTCAATGTGGTCGGCACCCACGCCGTTTATATCGATGGCCGTTGCAGTCAGACTGTCGACGCGGTTTAGCCTCTGGGTGATGTCGATGGGACAGAAAGCCATCAGTTTGTCGTATTCTCCGAAGTGAGTGTCGTAAACTGCCGCGACGCGCATCTTGCGCGTGAGCAGATTGCCGTCGATGAAAAAATGGGCCGACACGGCGTCGCCTGTCGAGAGTCCGAGGGCTGAGGCCGTAGCGCGCGATATGACTATAGGGTTCCCTTCATGGCCGGTCGTAAACGGGGGCATCGTATCTCCAGATTCAGTCTGCCCGGCTATAAACCTGTAGGCATCGCTTCCGTCGGCGATACCTTCCATGACTATTCCCTCGAAGTCGCTGTCGGTCTTGAGCACGGCAGGCTGCCGCAGGCGCAGCGATGCGCGGGCGCCGGGAGCGGCTGAAGAAATGACGGCCGCGATGCTGTCGGTCAGCCTGACTCCGCGGTTAATCCGTTCGGGCCCGTAACCTTCAGCTTGGCTTATGGTGATCTCCTGCTCGAAGCCGGTGACTTTCTGACGGATCTCGGTCTTGAAGCCCGTGACAATGCTGACAGCCAGTATCATGACCATCAGCGACAATCCTATTCCGGCAATGGCTATAACCACGCCGGGGGCGAGACGCCGACGCCGGGAGTCGCCCGAAGGCTGCTTCAGGCTCAGACGCCTCGCAAGCTCTATCTCGATCCTCATTGCGGAGCCTCGGCGGTTTTGCCGGGGTAGGCGCGCAGGGCCTCTGTGAGCACCTTAAGGGCGTGGCCGAGATCAGTCTTGTTGAGCACGTAGGCCATGCGCACCTCGCGCTTGCCCATGCCGGGGGTGGTGTAGAAGCCCGAGGCGGGAGCCATGAACACTGTGGCACCCTCATAGTCGAAGTCGCTCAGGCACCATTCGCAGAAACGGTCGGCGTCGTCGACCGGCAGGCTGACCACGGTGTAGAATGCGCCCATTGGTATCGGCGAATAGCAGCCGGGTATGCGGTTGAGGCCGTCGATAAGGAATTTGCGCCGCTCCACATATTCGTTGTAGGTCATGAGCATATAGTCCTGACCGGCGTCGATCGACGCCTCGGCCACGATCTGGCCGAGCAGAGGCGGGGAGAGGCGCGCCTGGCAGAACTTCATGACATTTTTCTTCAGCTCCTTGTGCTTGGTGATGATAGCTCCGATGCGTATGCCGCACTCGTTGTAGCGCTTCGATACGGAGTCGATAAGCACCACGTTCTCCTCTATGTCGGGAAGATGGAAAGCCGATATATAGGGGGCACCCGTGTAGCAGAATTCGCGGTAGACCTCGTCGGAGAAGAGGAATAGGTCGTATTTCTTCACCAGGTCGCGTATCTGCAGCATCTCCTTCATCGTGTAGAGATAGCCCGTGGGATTGTTGGGGTTGCATATGAGTATGCCCTTGGTGCGGGGGGTGATCAACGCCTCGAATTTCTCAAGAGGGGGCAGTGCGAAGCCTTCGTCGATCGACGAGGGGACGGTGACGATCTTTGCGCCGGCCGATATGGCAAAGGCCATATAGTTGGCGTAGGCGGGCTCGGGGACGATGATCTCGTCGCCCGGATCAAGACATGCCATGAACGCGAAGAGCACGGCTTCGGAGCCGCCTGTGGTCACGATGATGTCGTCGACATCGACGTCGATATTGAACCGGTGATAGTAGTCGGCGAGCTTTTCTCGAAGCGATCGCAGACCCTCCGAAGGGCTGTATTCGAGCACCGTGCGGTCGATATGTTTCAGAGCGTCGAGTCCCACCTGGGGTGTCGGCAGGTCGGGCTGTCCGATGTTGAGATGATACACCTTGACGCCGCGCTCCTTGGCCTTGTTGGCCAGAGGCACGAGCTTGCGTATGGGCGATGCGGGCATTATCTGTCCGCGTTTTGAAGTGTCGGGCATGGGTTACTGTTTTTGTGATGCCACAAAGTTAATGAATTTTATCCGGTCGGAGATGCTTGGCGACGATTCTTTGGCCGTTTCGGCGCCTGCAACCTGCGGAGAGAGCAATTTCAGAGCCCGGATGTAGCTCTCGCCTTTGCCCAGCCGCTCCATCATGCGGTAGGCCCATAGGTCTGCCTGGTATATCTGGTCGGCCGAGTAGATGTAGACCGGCGCCGCCGTTCCGCCGTCTGTATTGACGTTGATGTTGGTGGTCGAGAAGTCGTTGTAGGTGAAGTAGTCGGCGTAATAGCTGTCGGTCATGGCGAGAGCCACATCGGCAGCCACGAGCGCTCCGATGGCTATGCCGCCCCATATGTTGTCGCGCCGGCGGCGTTTCGCCTCATCATAGAAAAACTGCAGCTGATGGCGCAGTGCGCCGTGACTGGCCTGTGCCGATATGATCCCTTTGAGTATATCGTCGTCGCACCCCTGGTTATAGACAAGCCCGGTGGTGACTACGATGGCGAAGCCCTCTTCGGTGAGCGGGGCGAAAGCTTCAGCCCTGGGATTGTCTACCACATAGAGGCGTGTCGCGATGCTGTCGCACGGCAGTCCTACCGTAGCCATGAGGCTGTCGGCCCAAGGCTGGAGATCGCTCCTTACAAAGGAATTGTACTCGGGATAGAATTTCGGCATCTTAGTGCATGCCGCCAGGGCTTTGCGTTCGAGCCCCTTGCCTTTGGCTATGTCGCGGTTAAGGCGTGCGAGGTTTCTGTCGGCTCCCAGGGCTGTCTCCCAGAATCCGGGATTGCTGTCGGCCGGAACCGCGATGGCTTCGGGAGCGACGTCGTAACGGTTGAGAATCTTACGGAATTTTTTTTCGGAATTCTCGGCTTCGGCTGACATGACGACGGCCGTGAGGACGAGGAGCAGAGTGATGATTCTTTTCATGGCTGCGACGGATTAGTGATGGTTGATTTATTATGGGGAGATATGAAACAAGGGCTCCGGGCTGAAACGACCCGAAGCCCTGTGGTGTCATCCTGTCGGCTGATTCAGAATTTGAATCCGGCCGAGATCACGATCTGGTCGGTTTTGTCCGACAGTTTTGCCTGGACGGGGGTGGCTCCTTCGTAATTGTTGGAGGTGAATGTCTGGAACGCGCCCTTGCGCAGACCATGCACATAGGCCGCGTCGGCGTAGAAATTCTTGTAGCGGTAGCCGAGACCGAAAGTCACATACTGTGTGGTCTTGTCGATCGTGAAGCTCGGAGTGGTCTCGGTGTCATCCGGACCGGAGGTATAAACATATTCCTGGCCGCGTTCAAATTTCTGTTCTACAGGCGACGACTGCCATTGGTAGCCGGCTCTGACGCTCCAGCTCGGGGTGAGGCGGTATTCTGCGCCGAGACGCAGTATGTTGACGGCTTTGTAATAGTTCTCTACGTCACCGTTGACGTCGGTGTACTCATATCCGTCGCGGTCGCGCACATTGATTTTCTGCATGGGGCGGTATTCGTAGTCGAGGCTGAGTATGGCCTGCGAGCCGATGACGCCGGCCACGCCGGCCATTATGCGCCACGGCGTGCGGAGCTTCCACTCGAAATAGTCCACGTAGCCCTCGTTGACTTCGCTGTTGCCGGAGAATCCGGTGCCCATGCCGTAGTCGGTCTGTGCGAATCCTTCCTGTTTCAGATTGTAGTATGTCGGGGTGTGTACGGCGAATCCGAAACGGAGCTCGTTGATCGGGCGCACGATCGCGCCGATCTTGAAGTTGAAGCCGCTGCCCCACATGTGCTTCCAGCTGTCGAGTCCGAAGCCTCCGCCGCCGGTAGTAGTGCCGTCGTTCTGCGGTGTCGGGATGGCGGCGTTCTGCATATCCTCGGTGTAGTAGACGCTCTGGCGGTACTCAAGATCGGTGATGCCGAAGCCCATGCCCCAGTAGACAATATTGCTGATGTTTCCGCCGAAGTTGATGGCGTATTCATCCACGTAGCCTTTTTCTTCGGAATCAAACGAGCCTTCGCCTGATGTGCCGCTCTGCCACATGCCCTGATAGTTGGTGGGGCTTCCTACGGGAGTCATCATATAGGAGTTATAGGCCAGAATGCTCATCCACGGTGCCTGAGAGTCGAGATAGGGATTGTAGTCCGGGCCGCCGGTCAGATCATTCTCGTTGAATGCGTCGGCGGTAGTGTATCCGGCTATAAGATTTGACAGCGAGCCCTGCAGTGAGCCGATACGGCCCTTGAATCGGCGGTCGAACGAGCCGACGCGCGAGTAGCTGGCGCCCCAGTTGAAGTAGGGCATGATGTCGCTTCCGGTATATACAGCTCCTACATATCCGAAGTTGTTGCAGTTGACTTTCGTCATGTCGGAGTTGGAATAAACGCCCTGCGTGGTCGATTTGGTGGAGAGCATGTTGATATCGAGTGTGGCGCCGATCTCGCTGTTGCGGTAGAGGCCGATGCCGCCGGGGTTCTGGTTGAGGGTAGAGAGGTCGCCTCCGAGGGCGGTGAAGGCTCCGCCCATCGACATGAAGCGGGCTGTGCCGCGCAGACCGAGCTGCGACAGTTGGAATGCGTCGGTGGCCGTCTGCGCGCCGGCCAGAAGCGGCAGTGATGCCGCTATTACTGCAATAAGGCTCTTTTTCATAGGTTTTCGTTGTTGTTTTGGACTACTGTTTTTCGACCCTGCTCATCATGTGACGAGTGGCGGCTGCGGTATCAGTGGCGTCCGCGTCCGCCGCCGCCTCCCGTGGAGCGTCCGCCGCCGCTGTTGGAGCGGAACGATCCACCGGAGCTCTGGCGATAGGTGCTGCCTCCCGAATTCTGGCGGTAGCTGTCGCTGGAACCATTGCGTCCCGGACGTGTGTAGTTGTTATAATTCTGGTTATTGTTGTTGCTTCCTCCCGACGGACGGTAGTTGCCGGAAGGGGCTGACGGTCGGCGGTATGATCCTCCGGTCGAGGGCCGGTACGTGCCGGTGCCCTGATGACGTCCCGGGCGGATGCCCGTGGCCGGACGGTAGGTGGAGGGACGCGATGCCGACGGACGGTGCACTGCTCCGGGATGGCGTGGATTATAATAAGGACGGCTCCATCCGCCTCCCCATGCCGGGCCCCACCAGGGATCGTAGCCCCATCCCCACGACGGGCCCCATCCCCACGACCATGACCATGACCATGACGGCCCCCAGGCCCACGACGGGCCATACCAGGGTGAATACCATCCGGGGCCGTACCAGGGTGAGTACCATCCGCCCCAGTAGTTGCTCCAGTATGGGTAGCCCCAGTAGCTGTAGCCTGGTGCGTTGACGTAGATGTTCACTTCTGCCGGCTCGGCATAGTAGAGCTGTTCGAGATCGGCGTCGCCTGAAGCTGCTACAATCGCGGGATTATAGTAGCGTTCGATGCGCCGGGTATTGGAAAACTGTTCGAATTCCTTTGCGCTCATTGTTATCGTGTCGCTGCCGGCTTTGTTTTTGCCGAACACTCCGCGACGGTTGTATTCGTCGACCGAACGGGTCGACGAGCCTTCGGCCGCATAGGTGTCGGCGGCGGGATAATCTTCCACGGGATAAAGTATGACGGCATTGGCTCTCCGCTGCTTTTCGAGCTGCTTGAGCTTTTTGGCGGCTTCGATGTTTTTGTCCTTGTCCTTGGAGGGATTGAAATATATGTCGTCGTCGAAATTCACTTGGGCCGACGCACAGGCCAGTGGCGCCGCTACGATGAGCGCCGCCATGAGTCGTTTGGTGATGTTTGCCATAAGTTCGGTCATTGATTTGTGTTGAAAGACTGATTCTGTATCTTCTGACTGCAAATATAGCAGTCAGTTTAACAACCGCGTCACGAATATGACGCTTTTCTTGCTATCTAACCACAAAAGTAGTGATTTCTGCCAATACGACGTAGATAACTCGTCTGCGTTAGCCGTTTTTAACATTAGCCGGCGCCCATCCCCGACGGAGAGGGCGCCGGCCTGTGCCGGGTGTATTTAGTCAGCTGTCATTCTTTGACAGGCTTCATGTCGTAGCTCACCATGGCGATGGAGAATCCCCAGTAGATGAAAGCCAGAGAGGTGAGGAAGCTGGTCATCATCATGTCCTGTACCCATCCTGCCTCGATGAAGAAGAAGCCTATGACCATCAGCAGGATGCCGTTGATCAGATAGAGCCACCAGTAGCGGCGGTCGCGCTGGCTCACTGAACTGATGATGGCGCTGATGCCCCAGAAGAGGAATATGATGGCGATGAAATAGGGGAATACGGCCTCTGAAAGTACGATGCTCCTGACGAGCATGAAGCCGATAAACATGTCGATGATGCCCCCTGCGAGCCACCATCCCCATCCGCGGCCGTGATCGGGGCCTGCGGCAACACAAAGCTGAACGATGCCGGCCAATACAAGAAGCCAGCCGAAAATCTGGGAGGAAACTGCGTAACCGGCCACTGGCCATATCCAGTAAGCGAATCCGCAGATCACCATCAGTATGCCCACTGTCAGGACTATCCACCATGATTTGGTGCGTCCCCAGAACGAAAGATTGAAGTTTTTCATAATTCTTACGTATTAAAGTTTGTTTTGATATTATAACACGGCACTCTCCCAAAAGTTGTGGTCCGCCTATATCATTATGACCGCTGTAAATGTGTTTCAGGACTGGAGGAGGAGTTTATGGGGGAAGGAATCCATCCGCATCAGTCCATTCGATTGTCACATCAGATTTTTTTTCTAATTTTGGGGCATGCTTTAATGTTTCAAGCAACCCATTAATAGCAGGCTTACATTCCTCTAAAAATATTTGCTATGCTGGCTGTCGAAGAAGTGGCAAAATTGCTGTCAGATATAGAAAGCGACCGTATAGAGCGGACGATTTCAACAACAAATACCGACAAATTCGGTCAGGCAATCTGTGCGTTTGCCAATGATCTACCCAATCATAATTTGCCCGGTTATCTGATAATCGGAGCAGATGACAAGACTGGAAATGTCGATGGTAAGATCCGAATTACCGATCAATTGCTGCAGAACCTCGGAGGCATTAAGACGGATGGCAAGCTCCAGCCGCAGGTGAGTATGACTGTAGAGAAAGTGTCGCTTGATGACGGTGACGTGGCTGTTGTGACTGTGCAACCATGCCACTTTACGCCTGTCCGTTACGAGGGTCGTATATGGGTTAGGACCGGTCCGCGCAAATGTATAGCGAGCGAGGCTGATGAGAAGATCTTGCTTGAGAAGCGAGCAAGTCGTATGATGACTTTTGATGCATTGCCTTGTTTTGATGCTACGATTGACGATATCGACGTGGACGCTTTCCGGCAGATATATCTTCCCAAAGCGTTTCCTGATGATGTGCTCCGCTACGATAATCGCACGGTTGAACAACAGATGCAGGCTTTGGGATATTACAACGTCAGATATGGCTGTCCGACTTTTGCCGGAATTATCATGTTCGGAAAACGGCCCGAACAATTCTTGCCCGGAAGTTATGTGCAGTATGTACGGTTCAGCGGAACAAGTAGGGCCGGAGAGATAAGAAGCGAATATAAGTTCTCAGGAAATCTCGTAAAAATCCTCGCTCAACTTGATACGTTTGTGGATGCTTCTATCACTAACCGTCGTCCGGTGCCGGTTTCGGCCCTACGAGAGGAAATGGTCGTGGATTATCCTCATTGGGCGACACGTGAGCTCTTGATGAATGCTATATGTCATCGCGACTATGAGGGAAATGGTCCTGTACAGTTTTATCAGTACGATGACCGTATTGAGATCATGAATCCGGGTGGTCTTTACGGAAAGGCTACCCCCGAAAACTTCCCATTTGTCAACGACTATCGCAATGGAGTAGTAGCGGAGGGCATGAAAGTGCTCGGTTTTGTAAATCGATATAGCCGTGGAGTTCAGGCTGTACAGGATGAACTTGAGGCAAATGGCAATGGAAGAGCTGATTTCAAATTACATTTAGGGACAGCATTTCTTGTCGTCGAAAATACGGCGAACAAAGAGGCGAACAAAGAGGCGAACAAAGAAGCGAACAAAGAGGCGAACAAAGGTTTTGATGAAGTGCTGGATCTGATTCGTAAGGATCCGTCAATAACATATGCCCAGCTTAAGAAAGCACTCGGATTAAAGCATACAGCTGTCTACGAGCGTATAAAGAAGCTTAAGGATATGGGACTGATCAGCCGCGAGGGCGGAAGGTCAGCGGGAAGATGGACTGTTAACGAATGATTTGGATGGTCATCAGTAATAGCTCTATTGAGTAGACATTATATCGGGTGATGGCTATGAGATGGAGAGATGTCAGTATAGGCTGATCATGAGAAAAAGCGAGAAAAGCGGCAGGATGGGGGTAATTCGGCAATTACTTGCTAACTTTGCGGTGTAAAATGACAAATCAGGAGGCATTCATGATATATCCCGACAGATTCGAACATAAGATAGGTTTTACGGCTGTCCGCCAGCGGGTGTGGGAGCTGTGTGCGTGCGAGGATGCGCGCTCGATGGTTGCCGCGATGGCGTTTTCGGCCGATGCCCGCGCCGTGCGCTCTCTGCTTGCGCCGGTCGACGAGATGCTGCGTCTGCTTAAGGCCGGCGAGAATCCGCCGCTCGACGGTCTCGGCAATCCCTCCGACGTACTAAAGGCGATACGTCTGCCGGGCACGTTCGCTCCGGCGCGGGAGATGCTGACTCTCCGCAAGGCTCTCGCTGTAATAGCCGACACGGCCGACTTTTTTGCGGCACGTCGCGACGAAGAGGGAGGGTCGGCGTATCCTGCGCTCGACGGGATAGCTTTCCGGATCGGCCCGGTCAGAAACGAGACGGCGGCGATCGACCGGGTGATGGACCGCTACGGGGAGATCCTCGACAATGCTTCGCCTGAACTGGCGGCTCTGCGTCGCCAGCTGTCGTCGATGGCGGGATCGGTCAACTCGGCGATGCGCCGGGTGATGGCGCGGGCGGTGGCCGACGGTGTGCTGGAGGCGGATGCGGCTCCGGCCATGCGCGACGGCCGTCTGGTGATACCGGTGGCGCCGATGAACAAGCGCCGCATATCGGGCATAGTCCACGACGAGAGCGCTTCGGGCAAGACGGTGTTCATCGAACCTGCCGAGGTGGTGGAGGCCAACAACCGCATACGCGAGCTGCAGATGGAGGAGCGCCGCGAGATTACGAGGATACTTATCGCTTTGGCCGATACGCTGCGGCCTTCGATCCCGTCGATAGAGGAGTCGGTGGCGGTGGTGGCGGAGCTTGATTTCGTCAGGGCGAAGGCGCGGTATGCTGTTGAGACGGATGCCTCCATGCCGTCGCTCTCCGACGGGCCGGAGCTGGAGTGGTATCATGCGTGCCATCCGGAGCTGCTGCTGTCGCTGCGGCGGCAGGGGCGCGAGATAGTTCCTCTCGACATTGTGCTGACGCCGCAGGCCCGTCTGCTGGTCATTTCGGGACCGAATGCCGGCGGCAAGTCGGTGTGTCTCAAGACGGTCGGCGTGCTGCAGTACATGCTGCAGTGCGGCCTGCTGCCGCCGGTCCACGACAATTCGCATTTCGGCATATTCACCGACATATTCGTGGATATAGGCGACGACCAGTCGATCGAGGACGATCTGTCGACCTACAGCTCCCACCTGCGCAATATGAAGACCATCGTGGGCCGCGGACGGCGCGGATCGCTCGTGCTGATCGACGAATTCGGCGGAGGCACGGAGCCGCAGATCGGCGGCGCCATCGCTCAGGCTATACTCCACCGTTTTGCCGATCTCGGACTGTGGGGAGTGGTTACCACCCATTATCAGAATCTGAAACATTTCGCCGAGGATACCGAGGGGCTGGTCAACGGGTCGATGCTCTACGACCGCCATCTTATGCAGCCGCTTTTCAGGCTGTCGATCGGCCATCCGGGGAGCTCGTTTGCCGTTGAAATCGCCCGCAAGACGGGGTTGCCCCCCGAAATAATAAAGGAGGCGGAGGAGATCGTGGGGAGCGACTATGTGAACCTCGACAAGTATCTGCTCGACATAGCCCGCGACCGCAAGTATTGGGAAAACAAGCGCTTGGCTATACGCCAGAAGGAGAAGAAGCTTGACGACACGCTGCAGCGCTATGAGGAGGAGGCCGAGACACTCCGCTCGCAGCGCCGCGAGATCATAGGCGAGGCGCGCCAGGAGGCGAAGAAGATACTCGAGGGGAGCAACGCGGCGATCGAGCGGACTATCCGTACGATCCGCGAGGCCCAGGCCGACCGTGAGCGCACGCAGCAGGCGCGCCGGCAGCTTGAGCAGGAACGCCGGCAGATGGAGTCCTCCAAAGGGATCGGTTCGGGCAGCAACGAGCTGCTGCGCCGGGCTCCGAAGGCGAAGAAGCCGCGTCAGCCACAGCCGAGCCGGTCGCCGGAGGATCAGCGGCCGATAGCCGCGGGCGACGCCGTGAAGCTCGACGGCGAGGGGACGCCAGGGCGCGTGCTCGAAGTGTCGGGCAAGCGGGCCACTGTGGCGTTTGGCATGCTCAAGACTACGGTCGACACCGGGCGTCTGCGCCACACTATGGCGAGCCCCGAGCGGTCGGAGGCCAAGTCGGCATCGTTCGTGAGCGCTTCGACCACCGACGCGCTGCGCGAGCGTCAGCTCGGTTTCAGGCGTGATATCGACGTCAGGGGGATGCGTGTCGACGAGGCGCTGCAGGCCATAACGTATTTCATCGACGACGCGGTGCAGTTTTCGGCCGGAAGGGTGCGCATACTCCATGGTACCGGCACGGGGGCATTGCGTCAGGCCATCCGACAGTATCTCGACACGGTGGCAGGCGTAGCGTCATACCGCGACGAGCACGTGCAGTTTGGCGGCGCAGGCATCACGGTGGTGGATCTCGCCTGAAAGTCTTTTCAGGCGGTCGGAAAAAAAGGGGGGAGGGGATCCGGGCGGACGCTTCGGGTCAGAGTCGTGGTGATACAGGGTGTGCGGAGTCTGATTTGTGCATGTGTGCCGTGTGCTGCGACTGACTGTAAAGAGTGGGAAGGCCGTCGCCGCTGCCTTCATGAATCTGAACCTGAAACAGTTCTAACGTTTTTTCTGACTCTCGCCCCCTCGGCTGCCGCCGATCCTCTCCCCCCGTGGGGTCAGTCGAGCTCGATGGTCCAGTTGAGCGACTGGATACGTATTTCGAGCTCGCGCAGTTCTTTCGACAATGCGTCGCACTCCTTGCGGAGCGCCGCGACGTCGACCGTGCTGACGACGCGGATCTCTGTCAGCGTGTGGCGCGGCGTCAGGTCGCTCGCGGCGTTGAGAAATCCGCGCATCATGTCGATCTGTCGCCTGAGGGTGTCGCGCCGGGCTATGAGGGCTGTCATCGTGGTCGCTCCGTCGCCGCCGACGGGGCGGCTGTTGGCGAGATTTATCCGGATGATCAGCTTTTCGAGCTCGCCGAGCATGCGGCGCAGCTCTGCGAGCAGTTCGGCCGGCTGTTCGCTTGGAGCCGATCCTTCCTGCACCTTGGCATTGTTGGCCAGCCGCGAGGGCATCTGCGCTATGCGCCGCTGCAGGTCGGCCCTTATCTGTAGAGCTTCGGCTAATTTCATATGGTCGTGTGGTTGACGGTTGATGTTTTTTCTGATGATAACAATCGCAGTGGCCTCAGGGTTCACTCCGCAGCTGCTGCGGAGTCGGCCGGATACGACGCCGACTGCGGCCGGTGGTGGCCGCAGTCGGTGGAAACACATATGATAATAATCTTAAATATTGCTGTCCGATAAAAGTGGGATAACGCAATATAGTATGGCTCGAACGCTGATTTTACGGTGTTCGAGTCTT
>CANRCT010000033.1 GCA_947629175.1 uncultured Muribaculaceae bacterium | reverse complement strand
TTCGCCCTCGGCGCCTTTAACCCAGGCATCGGGCTGTCTCGACCCAGAATATGACGCTATTAACTGAATATCCCTAATTATGATAAAACGCATATTGGCATTCATGGCAGTAGCCGGGCTCGTATTTTTGGGAGTCGCATGCGCAAGAGACCAAGAGAAGGAGTGTCAGGAAATTACCGACGCTATCAGCAGTCAGGATTTCGAAAAGGTGACAAATCTTTGCGACAATCTCTATGAAAGGCTTCCCGAATGTTCAGTCAAGACTCTTGGCGAACTTACACTCAGCTATATCACTCTGGCTTTTGTCGGTGCTACAACCGGTGATCAGGCCGCAACCGAACGGTCGATGCGAAGGGCTGTCGACTGCTACGATGCAGCTATGGATAAGAACGCCGGAGAAGCCACAGCATTATGGCAGAAGATGTCGGCCGAAAGCGGTTCGCTCGGGCAATCTATAAATCCTTCGGATATAGTGGAGACTTTCCGACAGACTCTCGGCGAATACGATGCCCATCAGGCTGCCATGCAGAACGACTCTACCGCATATAGTCCTGTGGCGGCTGCCGCTGAGTAGGGCGGCACGGCCGTGGCTTCCATGGGAGGAAATGAAACTCCCGATGAGTTTGTTCCTGTTTAGTATTGAATACTTCTGAAAGTGTGCTTGCCTCGCAGATAATATGCGACAAGCACATTTTTTCTGCCTTCAGGCACTGTGCGGAGAAGGTCGGGGCCGTCGGTGTTGATCATCGTGAGATTTCCCCTCATTTTCCTGTAGTCGCGATGCGCGCGCAATATGGCGCACGCGTCGCCCCAATGCATGGTCGCTATGGACTTCATCCAGGCTGCGGTGTCGAGAATACGGCGGACAAACAGCCTCCGTCCACGTACCCGGTCGGGCAGATTGCGGTGGAGCATCAGCAGATTGTTGCGGAAATTGAGGTATGTCTTGCGGGGATCAGAAGCGGGCAGACTCCCTCCGCCGAGATGATATACTGCGGTACTCCCCACAGCATAGACTTTCCATCCGGCAAGCCTCATGCGCCAGCAGAGATCAATCTCCTCCATGTGGGCGAAAAAAGCCGGATCGAGGCCTCCGGTTGAAAGATATACTTCACGGCGTACCATCAGAGCGGCGCCCGAAGCCCACATCACCGGGGCTGTGTCGTCGTACTGGCCGTTGTCGGATTCTATTGTCGAGAAGACCCTACCGCGACAGTAAGGGTAGCCGTTGCGGTCGAGGAAGCCACCCGCGGCCCCTGCGTATTCAAACTTCGCCGGATCGTCGGCCGACAGGATCTTGGGCTGACAGGCGCCGGCATCGGGATGAGATTCCATGAATTCTATGAGCGGCTGCAGCCATCCGGCAGGAGTGGATACGTCGGAATTGAGCAGAACGATATATTTGGCTTCAATTGCTGCGATGGCTCTGTTGTAGCCTTCGGCGAACCCGTAGTTGCGGTTCATTTTCATCACCTCGACTTCGGGAAAGTCGCATTCAAGCAGCGAGAGCGATTCATCGGTCGAGCCGTTGTCGGCCACTATGACCCGGGCTACGGATCGGGGTGTGTTGGCGATAACCGACGGGAGGAAACGTCTCAGCAGAGCGCTGCCGTTCCAGTTGAGGATCACTACGGCTGTCGATGCTTTATCTTGCTGGTTGTTCATGACTGGAAATCTCTTCAACAGGCAATTCCACCGGTTTTTTCCATCTCTTGTGGGTCCAGAGCCAGTCGGCCGGATCGCGGTCGATCGACTGCTGCAGGAGCTCGGCATACCGGCGCGTTATCTCCATCGGGGTTGTCAGCGACGCATCTTCGGCAATCGGACGGAGCTTCAGGCGGTAATGCCCGCGGCTGATGTGGCTGAGATCGAAATATATCACTCCGGTCTTCAGTTTGCGTGCGAGCGTCTCCGTGCCGGTGATCATGGCGGTAGGTCGACGGAGGAACATAAGCGGAAGCGTCGGATCGCCATGGCTTGGCTTCTGGTCGCTCATGAAGCCGGTGACGCTCATGATGCCTTCGTTGCGCATGCGCAGCAGATCTCTGAGCACAGTGCGCTTCGGCAGCGACAGAGAGCCGAAGCGAGAGCGCAGCCGCAGCATGAACCGGTCGGTCCAGCGGTTTTTAAGCGGACGGTATACCTGACAGAATCTGACGTCGTCGCGTCCGGCATATCGGCTCCATAGAGTGATGGCCGGCGCCCACTCCCAGTTGAAGCAGTGGGAGAAGTAGGCCACTACCGATTTCCCCTGATCAAACAGCGAGTCGAGCACTTCCATATCTTCGAACACGATGCGCCGGCGCATCTCTTCATCGCTCACATGGAGCAGTTTGATCGTTTCGAAGAAATAATCGGAAAGATTGCGGTAAAACTGTCGCTCTATCGCCGACCGCTCGGAATCCGTAAGATGAGGGAAACATTTCGCAAGATTGTCGGCCACCACCCTGCGCCTGTAGCGGGCTACGTGATACAGCACGGCAAACGTGGCCGACGACAGCGCGTAGAGAGCTCCGAAGGGGAGCAGCGCCAAACCGCGGAGCATCCAGCCGAGAGGAGCGTGAATAATATTTTCGAGTCGGGTAGTCATATCTCTTTTATTTCATCATATCATACGGCGACGCCCTTCATGAAGTCGTCGCCTCCCGCCGAGAGCCTTACGTCGACAATGGTGTTGAACAGACGCGGATCAGCCGGCATCTCCACCTTTATATAGTTGTCGGTGAAGCCGTGCATGCGGCCATTGGAGTCAACGGAGTGTTCCACGAGTACTTTACGAACGGTCCCCTCATGACGGCTCTGGAACTGCGCAAGCTTGGCATCGGATACAGCTATCATCTCACGGCAGCGCTCATGGCGCACGGCCGGATCTATCCGCGGGGTGATTTCGAGAGCGCGGGTGCCGGCCCTCTCGGAGTAGGGGAATACGTGGAGGCGGCTGACAGGAAGACTCTCGACGAACCGGCGCGATTCGTCGAACAGCTCCCGTGTCTCGCCCATGGCGCCGGTGATGAGATCCACTCCGATAAAAGCGTCGGGCATCACTTTGAGTATTCTCTCTACGCGCGAGGCAAAGAGGGCTGTGTCATAGTGTCGTCGCATCAGGCGCAGCACGCTGTCCGCCCCCGACTGCAGCGGCAGATGGAAGTGGGGCATGAAGCGTTGTGAAGTGGCTGCGAAATCTATGATCGCGTCAGTCAGCAGATCCGGTTCGATCGACGATATGCGGTAGCGCTCAATCCCTTCGACACGGTCAAGTGCCCTGCATAGGTCAAGAAAGGTCTCTCCCGTCAGTTTTCCGAAATCACCGATGTTCACTCCCGTTATGACGATCTCGCGTCCGCCTTCGGATGCCACTTCCTCCGCCTGGCTTACGAGCTGACTTATTGTTGCCGACCGGCTTCTGCCGCGGGCCTTGGGTATGGTGCAATAGGTACACCAGTAGTCGCATCCGTCCTGCACTTTAAGAAACCAGCGCGTGCGGTCGCCGCGTGAGCATGAAGGGGCGAAATCCCTGATCAGGGATGCTTTGTTGATGTCGACTACCGGAGTATGTGTGTTAAGCCACTGGTCGACATACCCTGCTATCTGGAGTTTGCGGTCGATGCCGGCCGTCACTACGACTCCGGGCAGCGACGATGCTTCCTCGGGATGGAGCTGCACGTAGCAGCCGGTGACGGCAATGGCTGCATGGGGATGGCGCCTGGATATCGCTCTGATGGTCTGGCGGCACTTTTTGTCGGCTTCACCGGTGACGCTGCATGTATTGACCACGACAATGTCGGGATGTTCGCCCTTTGCGGCCCGTGTGAATCCGCGCTCTTCGAGCATGCGGGCTATTGTCGCCGTCTCGGAAAAATTGAGTTTGCAGCCGAAAGTATGAGTCAGGTAAGTAAGAGCCATCTGTTTATCAGGAGTGGTTTCATTGATTTTCCGGCCCGGCGACGGCTACCGTCATCAGCTCCGGCCGGAGATATTTGCCGGCTATTTCAGCTATCCGCTCGGAAGTCATCGTGCGGGCGGCTTCAAGACGCTGGTAGAAATAGTCGGCAGTGACTCCGTTGACATGAAGCGACTGATAGAAATCGCTTACAGTGAACGGCGTCTCCATTATGTCGAGGAGCGATGAGTACTCGGTCATGCATATACGCTCCATCTCGTCACTGCCCGGAGGATCCGACGCCAGGCGGCGCATCTCGGCTCCGATCTCTTCTACTACAAGATCACGGCTGGCATTGTCGCACTCGGTGGATATGCGTATGAGGCTCCCCTCGGCATATCCGAGAAGAGAGGCGTTGATGCCGTAGGTCAGGCCGAGTCTCTCGCGGATATTTGTCGACAGCCGGCTGCCGAAATATCCTCCCAGTGAGTTTACGGTCAGTCTCAGAGCGGCATAATCGGGATGAGTGCGTCCTACACCGCCCAAAGTGGCGCATACGGCACTCTGCAGCGCTCCGTCGACAGCCTTGAATCCTCTTGCTCCGGTATTGATATCAAAAGGCTGTATGATTGCCGAAGGTTCCTCTCCATCAGGCACCGGTATGCTCCCGAAGTATCTGTTGACCTCTTCTTCAAGCTGAGTGCTGACACTGCCGGTAATGAAAATCCGCATGTGGCGGGGATGAAGATTTTTTTTGTGGAAGTTCAGTATGTCATCGCGCTCTACTGCAGCGATATGTCCGGGATCGGCAGGCTGTGACAAAGGATGCCCCGATCCTATGGTCAGCCGGTTGGAAAGCAGTGAGGCCTGATAGCCTACGGTTTTCTGTTCGATGGCCGTGCTTGCGATGAGGCGTTCGCGCCATTTGGCCAGGCGATCGGCCGGAAATGCCGGCTGGGTAAGGATTTCGATTATCGTCGGGAGCAGTTTCGATCGTCTGGAAGGAAGATTGTAGATGGCGAAGCTGCGATGGTGGTTGCCGCAGCGGCTGTTGGTCCACGCTCCGTTGAAATCGAGCAGATTGGCAAGCGATTGGCCGTCGGTAGCCATAGTCCCTTCAAGGAGCAGCTGGGAGTCGAGGAGCGCTATTGCCGGATTTCCGGCTTCAGCCAGTCCTCCTTCGGTAAAGACCGTCATACGGTGTATCTCCATGTCGGGCTGGTTCAGCACCGACACCCTGATGCCATTGTCGAGCGTCAGGTCATGCAGCTTCGGAAGCCGGATATCGGTCGGCTGATGTATCTCAGGGGCCTTTGACCGGTCGGGTGGCGTGGATCTGATCATTTTTTTAGGTTTGTGAGCAATTCCTCGGCGTGACGCAGGTCGTCAGGGGTGTCTATGCCTATGGTCTCGCAGTCGGTGACGGCTGTGGTGATCCGGTAGCCGGCCTGGAGCCAGCGCAGCTGTTCGAGCGACTCTGCCAGTTCGAGAGGCGACTGCGGAAGGCTGACTATCTCGTGAAGCACCTTTGTGCGGTAGGCGTAAATGCCTACATGGGTGTGGAACACAGCGTTGTCAAGCCATTCCTTCCATTCGTGGCCGCGCACATACGGTATGACCGACCGGCTGAAATAAAGGGCATGTCCGACGTCATCCATCACTACTTTGGGTGTGTTCGGATCAAAGAGTGCGTCGAACCCTCGCTTTGGATCGAAGCGACGGACAAGCGTGGCTATATCGGTGGAGCGGTCGTTGAAGCAGCCCTTAAGCTGCGCTATCTGTCGGGGATCGATAAAAGGTTCGTCGCCCTGGATGTTGATCACCACGTCGGCGTCGGAGCCTACCGAGTCAAAGGCCTCGCAGCAGCGGTCGGTGCCGCTGCGGTGGGCCGGCGAGGTCATTACGGCCACTCCTCCGAAGGCTTCCACCGCACCGGCTATGCGGTCGTCGTCGGTGGCCACCACTACCTCGTCGAGTTCAAGCCGGGCCTGTGTATAGACCCTTTCTATCATTGTCTTGCCGCCAAGTATGGCCAGCGGTTTGCCAGGGAAACGCGTTGAAGCGTAGCGTGCCGGTATGATGCCTATGAATTTCATGTGATGGATAATTGAGATATTGTCAGATGTCGCGGAGCCGGCTGATGGTTTCAGCGCGTCCGGCGTTGATGAGATCGGGGAAGTGGGCGTCGCTGTTGACTATCAGCGGTATTCCCGCTTCCTTGACTTTTTTCCAGAGGCGCTCGCCGGGAAAAGTGCGATGATGCTCCGCGAGGGCCTTGGTGTTGACTTCAGCAATAATGCCTGCGCTCGCGATATGGTCGATCACCCCGTCGACAAGAGCGGCATACCATGGCTCATCCTCGATGCCTGCCCGGAAATGTGATGCATTGTGGCCCACTTTGTCGAAATGCCCGATGATGTTGAATCCCCCGGCATCGATCATGGCGTGAGTCTGGCTGAAATACTGTTCCACAACCCATCGTATGTCATCGCCGAAATAGTCGTGCATCTTCCATCTGAAATTTTCGAAGCGGCCGTCGATATCCACATATTCTCCATCACGTGTCGGCACGAAATGGATAGAGCCGATGGAGTAGTCGAGCGGCAGCGCCTTGAAGAAATCGGAAGCTGGTCCCCACTGCGGGCCGAGATAGTCGATCTCCATGCCGGCATAGATATTCATTCTTCCGGCATAAAGCTCCTTGAGCCGCTGGCACTCCATGAGGTAGTAGTCTACGGAGTCGCGGCTCATGTTGCAGCTCGATTCTACTATGATAGGGGAGTGGGGCGAGAAACCATAATGTTTCATTCCCGCATTGCAGGCTGCTTCGGCCATCTCCTCCATAGTGGCGCGGCCGTCGCAGAACTGCGTGTGGGAGTGAAGGCAGTAAGCGTCGGTCTGTGCAGCTATGTCGGTTATTTCTCGGTTGGTCATCATTTGGTGGCAAAATTTGTTTTACGGCTGAGTCCGCGGACATATCTTGCAAACATTGCGGCAAACAGTGTGGCCACAGCTATGCCGGCGCCTACCGCCACTGTCAGATCCAGTCCGAAGCCTTCCGGACGGCGTGCGAAAAGCAGATAGCTCACGCTTACGGCCGTCATGAACATCGCCGGCAGCAGACTGACGATATAGGCTTTGCCATGGCGGGCCATATATACGGTCACAGCCCACAGCGTGAAGACAGCCAGCGTCTGGTTGCTCCATGCGAAGTAGCGCCACAACACGTTGAAATCTATCATCATCAGGGCGAAGACGGCAGCAAAGAGCGGCACGGATATCAGCAGACGGCGCCAGATGGTGTGCTGCTTCATGTGCATGAAGTCGGCCACGATCAGACGGGCGCTGCGCAGAGCTGTGTCGCCGGTGCTTATCGGGGCGGCCACCACGCCGAGGATGGCCAGGATGCCTCCGGCGGTGCCGAGCCATGTGAACGAGATCTCGCTGACGAGGGCTCCTGCGCTGTTGCCGTGCGCGGCCATGTAGGACGACAGCTGCTGATAGCCGCCGGCAAACGCTATGGCCGCGGCAGCCCAGATAAGAGCCACGATGCCTTCGGTCACCATGGCGCCGTAGAATATCGGACGCGCGAGCTTCTCGTTTTTGAGACATCGGGCCATCATGGGCGACTGCGTGGCGTGGAATCCGGATATGGCGCCGCACGCTATACTGACAAACATCATCGGGAATATCGGATGATGCACCGGATCGGCGCTCTGGTTGGCAAACCCTGCGCTGAAATCCATCGGTAAGCCAGTATCCCCGAAGAGCAGATATCCGAGCAGGCCTACCGCCATAAAGAGCAGGGCCACTCCGAAGAGAGGATAGAGATTGCCTATCAGTTTGTCGATCGGCAGCAGGGTGGCGAGCATGTAATAGCCGAGTATGACGGCTATCCATATGGTGCGGTCGAGCGCGTCGGGGGTCAGGCCGGCAAGTATGTCGGCGGGAGTGAGCACGAACACGGCTCCAACCAGCACGAGCAGTAACACCGAGAAGCCGCGCATCACCTGTTTCACTCCCGTACCCAGCTCATGGCCGACGATCTCGGGGAGCGAGGCCCCGCCCATGCGTATGGAGATCACTCCGGAGAGAAAATCGTGGACGGCTCCGGCAAAAATGGTGCCGAGCACGATCCACAGGAATGCCGCAGGGCCGAACATCACGCCCATTATTGCGCCGAAAATAGGGCCGAGGCCGGCTATGTTGAGAAACTGTATGAGGAACACTTTCCATGTGGGCATCGGCAGATAGTCCACATCGTCGCGCATCTCATATGCAGGCATCTTGCGCGACGGGTCGGTGCCTATGATGCGGTCGACCAGAGCGCCATATATGAAATAGCCTCCGACAAGCACCGCAAGGGCTATAAGAAACGAAGTCATGATCTGTTATGTCTCCTCCCCGAGGCTTATTTGTCGTCGGCCGGCCCTGCGATGTTCTCGCGCATCAGGGTGTCGGCCTGGACGTTTTTCATCCGGTAATAGTCCATTATGCCGAGATTGCCGCTGGCGAATGCTGCGGCCATCGCTTTGGGAAGTTCAGCCTCTGCCTCTATCACTTTGGCTCGTGCCTCCTGGGCCTTGGCTTTCATCTCCTGTTCGAGGGCTATGGCCATGGCGCGTCGCTCCTCGGCCTTGGCCTGGGCGATGTTTTTATCTGCCTGGGCCTGGTCGATCTGCAGGGCGGCTCCGATGTTCTTGCCTATGTCGATGTCGGCAATGTCGATCGAGAGTATCTCGAACGCCGTGCCGCTGTCAAGTCCTTTGCGCAGCACGAGTTTAGATATGCTGTCGGGGTTCTCGAGCACCTGCTTGTGGCTCTCGGAGGATCCGATGCTCGACACGATGCCTTCGCCTACGCGGGCGAGCACGGTGTCTTCGCCGGCGCCGCCCACGAGCTGACGTATGTTAGCGCGCACGGTCACTCGGGCCTTGGCTATGAGCTGAATGCCGTCCTTGGCCACGGCGGTCACGGGCGGCGTGTCGATCACCTTGGGATTGACGCTCATCTGCACGGCCTGAAACACGTCGCGGCCGGCGAGATCGATGGCCGTGGCCATCTTGAATCCGAGGTCAATGTTCGCTTTCGAGGCCGATACGAGGGCGTGGACCACTTTCTCTACGTTGCCGCCTGCGAGGTAATGGGCTTCGAGGTCGTCGCGGGTCACTCCGGTCAGACCGGCCTTGTGGGCCTCGATCATTGCTCTGACTATCACCGATGCCGGCACTTTACGTATGCGCATCAGCACGAGCTGGAGCAGCGAGATCCTCACGCCGCTGACGCGGGCCGAGATCCACAGGAAGAACGGCACGTAGTAGAAGAAGACGCAAAGCAGCGCCAGCAATACCACGCCAAGTATGATTATCGAGATTTCCATTGCAGTTGTTTTATTTAATGGGTTAGAAATGTAATGATTGCGTTCAGTTGCTTTCTGTCATGGCCAGTTCGTCGGTCAGGCGGCGTATCTCCTGGCGGAGCGAAGCGGCCTCGGCTTCGGCATGAATGATCTGCTGCGCGAGTCCCTTGTCGCCTCTTCCGTAGCGGGCGCGCATACGTCTGAGATCTTCGAGGGCCGATTCGAGCTTGCGGCGCGATCCGATGATCTGTGTCATCAGAGTGCGTCCGCGTCCGGTGGTGAAATCATTCAGATTATGATATATCCTCGATCCGATGGCTATGGTGAAAGCCGCAGCGTCATTGTCGGCTCCGCTGCCTGATGGTCGGGCAAGCAGCTCGCTGTAGTCGGCGCCGGGCTGTTGGGTGGAGCGGAAATCGCGTATCATGGCCAGAGAGGCAAGGCCAGTGGTATCGGAGGGATAGTTAACACGCATCTCGGCCGGGATAAACCGGTAGACGGTAAGAGAGTCGCCCAGACGGTTGCGGTCAGTGGCCCACCAGCCCGTGCCCGACTCCTCGTCGATGGCGAGCATGTAGTCGTCGTAAGGGGAATTATACGGCATGCCGATATTCTGCGGCTGAAGATATTCCTCCCCGTTGTTACGGGTCATGAAAATGTCGTAGCCGCCGAGCGAGTTTTCGCCGTCGTTGGCAAAGTAAAGCGTCACCCCGTCGCTCATGAGGAACGGATAGGCCGCATCGCCACCCTCGCCGAGGGCGTCTCCGAGAGAGCGGGCATCGTCCCATGATCCGTCATCAAGACGGGTGGTCTGACGAAGGGTATAGTTCTCATTGTCGTCGGGAGCCGACCATATGGCCATGTCTCCGTTCTCGGTGATGTAGGCGGGGAGCCCTTCCACAGCTCCGGAACCGGCAAAGAGCGCCTCTGCGCCGACAAGTCGGCCGGCAGCTTTTGACAGCCTGTATATGCGGAAGAAGTCGTCGCGGCCCACGGCGATGCTGTCGATCACCGTAAGCTGCTCCACGCGTTCCATCATGTTGCGTCCGCGCTCAATCCGCTCACGCAGCGCTTCGGCCTCGGCGGAAGGCTCGGCGGCGTTGCGGCGTCCGCGTTTCAGACCTTTCTCATAGGCGTCGAGATGGTCGTCGGCTCCGTCGAAGTCATATTCCAGAAACGCTATCTCGGCAAGTCCGATCTTGGAGTCATTGGTGCCCTTGGCGAGAAAACGGCGAGCTTCAGCGGGACGCCCGGTGCGGAGCAGGGCGATGCCGGCCATGTGCTGTGCGGCGGCATTGCGCGGTTTTGCCTTGGCCTCTTCAAGAAGAGCGGGGAGCGCCTCGGCATATTCGCCACGGGCGAAAAGGCTCTGGGCCTCGGCGGCTGTCTGTGCACGGAGACCTGTGGCTACCGCAGCCAATATCATCGTTATAACAATCTTTTTCACTGTCGGAAAATAGTTCGCTGTCATAACGCAAAATTACGTACTTTTTCCCACACTTCCAACATCTGCAGCCGTCTTAACCCGACTTAACAGGAGTTCAGGCGTGCTTCCTCCGGAAAATGCTGCGGCGGCGACGTGAACCCCGGATTATTTTCGGGCGCCGGAGGCAGAAGATGGGCAGATAGAAGAATATTGCCAGAATCGACATGACGAGGCCACCGATCGTGCCCATGGCGAGCGGGAACCAGAAGGATTCCTTGCCGTCGCCGATCATGAAGGGTATGAAGCCGAGTATGGTCGAGACCACGGTCAGGAATATAGGCAGTATCTTTGTGTTCCATGCCGTCAGATAGAGACGGAGAGGAGAGCGTCGGGGGTGGCGTTCGCGCAGGGTGTTGTACTCGTTGAGAATGTAGATCGACGCGTTGACGGTGATGCCGCAGAGCAGTATGAACGATGCGAAACCACCTTGGTCGAAGTTGACTTTTGTCAGGTAGAACGTCAGGAACACGCCGATAAAAGATATCGGTATGGTGAAGATGATGGCCAGAGGCTGCACGAGCGAGTTGAAAAGAATTGCCGTGGTGAAGAATATTATCGCTATGACGAGGAGCAGCAGCCAGTAGGATGCATTCTTGTCGCGGTTCCAGTAATAATCCCAGCCTTCTGTCTTTGCCGAATATCCGAGCGGCAGTTTCCGCGACAGCTTTTCAAGATCGTTTTCGAGGAGCTTCTTGCCCTGGGTGCTTGATCCGATATATTCGTATTGCAGGCATAGGCGGTATTGCTGGTTCTCTTTGGCTATTGATTTGGGAGCGGCCCGGTGGCTGACTGTGGCGAAGTCGGCAAGTTTCAGTGTACGGTCGCCGATAGGTATGGGCATGTTCATCAGCCCCCACACGTCGTAGAGCGTGCCTTGGGCGGAGTTGAGGTATATCTGTTCCTTGCCGCGCTCGCCGTTGATGGCACCGGAGTTGATTTTGC
Source organism: uncultured Muribaculaceae bacterium (assembly GCA_947629175.1). GTDB lineage: Bacteria > Bacteroidota > Bacteroidia > Bacteroidales > Muribaculaceae > Paramuribaculum. The sequence goes on along the minus strand of CANRCT010000033.1, from coordinate 22,317 downwards.
GTCCGAATATCGGCGTGAGAGCTCCATACAGCTGGTATATGGAGAATCCCTCTTTGGCGAGGCGCTCTTTGTCGACTTCGATGGCAAATTCACTGTAATCGTCTTTCCAGTAGGAAAATTCCGATGCGACGGTCACCTCCTTGATGCGGCGGTGGCTCAGCAGGAGCGATTTGAGCGAGTCGGCCCACTGCTCAAGCTCGTCGTAATTGTAGCCGAGCATCTTCACTCGGTAGCTGCCGGCGCTCTCGCGCACGTCGTTGTTGAATCCCTGATCCTCCAGTCCGTAGATGCTCCACGAGCCGCCTCCGAGAGTCTGCGCCTTGCGTATGATGTCGCTCTTGAGCTGATAGGGGAAATAGGTCTTCTGTGCTTCCTTGGTGAATACTATATAGATCGATGCGCGGTATGGTGAGGTGATCGAGGTCTGGAACTGGCGTATCTCGCTGAACCCTGTCAGGTAGCTCTCCATCTTGGTGATCAGCTCGTTCATCTGTTCGAGAGTGGATCCGTTGGGCAGAGTGGCGTAGACCTGAAGCGACGGCTCAGACTCTCCGCGGTTGAAGTAGCTGCCCGCATACACATCCTGCACGAATAGCCGCAGTGAGCCTCCGAGAGCCACGTCGACAACCGGCTTCACCTTCTCTTTGTATGTCTTGCTGCCGAGAGTAGAGTTGTAAAGCTTCTGCCAGCGGTTGAGATTCTCCTCGGCCTTGGGATTCCACCGGTCTATACCCACCGATTCGGGAAGCATGAACACCGGCAGTCCGAAACCGAGTATCAGCACCACGATCATGGCCCAGCGCCACCGCTGGCAGAAACGTATGATCGCGCTGTAGATCCGTGAGAATCTGACTGCCCAGCGCTTGCCGCGACGGTTTTTGCGGTGACGGATCTGCAATCCGATCCGCTCGATCAGCGCCGGAACGAGGAAAAGGGCCACGAAGAGCGATACGGCGAGGTTTATGATGACCACCGCCACGAAGTCCTGAAGGTTGAGGCGGATGCTCTCGTCGAGGAAGAAAACGATGCCAAGTGCGCCGACAGTAGTCAGCGTGGCCGCCATCACCGATGTGAACGCATTGAGATTATGCTTGTGGGTGATGTGGTCGGTCATCACTATGATGTTGTCGATTATCAGGTTGAGTGATATCGTGATGCCTGCGAGTGAGTAGAGCTGTATCTCGATGCCTGTCAGATAGTAGAATATCACCGCCACCGCGAGGTTGATCATCAGCGATATGGTGATGATGAGCATGTAGCGCAGATTGAGGGTGATGAGTCCTACGAACGCCAGCAGTATGAGGAAAGTCAATCCAGAGCGGAAATAAATTTTGTCGAGTTCTTCATTGATGCTTTCGGTGGCGTCGTAGCCCATTATCACCTGATATCCTTTTGGCATCTTCAGTTTCATCTCCTGCATCAGGCCTTTGATTTTCTCGGCGAGTTTCAGCTGGTTGGCGTCATCGTCGGCCGTGATATTAAGGTATATGGAGTTGAGTCCGTTGATGCGGTAATAGCTCTGGGCCTCGGCTTCGCGGCGCTCTACCGTGACGAGGCGCGACAGAGGTATGGTCGTTCCTCCCGGAGTGGTGACGAATATCTGCGACGGATCGAAAGCATGGTCGTCGTCGAGCGAGCTTACGGAACTTACCCGCAGCCACTGGTCGCCCGAGCGCGCGATGCCGAGAAACTGCGACCGCGAGGTCTGCTGTATCGCCTCGCTCAGATCCGATGGTGTGAGGCCGAGGGAGTGGAGCTGATCGCTGTCGTACTTTACGTTCCATTCCATCGGACGCGCTCCCGAAAGTTCCACCTTATAGACGCCGCGCAGCTGTCCGAGCACCGGCTTTATGTTCTCCTCGGCGTAGTTCTGTATCTCGTAGGGCGAAGCGGGGGCATTCAGAGTATAGCTGATGAATGGTCGGGAAGCCTTGTTGTCGGCCTGACGTGTCGATATCTGCGGATAGTTGACCCCTTCAGGCAGCTGCGACCATGCCTGGCGTATGATGGTCGAGACTTCGAAGCGCGTGGCCTCGATGTCGGCATGGCGGTCGAGGCCTATGGTGATGTAGCCGCTGCCGTTGGAGGATGTCGACGTGATCTCCTTGACTCCCTGCACTCGCGCAAGCATCGATTCGAGCTTGCTCGTAACTCCGCTTTCGATCACACGGGCCGAGTTGCCCGGCATGGTGAAACTCACCGTAAGGCTCGGGAGCGAGCGCGACGGCGACAGTTTGACGGGCAGAAGCGGCACGAGCGCCGCTCCCACTATGGCCAGAGCGATGAACGTGACGATTACGGTGAATGATGAGAGTCGCTGTTTCATGTCGTTGTCCGGGGTATCAGTCGGTGATTTCAACTTCGGCTATGACGGGGTTGACCTCGTCGGTCCCCGCGATTGCGGCCATCTCGTCGGCAGATATCAGTATGAAGAAATGATCGTCCTCCACAAGCTTCCGGGGCCAGCCGGCTACCTCCTGACCGTCGATCTGAAGCCTGACACCGTTAGCAAAGCCATTCTTACGGCTTTCCTGAGTCGCTTTCTGGCGGAAAAGCAGTTTGCCGTCGGTTATGGAATAAACGTCGTAGTATCTGTCAATGATCTGGTGATTGGCCTCCGTGCCGTATACAGCGAAGAGGTAACGTGAATTGAATTGCGGAAGGAACGGATAGAAATATCTCGCTTTGGCGGCATCAACCTCTTCACCGGTCGACAGTTCGCTCCAGTCGGTGCCGTAGTCGCCGTAATTGATGGCTATGACTGGGCTGAGCGTCCCCGCAGCCTGGTCGATCCGGCAGATGGTATCGCCGTCATTTATATAAATCTGTCCGTCGGCCGGCAAGACTTCGTCGATATATGTCGCGCCAAGGTATCTCCATCTCTTGGTTTTGAGCGCATAGTTGCCGACAAGTTTCATATCAGGGGTATATTCATAATATACCTTGTCGCGGTTGATACTCATTGTGGCTCTGTCAAACATATTTTTTGCCGCAATGATATTGCCGTTGCCGCTCCGGAATATATAGTCTATGGAGTCATTGGTGACGGTGCGCAGGTGAGAGCCGTCGGCGTTATAGGTTATAAGCCGGTTCTCATTGTCGATGACAGTCCACTGGCTGCTGTCAGGGTCGAAAATGACGCCGAAAATATCAGTGTATTCCCCCGGGCCGTTGCCGCGATGGTCGATGACTCTTACAGGACGTCCCGACGGGTATTCGAATTCAAACATCGTCCGGTAGTTGTAAAGATATATCCGGTCGTCCGTCTTGCATGCGATGTCGGGGTAGGTGAGCATCGTGGAATCGGTGAATTCGGGCCTGAACAGATTGACGATCTTAATGCGGCCGCTGATATTGTCGCATTCGTCATCGCCGATATGTGCAGCGATGTCGATGACCGGGATATCGGCTGTCTTGACTCTGTCGGAACATGATGCCGTCAGTGCGGCGACTGCGGCAGCCGCAGCGATGACGAGAGTATGGCGTTTCATGACTGTCATATGAAGAGGGCTGCTGATCAGTGAATATGGTGCTGGATGTCAAACTTGTTGGAGAGGGGCATTCCGGTCTCGAAGTCGAAGAGCGTCAGTTTGCGCAGCTTGTAGTAGCTGAGCCAGTAGTTCTGCAGCGAGCTGATATAGTTTTTGTTGGCGTCCTGCTGGCGGTTCTGCGAGAGTGTGAGGGTGTTGAGGTCGGCTTTGCCTATTATGAATCGCTGACGGGTCTGTGCATAGGCTGTCTCGGCGAGGTCGAGCGCTTCGATGGCGGAGCTGACGAGCTGACGCTGGATATTGAAGTCGCTGACGGTCATTATGACGTCCTCCTCCATCGACAGCTCATCCTCGCGTGCCTGGATCTCGAGAATATTGAGATTGTTCTTGGCCATGTTGAGCCGTCCTTTTCTTACGCCCCAGTCGATCAGCGGTATGCTTATCGAGAGCGACACTATGTCCTGACGCATCGGATTGCGGTAGGCGCCCGAGAAATTGTCGGCAAACTGGTTGAAGCCCACACTGGCATTGATGTTGGCGTTGAACCGCTGTTCCATGCGGGTGCGGCTCACGTCGCGCTGCGCCTCGAGTATACTCTGACGGCGCGAGAGCAGAGTGGGATTGTTGGCCTTGGCGTGCAGCAGGGCCTGGTCGGCCGATATCTCTCTCGCCGACGGCACCGACGGGAGCTCGACCGTGATCTCCGTATTCTTGTCCATGCCGAGGAACGATGCCAGTGAGAACATGGCCCGTTTCAGGGCTATGCGCGTATTTTCCAGATTGTTCTGGGCGTTGACCTTGTCGAGTTTCAGCGTCAGCAGATCGGCCTGCGATATCGAGGCTATCTTGAAGCGGCGTTCGCCGATGGTATAGATTGTGTCGGCAGAGGCCAGATTGTCTTTGGCCAGGCGGTATTCGGCCTGTGCGAGGGCGAGATTGAAGAAATAACTGACGGCGTTTTCCGAAACCGTCTCCATATTGTAAAGAAATTCTTTCTTCACTTTTTCGTATTTGATAGGCTCGATGCGGCGTTCCCATCTGAACTGGTTGAAACCGATCAGATCCTGGCGATAACCGATGCGGACAGGCACGGAGGAGTATTGGGTGTATTTAGTGTGCCCGAAGTTGCGCACGTAGTTGAGCGAGCTCTCTATGTAGAACGTGCCTCCGAGAGGGTCGAAGTTCTGCACGATGTTCAGACCACCTGCCGCTGAATATGATTTCAGCGAGTAGTAGCGGTACACCTGATCGGTGTTGTCAAACTCACGGGTGACCGACTGGTTGTAGCTGGCGGGCGTCAGGGTGAGCGATAGGCTCGGGAGGCGTCCGGCTTTGAAAGATACGTATTCCCAGTATCCCGACATGTAGAGGTTCTGGCTGCGGAACGCCTGCAGCGAACTGTCCGAGGCGATCTCGATGGTGCTCTGGAGGTCGAGGGTCACGTGACGCTGAGCGCTGACGCCGGAGGCTGCCAGAGCTGCAAGCAGGAATATGTGGAAGCGTTTCATAATCTGTATCTGTAGATGTGGTCGTCGATATCGTAGCCGTAGAGGGTGCCTGTGGAGCTGTCAAAAGCTATGTTGACAAGCGCTTCGGGCAGATATATGATGCGGGCGATATGCCCGTCGGCGGTTATTTCGTGGATGGCGGTCGATGTCGCCTCGGCCTCGCTCTCGGCGTCGGTGCCGTAATAGATGGCATAGAGACGGTCGGTGCCGGAGGCGGAGGCGCCGTAAGCGTAGATCTTCGGACTCCGTTCCTGGAAATTATATGACCGGTCGTAGGGGAGTACGTTGCCCAGCGACACGGCTTTTCTTTCGCCGGTGGTCAGGTCGAGTATGTTGGCCTGATTGATGTATGCCATGGGCAGGAACAGGTAGCGGCCGTCGGGGGTGACGGCTCCGTTGCTCAGGTATATGTAGAATGCATCGGTCGGGCGCACGTATAGCTGACTTTTATGCAGGGTGTCGGAGCTGTCCGTCAGCGAACGCGTGTAGAGTTTGTAGGCGTCGTTGTCGAGCGTCTCGAACACCAGACGGTCGCCGGCCACAAAAGCGTTGATGGCGCCGAATTCGGTAGGAATCACGCTGTCGACCTTCGCCGCTCCGCGCCGGCGGCTTGCGGAGAAGTTGAGCCGCTTGATGACGCATGCGGATATGTCGTTGACCCACGCGCATGTGTCGCCCGACTCACTGATGTGGGGTGCGGCTATTTCGGTGTTGAGAAAGTCGTCGGGGCCCTGTCCGGTGCGTCCGTAAGAGCAGATGATACCGCCGTCGTCGCTTAAAAGGCTGATCTTCGGCTCGGTGCTCGTGCTGACCGCTATCAGTCCGTCGGCAGCTTTCATGTTGACAAGGCCGATTATGTCGGTGTCAAGCTGCTCGCCGGTGATGGAGTCGATCGATAGGGATCCGTCCGGATATACGAGTATGCTGTCGGTGAAATAGACTTCCGCCGGCTTCTCGAATTCTATGGCGGGTCGCTTTTCGCCGCATGCACAGAGCACCCCGAGGGCGGCGATCGCCGTTATGATGGATTTATGCTGCATGATGAGCTTTATTGTCGTTTTTACGGTAGATAAGCCAGTAGACGAGAGGTATCAGGAAGATACTGATCAGAGTGCCTACGACCATCGATCCTATCATCGCTATAGCCAGAGGTTGCTGGAGCTCGGAACCCATGTCGTGAGTGAACAGGGTGGGCACCATGGCGAAGATCGTCGTCAGCGATGTCATGATGATCGGGCGCAGACGCCGCAGTCCGGCCGTATGGATCGCCTCGGTCAGAGGCATGCCGGCTTTGCGCAGCTCGTTGATGGCGTCGAGTTTCAATATCGAGTCGTTGACCACGATACCGCAGGTGACAATGATGCCGATGGCGCTCATCAGGTTGAGCGAGTGGCCGAATATCCATAGCGTCAGCAGCGCGAAAGCCACGTCGAGAGGAATCTCAAGAAGCACAATCAGCGGCTGCACGAAGCTCTCGAATTGCGCGCAGAGGATAAAGTACATCAGCAGTATGGAGATCGCCAGTATCACCATCATCTCGCGCATCATCTTGGCGTTGGAGAAGAAACTGCCTGAAAATTCCGTCTCCCACATGTCGGAGCGGTTGACCGTGGCGCGTATCTCTTCGATGGTCTTTTCCGGTGCCGGAATGTCATAATAGTTGAGAGGCACGTATTCGCCGTTTTTGCCGGCGTTGATCTCCTTCAGCTCGCGGTCGCGGTGCGACTTCACAAGATATGAGAGCGGTATCTCGGCTTTGTGGCCATCCTTGTCGGGCTGTGATTCCACGATGGTGGTAGCGAGTATCTCGTCGACGCTCCTCTCGGGAGTGGTGATGCCGATCGGCAGATACTGCTGGTAGGAGCGCAGAGTGGTCACGGTGTTGCCCTTGAAAGCTGTGCGAAGCACTCCCTCGACTTTCGCGTAGTCCACGTTGTAGAGCTGTAGTTTCTCCCGGTCGATCACGAGGCTGATGCGGTTGTGGAGCGCGATACCCGAGGAGGGTATGCCGGTCGCGGTCGATATCTCGCCGTCGAGCTCAAGCAGGCTTTCGGTCTCCGTGGCTCTCGCGCGGTCGGCTGGGAATATGCGGGCCTGAAGCGTCGGTTCGTCGGATGAGAATATCTTCTCGAATATGTTTTCCGGCGGACTGAATGTCACCATGGCTTTCGGATATGAGGCCTTGATGATTGAGTCGATGCGGGCCTGAAGCGGAGCCACGAGCGCCGGGCGAAGAGTGCGCAGATATACTTCGCTCTCCGACGGCGTGAGCTCCGAACCGGCGTCGAGCAGATAGTCCTGCACTCCGATATAGGCCGAATGCATGTCTACGTCATTGTCGAGACCTATCCGGTCGAGCAGACGGTTGACGCGCGCTGCATTCTCGTCGATATTGATGTTTTCGTTCCACTCTATGCGGGCTATCAGCTCGTTCTGGTCGATCTTTGGCATACGCTCGACAGGAAGTACACAAAACAGCGCCGCACACATGGGTAATACCAGGCATATAGCCGTAACACATATAGCTACATGGCTGAAGCACCAGTCGATGATGCGGGTATACCATTTGTCGAGCCAGTCGTTGACGCGCCTAGCGGTCTTGCCTTCGTGCACCGAGCGCATTGCTACGGCATGCCCGCTTCTGCGCGAGGCCTTGCGGCGGTAGACGAGCATATAGATCACCGGAAGGAGCATTATGCCGACGATGTAGCTGACGGCAAGTCCGGCGGTGATGGAGAACGCCTGGTCGGCGAAGATCGCTCCCGCTATGCCGCTCATGAATACCAGCGGCACGAACACGGCCACGGTGGTCAGCGACGAGCTGAGCATCGGCGTGATCATCTCGGTGGTGCCGAGATCGCATGCACGCATCAGCGAGCGTCCTTTCTGGCGGTATTGCGTTATGTTTTCGGTGACGATCACGGAGTTGTCGATCATCATGCCCACTGCCAGTATCAGACCCGACAGAGAGATGATGTTGAGCGACACGTGGAAAAGGTAGAAAAGCAGGAACGTAATGATGATCGCCACTACGATGCTGGCGCCGATGATGATCGATGCGCGCATGTCGCCCATGAAGAATGCCGTCACCATAAACACCAGTATGAAGCCCAGTATGAGGTTCTGCACCAGGTTGGAGATGGTATAGTCGAGAAGCTCGGTCTGGTTGCGGCTCTGTGAGAATTCGATGTCGGGGTAGAGTTTCGAGAAGTAGTCGGCCGTCTGCGACAGCGACTCCTTCATCTCGTCCATGTTCTCCTCGCTCTGCTTGATGATGGCGAGGGTGACCGCACGCTTGCCTCCGAAGTAGGAGAAACCGTTCTCTCCGTCGGGCGTCACCTCCACACTGCACAGATCGCGCAGCCGCTGCATGCGGCCGTTTTTGCTGATATATATGTCCTCAACGTCGGCTACTGTGCGCAGCTGGTTGGAGATATGCACGTTGTATTCATAATAGCCGTCGCGCACGGTCATGGTGCCGGGCTCCACGTTGTTGGCTATCAGTGCGCTCTCGATGTCATCGGGCGTCACTCCGGCGAGCTGCATCTTCGTCTCGTCGGGCACGATGCGCAGATACTGTCCCGGGATGCCGGTGACGTCGGCCATAGCTATCTCGGGCAGTTGCTCGATGCGGCGCCGTACGACATTGTCGGCCAGATCGCACATCTGCAGGAACCGCGTCTCGTCCGTGGGCCCATACGGGCGGTCGCTCCGCAGGGTCATGTTGAGATAGAGCACCGGTATGTCGGTGGCCGAAGCCTTGATGGCCTTGGGGCGGCGTGTGTCGCGCGGCAGTGTGTTCATCGCTGCGTCGATCTTCTCGTTGACTTCGATGAAGGCGAGATCGGTATTTACGCCATAGTCAAATTCGAGCTGTATTATGGCCATTCCGTCGCGGGTCAGGCTCTTGATCTCGTTGAGTCCCCCAACCTGTAGCAGCTGGCGGCGCACGGTGGCGGTCACGTTGTTCTCAAGTTCGCGGGCGCCGGTGTCGTCACCCTGTATCTGCACGGTGATATGCGGTATCGCGATGCCGGGCAGAAGGCTCACTGGCAGCGAGAAGTATGTGACGAGACCCACTATCACGCAGGCCAGGAAAGCCATTATTACCGCGATGGGGCGCTTGAGAAGGAAATGGACCATATACAGTTGTCAGATGTCAGTCGTCAATTGATATTTTGAGTATAACCGGGTTGACTTCGTCGTTGCCGGTCGCCTCGGCTATGCTTTCGGCCGGGATCATCACATAGAAATCCTCCGAATCCTGATACAGTATGGGCCAGCCCATCACGGTCTGTCCGTCGATCTCCAACGGGAGCCCCATGCGGAGCATCACGTCTTCACTTCTCGGCCGTTCCATTCTGTAGACGAGCGAGCCGTCGCGAAGATCATAGATGTCATAGCGGTTGATCTCGTCGCCCGGCTTATAGTATGAAAGAAAGGCATAGCGGTTGTTGAATATCGGATAAAGCGGTGTCAGATGTGTCTCCTCCACGCGGTCTCTCTCCTCCATGGTGTTGACAGTACTCCAGTCATATCCGTATTTGCCGATATGCATTGCTATTGCGGGGGCCAGTCTGTGGGTATCGCAGTCATAACGCCAGATGGTGTCGCGGTCATTTACGTAATTGTTGCCCATGCAGTTCATTATGATATCCATGAAGCCGCCGCCCCTCATCATCATGCGCTTGTCGTGGAGCTGGGTCTCTGCCAGCAGCTTCCAGTCGGAGTCATACTCTCTGATGATTTTTTCGGCTATCTTGTGAAATTCGCCTTCCATCGAATACGAGGGGTTGAAAGCTAACCATCCGCCGGACGGAGTAGGAGCAATGATGTTGATGGTATCGTTGACGGTTTTCCTGACGAGACGTCCCTCATTATCATACTGCATGATGTTGTAGCGTCCGACGTTGCTGTCATGGACGGTCCAGAGCCCGTCGGCCGGGGTGAAAAATGTCTCGTAGCTATATTGATACTCTTCCGGGCCGGCTCCGTAGCGGGTGAATGATCCGAGAAGTTTTCCGTCGGGCCAGGAGAACGTACTTAAAAATGACTCCGGATGCATGTAGCTGAATTCCATCAGGTATGCTTTGCCGTCGGCCACGGCGCACACTCTGGGAGCGTTGTACATCGAGCTGTCGGTGAATTCCGGCGTGAACTTCTCCTTGATTTTGATTTTGTGAGTGATGTTGTCACAGGCGGGTTCGTCGAAATACCGTTCGATCTCGATGTTATGGATCGTGCCGGTGTCGCTTTTCGAGCCCGTGCATGACCATAGTGCAGCGGCGAGCACTGCTGCGGTGAACATGTGTTGTCGTTTTATGACTGTAGCGGGAAGGAAATATGCCATATACGGTATCAGTTGTCAATTGAAATTTTCATTATTATCGGGTTTACCTCGTCATTGCCGGTCGCTTCGGCTATGCTTTCAGCCGGGATCATCACATAGAAATCCTCCGAATCCTGATAGTCTATCGGCCAGCCCGTCACGGTATGCCCGTCGATTTCGAAAGGAAGGCCCATGCGCCGCATGGGATCCTCTTCACGAGGTCGTTCCCACCGGTAGACGAGTGATCCATCACGGAGATCATATATATCGTAGCGGTTTGTGGAACTGTCTTTCCCCGGCTTATAGTAATCGACGAAAGCATATCGGTTGTTGAATACAGGATAAACCGTATGCACGTGGGATTCTTCCAGGCGGTTTGCTTCATCCCATGATGTGACTGCTCCCCAGTCATAGCCGTATTTACCCATATTTACAGCGATGGAGGGCACAAGCTTATGACTGTCGCAGTCGTAGTGCCAGATCGTGTCGCGGTCTGTGACATAATTATTGCCCATGGAACTGATGAACTGACCGGGTAATCCGCCCCCGGGGAGCTTCATACGCTTGTCATTAAGTTCAGTCTGGGCCAATAAGTTCCAATCGGCGTCATATTCCCGGATAATCCTCTGCTTCACGTTGTGGAAACCTCCTTCAAGTGAATAATGCGGATTAAATGCGAGCCATCCGCCGGTCGGAGTGTGTACCAATATGTCGATAGTGTCGTTGACGGTTTTTCTGACAAACCGGCCGTCATTATCATACTGCATGATGTTGTATCGCCCGAAATTGCTGTCGTGGACGGTCCAGAGGCCGTCGGTCGGAGTGAAAAATGTCTCGAAACTGTATTGATACTCTTCCGGTCCGGCTCCGTAACGGGTGAACGTTCCGAGAAGTTTTCCGTCGGGCCATGAGAATGTGCTGAGATAGGTTTTCGGAACATTGTAGTCAAACTCCATCAGGTAAGCCTTGCCGTCGGCCACGGCACAGAGCGTCGGAGCGTTGTACATTGAGCTGTCGGTGAATTCCGGTGTGAACTTTTCCTTGATCTTTATCTTGCCGGTAATGTTGTCAAAGGGCGGTTCGTCGAAATACCGCTCGATCTCGATGTTATGGATCGTGCCGGTGTCGCTTTTCGAGCCGGTGCATGACCAGAGCGTTGCTGGGAGTATGGCGCTTGTCAACAGATAATGAAGTTTCATTTCTTCCAGTTCCTGTAATTGGTTTACTTGTCGTCATTGACTACCGTCACGGGCGACTCATGGGCCAGGTTGACGTTGCCGTCGTAGATTACCTCCATCCCTTCGGTCAGACCGTCGGTGATTATATATTCGCTCATGTTCTCAAGGCCGGTGGTCACGTAGTTCCACATAGCCTTGCCGTTTTCGTGGGTGAACACTACCTGTTTGCCCGTTCGGAGCACGACCGCGGTCTTCGGCACTACTAAGGCGTTCTCGAGATCGCGCTTCACGCTTACCTTCACGTTCATGCCGTCAAACAGGCCGGAGCCGCTGACAGACGCGCGCACCGTCACCAGTCCGTCCTCGTTGACCACAGGATTGATTTCGCTGACAGTGCCGTCGGATGTCTCGCCGGTGGAGAATGAAGTTACGGTCACTTTGTCCCCCGGACGTATCACCGACAGTTCGCTCTCAAGGATCTTGAACTCCACGTCCATGCCTCCGGAGGCGACAATACGGCAGAATGGCTTGGAATTGTCGGGGCGGTTGTGGACTTTCTGGAAAAGATTGGCCACGACGCCGTCGAACGGTGCGGTCAGCGTAGCGTTATCTATGTCGCGCCGGGTCTGCTGCAACACAGTCTCGGCCTGGTCGAGTCCGCTGCGGAGACGTGCGAGTTTCATCACTTCGGCCGGCACTTCGCCCGGTTTCTCAGGGTCATATCCCTGTCCAATCAATACGTCGGCAAGTTCCAGACGCGCTTTCTCAAGGTCGTTGAGGTTCTGCTTGAGTGTGTTTTCAAGCTTGAACTTGTCGAGCGAGGCTATGGGCTGCCCCTTTTTGACATGCTGTCCGTTCTTGACCAGAATCCTGTCGATAATGGCGTCGGAGGCGCTGAAATTGAGGTCGGCGAAATCATGTGCGCTGACTTTGCCGTTGCTCATCGTTTCGTGGCTGAACATTTTCGGAGCCAACTTCACGGTCTTTACCTCGGCTATTTTGGAGGGAAGCACTGTTGCTACGCTGTCGGTATCGCTGTGACCGCTGTCGGATGAGCTGCCACAGGAAGTAAGGCCTGCGCTTAATATTACAGAAGCTATAAGTCCCGAGACTGATGTCAGATTTTTCATTGCAAACTATGTTCAGTATGGTATTCTTAATAATTGACGGTAAAAGTAGGGAAAATGTTACATCGTATGATGGGTTTTAGAGTAATTTAACAAAACTTTTCTTGAATTATGGTCGTTGTCTGCGCATTTTGATGAAAAAGCGGGCAGTGGAACGATCTTTTTCAAAAAAACGATCCACTGCCCGCGTAGTACAGTCCATGATCCTTAACGGATCTTTATTTGAGATTCTGACGAGCCTGTTCGAGATAGGCTTTCATCGCGTCGGAATCGTGGCGTTCCACGATATCTTTCAGAGTGGCCAGCCGCTCTACGATTTGCTCAAGCTGCGACGGAGTGTTGGGATTGAACAGGATCTCACTCAACAGATAGTCGTCCTCCGACATCAGTCCGCGGGCTATGGCCATATGGCGCTTGAATGTTGTGCCGGGCGCCGACTGGTGTTTCATTACCGATGCGAATACGAGAGTGGATGCAAACGGTATCGAGAGCGAGTAGGCTATCGTCCGGTCATGTTCCTCGAATGTGTATTCCTCGATATGCAGCCCGAGCTGCCCGTAGAGATCCTTGAAGAATACACGGCCGAGGTGGTCGCCTTCGCTGATTATGATAGCGTTCTCATTGGCGAGATTGCTCAGTGATGCGAACGTGGGGCCGAACATCGGGTGAGTGGAGACGAACGGATGACCGCACGTCGCATAAAACTCCGGCAGACCGGTCTTCACCGAAGAGATGTCGGACAGTATGCAGGTCGGATCGAGATGGGGCAGCACGGCCCTGAAAGCGTCGAGGGTGTATTTTACCGTAGCGGCGTTGATCACCATCTCGGGATGAAAGTCGTCGACCTCGCCGAGATCCTGGAAACGCTGGGCATTGTAGGTGAAGCGGAGCCGCTTCGGATCGGGATCGTAGACGGCCACATCATGAGTGAACGAGAGCAGGTCGCTGAAAAACGATCCCATCTTGCCTGCTCCCATTATGAGTATTCTCATGGCGGCTCAGCGGGCGCGGTCGTTCAACACCTCAATCTGCTGGCGCACCGACTCGTCGTGGATGGCGAGAAGGATGGTGCGCATGAAGTTCTCGTCCATGCCCATTTCCTGACCGAGTTTCACACGGGTGCGGATGACGTCGTTGTAGCGGTTGGCCTGGACTACTGGCATGCGGTGCTCCTTCTTGTATTGTCCGATCTCACGCGACACTCTCATTCGTTTCGAGAGAGTCTCAAGCAGGTCGTTGTCGATCTGGTCGATCTGCTGGCGCAGAAGGGTCAGGTTTTCGGTTGACTGGCGCGAATCGCGCACCACGAGGGTGTTGAGGATGAAGTTGAGTATCTCGGGAGTCACCTGCTGCGAGGCGTCGCTCCAAGCCTTATCGGGATCGCAGTGGCTCTCAATCATCAGTCCGTTGAAGCCCATGTCGAGTGCCTGCTGCGACAGCGGGGCGATCAGCTCGCGCTTGCCTCCGATGTGCGACGGATCGATGATGATAGGAAGCGAGGGGAAGCGCAGACGCAGTTCGGTAGGAATGTGCCACTGGGGCATGTTGCGGTAAAGATGTTTACCATAGGTGCTGAATCCGCGGTGGATGGCTCCCAGCCGGCGTATGCCTGCATTGTAGATGCGCTGCATGGCACCTATCCATAGCTCGATGTCGGGATTGACGGGGTTCTTTACAAGAACGGTCACGTCGGTGCGGCCCGATTCCTGCAGAGTGTCGGCGATCTCCTGCATGGCGAAAGGATTGGCCGATGTGCGGGCTCCGATCCAGAGTATATCGACTCCGGCGGCAAGAGCGTCGTTGACATGCTGACGTGTGGCCACTTCTGTGGCGGTGTACATGCCGGTGGTCTCCTTGACTTTTTTCAGCCATTCGAGGCCGGGGGCGCCTACGCCTTCAAATCCGCCCGGTTTAGTGCGGGGTTTCCATATCCCTGCGCGGAATATTCTGATGCCGTTGGCTGCAAGTTCGTTGGCGGTGCAGAGCACCTGCTCTTCGGTTTCGGCGCTGCATGGGCCTGCTATGACGAGCGGACGCTCCGGGTCGACGCCCTCGAAAGTGATGGGTTGAAGATCTTCCATTGTTTTGTTACTGACGTTGGTGTTATTGAAATTATTTGTTGTTTATCTGTGATTCTCTTATTCTGTCGAGGGCCTCGCGCATTTTCTCTTCGGTGGCGCAGAGCGATATGCGTATGTAGCGGTCGCCGTTGCTGCCGAATATGAATCCGGGGGTGACGAATACACGGGCTTCGTAAAGAGCGCGGTCGGCCACGGCTTCGCTTCCGCTCTCGCTGTCGGCTATCCGGCCCCAGAGGAAGAGGCCTCGCTGGGAGGGGTCGAACGTGCATCCGAGCGCGGTCATGATCTCTTCGGCGATTACGCGGCGTCGCGCGTATGTTTCGTTTACGCTCCTGTACCATGACGCATCGGCTTCGAGCCCTCTGGCGGCTGCGAGCATCATCGGGCGGAACTGGCCGCTGTCGATATTCGACTTCACTTTCAGTATCCATTCGATCATGGTCGGGTTGGATGCAAGCATGCCCATTCGCCATCCGGCCATGTTGTGGCTCTTGCTCATGGAGTTGAGCTCTATGGCCACATCCTTGGCTCCTTCCACCTGCAGCAGGCTCATAGGCTTGTCGTTGAGGATGAAGCTATAGGGGTTGTCGTGGGCTATGACTATGCCGTGGCTGCGTCCGAAGTCGACCAGACGCTCGAACAGTTCCATTGTGGCCGGGGTGCCGGTCGGCATATGGGGATAGTTGACCCACATAAGCTTTATGCGGTCGAGAGGCATCTTTTCGAGCTGGTCGAAGTCGGGATACCAGCCGTTTTTTTCGGTGAGGTCGTAGTGGAAAGTTTCGGCCTGGGCCAGACGGCTGACGGAGGTGTAAGTGGGGTAGCCGGGATTCGGCACGAGCACGCCGTCGCCGGGGTTGAGCAGTGCGAGCGATATGTGGAGTATTCCCTCCTTGCTGCCTATGAGAGGCAGTATCTCATAGTCGGGATTAAGC
Source organism: uncultured Muribaculaceae bacterium (assembly GCA_947629175.1). GTDB lineage: Bacteria > Bacteroidota > Bacteroidia > Bacteroidales > Muribaculaceae > Paramuribaculum. The sequence continues at coordinate 6,668 of CANRCT010000033.1, read as the reverse complement.
GTGACTCCATACCACCGCCGGTAGAAGTCGGCATAGGCCTTGCGCAGCGCCGGCAGTCCGGTATAGGACTGATAGCTGTGGTTGCCCTCCTTGCGGGCCTCTGCGCAGAGGGTGTCGATCACTTCGTCGGCCGGCATCCGGTCAGGGCCTCCGATGCCGAGGGAGATTATGTCGCGCCCCTCGGCGTTCAGCCTGGCCACTTCGCGCAGTTTCTTGGAAAAATAGTACTCTTTGACCTCGCTAACTCTTGTGGCGGGCTTTATCTCTTTTGTCATGACGGTCAGAGTTGGTTTTTGCATTCGTTGTATTCTCCGAGTATCTTCAGATCGTTGATGAGCGGGCGCACTGCCTCGATGGCCTGGCGGAAGCGGAGTCGGCTTTCGAAAGTCAGGTCGACGTAGAAGCGGTATTCCCATTCGCGGCCGATGATCGGCATGGACTGTATTTTCGACAGGTTCATGTCGTAGAACGAGAATATGGTCAGTACCTTCGACAGCGCGCCGTGGGTGTGGGGGAGAGTGAAGGCTATCGAGGCCTTGTCGGGCTCGCCTTTCCCCCGGAGCAGTTCCTGACCTAAAAGCGGATCGGCGATGATGAGGAAACGGGTGAAGTTGCGTTTGTTGGTCTCGATGGAGCGTTCGAGCACGTTGAGGCCGTAAAGCCCGGCGGCGTATTCGCCGCAAACGGCCGCATGGCCCGTAAGGTTGTTTTCGGCTATCTCCCGGGCGCTTCCTGCGGTGTCGAATTTCTCTATCATCTTCAGATTCGGGTGACGGCGGAGATATTGCTCGCACTGCATCAGGGCCATCGGATGGGAGTTGACCTCAGTGAGCTCGTCAATGGTCTGTCCGGGCAGTGCTGCGAGCACGTGGGATATCCTCATCTTGTATTCGCCGACGATGCACATGTCGCTTTTGCGGAGCAGCTCGTGGTTCTGCAGGAGGGCGCCGGCTATGGTGTTCTCGATGGCCAGGATGCCTATGAGTGAGGCATCGGCCGCGAGGGCGTCGAACATTTCGACAAACGAGTCGCACGGCAGCGTGTCGATCTGTTCGTCGCCGAAATACCCGCGGGCGGCAGCGTCGTGATAGCATCCGGCCACGCCCTGTATCGTCACTCTTTTCTTGCGTTGGGTATCCATATTTCGTTTACTGGTTCTGTCAAAAAAAATCCCGAAAGCTTTTGGCTGTCGGGATTCTGTTATCGTAGTCTTTATCAATCGTCGTGTAGTCGATGTCCTGATCTCTTCACGCATGCTGAATCCCTTCTATTCGGCCAGAATAAAAGTAATAAAAAAAGTATGCGTAAAAACGGTGGTTCATCTTTCGGATTGTTGTTTGATGATGCAAAGATATATAAAATTTATCTTTTGCAATCCTTTTTTATTTAAAAAAGTTGTTTTTTGCTGATAATGGTTATGGCTTCGGCCGGTATGAGGAGCGCCTGAGAACCATCGCGCATGTCCTTGAGCATCATTTTGCCCTCGGCCATCTCGTTCTCGCCCACGATTGCCACAAACGGTATGCCGCGGGAGTCGGCGTAGCCCATCTGCTTTTTCATTTTGGCAGCGTCGGGATAGATTTCCGACTTGATGCCTGCCTTGCGCAGCTCCTTCATCATGGCCATGGCCGCCATCGACTCGGCTTCGCCGAAGTTGGCGAACATCACGTCGGTAGCAGCAGTGGCTTCAGCGGGATAGAGGTCGAGCTGATTGAGCACGTCGTAGATACGGTCGGCGCCGAACGAGATGCCCACACCTGAGAGGCCGGGCAGTCCGAAGACTCCGGTCAGGTTGTCGTAGCGTCCTCCGCCGGTGATGGAGCCTATCTCCACGTCGCGTGCCTTCACTTCGATGATGGTGCCGGTATAGTAGTTGAGACCGCGGGCGAGCGATGCGTCAAGCTCCACTTCGGCGCGCATGCCCAGGCGCGCGGCGCCGTCGATGACGGTCTGCAGCTCGGCCACTCCGAGCAGTCCGGTCTCGTTGCCTGCGAGGATATCCTTCAGCGCCGCGAGCCTTGCGGCCGTGTCGCCGCTGATGCCGAGCACCGGTTCGAGCCGGGCTATTGCCTCTGCAGGCAGACCGCGCTCGGCCAGTTCATCCTTCACCTTGTCGAGGCCGATCTTGTCGATCTTGTCGATAGCCACGGTGATGTCGGTCAGCTTTTTGGGGGCTCCGATCATCTCGGCTATGCCGGCGAGCACCTTGCGGTTGTTGAGCTTGATGGTTATGCGTATGCCCAGGCGTGCGAACACTTCGTCGACGAGCTGCAGCAGTTCGATCTCGTTGACGAGCGAATCGCTGCCCACTATGTCGGCGTCGCACTGGTAAAACTCTCTGTAACGCCCTTTCTGCGGACGGTCGGCGCGCCACACCGGCTGGATCTGGAAGCGCTTGAACGGCAGTGTCAGCTCGTCGCGGTGCTGCACCACGAAGCGTGCGAACGGCACCGTCAGGTCATACCTCAACCCCTTTTCGCTCACTTTCGAAGTCAGGTGCACGTAGTCGCCGGCGTCGATCATGGCACGGTCGGCGCCACGCAGCCAGTCGCCGGAGTTGAGTATCTTGAAGAGCAGCTTGTCGCCCTCTTCGCCATATTTGCCCATCAGTGTAGACAGGTTCTCCATGGCCGGAGTCTCGATCTGGCTGAATCCGTAGAGACGGAATACGCTCCTGATCGTGTCGAATATGTAGTTGCGGCGGGCCATCTCTTCGTGACCGAAGTCGCGCGTGCCCTTGGGTATCGATGGTTTCTGTGCCATAATTTTTACTTTTTCAGCGCTTCAAGTGCGCCGGTGATGGTGGCTATCTTGGCTTCGGCGTCGGCAAGTTTCTTGCGCTCTCCCTCGACGACGGCTGCAGGTGCGTTGCTGACGAAGCGCTCGTTGCCGAGTTTCTTCTCCACGCTCTGCTTGAAGCCCTGATAGTATTTAAGGTCTTTTTCGAGTTTGGCTGTTTCGGCCTCCACGTCGATAGAGTCGAGCAGCGGCACGTTGACTTCCGTAAGTCCGACCATGAAGGTGGCGGCGGCGGGATCCTTCGCTGCGTTGTGGTTGACGGCCGATGCGTTGGCGAGTTTCATCACCGGTGCGTCGACTGCCTTGTCCCATGAGCCGATCACGTTGACGATCAGCTGCTCTTTGTTGGGGATATTCTTCTCGGCGCGGACGTTGCGCAGGCCGTTGACTGCGGCCTTGACGGTCTCCATCAGTTCCGCCTCGCGGGGATGACGGTCGGCGACCGGTTCGATCTGGGCGTACATGATCGACTCGCCGTCGCGGCGTTCGGTCAGATGCTGCCACAGTTCCTCCGTGATAAACGGCATGAAGGGGTGGAGCAGACGCAGCAGGGCGTCGAATATGCCGAGGGTCTCATTGTAGGTGGTCAGATCCGATGGCGAGCCGTAGGCGGGCTTGACCATTTCGAGATACCACGACGAGAAGTCGTCCCAGAAGAGGCGGTAGGCCTCGCGCAGGGCCTCCGAGATGCGGAACTTGCTGAAGAGGTCGGCGATCTCCTCGGTCGACTGTGCCAGACGCTCCTTCATCCATGCCACGGCGAAGCGTGCGGCCTCGGGCTGCGCGGCTTCGGGGCTGACTTCCCAGCCTTTGACCAGACGGAAGGCGTTCCACATCTTGTTGCAGAAGTTTCGGCCTGTCTCGCAGAGTTTCGTGTCGAAGAGTATGTCGTTGCCGGCGGGCGCACAGAGCATGATGCCCACTCTGACGCCGTCGGCGCCGTAGTCGGCTATCAGCTTCAGGGCGTCGGGAGAGTTGCCGAGCTGCTTCGACATCTTTCGGCCTATCTCGTCGCGGACTATACCGGTGAAATAGACGTTGCGGAACGGTTCTTTGCCGGCAAATCCGTAACCGGCCATGATCATGCGGGCCACCCAGAAAAAGATGATGTCGGGGCCTGTCACCAGATCGGTTGTGGGGTAGTAGTAGCGCATCTCCTCGTTGTCGGGATCAAGGATGCCGTTGAAGAGCGTGATCGGCCAGAGCCATGAGGAGAACCATGTGTCGAGGCCGTCCTCCTCCTGACGCAGGTCGGCGGCGGTCAGCGACGGATCGCTCTTGCGGGCCAGTTCAAGCGCCTCGTCGGCATCCATCGCCACAACAAACGTGCCGTCGGGCAGATACCACGCCGGTATGCGGTGGCCCCACCAGAGCTGGCGCGATATGCACCAGTCGTGGATCTCGGCCATCCAGTGGTCGAACGTATTCTTGAATTTTTCGGGGATGAAGCGTATCGTGTCGCTGTCGACGGCGCCTACGGCCGGACGCGCCAGCTCCTCCATGCGCAGGAACCACTGGTTGCTCAGACGCGGCTCGGCCACGGTGTCGGCGTTGCGCTCCGAGTAGCCCACCTTGTTCTCGTAGTTCTCTACCTTCTCGATCAGGCCGGCTTCGGCGAGATCCTTGGCTATCTGCTCGCGCACGGCGAAGCGGTCCATGCCGACGTACATGCCGGCGGCTTCGCTGATGGTGGCGTCGTCGTTGAATATGTCGATCGTTTCCAGATTGTGCTTCTGGCCGAGCATATAGTCGTTGACATCGTGGGCCGGGGTGACCTTGAGGCATCCGGTGCCGAAATCCATGTCGACGTATTCGTCCTCGATCACCGGTATCTCGCGGCCCACCAGCGGCACGATCACACGCTTCCCTTTCAGATGGGCGTTTTTCGGGTCGTTGGGGTTGATGCACATCGCCGTGTCGCCCATGATCGTCTCGGGGCGCGTCGTGGCCACTATGGCGTAGCCGTCCTCGCCTGCTATGTAGTAGCGCAGATAGTAGAGCTTGCTGTGCTCCTCTTTGTAGATCACTTCGATGTCGCTCAGAGCGGTCTTGGCCTTCGGATCCCAGTTGACCATCCTCTTGCCGCGGTAGATCAGTCCGCGGCGGTAAAGGTCGACAAACACCTTGGTGACGCTCTTCGAGCGCAGTTCATCCATGGTGAAGGCTGTCCGGCTCCAGTCGCACGAGGCGCCGAGCTTGCGCAGCTGCTGCAGGATGATGCCGCCGTACTGGTGAGTCCAGTCCCATGCGTGCTTCAGGAACTCCTCGCGGGTAAGATCGCTCTTCTGGATCCCTTTCTCGGCAAGCTTGGCTACCACCTTGGCCTCGGTGGCTATCGAGGCATGGTCGGTGCCGGGCACCCAGAGGGCGTTCTTGCCCGTCATGCGGGCGCGGCGCACCAGTATGTCCTGTATGGTGTTGTTGAGCATGTGGCCCATGTGGAGCACACCGGTGACGTTGGGCGGCGGGATTACTATCGTGTAAGGTTCGCGCGCGTCGGGAGTGCTCTTGAAGAGGTCATGACGCATCCAGTAGTCATACCATTTGTCCTCAACCTCCGAAGGGTTGTACTTGGTGGCAAGCTCGTTCATCTTGTGCGTATGGTTCGTTTTGTTTGTTCAGTTTCTTAACAGAGGTGCAAAATTACGCATAATTCCCCCTCCGCGCAAATCTTTCGCAATTTACGCCGCACAATCAGCGCCATGCCTCTTACGGAAGGGGTCATGCCAGTGAGTCGAGAGCGGCGCTCAGGCTATCTTTCAGTACGTTCCTGAAATCGCGGCTGTGGAAATGGCTGTTGTCCATGCCATCGATCGCCTTTTCTATCCGCGGCAGGAAGAGCGACAGCACTCCGCCGCGCTCGGCGAGCCTCACGGTATCGGCCACCAGACGCCCTACGCTCCGCTGAGTGCTCTCCTTCACCCAGTTGACGCTCCCTGTCAGGCAGAACTGCTCGATGGTGTAGGTCATCGCCTCCGCCACGTGCTCGGCCCCGGGATTGAGCGATTCGATATCCTTTATAAACCGGCGCACGCGCGTAGACCGCGGGCGTGCCCGTCCGCGCGACGTCCGGCCGACCTCTTTGGCGATCAGCGACTTCGCCTTGGCCATCTTCTTGTCGATGTCGGGGTTGATATAGAAATCGAGATACTCCTTGGCTTCGCTGCGCGCCTCGTAGAGATCGGTTATCAGTTCGGTCAGCTGCGCCGCGTCCATTCCGGCGAGCGCCTTTTTCAGTGCGGTTTTCGACATGTCCGCAAAATTACAATTTTCCCTCCTCTCCACCGCCTTCTCCCCTCCCATTTTTCATCTTTTCACCTCCCGACCCGGATAAATATCGTAATAGCCAACCATGCCTGTCCCTGCGGCTCTTCTCCGAAGATGCCGCCTATGCCCGTCCGTTCTCCCCACCAAGGCATCGCTCCGCGCGCCATGGCGGGGTTAACCGAGGTCGCGAGGTCTCCGACCTCTCCAGCCTACTCCCGACTTCTTCACATTCTTCCCTTCACTATCCTAGCTCTCCTCCTCCCTCTTCTCCTTCTTCCGGATTCTTCCCCTGCTTCCCTTCTCGCTCGGTCTATTATGTTTAATTCGCGATTCGCTCCCTCAGGTTGTAGGGCTGTACCCCGGTGCAGCCGCTGTCCCGCCAGGTCCGGTTTACCGCCATCGTCCTCCCGGAGGAGCCATCATCCATGCTGTAGGGCTGTAACTCCGGTGCAGCCACTGTTCCCACCTCGGTGCAGCCGCTGTTTCCACCTCGGTGCATTCGCGCTTCGCTCCGGATGGGTTGCCGCCATCGGAGCCGCGGAGCGGGCGGAGTACTGGTAACCGGGGTTCGGAGCGTAGCGGAGACCCCGGACAGCATCAGG
>CANRCT010000032.1 GCA_947629175.1 uncultured Muribaculaceae bacterium | reverse complement strand
CATATAGCTTTTTGGCCACAAAATTACTTCAGGATCCCTGTATTTGTCAATACGCTATCGCGGACGGTTGTACATACATAGACATACAAGCTACATGAGATAAATTGTCACAATTTAAGTCCTCAAATAAATGCCTGTTGATATATTCTTGAACATTCATTATAAGGTCATAGTGTATATGGGCAGTGTTTATCTTTTGCTTCCACCGCTTTAGATTGGGTAACCTGTCGGATAACACATTTCTCAATTCCTCGCTTTTGTAATTCGTACCAGCAATTTGATTATAAGAATCGGGGAAAAGTCCCCAAAGATAAATGAGGTACTCCATTGAGAAATTAAAAAGATATTTGCCGGAGTTCAAACAACAAGAACAAAATTCCTGATTGAGTGTACCATCAGGATTTGTTCCATATTCTGTAATACCCTCAATATCTAATGGCATACCACAACTTTGGCAATATTTCTTTTCGTTATCTATATCCATATTTCTTTTATTTAAAAGCAAATATACAGAATAAGCCAGAGAAAAAGTTACCCTAAATAGCTATTCTTGTCTTCGTATGAAAAGTTGTCTTATCGTACATAAAACAAGCTAATAGGTTGCATTATAATACAATGCGTTCAAATTTTCTATCTATCCACAAAACAGCTTCTTCAGTATGGAAACAAAGAATGCAATAATCCGGGTCGTTTACACCTTGTGGGAAATAGTGCAGCATATAGTCTTGCCAAAAGTCCCGACGGGTTTCTGCATCAGTAAGTATTTCTATTTTTCCGGTTAGAGTAACACTGTCTGCTTCGTGAACAAAGCAAACCCCGGCTTTTGAAATTTGTCTGATGTGTTTTACCTTTTCTGTGGATAAAGCTGTTGTCATCCATAAAGTTGATATACCAATATGACGCAATAGGTCGATAGCAACCGGGCGAGGATAACCATTTTCACTGATAGTGGAAAGTATGATGTAGCCGCATTGTTCAAGTACCCATTCAGCCTGCTGTCTGATAGGCATCCAGCGTTTGAGCGTGGGCAGGAACTTACGTAGTCCTTCGATAGCTTCTTCTTTAGTGAAATTACTTCCTGACGCTTCATTAAATGCAGCCAAACTTTCGGGTTGGGTATTCAGTTCGATTTGTTCTTCCAATGAATTGTTGGTGAAAAATCCTTTTTGGAAGCAGTGGTAACAATATTCAGTACACAAACATCCGTTACCGTGAGTTCCCAGCAAATCATCTGTGGGCATAGACATACCACAACTTTGGCAAATTCTCTGTTTCATATTGTTTCTATTTTTAATTGGATTAATAAGATTAACTATAATTTTAAAATTACGTTCTCGCATTAAGGTATTCGGACAAAGATAGTATCGAATAAAACACGTTTTTAGGGTTACGACTTTCTAAGGCTGTAGCTTCATTGTGTGAAATATTCCAAGCGGCAGACAGGCACATTACATTGGCTTTCCTGCACTCCGTTATATCTGAAAGTGCATCCCCGACATATACGATTTCATTTGCTTCCAAATGATAGTCATACAAAAGACCTTTCAATGCTTCCGACTTGATGTTTCTTTCAGCATTTCCCGTAATGACTTTTGCAAAAGAGTCCTTCATATTGAATTGCTTGAGAGTTATATCACAACTGTTTATCCCTTTTCCAGTTATAAGCACCACAATGATATCCTTTTGCTTTAACAAGGCTATCAACTCACGTATTCCCTCAAAAGGTGTCGGACACATTTCCTGATGCAGTTCCTTATAAATCACATAAAAATTATGTAATGCCTGTTGCCGATAGGGTTTATCAACGACACACCCAATCATGCCTTCTTCATTCAGACCAAAAGTATGAACCACTTCTTTGTCCGACAATTCATGTCTGATATATGGTTGTGTGGCTTTTTTGAAAGCCTGTATGCACATCGGCAAGGTATTGCCTATCGTGCCGTCTAAATCGAAAGCGACTAATTTAATCATGGCTATATGGAAGTATTGATTTCCCGAATTACTTTACATGGATTTCCTACGGCAAGGCTGTTTGCCGGAATGGATTTGGTGACTACACTTCCCGCTCCAATAACGCTTCCCCGACCGATAGTAACCCCCGGCAGGATAATGACACTACCGCCAATCCAACAACCGTCCTCAATGGTAACAGGCAGGGCATACGTGTGACGGATATATTCTATTCCGTTTTCTGCTTCTATCGGTGTTAATCGCTCATTCAGTTCAATAGGATGAGTAGCCGTGTAGATTTGCACATTGGGAGCTATCAACACATTATTGCCTATGATGATTTTGTTGCAATCCACAAAAGTGCATCCAGTATTTATACTGACATTGTTGCCTATGCTGATATTGCAACCATAGTCGCATATAAAAGAATGTCCCACTGAAACTTTCTTGCCAATGCTTTCAAACATTTCTTTTAATATCGCATACTTTTCTTCCTTACATTCATACGGCAAAGAATTGTATTTCAACAATAATTCATGTGTTCTTCGTTTGAACTCCCTAAACACAGGGGCATGGCAATCGTACCATTCACCTGATAAGCACTTTTCTAATTCCGTTTTCATACCCAATCATGATAAAAGTTACTACTTTATTTTATTTATGGCAAAGTTATACACATTCATGCGTAAATATATGTATTATTTTTCTATTTATTTGTACCTTTACGCCTAAATAGCAGAATAGATAAAATGAAAAGGGAAAATCTACATCAACCGTTTGAAATCTGTTTCAGTGAACTGGACGAATCACAATTAAAGGAACACGACCACACCTTTTTTGAACTGGTGTATATTCTATCGGGAACAGGTATTCAATGGATAAACAACAATAAATTTCCGTACCATGACGGACATCTTTTCATGATTACCCCCGGAGATATACATTCTTTCGACATTCACACTACCACAAAGTTTGTATATATAAAATTCAATGACATCTACATTCATTCGGCTGTTTTTGGAGCAGAAAACATACAACGGTTAGAATTTATACTGCAACACGCTAATCACCGTCCCGGTTGCATCTTGCGCAATCAAACTGACAAATTGCTGGTTAAACCTATGATAGAAGCGATTATCCGTGAATATGTGAATAGAAACATATACAGCAGTGAAATTATCACGCAGTTAATCAATACGATTGTTATAGTTGTCGCTCGTAACATTGCCATGTTCTTACCCGAACAGATAGATGAGAACTCAGAAGAAAAGTCACTGAATATCTTGCAATACATTCAGTCCAACATTTGTTATCCCGAAAAAATAAAAGCCAAAGCTATAAGTCAACATTTTGGCATTTCTCCTAATTATCTTGGGAAATACTTCAAAAAGCAGACTAATGAAACCATGCAGCAATATATCTTAGACTATAAAATGAAAATGGTAGAAAGTCGGCTTTTACACAGCGAAATGAGGATTAACGAAATAGTAGAGGAATTGGGCTTTACGGATGAAAGCCATTTGAATAGACTATTCAAGAAATACAAAGATTGTAACCCTACTGAATTTAGAAAGAAACATCGGGGGCAATAAAGTTCTTTTTTTAGTGCAAGGTGCAAGTATATATCTATATATAGCTTGCACCTTGCACTAACCGCAGAAGATTTATTTTCAATAATTTGCACATATCAAAAGAAAGCCGTATCTTTGAACCGTAGTTTTAGGCAGACAACGAACAGCCAAAAGGTGACAGAAAAGCGTTATTCTTGTAACCTAAGTTGTACCCCCTAAGGCTTTGACATATTGATAACGCATTGAATTTGAAAGATATGGGGGAGTAGGTTCATAACCCCGTCTCTCCGCCAAAAGCAGCCTTAGGGCTGCTTTTTTGCGTTTGAGAGAGAGGGATGAGAACCCCGGGGGTTCGTTATCGCGAAGCGCTTGCGCAGCAAGAATCCCTCTCTCTCCGCAAACAACAAAGTTAATCCCGCTGTAAGTAAATGTCTTGCGGCGGGGTTGTTTTATATACATACAAATTGCCGGACAATCCAAGCCCATACGGGAGCGTCAGATTCTTGCGATGATAGACAAAGGAATGAAAAGCGGTGAAATAGCCGCTCAGTTGCACATCAGTATCCACACTGTCAGTCGCCACCGTCAGGAAATAATCGGCAAGCTTCAGGTAAAGAATACACACGAAGCCTGCCGTATAGCCAAATCTATGGGTCTGCTTGAATAATAAACGGGAAGGGGGGGGAGAGCATTCAGGCGATCGGGGGTTGCTCGGTCAGTCCGGATGGGAGAACGGGCATTGCTCCTTTTTGTGTGCAGACATAGGCCGAAGTCTGGACAGCACGGGAATGGGCTTCCTGCACACTCTTGCCTTTGAGAAGCGACGATATAAACGCGGCGGTAAAGCTGTCGCCGGCGCCGACGGTATCCGCTACTTCCACTTCAGGCGTGGGCTGGAATGACACGTTGCCGGGAGTGAACACATAGCTGCCGTTGATGCCGCATGTGAGGATGAGCATCCTGAGATTGTATTTGCCGAGAAGGATCCAGCATTTGTCCTGAAAGTCGATGCCGGGGTAGCCGAACATACGGCTTACAGCGACAAGTTCTTCATCATTTATTTTGAGGATATTGCAGCGCTTCATTGAGTCGCAAAGTGTTTCCTCGTCGTAAAATCCCTGACGGAGATTTATATCGAAAACTACAAGGGAATCTTCGGTCTGAGGCATAGCGTCAAGAAACCGGTTGATAGTATTGCGCGATACTGCATTGCGTTGTGCAAGAGAACCGAAGCACACCGCCTTGGTCTTTTCGGCCAGTCGTTCAAGAGAGGAGGTAAAGGGAATGTTATCCCATGCCACGTTTTCTTTGATTTCGTACTGCGGGACACCGGCCTCGTCGATTTCGACCTGTACTGTTCCTGTCGGGTATGGTACTTCGGCAATGAGCTGGTTAAGTCCTTTTGAGGTGAAATTATCCACGATCTCTTTACCGAGGGCGTCATCGCCTACCGCGCTAACTACACAGCTCGGCAATCCGAACTGCGATACATGATATGCGAAGTTGGCCGGTGCACCGCCGATCTTCTTGCCCTCCGGGAGAACGTCCCATAAGGCTTCGCCCATTCCTACAACGATGTCATTCATATTGATTCGGTAAGTTTTGTGAATAATTTTGCAGTACTGATAGTTTTAGATTCAAATAACACTGCTTGACTCCATCGGGGTTCTGTTCGCGCACGGTCAGAGGGTGATGATGGTGTCGCCGGCGGATATGGGTATGCGGCGCCCGTTAGCTATGAGAGTATAGGGGCGGTTGGCGCTTACCGATATCGAATTGGCAGGCGCGTCGTAGATCAGAGATGTCTCGACGTCGCCGAATCGCAGGCGTCGCAGTCCGTGAGTGCCGTTGGATGGCTTGATGTCCCATGTCAGAGTATGGTTGAGCGCGTCGGCCTTGCGGAATCCCATAATGTTCTCGATAAACAGCGATATAGGCCCTAATGCCGACCATCCGCAGAACTCCTGACGCACACGGTGGCCATGCTCAGTCGACGGCTCGTCGGCTACCGGGCTGTAGCATTCCCATATCGTGTGGGGCTCGGTCTGCTCATATATGCGGGCCTGCATTCTGACGACTTTCTCGGCCAGGGAATCGGCCAGCGCGGTGTAGCCGTAGCGTTCGAGCGCCTTCGAACCCATGTAGACGATCGGCAGCCATATGCCGCCGCGCCAGTAGTTGCCGGTCACGGAGTCGAAATCCTGATCCGACCGCGAGAGTGAGTTCCACGGGCGTTCTCCGCCCATGAACGCTTCCGACCGCAGGCGTTCCACCATTCTTGATGCCTGCAGTGAGTCGGGTATGCCCGCAAGCATCGCCCAGAACGAAGCCGGTGTCATCACCCTCGAAGGCTCGCCGGTGGCAAGATTCACGTCGTAATAGTATCCGTCGCGCTCATCCCAGTAGCGGTCGTTGACAAGCGTGCGCAGCCGTTCGAACTCTTTCTGCCATCGCGTTGCCTCCGTGCTGTCGCCTCGCAGGCGGCACAGTTCGGCTATGTTCGTTGCAGCAAGAGCCTGCTGGCTGATGGCGTCGATCCACAACGCTCCCTGATAGCCTCCGCAGTCGCGGCCTCGCGGCGTATTGTCCATGCCCGAGGCCCCTCCATGCCATGAATAGCCGATCACCTCGCCCAGAGAGTCGCGGCGCACGGTGATTCTGATCGGCTGGGTCGAAAGCTCATCGTTGCGTTCGCCGCATTGCAGCGAGTTGAAGTAGTCGTAATGCTTCTGCAGGTAGCGTTTGTCGCGGAGCACCATGTCGATCTGTGCCGTGTCGCCGGTGAAAAGATAGTTTTCCTTCTCTACCCAGGCAAACAGGGGCGGATTGTCGCGCAGATGTATGCGGAGCGGACTCGGCGCGCCGTCGTGGATCGGTGCGTAGTAGTTCATCAGGGTTTCCTTGCCCGGAAACGCCTGCGGGGCATACTTGGAGAACATCACCATGAAGCAGCCGTCCCATATCCATATCTGGTCGTCATAGCAGTTTTCGTCGAGATATGGCGATGCCACCATCCCTTCGGGACCGCGGCGCACGCGTCCAGAAGCTATCTCCCATGCCCGCTCGTAAAGCTTTACGAGCGACGTGTCGGGATGTACGGCGATCGGCACTTCCGACCGCCAGTCGGGGACTACAGCGTCAGGCGGAACGGTATTCCACTGGGCGGATGCCGCGGCGGCCGACGCGCATAAAAGTGTAAGGGCGATGAAGCGTAGCAGTGATGATTTTATCATGGTCGTAAGAATTTCCGCAAAGTTATGAAAAATAATCAATAAAGAGCATTTCTGACGGATTAACGGAGCCGCGTGAGAATGCTTTCGGGATTCTGATGCATCTGACTGAAAGCGACAATTTTCTTCCCAAGATCCTTGATAGAGCCGCCGATGAAGTAGACGGTGTCGTCTATTATCAGAAACCGGTCATGCACGTTCGAGCAATTTCTCACTTCTATTCGGGGATATTGGGCGTTGTGGCGCCGCAGATCATTGGTGATCTGGGAATGGCTCGGGTCGGTATAGATTGTTGCCAACACCCCTTCCTGGCGTTTTGTCAGCACTTTCAGTATTCTGTCGTCCACATAGTTGTCTATGAGGATAATCCTTTTTGTGGCTTTTCTGATTAAATCGGATATGAGTGAATAGGCGTCGAAGAACTGGCCTTCAAAAAAAATCCCTCTATCGGCTCTGAATCCCCGCCATCAAGGCGCGTCAGTATCTCATCGATTTTCCTGTCCGTGTCAGAGAGATGCTTCTGCAAGAGCAGCTGGTGATGCTCCACCGCTTCAAGGCGTTGAAACACGTGGCCATTGCTCATCAGGAAGCTGCGCATTGCCGTGAAAGCGCGCATGATACGGATATTTACCTCTATCGCAGTCTCGGATTTTAATACTCCGCTAAGCATCGCGACTCCCTGTTCGGTAAACGCAAATGGCAGGTATCTCGTACCGCCTCGTTGTGATTTTGCATTTGAGGTGCAAAAACTGCACCTCAAACTCTCGAACTCCTCCGCTTTAAGCTCAAACATAAAATCGGATGGAAATCTTTTGATGTTGGCTTTTACTGCTCTTTTTAAGTATTTCGTCTCGACACCGTATAGCCTGGCCAGATCGCTGTCGATCATAACCTGTTGCCCGCGAATCACATGAATTAGATTCTCAATAGGCATCAGGGCTCCGTCAGCGCTATTGCCAACCGTTCCTGACATGTCTTGATCTTCGTATTCTCTCATAATACTTGCAAAGATAAGAAAAATATTATGTCTCCCAACGGATTAGAATAGTGATTTGTTGGCGCCTGAGACGGGTCGCAGGAAATGAGTACCTTGAACCGATAGAAAATTGTATGCGTTTTAGGGGAAAAGCACTGACCAATGGTTGATTTCTTCATTTATAGCGGACTGATCATATTGCTCGTGGGCTCACTCTATGGTATCTTTGTGGCTGTCAAAGGATTCAGAAGCAGAGTTGACGGTCAACGGCCGTTGGTCGAAGGGTTTGGCTTCGGACCAGTGTCTCCACGGATGAGACGACTGATATGGATATGGGGTATCATTATGATTGCAGGATTTGTTCTTACGGCCATCGGACTGACAACAGGATCGAAATGACATTGCCTCGTGAAGCTATCGCACTATGTTGTTTATGTAGCTGGTTCTTATTCGCCGCATGTTGATGTCACCGATGGCGTTCTCAAAGATTGTTGAGGATGACCGATGGTGAGGCTTCCATCCGTGAGAAAGCGAAAAGTTTCTTACCGAGATCCTTGACGGATGCGCCGATATGATAGAGTGTATCGTCAATAATCAGAAAACGGTCGTGGATGTCAGGTGCTGTCATGACAGCCACTGGCGCATACTGCTTGTTGTGCCGTTTGATGTCAAGACGCAGGTTGTTGTCAATCTTCTTGGTATATATAGCGGCCGCTACTCCCTGATTGCGTTTGTCGAGCAATGTCAGTACAGTTTCGTCGATGTAGTTGTCAATCAGGATGATTCGGCTGGTGGCGCGTCTTATAAGATCGCATACAAAGACGTGAGCGTCGAAGATCTGCCCGTCGAAAAGAATGCCCTCACGTGGCGGCAACGATGTTTTAAGGAAGAAGTCAACCTTGCCTGAAAGCTCTTTTATCTGATGGTCATGCTCCGACAGACGGCGGTCGAGGCGGCTTTCCATTTGCAGCATACGTTGATTCATGCTATATCCTCTGAGCAGATATTCTTTCAAAACTTTGTTGGCCCATTGACGGAACTGTGTGCCGCGTATTGATTTAACACGATAACCGACAGAGATTATAACGTCAAGTGAATATAATTTTGTCTTATATCGTTTCCTATCGGCAGCAGTTAGTAAGGATTCCTTACATACTGAATGTTCCTCTAATTCTCCCTCCTTGAAAATATTGCGGATGTGAAGTGTAATATTATTTCTTGTGGTTTGAAACAACTCTGTCATTTGCGCCTGAGTGAGCCATACAGTCTCATCCTCCACCCTGACATCTAATGATAAGGTGGAATCCGGCTGGTATAGAATAATTTCATTCTCACTATCAGATTGAATATTGTTAGTGTTGTAATCCATAACAGTCATTGGCGTCTTGATTTTTAAGCAAAATCACGAAATAATTCGGTATTCCAGAATTTTAGAAACGACGTCAGGTGATTTGTAATCATGAAGTAACGGTGCGGCCGTGGGGAGGAAACTTGATGATTACGCGATGACACTCCGGCGGTTCAGCCCGAGGGTGAAATCATCGTATGTCAGGGTATCGGCGAGCCATGAGGTTCAGTCGAGCAGTTCGCTTATCTTCGCAGTGATTTCCGGGCCGCGTATGCCGCGGGCAAGAATTGTGCCGTCGGGACCGAAGAGTATTATCATCGGTATGGCGTTGAAGCCGTAGGCTTCCGACGGCGCGGTGCCGCATCCGATGATCTGCGGCCACCGGTAGCCGAGACGTTCAATCGCAGCTTTGCTATTGTCGGCTTCATCCCAGGTGGCTACGCCGAGTATGGTGAATCGGTCGTCGTTTTTGTATTTCTCATACAAAGGGATGAGAGTTTCCTGCGCCTCCATGCGGCACGGGCCGCACCAGCTCGCCCAGAAGTCGGCGAGCACATATTTGCCTTTGCCGACAAAGTCGGAGAGCCGCGCCTCGCTGCCGTCGGTGCTCTTTCCTGTCAGGTCAACGAATGGCCGCCCGACTGCAGTGCCGAGTATGCGGTTGACCTGGTTGTTGTGGTTTTTGACGAAATCCAGCTCTTTGAGACTCGGCCCCAGACGATCGTAGACATTCTGCCACTCTTCAGGCCGGCAATTGTGGGCGTAATATCTGATGGCTGCCTCCCCGATCGGATTGTCGTTGTCGGTTGACAGTATGTCTTTCAGCGCGGGATTAAGGGTAGCCATATAAGCATCGATTATCTCCTGATATCTCTGCATCATTGCGGCGCGGTCAAGCGAGTCGGCCTCAAGCTGCTTGATTTGTGCCACAACAGCTTTCTGCCGTTCGATGAGCGGCGCCCATAGTTTGGCGAATCTGGTGTTGAGTTCGCCTCCGCTTGCCGGCAGTCTCTGCTCCATGTCCATCACGGTAGTGCCCGGCTCCGTTATGAGATCGGCTATGAAGTTGGTGCGGACCCCTCCCGGAATGTTTTCCTTGAATGCTATATAGCTGTAACGCGAACGATCGATGTTACCCTCGAATTTGAATTGTCCGTCGGACACTCTTGTCGAATCGATGGCTTTAAGATTGTCTACCGTCAGTAGGTAAAGTGTCTTTCCATTCATTTCCGGGCTGATGGAGCCTTTGACCACATAGTCGAATGCCGATGCCGTATAGCCGTCAGCATGACGACAGCCGAGATAAGAAGTGCTTTCATTGGTTATGACGTTTGTGATGGATGCTGAAGATTGTTTTTCAATCGATGTAAGAGATAAGTTTATCTGGCTTTGCGGATTACGATATATTCCGACGATGTCGGGCTGTCGAGGCGCGCCGTGCTGTCGTTGGTGAGATCCACCAGGCCGATGTGCGGGAGCACCCGTCGGAGCATGTCCTCCGTCGTCATATTGTCGCAGGCCATTTCGGTCATTATTCCGTCTCCGAGTGTGATGGAGTCGCCATTTATCACATAAGGCCCCGAAATGCTGTTGCAGTTTGTGGCGATGTGATATGTGCTGTCGTCGAATGTGATATACTGTATCTGGTCGGGCGTCTCCTCGGCCGGACGCACATAAGTCGAATCATTGATCACGATGTTTTCGAGGATCCATTTGCCCCGGAGATCAACGGCAGGCGCCGGAGTCGTTCCGTCTGCGGCTGCAGCATCGGTTTTCGATGCTGTGCCAGTGCATCCTGCTGTGATTGCCGCACATATCGCGGCTGTGATGATTGCGGTTTTCATATGAGTTTTAATTGTTCTGGCTGTTGGAGGTGATAATATATGCTACTTTGACGCTGTAGCGGCGGGTGATACGGCGCATGTTGTCCATTCCGGCTCCGCTGTAGACCGACACGTTGCTCATCGAAGGACTCTCATAATACATAGGCCCGTTCTCCACCACTTCCCATGGAGTGATGAGCTGCATCCCCATGTCGTCGGCTATGAACTGAGCCTTCTCTTTGGCGGCATCGAGCGCTGCCTTGAGCCCCTGACGGTTGTAGTCGGGCATCTCGCTGTGGTCGAGACGCGTCAGGTTGAAACTGATGATACCTTGCGAGGGGAGCTGTGCCACCAGGGCGTCGAGCTGTGAGAAATCGGTGAGAACGGCCGACAGAGTCTTTGCCATAAGGAAGTCGCGCGACGTCGCCCGGTCGCGGTAGTTGCCCACCGCAGCTGTCGTGATCGCGGAATCGGCTATGCCCGCTTTAGCCATCACGGCGCGCACTTCTTTCTCGATCTGCGAGAGTTTCACTTTGGTGCTGTCCGTGCTGTGGTTTTTCGTTTTGAAGTATTCTTCGAGGCCTATCTCCACCGTGATGCGGTCAGGGACGATGTTGATGGTGGCTGTGCCGGTCACCTCTATCGTGGCGGCGTTCTGTCCGGAGGCGGCTCCGGCCGCCATAACGGCCGTCAGCAGCGCGATGATGATTCTGTTCATAGATGGTGATTGATTTTTATGCTTAAAGTAGTAACGTGGACGAACGGCGAAATGTTTTACCCGATTTTATATTGTTTTTATACCGGAGGGAACGAGATTTTAATAATTTTTGTCTAAATTTGTACAATGACGGGGCTTCCGGCGCCCGTTAAATACTGAACTATCTGTTAACTAATATCAATACAAGATGAAACAGCTTCTTTTAACTGCTGCAGCCGCCGTTCTGGCTATTGGCGCTACTGTGTCGTGCAGCCAGAAAAAGGCAGAGGCTCCCGATAAATGGAACCTCGTCTGGGAAGAGACCTTCGATGGTGAGTCTCTTGATACGAATGTATGGGTGCGCATACCACGCGGCACATCCGACTGGAACAACTACATGACTACCGAGGACACCGTTTACTCCATGCGCGACGGCAATCTGGTGCTTCACGGCATCAGGAACTACGAGGGATCTTCCGACACAGCCGCCTACCTTACCGGAGGTGTCTACACCAAGGGAAAGAAATCGTTCGGCAACGGCAGAATCGAAATTTGCGCGAAACTCGGTCACTGCCAGGGCTCATGGCCTGCAATATGGATGCTTCCCGATCCAGCTTACCCCAACAGCCAGTGGCCTAAGGGAGGCGAAATCGATATCATGGAGCGTCTCAGCGCCGACACTTTCGCATATCAGACCGTTCACTCACATTACACCCTCGATCTTAAGAAAGATAACGAGCCGCCGCACTACAGCACCGGCACGATCAAGCCTGACGACTACAATGTGTATGCGGTGGAGATGTATAATGATTCGCTCTGCTTCTTCATCAATGACACCCACACATTCACATATCCCCGCATCCAGACTGATCTTGAGGGCCAGTTCCCATTCCCCGACGCGCCCTACTATCTGCTGATCGACATGCAGCTCGGCGGCAACTGGGTAGGCGCCGTCGACCCAAGCGGCCTTCCTATCGAGATGCTTGTCGACTGGGTTCGATTCTATGAGCTCAACGAACCGGAAAAGAAATGATCCGGCGCTTGCCTGACGGGCAGTGACGCCCCCATAATGACGAAGCTGTGTCGTGTTGCTTTCACGGCACAGCTTCATCTTTTTATATGAGTCGGCTGATGGTATGAACTTAATGGTCTTTATTCGAGAGTGAAGCGGAGCGACTGCACCCTTCGGCTGTCGGGGCCGGCCATCACTTCGAATTCTCCCGGTTCAGCCACGAATTCGAGATCGTAATTGTAAAATTTAAGCTTTTCGGGAGTGATGACGAATTCCACGTCGCGGCTCTCTCCCGGCTTCAGGATGATGCGGTCGAAGTGTTTGAGTTCTTTGACCGGCCGCGCCACCGATCCCTTGCGATCGCGGATATAGAACTGCACGATCTCCGCTCCCTCCCGGTCGCCTGTGTTGGTCACCCTGACGGTAGCCCTGATGCTGTCGCCCTCCGTCAGCTTCTGCCTGTCAAGCCTGAAATCGCTGTAGTCGTAAGTCGTGTAGCTCAGGCCGTAACCGAACGGATAAAGCGGCTCGTTGGGCGCGTCGAGATAATTCGAGATGTATTTCGTGAATGTACGTTTCGACGGATCCTTCGGGCGTCCGGTATTGAAGTGGTTGTAATAGATCGGTATCTGGCCTACGTTGACAGGCATTGAAGCGGTGAGTTTGCCCGACGGATTGACATCGCCGAACACTACGTCGGCTATCGCGTCGGGCGCCTCCGAGCCTCCGAACCATACGTTGAGAATCGCCGGGACATGTTCAGTCTCCCAGGTCATCACCGTGGGACGCCCTGAGAAATTGAGCATCACGACCGGTTTGCCCGTAGCGAGCAGCGCCTCAAGCAGCCGGCGCTGAGTGGCCGGAAGGGTAAGGTCGGTGCGCGACGAGGATTCTCCCGACGATTCGGCGGCCTCTCCCATGGCGGCCACGATCACGTCGGCGCTCTCTGCGGCCTGAAGGGCTTCGGCGAGAAGCTCCTCCTCCGTCCGCGGGTCGCGCATCTCATGGCCAAGCACGGTGCATCCGGCTTCAAGATCGGGGTCCTCATAGAGATTGCATCCCTTTGCGTAGACTACTTCGGCTTTACCTTCGAGAGCATCCTCGAAGCCCTGTTTGAGCGACTTGTATTTCTCCGGAACGGCTCCGAAGCTCCAGGTGCCCGGCATATTGACCGCGCTGTTGGCCAGCGGGCCCACAAGTGCTACTTTTCCTTTCTTTGCCAGCGGCAGCACACCCCCGTCGTTTTTCAGCAATACGAACGATTGCGCTGCGATCTCGCGCGCCAGACGCCGGTGGGCCTCGCAATACACCTGGGTCTTCTCACGCTCCACATCGTTGTATTTATATGGGTTTTCGAAGAGTCCGAGCCTGTATTTCGCCTCAAGCACACGGCGGACGGCACGGTCTATCTCATCCATGGTCACCTTGCCTTTTTCGAGATTGTCTTTCAGCGTGCCGATGAAGCCGAAGGAGCACATGTCCATGTCGCTGCCCGCTTTCAGCGCTCTTGCCGACGCCTCGGGCAGATCTTCGAGTCCATGCACAGCCACTTCGCCGATCGAGCCATAGTCGGTGACGACGAATCCGCCGAATTTCCACTGCCTGCGCAGCACGTCGTCGAGCAGCCACCTGTTTTCGGTGGCCGGAATGCCGTCTACAAGATTGAACGACGACATCACCGAGGCGGCCCCTTCCTCCACGGCCGCCCTGTAGGGCGGGAAATAGACATTGTACATGCGCTGGCGGCTCATGTCGACGGTGTTGTAATCGCGTCCGGCCTCGGCCGCGCCGTAAAGCGCGAAATGCTTCACGCATGCCATCACCTCGTCATTGCGGCTCATGTACTTCCCCTGGTAGCCGCGCACCATGGCCCGCGCCACCTCCGAGCCGAGATATGGATCCTCGCCAGCGCCCTCGGCCATGCGTCCCCAGCGGGGGTCGCGGCTTATGTCGACCATCGGGCTGAACGTCCAGTTGATGCCCGACGCCGACATCTCGACGGCCGCCGTGCGTGCAGCTGCTTCTATGGCAGGCATATTCCAGGTGCATGACATGCCGAGAGGTATCGGGAAAACGGTCTCGAAGCCGTGGATCACGTCCATGCCTATCAGCAGCGGTATGCCGAGACGCGATTTCTCGACGGCGAGCTGTTGCAGGGCGCGGATCTTCTCGGCGCCCCTGATATTGAATGTGCCCCCGATCTTTCCTTGGGTCACGGCTGCCTCGGTGTTGTGGTCGATGACGGCGCCCGTCATGATGTCGCCCGATGAAGGAAGGTTGAGCTGTCCTATTTTCTCTTCAAGAGTCATTTTCGACATGAGGCTGCTGATGAAGCTGTCCATCTTCTCGCGCTGCGCCGTATCGGCCGGCGTTGTGGCCGTAACTGACGATGCCGATATGACGGCGGCGGTAGTCAGCACTGCTATATTTTTCATGTGGGATTGTATTTTGCTGTGAAAATGTCTGATTGGTTGGTGATGGTTCAAAAACATGCCGGCCCGGAGCCGTGACGGATGCACGACTGCGGGCCGGATTTATGTTGCCGTATATGGCGCAGTTCAGTTGCCGCTGGCAGCGGAGTCGTCGGTGTCGGGGGCTTTGTCGATCAGGTCGAGGAACTGGTCAAGCTTGGGTGTGACGATGATCTCCGTGCGGCGGTTGCGCTGGCGGCCAAGCTCGCTGTCGTTGTCGGCGATAGGATTGAATTCGCCGCGTCCGGCAGCCGAGAGGCGCGAGGGGTTGACGCCGAAATCGTTCTGGAGCACCTGTACGATCGACGAGGCGCGCAGGGCCGAGAGATCCCAGTTGTTGCGGATATTCGTGCGGTGGATGGGCACATTGTCGGTATTGCCCTCCACAAGCACGTCGTAGTCGCCGTAGTCCTTGATGATCTTGGCGATCTTCGAGAGGGTCTGCATGGCGCGTTCGTTCACTTCATAGCTGCCCGACTTGAAGAGCATGTTGTCGGCAAGCGATATGTATACCACTCCCTTGAGCACCTTCACGTCGACCTCCTTTAGCTCCTCGCGCGAGAGCGAGCGGGTCAGGTTGTTGGTAAGCACCATGTTGAGCGAATCGCTCTTCGATTTGGCCTGCACGAGCTGCTTGATATACTGGTTGGAAGCGTTGATCTCATCGACGAGTTTCGAGATGTTGATCGATCCCTGCTGGTTCTGCAGAAGGCTCTGGTTGAGCGAACCCTGCATCTGCTCGTAGTTGCGTTTCAGATCCTCGTTGTTGCGGCGTGCCTGTTCGAGAAGGGTTTCGAGGCTGCGGGCGTTGGCGCGGCTTTCGGCCAGGGCTACCTGCGATGCGTTATAGTCCTTGGTGAGCTCGTCGTAACGGTTCTGAAGAGCGGTGTACTTCTTGTTGGATGTGCAGCCGCTGGCCATCATGACGGCAGCGGTGCCAAGAATCATAACCTTGAAAATGTTCATATTGCTGATTGATTTTGGTTTCAGTTGCTGATAATTATAACGTTGCGGGGCTGCGGGCGGTTCATTTCACCTCCCAGGTCTCCCCGGCGAGAATCATTGAGCGGAGCGAGTCGAAGCCGTGGGCGGCGCGCACCTCCTCTACCTGACGGTCGACCTCCTCGTTGTAGACCGGAGCCTCCACGTCGCGTATTACACCGATGGCCAGCGGCAGCTCCGTGCCGTCCATCATGGCGAGCTGCTGGTGGAGGAAGTTGCTCTGACAATGTGCGTCGTGGACGAGCACGTCGTCGATGGTGTAGCCCTCTTTGCCCACCTCCACAGCCTTGAGCAGGAAGCCGTCGCGCACCAGTCCCCGCTCGTTGTTCTTTCCGAAGAGCATCTTCTGGCCGTCGACCAGATGGATCGTGCGCTCCGCGCGGTGCTCGCGGTCGGTGATGAAGTTGTGGATGCCGTTGTTGTAGATCACGCAGTTCTGGAGTATCTCCACCACGCTTGTCCCGTGGTGGCGCGCTGCAGCCGTCAGCACCTCCTGGGAGATCTGGAGCTCCACGTCGATGCTGCGGGCGAAGAAGTTGCCGCGCGCGCCGAATACGAGTTCGGCCGGTATGAACGGATCCTCCGTCGTGCCGTAAGGCGACGTCTTCGACACAAATCCGCGGGCGCTCGTGGGGGAGTACTGACCCTTGGTGAGCCCGTAGATCTTGTTGTTGAAGAGGAGCATGTTGATGTCGATGTTGCGGCGCACGGCGTGGATGAAGTGGTTGCCTCCTATGGCGAGGCCGTCGCCGTCGCCCGAGATCTGCCATACGGTCATCTCCGGATTGGCCACCTTGAAGCCGGTGGCTATGGCGGCCGCGCGTCCGTGGATGGTGTGGAAGCCGTAGGTGTTCATATAATAGGGGAGTCGCGAGGAGCATCCGATACCCGATATGACGGCCGTACGGTGGGGCGGCACGCCGATGGTGGCCATGGCTTTGTGGAGCGAGTTGAGTATGGCGTGGTCGCCGCATCCCGGACACCAGCGCACGGGCTGGTCGCTCTTGTAGTCGGCGGGAGTATATGCAGTGTTGTCCATTGCTTCTGGATTATTGGTTTAACGGTTTTCGTCGATGATGGCTCTTACTTTCTCGGCCACTTCGCTGACCATGAAAGGCTGTCCCTGGACTTTGTTGATGCGGCTTATCGCTATGTCGGGATGCTTGGCCTGCAGATAGTCGGCAAACTGGCCGGTGTTGAGCTCGGCCACGATCACGCGGCGGTAGCGGCGAAGCACCTCGCCCGTATTGGCCGGCAGAGGATTGATGTAGCGGAAATGGGCGAAGTCCACTGCCACTCCCTCTTTGGCGAGGTCGGCTGCGGCCGTGCGCAGGTGGCCGTAAGTGCCTCCCCAGCCCACAAGCAGAGTGTCGGCTCCGGGCTGGCTGATGACGTCGAGAGCCGGTATGTCGTCGGCTATCCGGGCTATCTTCTCTCGGCGGGTGTAGACCATGCGCTCATGATTGGCCGGATCGTTGGATATCGCGCCGGTGTTGTAGTCTTTTTCCAGGCCGCCTATGCGGTGTGTGAGCCCTTCGGTGCCCGGGATGGCCCAGTAGCGCACCTTGGTGTTCTCGTCGCGGTGATACGGGCGCCATGCGCTCTCGGCAGCGGCTTCGGGCGATATATAATGGGGGCGGATGGCGGGATATTCATCGTCGTCGGGCACGCGCCATGCCGATGATCCGTTGCCGATGAAGGCGTCGGTCAGCAGTATCACCGGGGTCATGTGCTCTATGGCGATGCGGCACGCCTCGAAAGCCATCGTGAAGCAGTCGGTGGGAGTGGCAGGAGCCACTACGGCTACAGGGCTCTCGCCGTTGCGTCCGTAGAGCGCCTGCATCAGGTCGGTCTGCTCGGTCTTGGTCGGCAGACCGGTCGAGGGGCCGCCGCGCTGCACGTCGATCACCACCAGAGGCAGCTCGGCGATGACCGCCAGTCCGATGCCCTCGCTCTTGAGCGCAAGTCCGGGGCCCGATGTGGAGGTGACGGCCAGATCGCCGGCGAAAGCCGCTCCTATGGCGGAGCACACTCCGGCTATCTCATCCTCCATCTGGAGAGCTTTGACTCCGAGATCCTTGCGCTTGGCGAGCTCCTGGAGTATGTCGGTGGCGGGGGTGATGGGGTAGCTTCCGAGGAACAGCGGGCGGCCGCTCTTTTCCGACGCCATTATGAGACCCCAGGCGGTGGCGGTGTTGCCGTTGATGTCGGTGTAGATGCCTTTGCGAGCCGGCTCCGACTCTATGCGGTAGGTCGACACGGTGGCGTGTATGTTGGATCCGTAGTCATAACCGGCGTGGATCACCTTCTCGTTGGCTTCGAAGATAGCCGGCTTTTTGGCGAATTTCTTCTTGAGGAAATGCACTGCGGCCGGCAGCGGGCGGTCGAACAGCCAGCATACCAGTCCGAGGCAGAAGATGTTGCGGCATTTGAGCACGCTCTTGTTGTCCAGGCCGCTCTCGGCCAGAGCGGCCTTTGTCATTGTAGTGACGGGTACCTCCAGCACCTGGGCGCGTATGCCCAGCTCGGCGAACGGATCGTCGGTAGTGAATTTGGCCTTGTCGAGATCGGCCTGCTTGAACGAGTCGATGTCCACAATGATCACTCCCCCCTCCTTGACGTACTTGCAGTTCTGTTTCAGAGCGGCAGGATTCATGGCTACGAGTACGTCGCACTGGTCGCCCGGAGTATGCACTCCGGTGCCTACGCTTACCTGAAAGCCCGAAACTCCGCCGAGCGATCCCTGCGGGGCGCGTATCTCCGCCGGATAGTCGGGGAAAGTGGATACCTGGTTGCCGATCCCGGCCGACACGTTGGTGAAGATGTTGCCAACGAGCTGCATGCCGTCGCCGGAGTCGCCAGAGAAGCGGACCACTACCTTGTCGAGTGTCCTCACGTTTGTCTCTTCTGTCATGATGCTTATGCTTGCGATTGCACTGTTTGTTGATTACTTTTCCAGTATTTTAAGGTCGGAGTGCGTCAGGATCTCATTTCTGTCCGTTGAGATCCGCAATGCTCTCCCGTTTCATGGTGCGCCGGAGCCGTCAGCTGCAACGCGCCGCAAAGTTAAGTAAAAATTATTGAATAAATTACCTAAAGTTCATTCACTTTGTCGGCAGATCGTCACTGATCTGTCGCGAAGGTGGCCGACGGCCTCGATTTCCCCGCTGCCGGGAGGCTTTTGGCGGCGATTGCAGTTTTTAACGCACGCCCGGCCGTTGTCACATCTTTTTTATGTAAATTTGCGGCGTGAATCTCCTGTAACCCATTAAAAAGCGATTTCCGACCGATTATGAGTGAACGACTGAGCGACCTCTGGAGCTGGACCCGACGCTACGTCAATCTGCCTTTCGTGCTGATGACGGGAGTACTCGTCTATGTGCTTTTTTTTAATGACAATTCCATCCTCGACAATTACCGCTATCAGCAGGAGATCGACAGGCTGCAGGCGGAAATAGCCGCCAATTACGACACGCTGCGATATTACGAGGCTCTCAACGAGAGGCTCCGCACAGATCCCGAGACGATGGAACGCATCGTCCGCGAGCAATACCACATGCAGCGTCCCAATGAAGATATATTCCTTGTAGAATGAACAATACGTCATCTCAGCGCCTTTGGGCGCAATGGATCGCCGTGGCCGGACTCCTTCTTGTTTTTGCAGCCACGGCACTCCCTCTCCTTAAAGTCAGCTCCGGCATCTACCGATGGATTTATGCCTCGGGCGCTCTTCTGGCCATAGCGGGCCGTGCCTGCGCCAAGTCGCCGTCCGACGATCTGAGGGTGCGCAGGCTCTGCCGTCTGGAGCTCTGGGCCGCCATAATGTTCGGTGCGGGGGCTGCCTTCATGTTTATCTACCCGTGGCAGACCGACTGGATGGCTTTCACTCTGGCCGGAGGCGCGGTGGAAGTGTATGCCTCTCTGATGATACCCCGGGCCATGCGCCGGGCTTCGTCCAAGGGTAAAAAGAGTTAAAAGCCGTTACTGCGGCTTCACACTTTCCCCATAAAGCGACATTATTCAGCGGAAATTGTTAATTTTGCGGCGAAATGTCACTCAACCTCACCATAGACCAGGGCAATTCGGCCGCCAAGGTGGCCCTTTGGGACGACGGGGAGCTCCTCGACCAGATCGTGGAGCCGACCATCACGTGCGCCCATATGAAGCGTTTTCTCGCGCCCTACGGGCGTCCGGCCAACGCCATGCTCTGCTCCGTGTCGGCAAAGGAGAGCCGTCTTACCGACATCATCGCCAAATATGCCGATAACGTCAGCCGGCTGACCAACTCCACGCCACTCCCCATCACCATCGACTACCGCACCCCGTCGACTCTCGGCACCGACCGCATAGCGGCCGCAGTGGGAGCGTGGGCTTCCTTTGCCGGACAGCCTCTGCTCGTGGTCGACGCCGGCACGGCTGTGACATACGACGCCGTCACTGCCGACGGGCATTTTGTAGGCGGCAACATCGCGCCGGGAATGCGCATGCGTCTCGACGCGCTCCACCGCTACACGGCGCGTCTCCCTCTTGTGGAGGTGCCCCGCACCATCGCCTACGACACATTCCTCGGATTCGACACTCCCTCGGCCATGATTCTCGGGGCCGTCTACGGCATAGTCGGTGCCATCTCCTATTACAGGGCGCATCTCCCGGCCGGCACCCACACCGTATTGTCGGGAGGGTGGGCGCAGGAACTCAGCAAGCTCATTGACTTTGACGTGACTGTCGACACCGATCTCGTCAGCCGCGGACTCAACAGAATAATAACCTACAATGAACATAAATAGCAGACTCGCGGCCGCCATCGCAGCGGCTGCAATAGCATGCGCATCGCTTTGCGCACAGACCACAAGCCCGTATTCACGCTTCGGATTCGGCACTCTCAGCGACAATGCCACGTCGGCACAGCGGCAGATGGGCGGAGTGGGCTACGCGCTCGGTTCGGGCCGTTCGATCAATGTGATGAACCCGGCGTCGTATTCGCGGATCGACTCGCTGACCTTTCTTTTCGATATGGGTGTGGATCTGACGTTTTTCAACCGCACTCAGGACGGCGCCAGATTCAGCGACAACGGCGGCGGACTTGAATATGTCACGATGCAGTTCCCGATAAGCAAGCGTCTCGGAGCGAGCTTCGGACTGTTGCCGTTCTCTTCGGTGGGATATGCGTTCGGATCTGACATCAACAACGGTTCCTACTCCCATCAGGGTTCGGGCGGTCTCAACCAGTTCTATGTCGGAGCCGCCTACAATATCTGGGGCGGTCTGTCGGCCGGACTGAATTTCTCATATCTCTTCGGCACCAACAACAACGAGGTGTATATCTACCCTTCAGGCGGCTTCTCGTCGCTTTTCCGGCAGGAGTTTCAGGTGCGAGATTTTAGGTCCCAGCTCGGACTGCAGTATGAGCAGAAGATAGCCACCGACCGATATATAGGAGTAGGACTGGTTTTTGCGCCCGGCAAGGATCTCCTGGGGCATGCGCGCCTGATAAAATATGACCTGTCGAGCAACGAGGCCCCCGACACGGTGCAGAGCATACGCATGCGTCACAATTTCTCATTGCCCTCCACCTGGGGTGTCGGCATCAACTACCGCCATGCCAACCGTCTGCTTGTCGAAGCCGACTTCACCTATCAGCCCTGGGCCAAAGCGAAGTTCTCCCAGATGGCTGATTTCCCTCCGACTGTCTATGCCGAC
The DNA here is from genome assembly GCA_947629175.1 of uncultured Muribaculaceae bacterium. GTDB lineage: Bacteria > Bacteroidota > Bacteroidia > Bacteroidales > Muribaculaceae > Paramuribaculum. Next base: position 12,948 of record CANRCT010000032.1, on the reverse strand, counting down.
CGCTGGAAGGTGGCTCTCGGCGCACAGTTCCGTCCGCGTGAGCGCGGCAGCTATTTCCAGTCGGTCACCTACAGGGCCGGAGCGTTTTTCAACCGCGATTATATTACTATCGGCGGCAACAATGTCCGTGAATACGGTCTGGCGTGCGGATTCGGATTCCCCACCTACTCCACCAAGAGCATCATCAATCTCGGATTCGAGTACCGCCGGCGTCAGGCGCATCCGGAGGTCATGGTGAAAGAAAACTATTTCAGCATCACTCTCGGCATCAATTTCAACGAGATGTGGTTCTTCAAACGTAAGATCGACTGATGCCCCGGGCGTCGATGCGGATATTGCCTGTTGCGGCCGGAGCGGCGCTCGCGGCGTGCTCGTGGTGCGCGGTCTCCTGCGGAGGCGACGACCACCGCGAGTATACCGCCAACGTCGACCCGGAGTTTGTGGCCACTATGACCACCACCGATGTCAGCACCCTGATATCCGACTCCGGCATCACCCGCTACCGTGTCGTGACTCCGCTCTGGCTCGTCTACGACGAAGCCCGCGAGAGCCGGTGGCGTTTTCCTTCGGGACTCCACCTTGAGCGTTTCGACGATTTCTTCAACCGCGAGGCTACCATCGACTGCGACTCGGCCACATATTTTAAGGTCAAACAGCTATGGAGGCTCGACGGACATGTCCGCGTCACCAATATGGCGTCGGAGCGGTTCCTTACCTCGCAGCTTTTCTGGGATCAGAGGCGCGGCAAGGTCTATTCCGACTCGTTCATCCGTATCGAGCGGTCCGACCGCATCATGGAGGGATACGGTTTCGAGTCAAACAACTCCATGACCGATTTCAAGGTGCGCGACGTCTCGGCCATTCTCCCGGTGGAGCAGTTCTCGCCGGGATCTTCTCCGGCTGATTCCCTGTCGGCTCCTGCGGTCGCCGAAGCTCAGCCCGACACCGTCGGCTCACGCCGCCGTCAGCCGCAGCGTCTCGGCCAGCGTCATGCCTCGCCCGATTCCTCCGCCGCACGTCCGGCCCGTGCCGTCAAAAATCTTCCTCAGCAGCCTCAGCCTACCACCCCTGCGCCCCAGCGTCCACGTAATATTAAGCTCAACGACCAACAATGACACCTGTAGCCTGGCTTGTACTCACCATCGTATCTCTTGTGTTCTCCGGACTGTTTTCCGGCACCGAGATCGCATATATCACCTCCGACCGCGTCAGAGTAGAGCTCGACGTAAAGAAAGGCGGACTCTTCAGTCATATCCTGAGCCGCTTCTATTCCGATCCGGATTTCTTTATATCCACCATACTTGTAGGCAACAATATAATGCTTGTGGTCTACGGCATGGGAGCCGCGTTCTTCATCGAGAAGTGCTGGCTCGTCCATTACAATCTCAACCAGGCCATTGTCCTGATTCTGTCTACGCTCATTTCCACCGGCGTCATTCTCATCACCGGAGAATTTTTCCCCAAGGCCATATTCCGCATCAATCCCAACACGTCGCTGCGCATTTTCGCATTGCCCATATATCTCTTCTACCTTCTCCTCTGGCCCATATCGGCTTTCACATCGTGGCTCTCGCGCACGCTCATGAAGCTCTGCGGCTTCAGGAGTGACTCCCCACAGACAGGCATGCTGTCAGTGGGCGAGCTCAATTCCTATCTCGACCGCACGATCGACGACGTCAATCCGCAGAAGACACCGGTGGAGAATGAGGTGAAGATTTTCCACAACGCCCTCGACTTTTCCACAACCCACATCCGCGACTGCATGCAGCCGCGCAATGAGATAGTGGCCGTCGACTTCTCCACCACCACGCGCGACGAGCTCAGCGCCCTCTTCACATCCTCCGGACGCAGCAAGATAGTGGTCTACGACGAGGATATCGACAATGTCAAGGGATATATCCACGTCAGCGAGCTCTTCAACCCCGAGAACGACTGGCGCAAGGCCGTAAAGCCTGTGGTTTTCGCTCCGGAGACACTCCTCGCCAAGAAGCTCATGCAGCGCCTGCTCGCCGAGAAGCGCTCGATGGCTGTGGTGGTCGACGAATTCGGCGGCACAGCAGGACTTGTCACTCTCGAAGACCTTGTCGAAGAGATATTCGGCGACATACAGGACGAGCACGACACCTCGCGCCCCATGGCCCGCGAGATCGAGCCTGGAGTATATGAATGCAGCGGCCGCATAGAGATTGAGACCCTGCGCGAGACATGCCACGTCGACATACCCGAGGATGACGACTACCAGACCCTAGCCGGCTATATCCTCCACTCCGTAGGCGCCATCCCTGCCCAGGGAGAGCAGATAGAGATCGAAGGCCTTCAGTTCACCATCGTGCGCCGCACCGCCACTCGCCTCGAACTCATACGCATCGCCCCGGCCAAAGCCGAAGATGCCCCCTCCGCCTGACTTCCGCCTGATTATCTTAGATTAGCTAAGGTAGCTATGGTAGCTAAGATAGCTATAATAGCTAAAATAGCTACCCATTATTTTTTTCAAAAATTTTCCCTCAAAAATTTGGTTTATTTAATAAACCGATTTATCTTTGCATCGGATTCGAGAGCATAATCGCGCGCAAAGCTCTCTTATTTTTTCAAAATATGGTTTACTCCATAAACTGATTTATCTAATCGTTAACTTGTAAAAAGATGGAAGACAAAAAACTGACTGAAATCGAGAGCATCGAACTGATCACCTTGATGATCAACCGCACCAAGGAGCGCTACATCGGCAGCGGCAACATCATGCTCCTCTGGGGCTACCTCGTAGTAGCTGTCACTGTCCTCGTATGGGTAATGTTTGAAATCACCCACAATCCCGCATGGAACTGGCTCTGGTTCGCCATTCCATTCGTAGGCGGTATAGCCACTCCGCTTATGGCCCGCAGGGAAAAGCTCCGCAAAGGCGTCACCACTTATTCCGACATGATCACTGACCGGCTATGGACGCTCTTCGGCCTCTCGGAAATGGTGCTGATAGTGCTCTGTCTTGTCGCGGCCTATTGTTTCGCCGTCAACTGCTGGGCCGCCATGCTGGTGTATTCATTCATCGTCGCGGCCTTCGCCGAGATAGTCCAGGGCATTGTCGTGAAGGAGAAGAGCCTCGTCGCCGGAGGAGGAATAGGACTGTTTCTCGGCATTATGACGCTCTGCTGCGTGGTCGGTCGTGTTCATTTGTACGCCGACTGGTTTCTGCCTCTGTTCATGCTCGGATTCGTGTGCATGATGATTGTGCCGGGCCATATTCTCAATTATAAAATGCGCCGTAAATGAAGGAGCTCGATCCTCTGTTGCACTCGCAGTTGCGCCTCGCGGTCATGTCGATACTGATGAGCGTCGAGGAAGCCGACTTCGTATATCTGCGCGAAAAGACCGAGTCGACAGCCGGCAACCTCAGCGTACAGCTCGACCGCCTCTCAGCCGCAGGCTACATCACCGTTGAGAAAGGCTTTGCCGGCAAGCGCACCCGTACCCTCTGCCGGATTACTCCGCTCGGCCGTGCCGCTTTCGAAAGCTACGTCGACGCCCTCCGTCAGTATCTGCCCCTCTGAAATAGTCCAAAGTTCCCCGGAGGATCCGAGAGTTCCGATACTTCCGATTTCTCCGATCCCCCCTTACAAAAAATCCCCTTGCCGGGCTGCTCGGCAAGGGGATTTTATTATAGGATGATATTGATTATTCTTCGTCGATGCGGAACTCCTCGTCCATGTCGCCGTCGAAGTCGAGATCGTCGAGATCGTCAATTTCTTCGTCCGTCTCAGGCTTGGATGAGTCGGATTTGGATGACTCGGTGCTTTCCGATGCCTTGCCCGATTTTGTCGCGCTCTTTTTGCGGGGGGCGCCGTCGCTCTCGCGTAGGGCCTCCATGATCTTGGCCTCGATCTCATCGGCGAGTTCGGGATTGTCCTGAAGCACCTTCTTGGCGGCGTCGCGGCCCTGCGCAAGGCGTGAGTCGTCGTAGCTGAACCATGAGCCGCTCTTCTGGATGATGCCGTATTCCACTCCCAGATCCACCAGCTCGCCGCTGCGCGAGATCCCTTCGCCGAACATTATGTCGAACTCGGCGCGCTTGAAGGGGGGTGCTACCTTGTTTTTGGTCACTTTCACCTTGGTGTGCTTGCCAAGAACGTTATCGCCATCCTTGATGGAAGTGCTCGCACGGATATCTATGCGCACCGAAGCGTAGAATTTCAGGGCGTTGCCGCCTGTGGTGGTCTCCGACGGGCCGAACATCACGCCGATCTTCTCGCGAAGCTGGTTGATGAAGATGCAGGTGGTGTTGGTGCGGGAGATGGTGCCGGTCAGCTTGCGCATGGCCTGCGACATCAGGCGTGCCTGGAGGCCTACGTTGCGGTCGCCCATGTCGCCTTCGATCTCGCTCTTGGGAGTCAGGGCGGCAACGGAGTCCACCACCAGTATGTCGATGGCCGACGAGCGGATCAGCTGCTCGGCGATCTCAAGGGCCTGCTCGCCGTTGTCGGGCTGCGAGATCAGCAGGTTGTTGACGTCAACGCCCAGTTTTTCGGCATAGAAGCGGTCGAATGCATGCTCCGCGTCGATGATTGCGGCTATGCCTCCGAGCTTCTGCGCCTCGGCTATGGCGTGGATGGCGAGGGTGGTCTTGCCCGACGACTCGGGGCCGTAGATCTCGATGATGCGGCCGCGGGGGAAGCCGCCGACGCCCAGAGCATAGTTGAGGCTAACAGAGCCGGTGGGGATCACCTCCACGTCCTCGATGTTGTCGTCGCCGAGTTTCATGACGGCTCCTTTGCCGTAGTCCTTCTCGATCTTCTGCATCGCGGCAGCGAGGGCTTCGAGGCGCGCTTTCTTGGGGTCAACGGCCTCTTTATCTTTTTTTGTGGCAGTCTTTTTCTTTTCCATGTTGTCTTTACGGTTTGAGGGTTGCAGGCCGAGGGACATCATGCCGCCGGCTCACTGCAAAGTTACGAATTTTATTGGGCAAAAACTATGCACAATGCAATTAAAAAAGTCTAATCATAACTTTTTTCGCTATGTCGCCGAACAATCCACAACGCCCGGCGTTTTATTGGTACATAGCAAAATTACTTTTTCCATTGCAAGAAATGTGATAATGATTGGTTTATTATCTAAGCGAGGAGACGTTGTGAAAACATCTCCTCGTTGCCTTTTTATATCGGCCGGTTCATTATGACTCGCTCCCACGGCTCTGCGGCAGGCTCTCGCAGATGATGGCGGTCAGATCGGCCGCTGTCAGTCCGGGGATGCACGCCGCCGCATCGGCATCTTCGAGAGCGGCCGCGATGGCTTCGGACGTTGGCTCAATGCCGGTCAGGCATCCGAGCAGCGCAGTCTCCGGGTCTGTCAGGGCGAAGAAATCGCCCGACAGCTCCACTCGCTCTATCAGGCCGTCGGCGCCCGTTATGATTCTTGGCCGGATCTCGCCGACCCCTTCGATGCGGCGCCCGGCGTCGCGGCGTCCGCGGCGTCGGAAAAGCCATTCCGGGGCGTAATATTCCTGTTCCATCGTTTCTATTCCGGCCACGTCGGCCTCGGTCAGCACGAGCGTCCGGTCGCCGCAGAGGCTTTCTCTCACCGCTCTCTTGAACTCCTCCAGGCCGATCGGAGAGTGCTCGCGGACGGTCGTGATGCGGCTCTCAACCGACTTTACCCCCTTCGACTGCAGCTTGGCCCGCGAGGGGGTGATAGCCCCCGTCATGGTGGCAAGGTCGGCGTCGTAGAGCATCGTGCCGTGGACTATGCTGCGGCCCGGCAGATGATAGAATGCGTTGCCCGACACCTTGCGGCCCGAGATCATTATGTCGTTGCGCGAGGTGTCGGCTGTGGCGTCGAGGCCTATCGAGCGGAGCATGGCCGCGACGCCCGAGGTGTATTCGGCGAAAGTCGTCACCACGTCGGCCGCCGGCGTGATGTAGCTCATCATTATGTTGTTGCGGTCGGCATAGACGCATCCCCCTCCGCTTTTGCGGCGCACTACCCTGATGCCGTGGCTGCGGCAGAAGCCGAGGTCGGTCTCCAGCTCCACATCCTGATGTCGACCGCAGATCACCGTAGGGTCGACCTGCCACATGAAGAAATAGCTCTCGTGGCCCGGGCGCCGGGCGAGCCACTCCTCCATGGCGAGATAAAAAGGCAGAGGGCGGCCGGTGTGGTCGCCCTCTGCGGGAAGTTGTGCGTATATCATTTGTTGGATATGATTTCGTAGACGGTGCACGGGCCGAGGAGCTTCACACGGGAAGTGTTTGCCTCCAGAGGCACGGTGACGAGCTGACGGCTGATCGGGGTGGTGAGCACCACGGCGCCCGTGCTGTCGAGCTGTACGAGCGTGCAGCCGGCCCCCGGATTGCCGAGCATCAGCGTCAGGCTCTTGGTGCCGGGCTTGCGGTCGAAGGTCATCGCGCCTTTGAGGACGTATTCGGTCGAGGGATCGTTGTCAAACGCTCTGACGGCCTTGGGGCAGCAAGCCTCAAGATTGATGCCGAGGCGCTCCGAAGTCAGCGGATTGACGTCGAATGTGCGGATCGCGAGCCAGTTGGACTTCGGCGAGTGGAGCTTGCGGATGCGCACGTAGCGTGCGTCGACCGGCTCGCCCTGCCAGTGAATCCTGTAGGTGCGCTGCATCGAGTCGGTGAGCGCTTTCCACTCCTTGCCGTCGGCCGACGCTTCGAGTATCACGTTGTCGAAATAGTCCACGTCGTCGGTCGAATTGCGGCCCTGAAGAATGTTCACTTCTTCGACTTTGCGCACAGCGCCCAGGTCAAGACCGGCCCAGTGTCCGGCTTTCTGGGCGTTGCCCGAGTGGTAGTAGGTGGTCGAGTCGTTGTCGAGCATCGCCTTGGCCTGCGATGAAGCGAGGCTGCGGTAGGTGCCCACGCCCTTGTACATCGCCGGCACTTCGCCCGCCTGCTTGGTGTAGAAGGCTTCGAGCATGCCGTCCATGGCGTTCTGATAGAACGGCTGGAGCTTCATCGAGCCTGATTTGTGGGCTATGTAGGCGGCCTTCTCCTCGTCGCTCATGAGATTTGCGAGATAGGCGTCCCAGAATGCGGCTGCGTCGCCGCTCTCGTAGATCTTGATGAGGTCGAGGGTGCGGTTGCCGCGCTGGCCGAGTTTGGTGAATTCCGTCAGCCACGGCTTCAGCTCCTTGAGCAGAGCCTTGTTGCCGATCTTGTCCATCTTGCCCTCGACAGCCTCGATGGCCTTGAACTCCTTGCGGAGCGCGTCAAACTGGGCCGGAGTGTAGTTGTTGTAGGGGAATGTCACGGTCTCCCACGACTCGTCGCGGCGGTAGCCGGTCTCGGTGTCGGCCGAGTGGATGGCAAACTGGCGGTAGGCCTCGGCCTGGTCGGGTGCGAGCTCCACGAGGCCGCGTTCCCAGTTGTCGATCGGGTTGTAGTCGGCCACGTTCCATGCATAATCGGCCACGCCGTAGAGCGCGAGCTTCGAAGCCTCGCCGTGCTCCATCGGGTTGCTCTCGATGCCCGAGGTCTGGGCGGCGGTGAGAGAGGTGTCGAGGCCGTATACCGGGCCCTGCAGCAGATAGTTGCGGGCATAGTCGGTGACGGGGTAGTTCCACCAGTAGAGGGCCGGACGCTTGATGCGTGTGTCGATGAACTCAAGGGTCTCGGGCGTCAGGTCGCTGCACACCACCGCTCCGGTCCAGAACACCTCGGCTTTCGGGTTGAGTTTCTCGCCGTAGATGGCCAGCTGTCCCTTCGGACCGGGATTGGCCCAGAGCTGCGAGTAGTCGGTGGGGCATATCATGAGGTTGGTGACGTCACCTTTCTTCTCCACGAAGTCGCGCGTCAGATCGTTGACCAGCTCGGCCTGGCGGTTGGAGTCGGTGCCGATACCCTCGATGTCGTCGAAGAAGAGGGCGAACGATCTTACCCCGAGGTCATACATCATGTCGAGCTTGCCGACGAGGCTGTCGTAGTCGGCCTTGTTCCAGCGGATATCCTTTCCCGGATGGATCGCCCATACGAAGTTCACGCGGTTGGCCTTGCAGGCCTCCACAAGCTCGTGGATCTGCTTCGCTTCCTTCTCGGGATAAGGCTGGCGCCAGTAGGGCGAGCTGTGGTAGGGATCATCTTTCGGGCCGTAGAGATAGTCGTTCATCTTGTTGCGGCCGTAGAAGTCGATGAGTGACAGGCGCACCTCGTGGCTCCACGGCGTGCCGTAGAAGCCCTCCACTACTCCGCGGTGGGGCAGGTCGGGGAAGTCGGTCACCGTCAGATAGGGCAGCGTGCGGCTGGTCGCGATCGGGCTCTCCACGAGCTGGCGCAGGGTCTGTATGCCGTAGAACGCGCCCTTGTCGTCATAGCCCGTGATAGTCACTCCGCGCTTGTCGACGGTGAGCTTGTAGGCGCCCTCCTTTGCCTCTATGCCCTGTTTCTTGGCGGCTTTGGCGCCGGTGACGATGGTCAGCGGCGTGCCCTGCCATGATGTAGGTATCGACGCCTTGAGCAGGTCGGTCTGGTAGCGGTCGTCACCTTTGAGCTTGAAGCCGTCGGCGAAATTGACTGTGCCGGCGTTGCTCACTTCGATGCTCTGTGGCGTCGGATTGATGATTATCCCCTTGTGGTCGAGCTTCTTGCCCGGCACGGCGAGATAATTCTGCACCTCCTTGCGCTGCGACTGGAGGTCGAATGTGTCCTGTCCCCATGCGGGCAGCATCGCTGCCACTGCCAGGGCGGTCAGGATTGACTTACTGATGGTCATAACGGGAAATGGTATTGATTTTACTTATTGTTGTTTTTCGGTCTTTGGCCCGCTGCCGCAGGCCTTACCGCAAAGTTACTCATTCTCCGCCAATTTCGCAAATCCGCTTTGCTCCGCTTTTCTCCCGATCTCCCCGCCGCCCCTCCCCGCTCGTTCTATTAGGTTCAATTCGCGGTCCGCCCCCTTCAGGCTTGTCGCCCTCGGAGCCGCTTTCATTCCAACTGTAGGGCTGTACCCCCGGTGCAGCCGTCGTCCCGCCCTCCCCTCGTGCAGCCGCTCCCTCGCTCCGGCAGGGCCTTCCCCTGCGGCTCTTCTCCGAAGAAGCCCTATCTGCCTGTCCGCCCTCCCCACCAAGGCATCGCTCCGCGCGCCATGGCGGGGTTTACCGATGTCACGAGGTCTCCGACCTCTCCCGCCTACTCCCGACCTCTTCCCGGTTCTTCTATTTCCTCTCCAACCTTTTCCATCTCTCCGACCGCTCCCGCCTTTTTATGCTTTGGTGCCTCTCTCGTCTCTATTTCCTCTCCCGGCTTCTTTCCGCTGCTTCCATATCTTTAGCCTCTTCCGTCGCCTCCTCTCTCCGATCTGTCGCGGTCAATTCGCTGTGTGCCCCTCAGGTCGTAGGGATGCACCCCCGGTGCATCCGCTCCCTCGCTCCGGACGGGTTTCCGCCCTCGGAGCCGCGGAGCGGGCGGAGCACTGGTAACCGGGGTTCGGAGCGCAGCGGAGACCCCGGACAGCATCAGGCCCTCCCCGTTCGGCCGAGCCCCGGAGGGCGCGGGATCAGCCGCCTGGCGTCAGCGCAGGCATCGCCATAGGAGAGTGGCAGTGTACTCATTCTGATCCGTATGCTGTCTCATCGCCCCGAGGATGGCTGCGGCAGTATCATTCCGGGGAGCCCCGTCAGCCATCGCCATCGGCAGTGGTCGCAGACCACACTACCTCGGTCATCCCCGCCATGGCGGGCGTAGCCACGCCTTGGTGGGGGCACCGCGCGACCACGCTCGGCCTCTTCGTAGATGAGCCGCAGGGAGAGGCTCCCGATGCCACAGCGGGCCGTAGGACGCGGGGTATCGCTCCCTCGTCGTCTCTCCGGCCCGGAGGCATTGACCGGCGCAGCCGTTTCTCTCAAGCTTAATCAATCGGATGGAATCTGCGCCTCACTCCGCGCCGGCCCGATAGAAATATTCATCAAGGATTATTTACTGAACAATCTTAGCCAGTTTTATGCTTTGTTCGCCTGCTTTGTCTTCATCTGAGATTATTCCATAGATTGTTTGGCTGTCGGTAGGATCCACAGCTATCTGATGGATCCGTTTGTCAGTATTGAAAAGCTTTATAGGCTTCCCGCTCCAGTCCCATTTGGCGATGTGTCCGGCGGTAATGGAATCCATCGGTGTACCATAAAACGTTCCATAGACCGATTGATTATCAGCCGTCATACTGACAAAGCCCACAAGGGCATTATCATCAGGCTTATATACCCAGCCCTGTTTGCTCACGAGTGTCGGGAAGAGATCTACCGCTCCGGTTGCCGTAATAGAAGTGTCATTGATATGGAAAAACTCGACTAATCCTCCGAAAACATTTCCTGTGGCGAAATTCCGTCCGTCAGGACTGACGGCGAGATGCCCGTGAAGCAGCTGTAGATCCCACAGATCCTCATCAAGCGGATAGTTGTCGTAACGACACTCTATAGTATCGCCGGATACTATGAAATATCTGCCCGATAGAGGTTGAGTGAGCAGATCGTTTCCCTGCACGAGATACCTGTCTTGACCTAGATATCTTATTCGTCGTCCCGACAACACATTGCGCGGCAACGCGAATACGGCTTCGGGATACACGCTGTCAGCAATGGCATTGGCCCGCAACATTTTGCCGGTCTCGACATCAAAGACAAGAAATTCGCCCGGATTCTCGCCCCTCTCGACGCCGGATGCGTTGACCACCTCTCCCGGTCCCTGACCCCTCCTCACCATAATGTGCGGGGCTTTTTCAGGATGTGACTTTTCAAAAATCATTACCTCGCCTCCGACAGGCTTGCCCAAAACGTAGACATACCGGTCGTCTACCGACATATCCTGCGCACCGTATATTTCCAAGTCGTCCGACAATACTTCCCACTGCGCATCTTTGACCGAAGGGAATGCTTCAGCTGATCCACTTGCATTATGAGGCGTACAACTAGCCAAAGAGCCGACCAGGATGGCCATCCCGGTCAGGCTCAATGATCTACAGATAAGACCTTGGATAAGCTTCATCGGTTGCCGCAAGAACATTGTCCACTTACTGCCACAGCTAATCCAATTGGATCAAGCGCGATGTATTGTTTGCCGCAGCTATTACATTTCACAGCACACGTTTGAAATAGCTGCATCTTATCACAAAGGATTGAAATGGTAGCAAATCCTTCCCCTTCGGCGAGGGCTTCGATGTTGGCCAGCTCGATGTCGGAGAGCTGACGCTCGGCGGGGTTGAGGGCGCGGAAGCCTGCGAAGGATCCGGCGCCCAACGCGGCTGCGATGGCAGCCGGGATAATGATTTTTTTCAAGTTGAAAAAAGTTTTAGTTAATTAATATTTGTTTTATTGAGATACCCGTGGAGCGTCAGACGCTCGGGGCAGTCTCTTTCGTTGTAATAGATGTCGACCCAGTGGATAAACGGACCGGGTACGGTATCGGTAGCGATCCTGACAGTAATCATGGCGGAGCCGCCGGCGGGGATGGTGTCAGTGGAGGCTGTTGCCACGGTGCAGTCGCAGGAGCCTACGAGTTCCTGCAGGGTAAGCGGCGGTGCGCCAGTCAATAAAAAAAACGCTATCAGCAGACAATCACATACTTAAATAATAAATATTATTCTCTGCAAGCGGTGTCCATAGAATAATACGACCATTGCCGTCCGTGAGTAATTTCGTAAAGCATCTATCCAACAAGATATTCTTAATATTCTCTCCTGTTGTTATATCATAAACGAGTAAATGAGTCGGCGATAAATCAAGTTCCCTTTCTTCTGCCCCATGCCATAGAAGATAAATGTATCGGTCATCACATTGAACGTCGGAATAATATTTCACCATTTCATCATCACGATCGGCCTCATACAACTCACTTTGATCCGAACTGTTTCCAATTGCATAGAAAGGCTCAGTCTCATATCCATCATTAACCCGGTAAACTTCAATCCTGTTGAGATATCTGTAAGCAACTACTATAATATTGCTTGCAGACGCTATTTTGAATTGATACGGCTCTGACAATCGCTCTTCTGACTGTTCAACACCAAGTGTTATCTCCGATAACAGCTCTCCTGATTTTATATTTATTACGTCAGCTCCGACTTTTCTTGGGAAAAAATACGTGCCAATGCCGATAGAATCATTTATTGCGCTAATCCTTGTATATGGTTTAGGAATTCCCCTGTCCTTATTCCATACCGGTAGTTTCCCACGCAAAAATTCAAATGGCATACCATTGCCAAAACGATAACCAATGACTTTGCATTCTGTGTTGCCATAAAGTTTCAATCCATTCACAACTCCCTCTATAATTCCAGGAGCTACATAATCGTCTGGACCGTTGCCGATATGCCCCCAGTAGCAAAACAACGAATCATTTTTGATGTCATAACCACTTAAAAACAACGAATCTCTGGTATTGACAATCCAAAGCGTATCACCATTAATATTCCATCTTTCCGGATATAGATTCCATTTTTGCACAATCGAATCCAGTTCCGAAATAGTTTCAATGGAATGCACATTTTCCCGTTCTTCAAATATATGATCACGTGAAAACGTGCATCCATTTATAACGACGATGGATAACCACGCTATGGCGCAGTTAATCATTTTTACCATCTTCTGCAGTCGTCTTTGCCTTTTCCTACTTGTTCTTTATAACAGCAGTCATAAATTCTCTCATCTCCTTTAAGGATTCTGCGATAACCATTATAGTCATCACATGGTCTTGTTACGCCTCCTTCGCCTTCATCGGGATCGGCTAGGGCTTCGACGTTGGCCAGCTCGATGTCGGAGAGCTGACGCTCGGCGGGGTTGAGGGCGCGGAAGCCTGCGAAGGATCCGGCGCCCAACGCGGCTGCTATGGCAGCCGAGATGACAACTTTTTTCATTGTTGTAAAATTTAAGTGTTAATAAATTAACGTGAGTTCGACGAAAATTAAGTGATTGAAAAATTGGTGATTAGCGATAAAAGTATTAAATTTATAGTGCTG
>CANRCT010000031.1 GCA_947629175.1 uncultured Muribaculaceae bacterium | reverse complement strand
AATTCAAATCAAAATGTCAAAGAACTCTCTTTATTTGATGATTTCTAAACTAACGCGATTTTATCGCACCAGTAGTAGTAATACATATAGTATCCGGGTGCGTCGGTGTGGTTGAGACAGCGCAGACGGGTGAATCCGAGGCTGACGGCCTTGGAGGATCCGTCGGTGTCGAATGTCAGCAGATTGTCGCGGTCGGTGGCCGACGGATTGGCGGTGCAGGCCATGAACGCCTGGAACACCGGCATCTCGCGAAGCTCAGCCTGCTGCTCAGGAGTGGTGAAGCTTCCGAAATATCTGGATATGTCCTCGCGGGTGCCGTAGATCTTGTTGCCGTAGGCGTAGATGACGGGGGCCTGGTTCATGTCGCTGACGGTCCACGTGCGGGTGAGAGCGGCATATGCGCCGGGCATCACGTCGCGGAGGGCCTCGGTGGCCGAAAGTCCGATCTTGAAGATCAGTCCGGTGGATATGCCGTTTTTCTGGTGCGACACCTCGGGAATGGTATTCTCCGACACGTAGCGCCAGCGGTGATACTCACGGTTGCCCCAGTTGTCGGCGTGTCCGGCAAGCACTTCGTCGATATCCTGTTTATACCATGTGGTAGGATCGAGGAGCCCCACGCCGTCGGCCTGATACTCCTTGACAAGGGGATAGAAGAAGTTCTGCTCCAGTCCGGCCATGGTGCCCGACTTGCGCTCGGCGTCGGTGTCGATCACGTAGTTGGTGGAGTGCTCTCGGCCAAGCAGACTGATGGCCGAGAGGTCGGCGATCGTGGCTGCGTCGGCGCGGCCGGGAGCCACACGGCGGAAATAATGGAAGTTCTTGCTGAGGTTGACCATGCCCAGGCGGGTGATCTCTCCGCGGAAGCCTACAGGGGAATTCTCGTCGTCGGAGATACGCTGCAGATCGTAGAAGTAGCGGGTCTTGCCCCCTGAGGTCTCGGGCTTGCCGCCGGCCTTATAGTCGATGCGGGCCACGCTGCGCTCCACCGTGATCGGGTCGGGCGTCAGGTTGTAGGCATCGCCGCGGGTATTGTAGCGGCCTGTGTTGAGGTCGTCGAGCGACGGCAGGTGGGCGGTGGCCATGGCCGAGTTGGTCATGAGGAAATTGTTGTCGCGCCACACCCATGCGTGCTCCACTCCGTCGCTCACTTTCGTGTCGAGCGCATAATGGCGGTCGATCACCTTAGCCGGCTGACCGGCCACCTCCTCGTCGAGAAGCTCGATGAGGTTCTTGCCCTCGCCCGGTCGCCCCCAGTTGGGGAAGTTGATGACGGCGTAGATGTTGGTCATGCGTCGCTCCTCGGCGTTGCCGGTGGCATGCTTCTCGTAGTAATTGAGCAGGGCCGACTTGTTGAACGATGCGGTGACGGTGCGGTCGGCCCCGTTTCCGGCGATCTCGTCGGCGCGGTTTACATAGCCGTAGGTGATGTAGTTGTTGTTGCGGTCAGTGAGCACTATCAGCACCCGCTGCACGGCGTTCTCGGCGTCGGTGCCCACTTCCGTACCGTCGGAGCTGATGTCGCCGCTGCCGTCGGGATTGGTTGTCGAACGGGAGTACTTCGAGTTGGGCATCTCGATGTTGACGGTCATGTAGACCCCCTGCTCATCCGGCTGCCCCTCGCCGGCTCCCCCGTCGGGCATCGGAGTCTCGTCGGCGCACGCGGCGGCCATGAGGGCGGCCGTCATGGCGAGCGCCATGTGTCGTAATGTATTCACAGTTTTTTTCATAGTTTGGTTGTGTGTCTTAATATTAAAATTGTATGAATTCGGTTTGCGCGTGTTTTTTCAACTTATGGCAATCCACCGTAAATGAGAGTGCAAAATTACTGCCAAACGGGCATTTCAGCCCTATGGTTATTTATTATTACGGTGCGTTGTGATTTTTTTGCCAAATATGCGGAGTGAAGCCAGTTTGGAGTCAGTCGCCATCAAATCGTCATTTTTTTTGTTATAGATTAAAAAAAACACTAAATTTGCACCTGAATAAGCTCTCTGACCGGGTGCCGGGTCGAAAACATGCATCAGACCCAGCCGGTTGACAAGAATATGATCTAAACTTATACAACGTCAAAACATAGAATTGCGTTAGAAAACTCAAATTCATAAACCGCCGCGAGGCATCAATAACATTTCATCTCAAGCTACAAACTCATCATGGACAACAACAACGACAAGAAGACAAAACGCCCCCGCATCGGCGAAAGCCGTCCGGCCGTCAGCGACATGTCGACCGAACCCCGTGCCAACTTTACGGCAGATTCAACCCCCGAGCAGCCCAATCCCGAATACCAGCAGGGGCCTGCAGGCTACCGTCCGCGCCAGCAGGGCGGATACCAGCCCCGTTACAATCAGGGAGGATATCAGCCGCGCTACAATCAGGGCGGATATCGCCAGCAGGGCGGATATCAGCCCCGTTACAATCAGGGAGGATACCGTAACAGATACAACACTCCCGAGACCGACGCCTCTGCCGAGACGACAGGAGCCGCAGGCGAGGCAACCGGCGAGCAGCAGCCTGCCACCGGATATCGTCCGCGCTATCAGCAGGGAGGTTACCGTCAGCAGCAGGGAGGCTATCAGCCCCGTCAGCAGCAGGGAGGATACCGCCAGAATCAGGGCGGATACCAGCAGCGCCAGCAGGGAGGATACCGTCAGCAGCAGGGCGGATATCAGCAGCGTCAGCAGGGAGGATACCGTCAGCAGCAGGGCGGATATCAGAGCCAGAACCGTCAGGGGGGATATCAGCAGCGCCAGCAGGGAGGATACCGCCAGAATCAGGGCGGATACCAGCAGCGTCAGCCGCGCCACAACCAGTTCGGAATGCCGCGCGGTGGCAAGAGCTTCGTTCCGCGTCCCAAGCGCGTGGAATACGAGATGCCGCTGCCCGATCCCGATGAGCAGATACGTCTCAACAAATTCATGGCCAACGCCGGAATATGCTCGCGCCGCGAGGCCGACGAATTCATCCAGAAGGGTCTGGTGAAGGTCAACGGCAACGTCGTCACCGAGCTCGGCACCAAGATCACCCACTCCGACACTGTGGAATACGACGGCAAGGTGGTGACCCTGGAGCACAAGTGCTACATCCTTCTCAACAAGCCGAAGGACTGCGTCACGACATCTGACGATCCCAACGGACGTCTGACAGTGATGGATATCGTCAAGGGCGCATGCGAGGAACGCATCTACCCGGTAGGCCGCCTCGACCGCAACACCACCGGCGTGCTCCTGCTCACCAACGACGGCGACCTCGCCTCGAAGCTCACCCACCCGAAATATGTCAAGAAGAAGATCTACCACGTGTGGACCGACAAGGACATCTCCGAGGACGACATGCAGCGCATAGCCGACGGCATCGAGCTCGACGACGGTCCCATCCACGCCGACGCCATCTCCTACGCCACCGAGACCGACCGCAACCAGGCCGGCATCGAGATCCACTCGGGCCGCAACCGCATCGTGCGCCGGATCTTCGAGAGCCTCGGCTACCACGTCACGAAGCTCGACCGCGTGTATTTCGCCGGACTGACCAAGAAGAACCTGCCGCGCGGACGCTGGCGCTACCTGACACAGGAGGAGGTCAACTTCCTGAAGATGGGCTCGTTTGAATAAACCTCGCGGATTAGACACCGATCCGCTCTACAACATCACATCAAGCGAAGAAACACAAATGAAACGCATCAAGATAACCGACCTCTACGCCCCCGGAATGATCGGCAAGGAGGTCGACGTGATGGGCTGGGTGCGCACGCGCCGAGGCAACAAGCACGTGCAGTTCGTGGCCCTCAACGACGGCTCCACCATACGCTCTGTGCAGATTGTCTTCGACATGACTCTCTTCTCCGACGACGATCTGCGCCCCGTCACCACCGGCTCGGCCATCCACGTGAAAGGCCTGCTGGTGGAGTCGCAGGGCCGCGGCCAGAGCTGCGAGATACAGGCGCAGACGCTCGAAGTGTTCGGCACCGCCGACCCCGCCACCTATCCGCTGCAGAAAAAGGGCCACTCGCTCGAATTCCTGCGCGAGATAGCCCATCTGCGCCCGCGCACCAACACGTTCGGCGCCGTGCTGCGCATACGCTCGGCCCTCGCCTTCGCCATCCACAAGTTCTTCCAGGAGCGCGGCTTCTACTACCTCAACACGCCGCTCATCACGGCCTCCGACTGCGAGGGCGCGGGAGCGATGTTCCAGGTGACGACGCTCGACATCGCCAATCCGCCGCGCGACGAGGAGGGACGCGTAGACTATACCGCCGACTTCTTCGGCAAGCCGACGGCGCTCACCGTCAGCGGCCAGCTCGAAGGCGAGCTCGGAGCCACGGCTCTCGGAGCGATCTACACGTTCGGACCGACATTCCGCGCCGAGAACTCCAACACTCCGCGCCATCTGTCGGAATTCTGGATGATCGAGCCCGAGGTGGCCTTCATCGACATCGCCGACAATATGGATCTGGCCGAGGACTTCATCAAATACTGCATCTCCTACGCCCTCGACCGCTGCAAGGACGATATCGCCTTCCTGAGCCAGATGTATGATCCCGAGCTCGAAGAGCGTCTGCGCTCGATCGTCGGCTCGCAGTTCGTGCGCCTGACCTACACCGAGGGCGTGAAGATCCTCCAGGAGTCGGGCCACAAGTTCGAGTTCCCCGTATCCTGGGGCATCGACCTTCAGAGCGAGCACGAGCGCTACCTCGTGGAGGAGCACTTCAAATGCCCGGTCATACTGACCGACTACCCCAAGGAGATCAAGGCCTTCTACATGAAGCTCAACGACGACGGCCGCACCGTGCGCGCCATGGACGTGCTCTTCCCGAAGATCGGCGAGATCATTGGCGGATCGGAGCGCGAGGCATCCTACGACAAGCTGCTGCAGCGCATCGAGGAGCTCCACATACCGATGAAGGACATGTGGTGGTATCTCGACACGCGCCGCTACGGTACAGTGCCCCACGCCGGATTCGGTCTCGGATTCGAACGTCTGGTGCTCTTCGTCACCGGCATGACCAACATCCGCGACGTCATCCCCTTCCCCCGCACGCCCAACAACGCCGAGTTCTGACCGGCGTTTCCCCGACATTACGACGCAAAAGCCTCATAGATTCACTGCAATCCCACCGATGAATTTATGAGGCTTTCGCGCCTTTCACAGGCGTAAGGCCTGTATCTTCTCCTACCTCACACACAGCCAATCACTCTACAACACCAAAAAAACACAATCCTCTCACAATGCCCGACACTTCAATCCTCGCATTCGCATTTCTATGCCTGACATCGTTCTTCACGCTCACCAATCCGCTCGGGACGATGCCCGTATTCCTCACCATGACGCAGGACATGACCGATCTTCAGCGCCGCGCCATAGTCCGCCGCGCCACCATAATATCGTTCGTCACGCTGCTTGTATTCACTATGCTCGGGCAGTTTCTCTTCAAGTTTTTCGGCATATCGACCAACGGGTTCCGCATCGCGGCCGGCATAGTCATCCTTAAGATCGGCTACGACATGCTTCAGGCACGGGTGTCGCACACCAAACTCAAAGACGAGGAGATAAAGACTTACGCCAACGACATCTCCGTCACTCCGCTTGCCATACCGCTGCTCTGCGGCCCCGGTGCGATAGCCAACGGCATCATGCTCATGGACACCGCCGACACATGGGCGCTTAAAGGAGTGCTCATCGGCTCGATAGCCTTCATATACACGCTCACCTACTTCATCCTGCGCGCATCGACGCGTCTCGTCAGAGTGATCGGCGAGACCGGCAACAACGTGATGATGCGGCTCATGGGACTGCTCTTGATGGTGATCGCCGTGGAATGCTTCGTGGCGGGTCTGAAACCGATCGTCATCAGCACCATCCAGGCCGCGGCCGGATCATAATAATTTTTTTCAACGCCGTATGTAACGATTTACGCCGCGAAGGCGTCATATATATACGGGGAGCCTCCGCCGGAGGCTCACGCCACCGATCGACTATTTTTTATTTGCATTTTACCCCCCCCCATAAACCAGTCATGCACAACATTTTAAGAACTGCATTGATCAGCATCGCGGTGATTCTCGCCGCTCTTCCGGCCTCGGCCGACCTCAAGAAGTTCATGCTCATAGGCTATGTCTACGACCGTGAATGGAATTCAGTGGACTCCTGCGAGGTTGAGATCTACAAAGACGACACCGTAAAAGTGGACTTCAAGCTTCTCACCGGCAACGACGCCACCAAGACCCTGTCGGGCAACCAGCTGCGCGCCCTCGTCCATTCGGGCATCGGCAACTACCGCGTATCGCTCTACAAGGACGGCTACGCTCCCACTACGACCACATTCCGTATCGGATCGGTCAGCGAGAACACCAAATACCTCCGCACCCTGAGGATGGAAAAGGAGCTCAACCGCACCCTCGACGAGGTGACCGTCACCGGCACCCGCGTAAAGATGGTGATGAAGGGCGACACGGTGGTGTTTGACGCGGCGGCCTTCCAGCTCGGCGAAGGCTCTATGCTCGACGCCCTCGTGCGCCAGCTGCCTGGCGCCACGATCTCAGCCGATGGCGTCATCGAGGTCAACGGCCGCAAGATCAACGAACTCCTCGTCAACGGCAAGGACTTCTTCAAGGGCGATCCCAAAGTGGCACTCCAGAATCTCCCGGCCTACACGGTCAAGAACCTCAAGGTATACGACAAGGCCGATGATGACGCCTATCTTACCCACACCGACGCCAATGCCGACAAGCTCGAAGAGGAACAGAACCTCGTCATGGACGTGCAGCTCAAAAAGGAGTATATCAAGGGATGGATGGCCAACGCCGAAGCCGGCTACGGCACCCGCGACCGCTACATGGGGCGTCTTTTCGGTCTTGGATATACCGACAAATTCCGCATATCGGTGTTCGGCAACATCAACAATACCGGAAATTCCTCGCAGGCCGGCGACAGCGGCCAGTGGTGGGAGCGCACTTCTGAAAACGGCATCAACCGCGTGGCAATGGGCGGCATCGACTACAGCTACAAGAACGGCGAGGAGACCGAGCTGTCGGGCAACGTCAACTTCCGCCACAACGATATCCGCGAGCATGAGCTCTCGTCGGTCACCCGTTTCTACCCGTCGGGCGACCTCTACCGCCGCGGCGAACTGCGCCGACGCAACAAAGGCTTCACCCTCCGCAGCAACCACGACCTCAACTTCCGCTTCAAATCATTCAGCTTCACGATCGATCCGTCGGTCACATGGGACCGCAATAAAGTCCGCACCACCGATCTGACAGCAACATTCGACAAAGATCCGGTAGAGAACTTCCGCGGCGAGGCCATCGACTCGGTGTTCTTCTCTCGCACGCCGACCCTCAACGATTTCCGCCGCCAGCTGCTGACGAGCCTACAGAGCATGTCGGTCAACAACCCGGAGAACTTCCACGGACGCATCAACACATGGACCACCATACGCCCCGCCTCATGGAAAGGGGTTGTCAGAGTCAACCTCATCGCCGACATAGAGCGCAACAGCGTCGACACCCGCACACTCTACAACCAGGCCATCGGAGCGGCCAACACCTCGGCAGCCGATCCGATGAAACGCGACACCTACACCACCTCGGCCATCCACAAGAAGGCCGCGCAGGCCAACGTACAGTACTCGCGCGACTACACGACATTCGGCGAGAAGCGCACCACGAAGTTCCAATGGTTTGCCCGCGGCATCTACGACTTCACTTACAACAACAGTGACTTCCACACCTATTCGGCCGACCGCCTGCCCGATCCGATCGAACCGCCGTCGATGCACCGGCCCGAGTACCTTATCGCCGATCTGATCAACTCGCCCTATACGCGCCAGACCACAAGTTCGCCTCGCCTGCAGGGTGGGATCAGCTACAGCAATACTCCGACTGCGCCGGGCGACTCCACGCTCAATCCGTCGTTCAACATGGGATTCAACCTCGGATATCGTCACTATATCGAGCATTACGATTTCGAAAAACCGGGCATCACCGAGCAGCATCTCAAACGCAACAACGACTGGCTGCTCCCCTCGGTGTACCTCGGATTCGCATCGCAAAACAAAGTGCGCTCCATCAGCGTGAGCATCAACTACATGCTGTCGCACACGGCACCGCTCTTCAGCTACCTCGTCGACAACCGCAACACATCCGACCCGATGAACGTGGTGCTCGGCAACCCCGACGGCCTTCGCAACTCGCTGAGCCACGACGTATATGTCTATTTCACCCGGTTCTCACGCGGAAAACGCCGCACGATATGGCAGGTCAACTGCGGCTGGAACGTCAGGACATCGTCAATATCCATGGCCCAGACCTATAATCCGGCCACCGGCGTGACCGTAAGCCGCCCCGAAAACATTTCAGGCAACTGGAATCTGAATCTGTTCACCTATTTCAACACCCAGCTCGACGATCACTTCAGCATCAACGCGCATATGATGGCCAACGGAGCCAACTCCACCGACTATGTGGCAGTCGACGCCAATCCGGTGCGCAGCTCCGTGTTCTCCACCACCCTCAATCCCAACGCCTCGCTCAACTACACATTCAAGAGCGGCTCGACGATAGGCGTCGGATTCGGCACGAATATCGTAAACCAGCACTCCGAGCGCGAAGGCTTCAACAACCGCACAAGCTACGCCTACAATCCGTCGCTGCGTCTGCTGCTGAAGCTCCCGGCACAGATCGACCTCAACACGCAGTTCAATCCCTACTTCCGCCGCGGATATGAGAACAAGGAGATGAACACCACTGAATACATCTGGAACGCCACCGTCAGCAAGACATTCGCCAAGAGCGGCTTCACCCTCAAGCTCGCAGCCTACGACATACTCGGCTCGGCCAAGCACGTCTACACCTCAGTCAACGCACAGGGACGCACCGAGACCTGGCGCAACTGCCTGCCGCGCTACGCTATGCTCTCGGCCATCTACCGCTTCGACATGAAGAAGCGCTGACTCCACGCCGCGCATCCTTAGCTTCACTTAAACCGCAGATTCCCGGAAAATATCGCCCGACGCGGCGTTTTTTCCGGGAAGAATTGTTATATTTGCATAATTACTATCATAACCGGAAAACGACAAGTATCATGACCAATATACTGACCGGCCTGGTAAAACGCCAGGCGACAAAATATGGCGACCGCGAGGCTCTCGCAAGCCTTCACGGCAACGAGTGGGTTTCGATCAGCTGGCGGCAGTTTGACGCCGACACCGACACCGTGGCCGCAGCGCTGCTTGCTCTCGGAGTGGCCCCGGGCGACCGCATAGGCATCTTCTCGGCCAACCGCGAGGAGATGCTCGCCGTCGACTTCGCCGCTTTCGCCATAAGAGCAGTCCCGGTATCCATCTACTCCACCAGCTCCCGGGAACAGGTGAAATACATCGTCGACGACGCTTCGATACGCCTGCTTTTCGTCGGCTCGCAGGAACAATACGGGCTTGCGCGCAAGCTGCTCCCGCCGGCCACTGGACTCGACCTGATTGTGACGTTCGACCATGTTGATATCGATCCGTCCGACACTGCTTCGATGACATTCAGCCAGTTCATGGAGCTCGGGAAAGCCTCCGCGGCAGAATATCTGCCCGAGGCAGCGCGGCGCACGCGCGAAGCGCTCCCCGAAGATATCGCAACGATAATCTATACATCCGGCACCACCGGAGAATCCAAAGGAGCCGTACTCCCCCACTCCTGCTTCACGGCCGCGATAGAGATACACCGCGAGAGGCTCGACATGCTCAGCGAACGCGACTCCTCGGTCTGTTTCCTGCCGCTGTGCCACATCTTCGAGCGGGCCTGGACATATTTCTGCCTTTACAGCGGCATACCGGTGTCGATCAACAACGACCCACACCGCATACAGCAGACGTTGCGCGAACGGCGCCCTACGTGCATGTGCTCCGTGCCCCGCTTCTGGGAAAAGGTCTACACCGTCATCGAAAGCAAGATGGCCGAGATGAACCCGCTGCGTCGCTTCATAGCCCGGCGCGCCCAGAAGGTCGGACGCCGCCGCAATCTCGACTACGCGCGCCTGGGACTGCGCGCCCCCTGGCTGCTTGAAATGCGCTACAGGTTCTATGACCGGATCGTATTCACGCCGCTGCAGAGAGTGATCGGAGTGGAGCGTGGCAACATATTCCCCACAGCCGGCGCCCCCCTGTCGCCCACAATCACCGAGTTTTTTCACTGCTGTGGCATCAACGTGCTGATAGGCTACGGGCTGTCGGAGACTACGGCCACAGTGTCGTGCTTCCCCCGCATAGGCTATGAGATAGGCACTGTCGGCACCCCGATACCGCGCGTTCAGGTAAAGATCGGCCCCGACGACGAGATTCTGGTCAAAGGGCCCACGGTCATGAGAGGATATTACCGTAAACCCGAGGCTACGGCAGAGGCATTCACCGCCGACGGATGGTTCCGTACAGGCGACGCCGGACGCATCGATGCCACCGGAGCCATCATACTGACCGACCGTCTGAAAGACCTCTTCAAGACCTCCAACGGCAAATATATCGCGCCTCAGGCCATCGAGAGCCGGCTGGGCGAGGACAAGTACATAGAGCAGGTGGCCGTCATCGGCGACCGACGCAAGTTTGTCAGCGCCCTGATCGTGCCCGATTTCGCTGAGCTTCGCCGCTACGCCGACGCCCACGGCATCGACTCCGACGACAACGCCGCCCTCGTGGCCGATCCGCGCATACAGGAGCTGTATGAGCTGCGGCTCGCCCGCCTGCTGGCCGACTTCGCTCCCTTCGAGCAGATCAAACGCTTCACTCTTCTGCCCCAGCCGTTCACCATGGAGAGCGGAGAGCTAACCAACACCCTGAAAATCAAGCGGAAGGCAGTTGACGAACGTTATACTGAAGAAATTGAGCGCATGTATGTTTGACGCTTCGGCCGATTTTCACTATTTTTGCATTCATGATTACACAGGAACAACTTAAGGAAACTTCAGAGCGCGCCCAGGCGCTCCGCCGGTATCTCGACATAGACTCTAAGAAAATCGAAGTGGAGGAAGAGGAACTCCGCACTCACGTGCCCGACTTCTGGGAGCATCCCAAGGAAGCGCAGGCCCAGATGAAGAAGATAAAGGATCTGCAGGCATGGATAGAGGGCTACGCCGAAGTGGCCGATGCTGTCGACGAACTTTCGATAGCATTCGAATTTGTCAAGGACGGCGACATGGAGGAGTCGGAACTCGACGCCCTCTACGCATCCACCATAGAAAAGATCGAACGCCTCGAACTGCGCAACATGCTGCGCCGCGAGGAGGACAAGCTCGGAGTCGTGCTGAAGATCAACTCGGGAGCCGGAGGCACCGAGAGTCAGGACTGGGCTCAAATGCTCATGCGCATGTATCTGCGATGGTGTGAGGCCCACGGCTACAAGACATCGATGGCCAACCTTCTCGAAGGCGACGAGGCCGGCATAAAGTCATGCACCATCAACGTCGAGGGCGACTTCGCCTACGGCTATCTCAAGAGCGAGAACGGTGTGCACCGCCTCGTGCGAGTGTCGCCCTACAATGCCCAGGGCAAGCGCATGACATCGTTCGCCTCCGTATTCGTCACCCCGCTCGTCGACGACACCATCGAGGTGCGCGTCGATCCGGCCCTGCTGTCGTGGGACACCTTCCGAAGCGGAGGCGCCGGCGGCCAGAACGTCAACAAGGTGGAGTCGGGCGTGCGCCTGCGCTACCAGTTTACCGATCCCTATACGGGCGAAAAAGAGGAGATACTCATCGAGAACACCGAGACCCGCGACCAGCCTAAGAACAAAGAGAACGCCATGCGTCAGCTCCGCTCCATACTCTACGACAAGGAGCTCCAGCACCGCATGCAGGAGCAGGCCAAGATCGAGGCGGGCAAGATGAAGATCGAGTGGGGATCGCAGATACGCAGCTACGTGTTCGACGACCGCCGCGTCAAGGATCACCGCACCGGCTATCAGACATCCGACGTCGGTGGAGTGATGGACGGCGACCTCGACGGATTCATCAAAGCCTATCTGATGGAATTCGCCGCTACCGAACAGAACTGACCCCATAAACCCTCTTCATACACTCCCTGCAATGCTCTTCCTCTACCGCGTATATCAGATCTGCGTGATGCTGCCCCTCATGCTGGTGGCCACCGTGCTCACCGCCCTTACGGCTATCGCCGGCGCCTCGCTCGGGGCCGGACGCTGGGCGGGATATTATCCCGAAGTCGCATGGAGCCGGCTGATGTGCTGGCTCGCCTTCGTCAGAGTGCGCGTCAATGGCCGCGGCAACATCGACCCCTCACAGAGCTACATATTCGTCGCCAACCATCAGGGAGCATACGATATTTTCACAATCTACGGCTGGCTCGGCCACCAGTTCCGCTGGATGATGAAGCAGGAGCTTCGCCGCATCCCTCTCGTCGGCTATGCCTGCGAGCGCATAGAGCAGATCTATGTCGACCGTTCGTCGCCCTCGTCGCTGCGCCACACCATGGAGCGCGCCGAGCGTCTGCTCCGCTCCGGCCTGTCGGTAGTAGTATTCCCCGAAGGCGCCCGCACATGGGACGGCAAAGTCCGATCCTTCAAGCGCGGCGCATTCCTTCTCGCCGAGGAGTTCCACCTGCCGGTAGTGCCCCTGACTATCGACGGTGCATTCCACGTGCTGCCCCGGTTCAAACAGTTCCCCGTCCCGGGCACCATCACCCTCACCATCCATCCGGCCATCAATCCTCCGGCCGACGGCGCGCCCTACAACCTACCCGACCTCATAGCCCGCTGCCGCGCCACCATTGAATCATCCCTCCCCGCCTGACTGACATTGTCGGAGCTATCCGAATAATCGGAATAATCGGAGCAAACGTAACAATCCACTGCAATAAAACAACGGCGCAACGCCATCCGTCACCGGATCCGAGCGTTGCGCCGCCTTTGTCAATATGCATCAGACATAGCGCCGATGTGCCTCATTTTCAGTATAGTAACGTTATTTCGCACTATTTCAGCATGCGCAGGGCTTTGTCGAGCGCCTTATCGGCCGGGACGGCAACGTCGGGCAACGCTCCGTGGATGTCGTTTTCATCCGCATTCATCTGCCAGAAGCGTTTATATGAAATCGTGCAGGGGATCCCGGATACGGGGGCGCTCCAGGTGAGTATGTCACCATAGCACACATTCATGCCTCCGGTCTCTTCTCCTATCGTTTTACCCGCACCCGCTTCCTTGAATGCCCAAGCGAAGCTCGAAGCCGATGAAAACGTATTGTGTGATGTCAGCAACACCACTTCGCCGTCGAAATGACCGTTATCGGCATCATACGGCCTGATATAATATTCATCCTGAGTAGTTGAGAAGTCTATCCTCGGGCAGCCGTCGTAGCGGCCTGTCATCCTCGCAGTCATCGGGGATATTTTAACAAGGGATTTGCTGAACTGTATGAATGGCTTGCGGGCTATATATCTGAGCAGAACGTCGCCTACCTGTGAGTTGCCTCCTCCGTTGTTGCGGACATCTATGATGAGTTTTCTGATGCCGCGTGACCGCAAATC
Source organism: uncultured Muribaculaceae bacterium (assembly GCA_947629175.1). GTDB lineage: Bacteria > Bacteroidota > Bacteroidia > Bacteroidales > Muribaculaceae > Paramuribaculum. The sequence goes on along the minus strand of CANRCT010000031.1, from coordinate 23,998 downwards.
GGCAAACATAGAATCGCACAGATTTTTCATACCGGCAGGATTGACACACTGGTTGAACTCCATTACAGCTATCTTGCCATTGCCTCGTATGCTGTAGCTGTAAGGCTCACGCCGGCCAGCCTGACCGGCCGAGGATCTGACTCTGGCTTTCAGCTGCTCCCAGTCGACCGCCGGCAACAGAGCTGTCTGCTCCTTCTTGCTTCCCGGAGCCACGTACCTGACGGTGTAGTGCTCCTTGCCGCCGTAAAGCATCTCGAACAGGGCTGAGAAAGAATAGTTGATACGGCTTATCTTGAAATGCCTGCGTTCGCCGCTCACGAAAGGGAGCATGGCGTGAAGCATATCCGATGCCGGGATATCGTTGATGGAAAGAATCTTTGATCCTGCAGGGATTATTGAGTCGAGCGAGCTCCAGGCAGTCAGGCTCATGTCGATTTCAGGCGTGACCGACAAGGGCAGACGTTTCAGCTCCTTTGTGAAGAGATCATTGTAAGGAAATCCAAGACATGTATGGCCGTCACCGATCATACTCACCAGCGGGGCAGCTATGCGGTAAAGATCTATTGTAGTCAGCGAGTCAGGCAGACTGTGTTTCGCATCATTAAACGCTGTCAGAAGTTTTTCCTGTCCTACGACCGAATAGATGTCGGGATGTATCTGGCTCAAGGCATACTTCAGTGCGTCGAGATCGAACGATGCCTGCTCACGGCTGAGCCTGACAGATCCATCCTGGCGACGAAGACGCACAGGAGGATTCTCGTAAAGCACTTCCGGAATCCTTACTACCCGCGTGACTGCCGTATCGCCCGAAGCCGTGACCACGACGAAATCAGCCGACTGATATATATCGAGCCCGGTAATATTGATCGTGTCAATATCGGAGATAAAAGTGACTGTGCGGGCCGAGGATTCAAGTGAATCCACCGCTATCTGCGGGTTTACTACCCAGGCATAGGAATGTCGGCGCCCGTCGTGGCGTATTTCAAGCCACTCCCGGCCTGTGCGGAGCGTCGGAATAGCAGCTGAGGCGGCAATCGCGGCCACGGAGGCCAATGTCAATAGAATCTGTTTTCTCATGATTGTATGATATAATGGTGAATGATTGTGCAAATATAGTCATTGTTTCCCATGACTACGGCATGCGCCGCAGAAAAAAAACACAATCATGATAAAACATTACTATCCCCCGAGGCGGCGGGGAGCGTCATTTGCGGGTGCCGATCCAGGTCCATTTGTGCCAGAGGGTTTCGAGCGGGCCCTGACGGTGACGGGAGAGCCACCAGCGGGAAAAACGGATCTGCAGGAAGAATGTGGCTATGCCGACGAGCAGACTGAGGGTGTAGCCGCAGTAACGCGCGAGGAACAGTCCGAACGGGAAGTAAACGAAAGCTCCAATGATCGACTGCGAGATATAGTTGGTCAGACTCATGCGGCCGTAGGAGCGCAACGAAGCTGTAAGACGCGCGAACCGCTCGCTGTTGTAGAGCAGTATGAACGATGAAGTCAGCACGAATGTGAACGCCAGTTTCTGCCACATGTCGAAGGCGGTGCCGGCAGTCTGCCGGGTGAGGGGGCTGCCGTCGGCCATGATAAGGTCATGAAGCGCGTAAAGCGGGGCGAAAGCCACTGCCGATACTATTAGTATGCGTATCCATCGGCGGTTGTTGGCCGGCGACTGCACGAAAAGCCCGCGACGCCCGAGATACAGTCCGGCGAGAAAAAGTCCGGCTGTCTGGAAAAATCGTCCGGCATTGACGGCCCACAGCAGGCTTGCCTTCTGTCCGAGGGTGATATTGCCGGCAATGAATTTCCAGAAGTTCCCTTCGCGGGTATAAATCCTCACCCTTGACCCTCTGGTTGTGCGACTGGATATAGAACGTGAATCCGAAAAGAAGAGCGAATATAGCGTAGGCTTTGCCGGCAAACAGGGCGAAGACGGCGCTGAACACCCCCTTGTCGATAACATCGAGCCACGAAGGATCGTCGGGATATACGGGGAAGATGAAGTGTTCGAGGTTGTGCACGAGAAGTATGGCAAGCACTGCGAATCCCCTGAGGGCGTCGACTGATTCGATTCGTGATGATGGTCGGAGTATCGGATTCATGTTAAACGTATTATCATTATGTGGTGGAGAGATGCTCACGCCGCTCCATGGCGATAAGGCGGCGCTTGGCTTCGACGCCGCCGGCATAGCCTGTCAGCGATCCGTCGGAGCCGGTCACCCGATGGCACGGCACGATTATGGAGATGGCGTTGGCTCCGCATGCCGCGGCGACAGCCCTGACGGCCGACGGCCGGCCGACAGCGTCGGCGAGCTCCCTGTAGCTGACAGAAGAGGCAAAAGGGATGGAGCAGAGGCGCCGCCAAACTGTCAGCTGCAGATCAGTTCCGGCCATCGCCAGAGGCAGCTGAAAAGATTCCCGTCTGCCTGCAAAATATTCGTCGAGCTGAAGGCGCGTCATGTCTATTACGGCCGCCGTGCCCTCTTCCATCCGGGCCGCAAGCCGACGGCGGAGCCGTTGCTCTACGGTCGCGCGCGGACGGATGCCGTCGTCGCTCCAGTCGCAAAGGCATATTGAATCTCCGAGGGCGCCGATCACAAGGCGTCCCACCGGACTGTCGTATGGCGAAGTGACGATAGTCCCCATTGCTTCGGGTCTGTAAAAAAATCATCGGGCGGAGACTCTGACAGGCGTCGGAGCCTCCGCTCGATGTGTGATTATCCACCTCGGCGGCACGGAGCGCTGCAGCACTCGTGCCCGGAATGCCGGGTGCAGACTTATTTCTTCTTGCGGTTGCCGTAGCGGCTCATGAACTTGTCGACGCGGCCGGCTGTGTCGACGAGCTTCTGCTTGCCGGTGAAGAAGGGGTGAGAGGAGCTTGTGATCTCAAGCTTCACGAGAGGATAGGTCTTGCCCTCTACCTCGATGGTCTCCTTTGCGGCGATAGTTGAGCGTGTGATGAAGATTTCATCATTCGACATATCTTTGAACACAACTTCGCGATAGTTGGAAGGATGGATGTCTTTTTTCATTGTTGTTATGCTGTTAATCGATTAATCCGTTATAAATCGCGCTGGTAAGGCGCAAATTCTGTAATGGCGGTGCAAAGTTAGGCATTTTTTCACAATCCGCCAACATTTTGCGAAGTTTGAACCGCAGATTTGCGGCCGGAAGGGCCGGAAAACCGCCTCCGGTAGCGTCAGAGCATTGCGAGAGCTTTCTTGATAGCCAGCTCTACCTTGATCTGCGGATCGGCTTCGAACAGCTTGCGGAGAGTCTTCTGGGCAGCCGGCCGGGGGAATCCGAGCATCACGAGAGCCGCCAGGGCCTCTTCGAACGTCTCGCTCATGGCCGGAGCGGCGATTGCCGCCAGCGGCATGTCGCCCGCGGGCTTGATCTTGTCGCGCAAATCCACTACGATGCGCTGCGCCGTCTTGGCGCCGATGCCCTTGACGGCCTTGAGGCGGGTGTGGTCGCCGGCGATGATCACGGCGGCGAGCTCCGGAGCGGGGATCGACGAAAGTATCATCCGCGCCGTGTTGGCTCCGACGCCGCTCACTCCAATAAGCTCCCGGAACAGTTCGCGTTCCTGACGGCTGACGAAGCCATAGAGCTGATAGGCATCCTCCCTTATGGCCTCATGCACGAGAAGGTGGGCCTCCTTCTTGTCCTGTAGCTCTGTATAGGCCGTCAGCGTGATGGCGAGAAGATAGCCCACGCCGTGGCAGTCGACCACGGCGTAGGCAGGTGTCAGTTCGGCCAGCTGGCCGTGAATGTATTCAATCATCAGTCGGCGAGGTCTACAGCGTAATACATTTTCTTACCGGTGGGATATACTCCGGTGATAAACATCACCTTGTCGTAGCCGTCGTCGCTTTTCATGATGGCGTTGTAGATCTTCTCCACATCCTCCGGCGAGCTTACGCGGCCGTTGTTGATGTCGGATATGATGAAGCCCTCGCGGATGCCGGCGCGCTTGAACCGTCCGTCGGCAGCCACCTCAGTCACCTGCACACCGCTGCGAAGCTTGAGCGCGCGCAGTCTGTCCTCGCTTACTTTGGCGAACTTGGCTCCGAGCGCCTCTACTGTCGGGGCCTTGACGATGCGGGTGGAGCCCTGGTTGTTGAGCATCGTCACCTCGAATTCCTTGCGGCTGCCGTCGCGGATGATGCTCAGGGTGGCCTTGTCGCCCGGGCTCAGTCGGCTGATCTGCTCCATGAACTGCGCCCTGTTGTGGACGGCTGTGCCGTTTATGGCCACAATGACGTCGTTGGGCTTTACGCCTGCGCTCATCGCAGCCCCGCCTTCGGTCACCTCTTCCACTACCACTCCGTCGTTAATGCCCTTGAAGCCCTTCTCCTTGATGATCTCGGGAGTGAGCTCACGGTAGGAGATGCCGAGCACAGCCCTCTGCACCGTGCCGTATTTCTTGAGGTCGGTGACCACCTTGACCATGATCGAGGTGGGGATGGCGAAAGAGTAGCCGGCATAGTTGCCGGTCTGGGAGTAAATGGCGGCATTGATGCCGATCAGCTCCCCTTTGAGATTGACGAGCGCGCCGCCGGAGTTGCCTGGATTGACGGCGGCGTCGGTCTGTATATACGACTCTATGGTCATTCGTCCCTGACGGCTGTCGGAGATCGCACGGGCCTTGGCGCTGACGATGCCTGCCGTGACAGTCGACGTGAATCCGAACGGATTGCCCACGGCCAGCACCCATTCGCCTATGAGAAGATTGTCGGAATTGCCTACCGGAATGACATGAAGGCTGTCGGCCTCGATCTTGATAAGGGCGAGGTCGGTGGTGGGATCGGTGCCTACGACTGTGGCGTCGTATGTGCGGTTGTCATTGAGAGTCACCTCAAGCCGCTCGGCTCCCTCTATCACGTGGTTGTTGGTGACGATATGTCCGTCGCTGCTGATGATCACGCCCGATCCGAGTCCCATCGGCTGTTCCTTGGGCTGTTGCTGCTGAGGCTGCTCCTGCTGCCTGCGGCGGGGAGTACCGAAGAAAAATTCAAGAAACGGATCATCAAACATGCTGTCCTGCTGCTGAGCGCGCTGGCGCAGGGTGACGTAGCTCTTGATGCTGACCACGCCGTTGATGGTCGATTCGGCCGCCGCAGTGAAGTCGGTCTCGAGGGCCGCTGTCTGGGCTACGTTAAGGAATTTGCCGCCTGCCGCAGTGCGTCCGGTCTGTGACATGTCGGTGTCAGTCTGTCTGAACAGGTTGTTTTCCGAAGCCTTGAAGGCTCCAACGGTGATGACGGAGCTTGCTATCGCCACTCCGCATGCTGTCAGGAGAGTCTTTGTGAGATTGTTCATATTCCTGTGTCTGTTAGTCTGTGGTTAGGCGGACATCTGGCTGGGATATCCGCGTCATGAATGGTTGGTTTATGTACTGTGACGGCAAAAATAGTGCTAAATTTAATGTAGAATATTCTCTGGCGTGTTTTTTAATGCGATTTAATAAAACCGGCGCCTGATTTTATGAATTTTATTCTATGGATGTAAAAAAGTCTGACAGAAATGCAGTAATTTTGCTGACATGACCTACCGATTGTTATCCCCTGCGCTTTATTTCCGCGTTTTCATGTATCTGACAGTTTCGGCCGTTCTCGCTGCCGGCCTCAGCGGCTGCGGCTCCTCGCGCCACTCCACAGCCCGGCGTGGAGGCGCTTCAGGCGTGCATGTCGCCAAAGGAGGCGGTGCAGGTGCCGGCTCCCAGCGCATCGAGGTGTCGGGCTCGCTGCCTGATGCCACACGCCGTCTGCTTGAGGAAGCGCGCCGCTGGATGGGCACGGCCTACCGCTATGGCGGCAACAGCCGCAGCGGAGTAGACTGCTCCGGCCTTACGTCGCAGATTTTTGTAAACGCGCTTCAGATCAAGCTGCCGCGCAGTTCCGCGCAGCAAAGCGATTATTGCCGCAGGATCGACCGGTCTGACCTCATGGAGGGCGATCTGGTGTTTTTCCGCACAGGTTCAAAAGGTGTCAGTCATGTCGGGATGTATGTGGGCGACGGCCGGATCATACACTCCTCTACGAGCCGCGGAGTGATCCTCAGCTCGCTCGACGAAGATTATTACAGGCGCACCTATCACTCCTCGGGGCGTGTGGAACGGTATTATGCCATGATCGACGTCAAGAAGAAGAAAGAGAAAAACCGGAGGAAAGAGAAGCCCGTAGAAGAGATCAAACGCCGTCTCGACGAATCGCCGGTGAGCGTGCCGGCCGAGGATCTCGACCGTCTGCTTGCCGGAAACCGTCCCAAGAACGGCGATGTGAAGCGCGACGTTTCAGCCGCGGCCCAGACAGGGTCAGGCAGCAGACAGATCATCGTCGCAACAGTGGCTGACGCCGTGAAATCCGACAGCAAAGACCAGACTTCGGCACGCAAGGCTTTGGAAAAGAAGCGTCGCGTGCTTGAAGAAATTATCGACCAGAAGGTCGACTCAGTAATATCCGATTATTTCGACTGATATATGCCAGTATTTGCCGATCACACACTGCCGGCTGTGGAAGCCCTGGCAGGCGAGGGAGTGGACATACTGCCGATCGGGGACGCTCCTGCAGGAGCCCTGCGTATAGGGCTGCTCAATCTGATGCCGCTCAAGGAGATGGCCGAGACAGATATGCTGCGGGTGCTTTCGGCTACTGATCTGCCCGTAGCATTCAGCCTTATTTCGCTGCGCACGCACGTGCCGCGCCACACTTCAGCCGAACATATGGCCGCGCACTACACCCCCTACAGCGAAGGGATGGAGCGGAGTCTCGACGGATTCATCATCAACGGCGCACCGCTGGAGCGGGTAGCCTTCAGAGATGTCAGCTACTGGCCCGAGATAACTATGATATTCGACTCTTTGCGGCGCAACCACACCCCGTCGCTCTTCATCTGCTGGGCGGCCTTCGCAGCCATGTATCATCATTACGGAGTCGACAAAACACTGCTCGAAAACAAAATTTCAGGAGTTTTCCCCCACCGGGTGATAGGCGCAGGCAACAGGCTTACGACAGGGTTTGACGACGAGTTCTATGTGCCCAACAGCCGGTTTATCACCTGGAGTCAGGCCGATCTGCAGCCCGCCGTCGACGCCGGGATCAGGATCATCTCGGACAACCCCGAATCGGGAGTATACATGGCTACGGCATTCGATGACCGCGAGGTGTATATCACCGGACACTCGGAGTATGCGCCGCTGACACTCGATTTCGAGTACCGGCGCGACACAGAGCGGGGCATGAACCCGTCGGTGCCTGTCAATTACTATCGCGACGATTGTCCGGACAAAGGGCCCGTGGTGAGATGGAGGGCCCACTCACGCCTTCTGTTCGCCAACTGGATCAGCCGCGTCGTGGCTCCCTGCAGCGAGGGCCGATGAACTGTCGGCGGCCATCGCCGCGAGTTCGCGCCACACCCGCTCGTCGGGCACAGGCGCCTCTATGACGAGCCTTTTTTTCGACACGGGATGTACAAACTCCACCCGGCGCGCCAGCAACGAGATGCTTCCGTCGGGATTGCTGCGCCGGTCGCCGTATTTCAGATCTCCTCTGACCGGACAGCCTATCGACGAGAGCATCACCCGGATCTGATGCTTGCGCCCCGTCTCCAGATTCACCTCAAGCAGACTGGCATGGTCGCCCTGCGCTATCTGCCGGTAGGATAGCGCCGAATATTTCGCCCCGTCCTTGGGCGATGACGACAGATACGACTTGTTGTTGCGCTCAACGCTGGTGATATAGCCCTCCAGACGTGCTTCCGGCAGCTCCGGGCGGCAGCGGGTCAGCGCCCAGTAGGTCTTGCGGATCTCGCCCTGCCGGAGCATCTCGTTGAGACGCGCAAGAGCCTTGGAGGTCTTTGCAAACAGCACCACTCCGCCAACAGGACGGTCGAGGCGGTGAACCACCCCGCAGAACACGTTGCCCGGTTTGCCGTATTTTTCCTTGATATAGCGGCGCACTGTCTCCACCAGCGGCTCGTCGCCGGTCTTGTCGCCCTGCACTATCTCGCCGGGCCGCTTGTTGACCGCTATTATATGGTTATCCTCGTAGATTATTTCCATCATCGCGTGTTTTCCGCCGCCCGATGGCCGCGGTGGTGTCTTATTTCTGCAAAGTTAAGCAGAAATCGCTGTATTTCTATTGCTGTGGAATCAAAAAAGCATCAGCACATCAATGCGGGGGCTGCCCGCCGCGATACGGCACGGGCAACCCCCGATGGCAGGGAGTGAGAGAGATGCGGGTCAGTAGGTGACGGCAGGCGCAAGTTCCTTGGCCTGCGCTATCATCTTTTCAAGTTCATGGACGGTCGGTATGCGTCCGCAGAGATTTCTCTCGGCGTTGACCTCTTCGAGCTTGGCGTGGAGGTTGGAGGGCACGCGGTGACGGAACTCCTTGACTGTATCGACTCCCGACGCTTCAAGAAGTTCGGCAAACTGCCCGGCAACACCTTTTATTCTGAAAAGATCGGCATGATTTACCCAACGCATGATCAGCTTGGGGCTGATCCCTGTCTCTTCGGCCAGCTTGGCGCGGCCTTCGGGGGTCTTGCCTTTTTCAAGCAACTGCTCGGTAGTGTTGATGCCGGCCGCTCCGAGCTTGGCTTCATAAAGTTCGCCTATTCCCTCGATTTCAATAATTTTGTATGCCATAATGTTGAGGATTTGGTTGTAGAATTACAACGCGTGACGCGCTAATACGGTTCATAACAACATCTACGCCGGGTGTTTTGTCGAATATATGGCAACATATGATGTGATTACACCGGTCTGTTAACGTCGATTTGCAATAATTTCATTAATTTTGCACGACGCTTCATATACGGCATTCGCCACATAGTACTGTCACTACAATATCATCACATTAATATAAACCAATCAATCATCCATCAAGATAATGAGATTATTGAAAACCGGTCAGACACTGGCTTTGTCTGCGTTGCTGACCACCGCCGCAGGGTGTATCGATGACAAATACGATCTTTCCGACATTGACACCACCAGCCGTTTCACGGTCAACGATCTTACAGTGCCGATGAATCTCGACGAAATCAGGCTGAAAAGCATCATCGAGATCGAAGAGGACAGCAAACTCCAGATCTTCACGGACGCCGAAGGCCGACAGTATTATGCCGTTCAGGAAACCGGCACCTTCACCTCTGACCCTGTACATGTCGACGAAATGACATGCTCAGGCCCTCAAGTGGAACCGGTCACCACCGCTATCGACCGCATTCCGGCCACCGGGAGCACCGGAATCGCGCAGTCTTCGGCAAGCTATGACATCAAACCGTCGGGCAGAGATTTCACATATGACATCTCGGATATCGACGCATCTGTCCATTCGGTAAGCGCTATAGGAGTCAGACCGATGGATATAGTGCTCACGCTGTCGGTTTCGGGACTGAGCGGACATGTCAGATCAATGACATTCAGCGATCTGATCATCCTGATGCCTAAAGGGCTCACGGCCACAAGCGACGCAGGGGAATACGATCCGGCCACAGGCATCCTCTCGATCGGCTCCCTCATGACCGACAGTCCGGAAGCGAAGGTGAAAGTCACCGTCACCGCAATAGACATGCAAGCCAACGGTTCGACCCTTGACTACGACACGCATACGCTCGCCTATGTGGGCGAAGTGGAGGTCGCTTCCGGTGTCATCACTGTCGACGCGGAGAGCGCCTCACAGCCAGCAGCTATAGATTTCACCACTGCCTACGACTTCGGCGACATATACACTACCTCTTTTTCCGGAGAGATCGACTACAGGCTCTCGGGAGTGGAGATCAGCGACGTGGATCTGTCAGACATGCCCGACTTTCTGGCCGGTGAAGGCACCGATATAGCGCTCGTCAATCCGCAGATCTACCTTAATATCAACAATCCGGTGGGAGACGACGGTCTCGACTGCCGCACCGGCCTCACGCTTTCGGCAATACGCGGAGGAGAGGTGACAGGCAGCTTCGGCATAGACAATCCGTTCTTCCCTATCACCCACGAAAGAGGCAACGGGCCTTATTACTACTGTCTGTCGCCTTCGGCTCCGGCCAAACCGCTGCCCGGCTATCCTGCCGGCGAGCTCACCCACGTGGCGTTCACATCGCTGTCTGACGTACTTTCGGGCGACGGCCTGCCAGGGGCCATAGGCATCACTCTTGACGATCCGTGCATACCCCTCCAGGAGGTGAGAGATTTCGCTCTCGGCCAGGACATACAGGGAGTGGACGGCACATACGACTTTTTCGCCCCCCTCTCGCTCAAGGACGGATCCACCATCATATATACCGATACTGAGGACGGATGGAGCGACGAGGATGTCGACGCTATAACCATAGAGAAGTTTGAGGTCACGGCGCTTGCATCGACCGATCTGCCGCTGGCAGTGCGCCTGACGGCTGTAGTGCTCGACAAGAACGGCAATACGATCGACGCCGACCTGTCGTCGGCCGAGCTGCCTGCCAACGCTAAGGATTTTCCGTTCACCATCACCCTCGGAGAGGGCCAGACCGTGAAAAACCTCGACGGCATAAGATTTACGGCCCATGTCAAAGCCGACGGCGCCACGCCGCTGTCGCCCGAGCAGACCATCGTGCTCAAGAAAGTGAGAGGCAAAGTGTCGGGCAACTATACCAAAGAACTCTAACCATCAGCCGCATTCCCAAAATGAATACAACATACAAGAAAACCATAGCCATACTCGTCAGCCTCATGGCCATGGCTGCCGCTTCGGCGCAGAACACCTATTCGGGCTATTTCCTCGACAACTATACCTACCGCAGCCAGATGAACCCGGCATTCGGATCCGACCGCAACTATGTGGGATTCCCCGGACTGGGCAATGTCAACGTGGCCATGCGGGGCAACCTCCACACATCGTCGGTGATTTACAATCTCGACGGACGCACCGTGCTCTTCACCAATCCCGGCATCGGCGTAGAGGAGGCAATGAGCAAATTCCATGACCACAACCGGGTGCAGTCCAACCTGCGCCTCAACATCCTCAATGCCGGCTTCAAAGCATTCGGTGGCTACAACACAGTAGGCATCAACGCCGTGGCCAACGTGGCGGTCGGCATTCCCGGCTCGTTCTTCTCGCTCGCCAAAGAAGGGGTGGCCAACAAAACCTATGATATAAGCAATCTGCGCGCCCATGCCGACGCCTATGCCGAGATTGCATTCAACCATTCGCGCGAGATCCCTCAGGTCAAGGGCCTGAGAGTGGGAGCGGCCATGAAATTTCTCGTCGGGATGGGCAATGTGGATGCCTATTTCCACCAGGCCGACCTCACTCTCGGCGAGAATGAATGGATCGCACGCACCAATGCCGATCTCTACGCATCTGTCAAAGGACTCACCTACGAGACCGACATCAACAAGCATACAGGCCATGAATACGTCTCAGGAGCCGATCTCGACGGATTCGGTCCCAACGGATTCGGCATGGCTTTCGATCTTGGCGCCGAATACGAGTGGACCGACTGGCGTTTCTCGGCAGCTCTGCTCGATCTCGGATTCATATCCTGGGGCAATACCCGCTGGGCCTCGACAGGAGGACTGAAGACAGTCAATACCGACGCTTTCACCTTTAATGTCGACGACGATGCCGCCAACTCGTTTGACAACGAGCTCGACCGGCTGCGCGACCAGCTCTCCGAACTTTACGAGCTCGACGACAAAGGCGACATGGGCACCCGCACCCGCATGCTCGGTGCCACGCTAAATCTCGGCGCGCAATACCGTCTGCCCGTCTACCGCAAGCTGTCGTTCGGCCTGCTCAACTCCACACGCATCGAGGGCCATTACAGCTGGACGCAGTTCAGGCTCTCGGCCAACGTGGAGCCCGTCAGATGCTTCTCGGCCGGTGCGAATCTCGCCGTCGGCACGTTCGGCTGCTCATTCGGATGGGTGACCAGCGTCAAGGTGACAGGATTCAACATGTTCCTCGGCATGGACCATACGCTCGGCAAGCTCGCCAAGCAGGGGCTCCCGCTGAGCTCCAACGCGTCGGTCAATCTCGGCATCAATTTCCCGTTCTGAACCGGCCGCTACGCAGTGTGTCGATCGCGCGGAAATATGCAATCCGAAAGCTTTTTTTGGTTTTTTAAGTACTTGTATGGGACGCGTGCGGGAAGTAATGCCTAACTTTGCATCTCCTACCGATTTGAAACACAAAATAATCCATATTTATCACTTAATACCAAATGAAAAAAATCAAGTATCTCGCCGTGGCGGCTTTCTGTGCCGTCATGGCTGCTTGTGGAAGCCGCAGCGAACAGACCGCTTCCTACAGTGTGATCCCCTTGCCGCAGGAGGTGAAGGAGGGTGCGGGTGAGGGATTTCATCTCACCTCTTCGACCAAAATCGCTTATCCCGCAGGCAACGAGGCTCTGAAAAACGATGCCGAGCTTCTGGCCTCATATCTCAGGCAGATGACCGGGCATGAGCTGAAAGTCACCGACGCCGCCACGGAATCCGACGTAATCAGTCTCCGCGACGATCTCGGCGGCGAAAACCCCGAAGGCTACGTGCTTACGGTCGGCCCCTCGGCCATAGAGATCAACGGATCCTCCGCAGCAGGCACATTCTACGGCATCCAGACTCTCCGCAAGTCGATACCGCAGGCCGAGGAGAGCAATGTGCTCTTCCCGCCCGTAACCATCACCGACGAGCCCCGCTTCGCATATCGCGGCGCCCACTTCGACGTGTCGCGCCACTTCTTCCCGGTCGACTCCGTGAAGAGCTTCATCGACATGCTGGCGCTCCACAATATCAACACTCTCCATTGGCATCTCACCGACGACCAGGGCTGGCGTCTGGAGATCAAGAGCCGTCCGGGACTGACAGAGCTCGGATCGAAGCGTGGAGGCACCGTCATCGGCCACAATTCAGGCCAGTACGACTCCATCCCCGTGGAGGGCTTCTACACCCAGGACGAAGCCCGCGACATCATCAAGTATGCCGCCGACCGCCATATCACCGTCATCCCTGAAATCGACCTTCCCGGCCACATGCTCGGCGCCCTCAAGGCTTATCCCTATCTGGGATGCACAGGCGGCCCGTATGAGGTGTGGCAGCAGTGGGGCGTGAGCGAGGACGTGCTCTGCGCCGGCAACGACTCCACCTACAAGTTTATCGACGACGTTCTCGCCGAAGTGGTGGATCTCTTCCCCTCGGAATACATCCATGTGGGCGGCGACGAATGCCCGAAGGTGCGCTGGGCAGCCTGCGAGAAGTGTCAGGCCAAGATCCGCGAGCTCGGTCTCAAGGCCGACGAGCACGGATCGAAGGAAGAGAAGCTCCAGAGCCACGTGATACATCATGCCAGCGACTTCCTCGCTTCCAAGGGCCGCAAGATGATCGGCTGGGACGAGATACTCGAAGGCGGTCTGGCCCCCGGCGCCGTAGTCATGTCATGGCGTGGCGAAGAGGGCGGCAAGGAAGCTGCACGCCGCGGCCACGACGTCATCATGACCCCCAACTCCTACCTCTACTTCGACTACTATCAGACACTCGACCGCGAGAACGAGCCCATAGCCATCGGCGGATATCTCCCCGTGGAGCGCGTCTACAGCTATGAGCCCCTCCCCGCCGACCTCACCCCCGAGGAAGCAGCCCACATCAAGGGCGTACAGGCCAACCTCTGGACGGAGTATATCCCCACATTCGCCCAGGCACAGTACATGGAGCTCCCCCGCATGGCGGCTCTCGCCGAGGTGCAGTGGAGCAAGGCTCCGAAAGACTACAAGGCATTCGCTTCGCGCATGCCCCAGATGATCGCGCAGTACGACGCCAACGGCTACAACTACGCCCGCCACATGTTCAATGTAGCCGGCACACTGACCCCCGACAGCGTCAGCCACGCCATCATGCTTGAACTCTCCACGGTCGACAACGCTCCCATCTATTACACTCTCGACGGCACCGAACCCACCGAGGCCTCGACACGCTACGAGCACCCCGTGAAACTCGACAAGACCTCCACCATCAAGGCCGTGACCATCCGCGCCAACGGCCCGAGCGCTGTCTACACCGACAGCGTGTCGTTCAACCTCGCCACCACCCATCCCGTGAAGCTCATCAACGAGCTCCATCCCCGCTACAAAGCCAAGGGAGGCATGACGCTCACCGACGGTAAGTTCGGCACCAGCGGCTACGGCAACGGCGACTGGGTAGGAATCGTCGGCAAGGATCTCGTGGCCGAGATCGACCTCGAGAGCGAGCAGACAGTGAAGGACGTGACCGTACGCACATGCGTGGCCACCGGCGACTGGGTGTTCGACGCCCGCAAGATGACCGTCGAGGTCAGCGCCGACGGCAAGAGCTTCACCAAGGTAGCCTCGGAGGAGTATCCCCGCATGACCGAAGGCCGCAACGCCATCGTCACCCACTCGCTCGCCTTTGATCCCGTCAATGCACGCTACGTAAAAGTCAGCCTGCAGCCCGAGACATCAATGCCCGACTGGCATGCAGGAAAAGGCAAACCCGCCTTCATCTTCGTCGACGAGGTAGAGATCAACTGATCCGTAATCCATTAACCCATTAAAAAGGCGTTGTGTCAAAATTCAAAACTTTGACACAACGCCTTGCTTTTTTATCCGGATGGTGAGGGTGCTGTCAGATATCCGCATCTGTTGTTTCCGATATCTCTGTGCTCCTTATTTCTTTGCGATTGAAAATTATTATAGGAGCAAAGCGGCTTCGCCGATGACAAGTTCATAGGAATGACATCGGTTACTTTGTCGTACTCTATCTCGGAAAGATGGTCGAAGCCCAGCCGGGAAGCTCCTCGACATAGCGTTTCGCAAGCTCTCCTTCGCTCAATCGGAACAGAAGCCGGGCTTCCGCGTCTTCGATAGAGTTGTCATATACATAGAGCCGGTCGACTATCACGGATAGGATTTTGCAGTTGGCAATGGACTTGTCATATCGGGATATGATTTTAGGGATTGGCACATCATGTCCTCCATCCAATACACGTTGAGCGACACGCTTCGCATTGATTGTCGGGGATTCAGTGGAAACGAAAAACAGACGGATGAAGAATCCGGCTTCTTTCGCTCTGAGAATGTAATCAACCTTATCGGCAGCCGACATCACGGTTTCAAAGATATGGCTTTTGCGTTCTGCAAGACATCTTTCCCTCCATTCATTGCAGTAGTTGGCGGCTTTCAGAACAGACTCCTGATTGTTCCAGTCTCCGAATACATCGCGTGCGACATTGTCGGGATTGATGTATTCCGAATCCTCCAGCCACTCATGATGCAGAATCTTGGAGGTCACGGAAGTTTTACCCGACCCATTGGGTCCGGCAATCACAATCAGAACAGGGCGATGATTACTTGTTGCCACTCTTTATTCTGTTTATGGCATCGCCCCATTTTTCTTGTGCCTCATGCGTAGCTGTCTCAATCCCGGCAGCCACACGCTCGGCCGCACGGCGGGTGCTTTCGCGAGCGTCTTCGGCAACCTCACGCATAATCTGAGCCATGCGCTCGTCGCCCGGCTCCTCCATCGACGTCAGCCGATAACTGTTCATCTGCTCTTCCGACATATTGTAATCTTTTATTATTCAACGCTAAAGCTACAAAAAAACGGTGGCCTATCTCATTTTTTCTGAGATATATATCTCTTATTTCGTTACAAATTCATGCCATTTGAAGTAATAGTCTATAAATACATAATATTTGGCTTTTCTTTTATTGTCTGCTTCTATATATTTTTTGATTTTTTTGAGAGATGCGTCTACCTCATATTCAATCTCCTTTATCCAGTCTGGTGATGAGTTATAAACAAGATGATTGACATCTGCTATTATTAAATCAATAGAAGAATAAATTTTTTGAGCAATGGACTGGTAGGTCTCATTAAAATCGTGCCCTCCCTCAGCAGCATATTTCAAGGCATTAGACAAGCCCCGCAATGCATTCCAATAATATTTCTTGTCATCTACCTTGTAATGGTATCCTTCCGCCATCTGGAATCTGGAACGACCTATGGTATATGCGTTGAAATACATACTTTTAATACTTATACATTCCAATTCTTTAATTTTCAAGCTAAGGCTTTCCTTTTCCTTATGCAACGCTTCCATTTCCTTATCTAAAGCATCCATCTTGTTTGCATAATAGATGTAGTTAAAGATCTGAAATCCAACAATAAATGTAGTACAAACACCTATAAAAGTCCCCAAAAAACTACCATAATTCATGCCACTTTCTGACTCCCCAAATGGAATAAACTTGATTACAATTACTGTTCCAATGGAAATCAGTATTAAATCGAATAAAACGATAAAAACAAACAGGATGTAGTAAGATTTATGCTTCATATATGGTTATTTATATATTATTTTGTTTCCTCAAAAATACGAGAACTTTTGAAGAATATGTTAAACGTTTTATTTCCACAAAAGCTTTAAAGGAACCAATGGAGCCAAATGCAATTGATTCTACCACGAAGTTACGAAATAATTTCTTTTTCAGCAAAAACAGAAAAAAATCCGGGAAGCGGATCTTGTCAGACAAGATTCCCTCCCCGGATTCCTATGCCGGATCTCTTCAGCCCCCGGGATTAAGCGGGGACATATTTACAGCGCACCGGCGACACGATCGCGCCCTCTTTCTTGAGCTGTGCGAACACCTTGTCGACCACCTTCTTGTCGAGGCCGGTCAGTTCGGCCACCTTGCCTGCGTTGAGCGGCTCGCCGGCCTTGCGCATGGCTGCCAGGATTGTCTCTTTTTCGTCCATGACAAAAACAGTTTTATTGATTATTGTTTATAAGGGACCGGCCCCCGACAGTCAGGGCTGCCGGAGGCCGGTCGCTATTTTTTCTGATAGTGCTTATTTCACTTCCTCGAAGTCCACGTCGGTCACGCCGTCGCCGTTGCCCGGCTGAGGGCCCTGCTGTGCGCCCGGCTGAGGGCCGGCCTGCTGCTGAGCCTGCGCCTGAGCGTTGTGGATAGCCTGCTGGGCTGCGCCGAATGCGCTCTCCACCTCCTTGATGGCCGAGTCGATACCGGCGATGTCCTGAGCCTTGTGGGCCTCTTTCAGGCGAGCCAGAGCGGTCTCGATGGGAGCCTTGGCGTCGGCCGGGATCTTGTCGCCGAGCTCGCTGAGCTGCTTCTCGGTCTGGAATATCAGGGAGTCGGCCTGATTGAGCTTATCGGCGCGCTCCTTCTCCTTGGCGTCGGCTGCGGCGTTGGCGGCAGCCTCGTCCTTCATGCGCTGGATCTCGGCGTCGGTCAGGCCGCTCGAAGCCTCGATGCGGATGCTCTGCTCCTTGCCCGTGGCCTTATCCTTGGCCGATACGTTGAGGATACCGTTGGAGTCGATCTCGAAGGTCACCTCGATCTGAGGTATGCCGCGCGGAGCGGGTGCGATGCCGTCGAGATGGAACTTACCCAGGGTCTTGTCGTCCTTGGCCATCGGGCGCTCGCCCTGCAGCACGTGGATCTCTACCGAAGGCTGGTTGTCGGCAGCCGTCGAGAAGGTCTCACTCTTGCGGGTAGGTATGGTGGTGTTGGCCTCGATCAGCTTGGTCATCACGCCGCCGAGGGTCTCGATGCCCACCGACAGGGGCACTACGTCGAGCAGCAGCACGTCCTTCACGTCGCCGCTCAACACGCCGCCCTGGATGGCTGCGCCCACGGCCACTACCTCGTCGGGGTTGACGCCCTTCGACGGAGCCTTGCCGAAGAATTTCTCCACCACCTGCTGTATGGCGGGGATACGGGTCGAACCGCCCACGAGTATCACCTCGTCGATGTCGCTCGCCTTCAGGCCGGCATCCTTAAGCGCCTGCTCGCAGGGCTTGATGGTGGCCTGGATCAGCTTGTCGGCAAGCTGCTCGAACTTTGCGCGGGTCAGCGTCTTCACAAGGTGCTTGGGTATGCCGTTGACAGGCATGATATACGGCAGGTTGATCTCCGTGGAGGTAGCGCTCGAAAGCTCGATCTTGGCCTTCTCGGCAGCCTCCTTGAGGCGCTGCAGCGCCATCGGATCCTGACGCAGGTCTACGCCCTCGTCCTTCTGGAACTCGTCGGCGAGCCAGTCGATGATCACGTGGTCGAAATCATCGCCGCCCAGATGGGTGTCGCCGTTGGTCGACTTTACCTCAAACACGCCGTCGCCCAGCTCCAGTATCGAGATATCGAACGTGCCGCCGCCGAGGTCAAACACGGCGATCTTCTGATCCTTGTTGGTCTTGTCGAGACCGTAGGCAAGGGCAGCCGCGGTAGGCTCGTTGACGATACGCTTCACGGTCAGACCGGCGATCTCGCCTGCCTCCTTCGTAGCCTGACGCTGCGAGTCGTTGAAGTAGGCGGGCACGGTGATGACGGCTTCCGTCACGGCCTGTCCCAGATAATCCTCGGCTGTCTTCTTCATCTTCTGCAGGATCATCGCCGAGATCTCCTGCGGAGTGTATTCGCGGCCGTCGATGTCGACGCGCGGAGTGTCATTGGCGCCGCATACCACCTTGTAGGGCACGCGCTCTATCTCGCTTGCCACCTGCTGGCAGTTCTCGCCCATGAAACGCTTGATCGAGTAGATCGTACGCTTCGGGTTGGTGATGGCCTGACGCTTGGCGGGATCGCCCACCTTACGCTCGCCACCGTCGACAAAAGCCACTACCGAAGGAGTGGTGTTGCGTCCTTCGCTGTTGGGGATCACTACCGGATCCTTGCCTTCGAGCACGGCTACACACGAGTTGGTGGTGCCGAGGTCAATGCCTATAATCTTTCCCATAATTAAAACGGTTTTATTATTTTTATTTTCTATGTTTGTTTTCTTCTTTCGTCCCGGGGATTCCTTACCCCCGGCGATCACTAATACAAACAAATCGCGTGCCAAAAAAGTTGGCTCTCGCCTAAAGTTATCGAAATAAGCCCTTTATTTGCCTTCCGCTACTGACACGCCTGCTGACATTTCTGTCAGTCATCTGCCACGCCGCCCCGGCATGATACCAACTTGCACACACCGCGAGGCAGCCCCGGCCGACACAAGGCTTCACCATCCGGTAGGGACGCGATTTATCGCGTCCCTACCGGCTGATGAACCCCCATACACACACCGAAGGCGGCGCCGGATCACTCCGTCGCCGCCTACCGATAATTTCTTTACGCCGAATAAACAATCTGGAGAGAATCAATGCGAAACAAGAGCTTCACGAAGATCATCCATATTCGTGCAATTTATAGTCACACTTTTGTGAAAGCGAGGCTTTAATACTCTTCGGGCTGACCTTCCTTTCCTGACTATTGTAAGCATAAGCTCCACATCCTCCGCCATATTTATAAACTGCAATGCAGGAAAAGCGTCTGACAGATTACATAATTCATCCGCAACCGATCGGGATATAAACACAACGCCATTCATATCCACGCTCGCCGTCGTTGAGTCAACCAAACCATATAACTTTTTTGCATTGACCCGCGAGCGCACTTCCGCGCCACACACTTCTTTCAGTCTTATCTCATTCATATTCTGATCATTCTATATAGTTATAAACATTAAATCCTGCCCTTTGTTTGAGAGGGATGCTCACCAATATCATAGTTCCATCCCATGCCAGTCCATCGGGAAGATTGACAAATTGCTCTCCATCTTCATCACATCTGAAAAAACCCTTGCCTGAAAGCATCATAAAACTGCCACCCAATCCGTTTACCACCATATTCAGATTAGTGGAAAGGCCATAGCCTCTCGACTCATTGTCAGGCCTGTTTTTTGTTGACAGTCCCTTGACCGAATAGCGCAGAGCTTCAGCATGATCATCGCCTACAAGCAACGAATATGCCGTTTTTTGAGCGGCAATATATGACCCATGGATAGTAACGCCATTATCTGCCACGCATATGGATATACAATCTTCATTGTCATCACACTGTATATACATATACCCGCAAGAGGCATGGGAATGTTCCTGAATATTGCATACAAGCTCGCTAAGCAAATATGAGATAGCTCCGGAAGCGTTCCATTCTCTGGTTCGGTTACGGATATTGCGCGCCATTATAGAGAATAGTCCTGACTGAATGGCATCAATATCCGGGCATATACGACTGAACCTGCAGATCGGCGGCACATTTCTGTCATACAGACATGACACATCCGTTCCGGATCCTTCCCGATCAGCAGATTCAAACGGAGCGTCAAACATAATTTCGTCTAATTTGGCTTTTAGCGCCCCATTTACATTTGACAGCGATATTTTGTTGCTGGAAGAATCTCTGTACACAGCAAGAGCGCTGATCATAAACGGATGAAGGGATGTCACTCTCCCAAAATCCCAGACTATGTCATTATCACATCGCTCCGAGTCTATGATAACAGAAAACAGTGCCATCATCAGCTCTCCCGTCGTGGTGTCGGCAGGGACGTTAGGTATACTGATTATATCGGAGATTTCCATGTGAATGATAGTTGTGTTACAAAACTATAGATTTTTTCCGATATGCGCAAGCAATAGCCATCTCAGTATTTATTTTCGCTACCCGATCACGGTTCCCCATACACACACCGAAGGCGGCGCCGGATCACTCCGTCGCCGCCTACCGATCAGTGTAATATCTGTGCCTTAAAACCTAAAGCCGATTTTTACCGTCGGAGCTGCCAGGATAGCAAAGTTGCTGCTGTCGGCGCTCAGACGTGCCAGCCCTTCCTGCGGACGGAAGGATGTCATGTTGTAGGTGTAAGCAAACGGATCGACCGATGCTCCCACATACATACCCTTCAGCACGTAGTAGTCCGCTCCTATGGTGAGCGCGCCGCGGAGGCTCCACGACTCTCCTACGCTCTTGCCCATCGCCGTCCACTCGTCATACTTCTGCTCGTTGAGGCTGTAGGCCATGCCTGCGCGGACTCCGCCATACCACATCAGGTTCTTCACCGAAGTGTTGAAGTAGCGGTCAACGCCCACTGCCACATTATACGTGCAGGAATACTGGCTCGCGACTGCGCGATAGTTGGGTATCTCGCCCATCGTGCCGTCAGCATCCGCAGGGGTGTTGGCGTCGATGGTGCCCGGCTTGTCGGCATAGCCGGGATTGTGAGTGAAATTGATGCCTCCTCCAAGACTCAGCTTCCACTTGTCGCTGACGAAATAGCCTGCCTCGAATCCCACCGTGAGCTTCTTCTTGCTCCAGTCGGTGGAGAATGCTGCCGCGCTATAGTCGGTCAGGTTGCCCGGCAGAGCCGTGGCTTCGGTGTAGCTGTTGTAGCCGAGGGTGGCCGCCACGGTGAAGTCGCCCTTTGCGGGAGCGTTGTCTTCACCCTGCTGTGCGGCCGCGCACAGGCATGTCATGGGAAGAAGGGCCGACATCAATAGTCGTCGTATCTTCATTTTTTCGCTTTATGATTAGCTTTCGTGATACTGTTCGTTGCGATTACTCGCCCTGAGCTGCGGTAGCGGCCTCAAGAGCAGCCTTGGCCTTGTCGGCGATAGCCTGGAGCACGGGGATTTCAGCCTCGGCGAGCGCAATCTCGTTTTCAAGTTCAGCGATGGAGGTGTCAAGATCCTGATTCTCGATCTTGATTATCTCCTCATTGGCATCCTGGATGGCATCCATAGCATTCTGGATGTTGGTCTCGCAAGCAGAGATAGCGCTTTCAACCTTCCATGCAGCACCGGTGTAATCATATTCACTTCCATTCGGGCCGACTACCATACCATTTACAATAGCATTCAATGCGTTGACTTTCTGCTGCTGCACACTCTCGTCATAGCCAGCTTTGCTATTTGCAAGAGCAGCATCACAGTAAGCCTCATTCGCTACATTGACTGCCTCGACAGCAGCGTTCCAGTTCTCAGCCTCGGAAGCCATTGAATCAAAAGCTTCCTGAATAGCTGCAAGCTGTTCGTTAGCTTTCTCAAGAGCAGCTGTAGCTAAGTTGACGTTGGTCTGAGCAGTGGCAACAGCAGGCTGAAGAACGTCATTGAGCTCTGACTTTGCAGCTGCAATGGCAGCGTCATCTTTCGGATTAGCCTTTTCAAGATCAGCTATTTTCTTCTGCTGATCCGTCACTTTTTTCTGCGCTGCCTTCAGGTCTGCCTGTGCATCTTCCAAATCAGCTCCTTCATTGTTTTCGATGTTTGCGCCTATGGAGTCGATATAAGCCTTAACACCGCTCTCATTCAGCTGATAGTATGAGATATATGCATCATAGTCATCATTAGCCTCCACACCGTTATCAAGGGCGATAGATTTATCTACACTCTCGGTGTCAAGAGCTTTCATTACCTCGGTATAGGTTTTATTGCCATCTTTGTCAACGGCTTCAAAGTACCATGTGCCAACGGTTGCAGCAACAGGCTTGCCAAGTACCGATACCTCTTCGTTTTGCAGAGCTATATAATCGATGAACCGAGAACCATCTTCATTAAAGAAGAATTTCTGAGCGGATGCCGGATATTGTGCGAAATACTTTGCATATTTCTTATAGGTCTGGGCGTTCATCTTATTTACAGCATTGTTCTTATCAGTTGATGCTGTTCCTATTGCTTCGAGAGCTGCTTTAGACGCATTCTGAAGTTTGGTAAGCTCGCCTCTTGCTGTAGCAAGTTCAGCCTTAGCCTCGTCAGGAGCCTGCAGTGCCTCATAAACAGCGAGCATAGCCTTGTTTTCAGCGATAGTCTGCTCAGCAGCAGCGATCTTGCGGTTCTGGATATTGAGGAGGATAGTTTTAGCCTCTTCATCATCCACGATACCGGCCTGCATGCGGGCGAGTTCTATCTTCTTTTGTGCGATATCATTCTGAGCGTCGAAGAGATTTGTAGCTGCCGTCTGATATGCTGTATACAGACCGCCGAGAAGGATAGCAGTCTTATCGTCGGCTTTCTTCAGCTCTTCCTCATATTCGTTCTGCTTTTGAAGCATATCGATCTGATGCTGGATAGCCATCAGTTCGAGCTCGTTGGCAAGACGCTGTATTTCGTTCTGAGCCTGTGCCATTCTCTCCTGAGCTTGTGCTTTAGCATGATCGGCCTGAGCCTGCTGATACTCTGCCAGAGCCTGCTTATAGGCGACTTCAGCTTCAGTAAGAGCTTTGATCTTATCGGCTTGAGCCTGAGCCTGTGCGGCCTGAGCGTTTGAGAGGGCGGCGAGAGCTGTGAGCTGAGCTGCCTTGGCCTGGCGAACCGCCGTCACTGAGGGCGATTCTTTGTCGTCGACGCAGCCGGAGAAGGTCATAATACCTGCCAGCATCGACACAAGCAAAATCATTTTTTTCATAATCACTTGTTTTTGATTTGGTATAGTTTATGTTAATTAAGAGTAGTTAAACCTTATTTTGTTATCAAGTATTAATACTTTCACCCCGCTCCAGGGGTGATGACGATGCAAATATCAACATAACACTCCATTCCTACAAGTAATTATACAAATATTAACTCTACCCCCCCCATTATATCTTGTTAACACTTTTGTGGTGGTTTCGCTATTGAAATTAACCCCTATTAACGTTTCGGGCGGTTTAACCAAACTATCCCCAACCAAATCCCCTGCCCGCCAATTGTTTACGTCTGTTAAACCAGCCTCGTTTCAATCATTTCATCCACCGACCCTCCATCTTTACCCTATCAGTCGACACTGGTTGAGAATCCCTCTATATATGGCCTGTGCTGGCGCGGGGCGGCCTGGACCGCACCCTCCGGGGCTCGGCCGAGCGGGGATGCGTGCGCCTCTGCCCCGGTCTCCGCGGGCCGCGTCCCGTCCATCCGCTGGCGCGGTTGTCCGGCTCCGCGCCCCGCTCCGAACCGGGGATAACAGCCCTCCGCCCGCTCCGCGGCTCCCATCCACCTTACCTCACCTGACCGCCAGCCGCCCACCGACCCGAGTCCCACGCCCCCGCGCCATCCGCCCATTGACCTAAGCTCCACACATCCACGCATCAGACACCCACCGACAGAAGCCCCGGAGGGGCGGGGATATGGTAACCCCGGTTCGGAGCCGCAGCCGATGGAGGCGAGGGCGCGATAGCGTCCATGCCGACGGG
>CANRCT010000030.1 GCA_947629175.1 uncultured Muribaculaceae bacterium | reverse complement strand
GATTATCTATGGCCTAATAGGTGCCTCTGCCTGAAAAACGTCCAAAATTCATGGATTTCTTTCCGAAGTATTGTAATTAGTCTAATTGGTCTAATTAGTCTAATTTTACTAAATCCTCAAAAAACACGACCATGACTGAAACCTTTCTGCCCAAAAAAGGAAATTACAGGAATTTGATTGTATTTCAGAAGGCAGAGTGCATCTATGATATAACATATTATTTCGCACATAAATATCTTCAGAAAGGTGATCGCACTATAGATCAGATGGTGCAGGCGGCTCGAAGCGGCAGGCAGAATATTGCCGAGGGGGCTTCCGCCGGGGCGACGTCATCAGAAACGGAGTTAAAACTCATGAATGTGGCAAGAGCAAGCCTTCAGGAACTGCTCCTTGATTGCGAGGACTATCTGAGGGTTCGCGGATTAGAATTGTGGGCTCTCCAGAGCGAGAAGAGCGAACAATGTAGAAAAGCTTGTATCGCATAATGACTCTGCATATTACCGCAACGCCATCGAGCAACGCAGCGATGAAACCATAGCCAACATTGCCATTACGCTGATCCATCAGACCGACGTATTCCTCAGAAAATTAATAGAACGGTTACAGAATGATTTCCTGAAAAACGGCGGCATCAAAGAGCATATGTATCGCGCACGAATCAGCTATCGCAGATGATCCAGTTTCCCGACAATTGGAGGGGAAACGATGCGGGATAGCAGAGGATTTTGTAATTTTGCGGCCGGAAAAAATATCTGACTGAGAAATTACACATAGTTCGTATGAAAAACCGCAAGGGACTCCTGGCCATGGCGCTGGGAACATTCGCTCTCGGGGTGGCCGAATTCGGCATGATGGGCATATTGGGCGACGTCGCCCGCGGGGTCGACGTGTCGATCGTCAAGGCCGGCCATCTCATTTCGTTCTATTCTGCAGGAGTGGCCGTGGGCGCTCCGGCTCTCGTGCTGCTCCACCGCATGCCTCTACGACGGCTTATGGTGCTTCTCGCAGCACTTATCCTGCTCGGCAATCTTCTGGCAGCAGTGTCGACAGGATTCGGCATGCTGCTCTGCTCGCGATTCCTGTCAGGACTGCCCCACGGTGCATTTTTCGGGGCCGGAGCCATCGTCTGCTCGCGCCTCGCATCGAAAGGCCATGGCGCTGAAGCTGTGGCGGTGATGGTCGGAGGCATGACCGTGGCCAATCTGGCGGGAGTGCCGCTGGCCACTCTCGTGGCCAACCTCGCCGGATGGCGCTTCGCATTCGCCATTGTGGCCTTTATGGCGCTCCTTGCCGTGGTGACTCTCCGCTCGTGGCTTCCCGCGCTCGATCCGTTGCCCGACACCGGTATCAAGGGCCAGTTCCGGTTCCTGCGCTCTCCGGCGCCCTGGCTGATCTATGGCGGCGTATTCTTCGGGCAGGCAAGCGTATACTGCTGGCTCAGTTATATCGAGCCGATCATGACCCGCATGGCCGGATTCTCAGGCGCGGCGATGACCTACGTAATGATGGTGGTGGGGCTCGGCATGGTGGTCGGGAATGCCTGCTCGGGCCGCCTCGCCGACCGCTACAGCGTATCGGTGGTATGCGGAGCGCTCGCGGCGGCAATGGCGCTCGTCATGCCTGCGATCTACCTGCTCGATACGTTCAAGATTCCTTCGCTGACACTGGCTTTCATGGCGTCATTCGGCCTCTTCGGCATCGGAGGCCCGCTGCAGTATCTGATCGTGAGATTCGCCAAGGGCGGCGAGATGCTCGGAGGCGCCGGCATCCAGATAGCATTCAATGTATCCAATGCGGTTTCGGCATGGCTCGGCGGACTCGCCATAGGAGCAGGATGGGGACTCGCTTCCCCCGCGCTGCTCGGTGTCCCTTTCGCGCTCGCAGGAGCCACCTTCCTGTGGATTCTCCACCGCCGGTTCGGCGCGCAGGGAGCCTGACGGCAGGTCAGTTGTTGATCTTCAGAGACATGCCGTTCAGCCGCCGGTACAGGTCAAGGGCATATACGTCGGTCATGCCCGACACGTGATCCACTACCGCCTGCACTTTGCCGTAAAGCGTCGGGGCGTCCACCTCATACTGCTGCGGCACTTTCGACAGAAGCAGACGCGAATAGTTGAGCGTGGGATTGAGCACCGCGTGCACGAGTTTCTCCATCAGAAATGTGATTATCGACGTGCCGGCAAGCTCCAGATCCACCACATCGGGAGTCTGGTAGATCTTGTCCCACGACAATGCGCTGCACGCTCTGTAGCCCTCGCGCTCCCGTTCGGCGATATGCTCCACGAGACACCCCTCGAAGTCACCCGCCAGGATCGCCTCCTCATTGTCGGTGAACGTGCGGGCGCAGGCAGCCACCAGCGCGCCGATGACGCTCGACCGAAGATAGCCGATCTTCTCGTTGGGATCATCCACCCTTTCCATATTCGCTATAATGCGCTTGCGACGCTCCGGCTCGAAGAATGCCAGCAGAAGCTCGATCACTTCTCCTGTGGCAAGCAGCCCGAGCTTATGGGCATCCTCGATATCCATTATCTCATAGCAGATATCGTCGGCAGCCTCCACGAGATATACCAGCGGATGGCGGGCGTAGCGGAGCGCGCCGTCATCGCTGTGGCGCGGAAGCATCCCGAGCTCGTCGGCCACCCGGCGGAAATCCTCCTTTTCCGACGTAAAGAAACCGAATTTGCTCTTCTCGCCGGCAAGCACCGACTCATAAGGATATTTCACTATCGAGGCCAGTGTGGAATAAGTCATCGCGAATCCTCCCGGACGTCGCCCCTTGAAGCGGTGGGTCAGCAGACGGAAAGCATTGGCGTTACCCTCGAAATGCGTCAGATCGGCCCACTGGCCGGGAGTCAGCTCCGACTGCAGTCCGCGGCCGGCCCCTTCGCTGAAGAAGGTGGAAATGGACTTCTCACCTGAATGCCCGAACGGAGGGTTGCCCAGATCATGCGCCAGACATCCCGCGGCGACAATCTCGCCGATCGCATCGAATTTAGCCGTCCAGGGTTTCCCGGCATGACGCTCGCGGAGCACTATGGCCGCCTCTGTGGCGAGCGACCGGCCTACGCAGGCCACCTCTATCGAGTGGGTCAGACGGTTGTGCACGAAGATGCTTCCCGGGAGCGGAAACACCTGGGTCTTGTTCTGAAGCCGCCTGAACGGCGAGGAGAACACCAGACGGTCATAGTCGCGCTGAAAATCGCTGCGCACCCCGCGCCTCGGATCGTGGTAATCCTCAAGTCCGAAGCGTTTGTCGCATATCAGGCGGTTCCAGTCCATTGTCATGAGCGGTAGGGATCTGTCAGCGGAGGCTGGGATGGAACAGACGGTTGAGTGAATAGCGGGCCTCCCGTATCATAGAGGCGATAGGCGTGATTATCGGCCGGAAAGGACGTTCATCGGGATTGGTATAGAGCCACAGCTGGCCCGGATGGCACTGGATGTCGAGCGTCTCGCCGAGAGCCACCGGCTCGCCGTCGATATGGGCCGGTCCGGGATGCTTGCGCTCGATGGTGGCCGAAGCCACGCGTATCGTGTCGACAAGAGCGTTGCGGTAGGTATATCCGGTCAGCGTGTCGACCCCAACGAGCATTGTCGACAGCGGATTGCCGGCATGGATTATGGTTATGTCGAGAAGTCCGTCGGTCATAGAGGCCTTCGGTGCGATATAGACATTGTTGCCGTATTGCGAAGCATTGCAGACCGCCACGAGAAACGCCTGCTCCGTTATGATCTGACCGTTGGCGCGTATGGTGTATTCATCGGCGCTGTAGTTGACAAACTGTCTGATGGTATTGTTGACATAGCTGACCAGACCACGGTGCTTGCCGCGGGCGAAGGCGTCGCTTACAGCCGCGTCAAAGCCCACTCCGAAGGTGCAGAAAAACGGGCGTCCGTTGACCGATCCGTAGTCGCACGCCACCGGGCAGTCGCGGGCTATTATCTCAAGCGATGCACGGGTATCGACCGGTATGTCAAGATGCCGCGCCAGACCGTTGCCGGAGCCGCATGGAATTATGCCGAGCTTCACCTTCGAGCCGCATAGAGCCGAAGCTGTCTCATTGATTGTGCCGTCGCCGCCCGCGGCTATCACGGAGTCATAGCCCTCGTCGGCCGCACGGCGTGCAAGCCGTGTAGCGTCGCCGTGGGCTGTGGTCCATGCCGCCTCCACCTCCAGACCGTTGCCGGCAAGCCGGGAGGCGACCAGCGAGTCAAGTCCGCGCTTGTTGCCCGTGCCTGAGATGGGATTTATTATGAGCAGACATTTTTTCTTGTTCATAGGAGTGCAAAGTTAGGCATTTATCGCCAAATATCATTAAATTTGCCGCATGATTCAATCGCTTGTGACCTTCATGCGCCGCCATCCGGCGCTGCTCGTCGCCTTAGTGGCGGCCGTCATGTTTCTGCCGTGGCTCGGCCTTACGCCGTTCAACACCAAAGGGGAGCCGCGCGAGGCCATCGTGGCCGTGTCGATGCTCCAGAGCGGCGACTGGGTGCTCCCGGTGTCGTTCGGAGGTGACATACCCTACAAACCGCCTTTTTTAGCATGGTGTATAGCGATCGTGTCGTGGATCGCGGGAGGAGTGAGTGAATACAGCTCACGCCTGCCGTCGGCCATCGCAGCCATAGCTCTTGCCGTCGCCACCCAGCGGTGGGTGCGCCGTGGAGGGGCTTCTGCCGCCACGTCGGTCGTCACGGCGCTACTGACAGTCAGCTGCTTCGAGGTGTGGCGCGCTGCATCGGCATGCCGCGTCGATATGGTGCTGACATTCTTCATGGCATCGGCCATGATGGTTCTTGGCGGATACGTATCGGGGCAGATGCGCCGGTTGCCGTGGGGAGCCGTGGCGCTTATGACATGCGCCGTGCTCACCAAGGGGCCTGTCGGTATGTTGCTTCCGTGCCTCGTCGCCGGTGTCTACGGGCTTGTCATCCGTCGCCGTTTCTGGCCGCTTTTCTGGCGCCTTGCGCTGACCGGGCTGCTGTCGCTCCTTGTTCCGGCTCTCTGGTATGTGGCCGCGTGGCAGCGGGGAGGCGAAGAGTTCCTGCGGCTCGCAATGGAGGAGAATTTCGGCCGCATGACCGGCACGATGTCCTACGAAAGCCACGTCCAGCCGTTCTGGTATCCGATACTGACCATCATATGGGGATGGGTTCCCTACACGCTGCTCGCGCTGATGGCTCTGACAGTGGTGAAATGGCGCGGTATCCTTCCGGAGCGCAAGTCATTCTCCCCCTCTCGTCTGCTGGCACGCCTGCGCTCGCTGCCTCCGCTTACGCTCTACAGCGCCGTGGCAGCCGTAGTCATCACGCTGTTTTTCTGCATTCCCAAGAGCAAGCGCAGCGTCTATCTCCTGCCGGCCTATCCCTTCATAGGCTATCTTATGATGCTGATGGTGGAACGCATACGGCGGATGCGGCCCATGCGGTGGTTCGCCGCACTGATGGCCTCGCTATGCATTCTTCTTCCGGCGGCCATATGGATCGCGGCTGTTTTGCCGGGGAGCGTCGAGGCGTCCATGTCGCCCCGCGCTGCCACCCAGTTCGCAGCTGTCACCTCATCAGCCCTCAACCCCAACGGCGTCTGGGCTCTCCCGCTCTGCCTGGTCATAGGTCTTTGGGGCTGGAGCGAGATCCGCCGCAAGGCTGCCCGACGGCTGACGTCGGTAATGCTTGCCGGTGTCATTACGATTTTAGTTGCCCTCTCGGCCGCTATCCTGCCGCCCGTGCTCTCGACAAAGAGCGACAGGCCTTTGGCGCGTTCAGTCATCGATGCCGAATCCGCCGGACCGGTCTACGAGTACCATACCGATCCGCTTATCCGCTATTATACTGTGAATTTCTATATCGGCGACCGCATGCGCCTCTTCTCGCGAGAGATGCCTGAGCACGGATGGATTCTCATCGACGAGCCCGACATCGACTCCTGGCGCGAAGAGTATGGAAATGCCTATACACTTACAGCAGTGTCGCAGTGGCGGCAGCGCAGCTGCGATACGCGCCGCCTACCCCATCTCATGCATTTCGCGCGGCGACCCGAGGCGTCACTCTGATTTCGCTTCTGGTTTCGGGGCGCCCTCTCCCTCGGCGGAATCAAACCGCTCGTAGGCCTCCACGATGCGCTGCACCAGAGCATGGCGCACGATGTCTTTCTTGCCGAACTCAACGCGGCCGATCCCTTCCACCCCCTTGAGGATCTTCAGTGCCTGGATGAGCCCCGACGCCGTTGAGCGCGGCAGGTCGATCTGAGTGGCGTCACCCGTCACTATCATCTTCGCGTTCATACCCAGGCGCGTCAGGAACATCTTGATCTGATGGGTGGTGGTGTTCTGCGCCTCGTCGAGCACTATCACGGCGTCGTTGAGCGTGCGTCCGCGCATGAAGGCCAGCGGAGCGATCTGTATGACGCCTGTCTCCATATACTCCTTGAGCTTCACCGACGGGATCATATCCTCCAGCGCGTCGTAGAGCGGCTGCAGATAGGGGTCGATCTTGTCCTTCATGTCACCCGGAAGGAATCCGAGCTTCTCGCCCGCCTCCACGGCCGGACGCGACAGGATGATGCGTCGCGCCTCCTTGTTTTTCAGAGCCTTTACGGCGAGAGCTATCGCTATGTAGGTCTTGCCCGTACCGGCCGGTCCGAGAGCGAACGTCAGGTCATTGCTGCGGAAAGCGTCGACAAGGCGCTGCTGATTGGGAGTGCGCGCCGATATCGGCTTGCCGTTGATGCCGAAGATTATCACCCCGTCCGATTTCACGTCGCGCGGTTTCTCGCCGCGCACCACGTCGATGATCACGTCCTCCGTCAGCTTGTTGTATTTCAGGCAATATTCCTCCAGTTCATGAATCTTGCGCTCGAATTCAGCCGTCTCGCTGTCGTCGCCGATCACCTTGATGACCGTGCCGCGCGCCGCCATCCGCAGCTTCGGAAACAGATTGCGGATCAGCTGCATGTTACAGTTGTTGACACCGTAGAAACTCACCGGATCCACCCGGTCGATTATCACTATGCGTTCTATCATTGAAGTATTGCCTGTCTTATTTCGTTTTGGTCAGAAAATCTGACCATGGGGCTTTCTGACGCCCTCCTGTCATTAAAATGCCGCAAAGTTAACATTTGTTTCTAAAAAAACGAAAAATCGTCGTCAGTTGAAATAATTCTTCACACTGCTTTGCATTTATCGGGCGAAAAATATTATTTTTGTGCCGACAGACTATTATCGACAATGGACGAAGAATTGAAAAAAAGGCTTGCCAAGGATACCGACGGCTTGCTGACATATGAATATATCGCCAATCACATAGGCGACTGCGACGACATTATCGACGAACTTGTCGACAACATGATCGCAGTCGATCCTACCGGACAGTTCACAGTAAGCGCCGCAAGATATCTTTCGGCCATAGGACACGACAAATATGCGCCGCAGATCTCGGCGCTCATTGCCGCCGCCATCGACAAGGACCGCGAGCGCCGCTATATCGGCGACCTCCTCCAGAGCATCTGGGGAGCCGACTATGCAGAGCGCGCCGCAGAGCTTTCGGCGAGCGACAATAATTTCCGCCGCATATACAAGCGGCTTTTTCCCGCATCTGCCATTTGACCATCAAACAATCCATCATGATGCGGAAGCGGTTCTTGCCCTCTCTTCTCTTTGCCGCCGCAATGGCCTCAGCCTCACTTTGCGGCGCGACAGACATCCCTCATATCCAAAATTCTAACTCTGCTATGACCACCGACAATTCCAATAAGCAACAGAGCGACGTGATCGTCGACATACACACCACCATGGGCGACATCCGCGTGCGCCTCTTCGGCGACACGCCGAA
Source organism: uncultured Muribaculaceae bacterium (assembly GCA_947629175.1). Taxonomy (GTDB): domain Bacteria; phylum Bacteroidota; class Bacteroidia; order Bacteroidales; family Muribaculaceae; genus Paramuribaculum. The sequence goes on along the minus strand of CANRCT010000030.1, from coordinate 33,310 downwards.
GCATCAGGCCAACTTCGTGAAACTCGTCAACGAGGGTTTCTACGACGGAGTGCTCTTCCACCGCGTCATCAACGATTTCATGGTGCAGACCGGCGACCCCGACTCGAAGACCGCCGCCAAGGGAGCAATGCTCGGCAGCGGCGACCCCGACTATCAGATCGACGCGGAATTTGTCTACCCACGCCACTTCCACAAACGCGGAGCCCTCGCGGCCGCGCGTCAGGGCGACCAGGTCAATCCGCAGAAAAAATCGAGCGGATCACAGTTCTATATCGTCACCGGAAAGACATTCAATGACTCCCAGCTCGACCAGATGGACCGACAGCGCGCCATGCAGCAGCAGAAGGCTATATTCGACCGGCTCGTCGAGCAACACCGCGACACCATCATGTCAATGCGCCGCTCGCGCGATCAGGCCGGACTGCAGGAGCTACAGGACAAACTCATAAAACAGACTGAAGCCGAAGCAGCCACGCTCGCGCCCGACACCCTGACGGCAGAGCAGCGCGAAGCTTACCGCACAGTCGGAGGCACTCCCCACCTCGACGGATCCTACACCGTGTTCGGCGAAGTGATCAGCGGCATGGATGTCGTAGACCGTATACAGAAAGCAGAGACCGACCACAACGACCGGCCGGTCGACGACATACGCATCACATCAATGAAGATCGTCAAGGACAAATAACGCGTTCCCACCCTCTCAGCCCCGACCCGGAGGAGACCTTTCCCCTCTCCGCCCTTTCCCATATTCCCTCTCTCCCACGTGACTCCAGCGCCTGAAAAGGCGACTGCCGCCGACAAACCGCCAGTCCTTTCCTCTCGCTCCTCCCCACCCATACGCACAGGTTCATCACAGGGTGGAAGTTCAGTTTTACCATGTTTCCTCTTTTCTACGAATGATTGACACATCCACTTTTACCCTACCCAATGGGCTGCGCATCGTCCACCATGCCGACAACTATACTCCCATGGTGGCTCTTGACATACTCTACGACGTGGGTGCGCGCGACGAAGACCCGCAGCACACAGGCATTGCGCACCTGCTTGAACACATGATGTTCGGCGGATCAGCCAACGTGCCCGACTTCGACCGTCAGACAGAGCGTGCATGCGGATGGAACAACGCATGGACCAACAACGACTTCACCAACTTCTACTCCGTAGCTCCGGCGGCCAACGCCGAGACACTGTTCTGGCTCGAAAGCGACCGCATGCTTGCTCCGGCCTTCTCGCCGGAGACGTTCGAGGTGCAGCGCAACGTAGTGCTTGAGGAGTTCAAACAGACATGCCTCAACCAGCCATACGGCAATCTCGGGCACTTGCTCAGGTGACTGATATACAGAGTGCATCCCTACAGATGGCCCACTATCGGGCTGACCCCCGACCATGTGGCCTCACTTACCCTCGACAGAGTGAAGGATTTCTTCCACGCACATTATACGCCCGACCGCGCGGTGCTCTCGGTAGCCGGCAACATCACGTTTGAGCGCACGGTACACCTTGCCGAAAAATGGTTCGGCACAATACCGAGGGGCGACTCACCGCGGCGGTCTCTCCCTGCCGAACCGCTCCCTGACTCGCCCCGCCGGTTCATCACGCATGGCGCCTCCGAACCACAGACATCCATCACCATCGCTTATCCCATGATGGCGCAGGGCGAGCCGGGCTACGAGGCCGCCGACATAATCACCGACATTCTTGCGGCCGGACGCGCATCGCGGTTTCACCAGGAGCTTGTGGCCGGCGGAAACATATTCACCGAAGCCGATGCCTCGATTCTCGGCAGCGCCGAACCCGGATTCATAATGGTCAACGGTCTGATATCGCCCGACATCGACGACCCCGAGCGACAGGCCGAGGACGCTCTGCTGAGGCAGATAAGCCGCATCACAGAGCAAGGGGTCACGCCGTATGAGCTGCAGAGAGCCGTCAACAGGTTTGAGAGCCAGTCGAAATACGCCAATGCAGGCATCCTCGCCAAAGCGCAGGCGCTCGCGAAAGCCACGATGATGGGATTCGACATCAACACGGTCACGGCCCGCTACCGGGCGCTCACCGTCGACGAGGTCAACGACACGGCCCGGAGGCTGCTGCGCCCGGAGTATTCGTCGACACTCATCTACCGCACACGCGGTCAGGGCTCGGTATAGAACAGTATCAGGCGCTGCAGGGCGTCGATGCAGGCCGGACAGAATGTCGGGTGAGAATTGGTGCGCATGCGGCACTGGTCGGCCGGACGGTAGATGCCCTTGAACGAGTAGCCGCCCCCCTCATAAAGCCCTACGGGATATTTGTCGGCATCGGCCACGGGAGTAGGCTGCGGCACGCCGGCGGGAATCAGCTTCTTCCATTTCGAGGGGAAATCCACAAGAGTGGTGATATTCGGCTCCCATGGCTCCACATCGAGCGGGTAAGTGTCGGTCATCACATCGTTTTCGTAGAAATACTCGTCGGCCAGACCTCCGAAGCTGTGGCCGAACTCATGCACCACGACCGGGGGCATCAGCGGATGGCGCGCCGCGGTGAGCGTATAGGAGTTGTATATGCCACCTCCCCCATATTCGGGCGTATTGGCCAAGATGATTATATGCTCGTAGGGGATGCCGCGGAGAGCGTCGTGCACGGCCGGAAGCGACGAAGTGGTCAGATAACGGTCGGAGTAGAACGTCGAGAAATGCGATGAGAAAGCGGTCTGGCGCCAGTCGGCGAGACGCGGCACGCTGACTCCCGGATCGGCCGACGGCGAGGCCACCGCCACGAAATTGAACCGCTCGGGCATCGAGCGGAACGGCTCATGATCGAGTATGGCCTCCACAGCCTGCTGCGCATGCATGTAGAATGTGTCCGCCTGCGCCTCGGTATATCCCTCGGCGAGAATAGCCACGTCTATGGCCTTCGCCGGATCGCCTCCGCGGTGGAGATAGCGGTGAGGAAGCGGAGACTCGCGGTGACGGGCCACGAGTTCGTCGTCGGGGCGGTACATGTGGGTCATCGACGCCATAGGCCTGTGGCGCGAATCGAGAAGTTCGATGGTGATGAGCGCCGAGTCAGCCGGCAGGGGCACAAGGAACACGTTCGACATGGCCCGCTGCGTGGTAAGCGCCTCGGGAGTGAAGAGCCACTCGTGAAACAGCGAGGAGAAGGTCGTGACGTAGAGAGTGTCGCCTGTCGCCGGATCCTTAACGGTCACCGAACCGTTGCCCGCGAGCGGAGCGCTGTCGAGCCGGGTGCGCCGTCCGGCCCATCCGGCCGATTTCGACGATGAGGCGAGATATACTCCCTGATGGGCCGCATCGCCGGCGAATACGTAGTCAAGACGGAGGGTCGAATCGGCGAAATGCCGGTCGAAATCGGCGGCCGTAGCTGTAAAAGTAGCCGCCGCTAACGGTATAAGGATGTGACGTATGGAGAACATAAGCGTAATTTTGGAGGCAAATTTACGACAAAAACCGCGATTTTTAAGTAATTTTGTCCTAAAATGAAAAGCAGAACACGATGGCACGTCCTATAGCCAAGAAAGTCACCGAGACCCCGCTGATGAAGCAATACATGGAGATGAAGCAGAAACACCCCGACGCGGTGCTGCTGTTTCATGTCGGCGATTTTTACGAAACATTCTCGGACGACGCCATCACGGCGTCGGAGATACTCGGCATCACGCTCACCAAGCGGGCCAACGGATACGCATCGGAGGTGGAGCTCGCCGGCTTCCCCCACCATGCGCTCGACACCTATCTGCCCAAGCTCGTCAGGGCCGGCAAGCGCGTGGCCATCTGCGAGCAGCTTGAGGATCCAAAACTGACCAAGAAACTGGTGAAGCGAGGCATCACCGAACTGGTGACACCGGGAGTGTCGCTCAACGACAACGTGCTCGACCACCGTCAGAACAATTTCCTCGCGGCCATACACTTCGGCGAAGGGCGCACCCTCGGAGTGGCTTTTCTCGACATATCCACCGGCGAATTCCTGACCGCCGAAGGGGAGGCCGACTATATCGACAAGCTTCTGGCCAATTTCGCCCCCAAAGAGCTGCTGGTGGAGCGCGACAAGCGGCGACGCCTCGACGAGACGCTGACAGGCCGCTATCTGACATTCGACCTCGACGACTGGATATTCACCCGCGAGGCAGCCACCGACCGCCTGCTCAAACAGTTCGAGACCGGTTCGCTCAAAGGATTCGGCATCCAGGGTATGCCTGCGGCCATCGTGGCCTCCGGAGCCATACTCCACTACCTCGACATCACCCAGCACACCAATATTTCCCACATATCATCCGTCGCGCGCATCGAAGAGGACCGCTACGTGAGGCTCGACCGCTTCACCGTGCGCAATCTCGAACTGCTCGAAGGCCTCGGCGAAGAGGGCAAGAGCCTCATCAGCGTCATCGACCGCACCGTCACCCCGATGGGGGCGCGTCTGCTGCGACGCTGGCTCCTCTTTCCGCTCAAGGACGTGCAGGCCATACGCTCGCGCCACGATATCGTGGAATACTTCTTCCGCCGTCCCGACGACCGCGAGACGCTCAAGACACAGCTCGAACAGATCGGCGATCTGGAGCGGCTCATCTCCAAGGTGGGAGTAGGCCGCGTGTCGCCCCGCGAGCTCGTGCAGCTCAAGAACGCTCTGACAGCCCTATGCCCGGTCAGGGACATATGCCTCGGCGCCGACGAGCCCGGAGTGCATGCCATCGGCGAGCAGCTCAACCCCTGCGAGGGAGCGCGCGACGCCATAGCGCGCACGCTTCGCGACGACGCGCCCATAGCGCTCAACCGCGGTTCGGTGATCCGCGAAGGGGTCGACCCGGAGCTCGACGAACTGCGCCACATAGCCTACTCCGGCAAGGACTATCTCCTGGAGATACAGGCCCGCGAGAGCGCCGCGACAGGGATCCCGAGCCTCAAGATAGGCTACAACAACGTGTTCGGCTACTATATCGAGGTGACCAACACCCACCGCGACAAGGTGCCCCAGGAGTGGATCCGCAAGCAGACGCTCGTCAACGCCGAGCGGTATATCACCGAGGAGCTCAAGGTCTACGAGGAGAAGATACTCGGCGCCCAGGAGAAGATAGCCGTCATCGAGGCACGACTATATGCCGAACTGACAGGCAAGGTGGCCCAGTATATCCATGCCATACAGCTCGACGCCACCCAGCTCGCGCGGCTCGACGTGCTGACTGCCTTCACCCGCCTGGCCATAGAGAATCATTACAACCGCCCCGTGGTCGACGACTCGCTCGACATCGAGATCACGGGCGGCCGCCATCCGGTCATAGAGCGGCAGCTCCCGCCCGGCGAGAAATACATAGCCAACTCCGTCAGCCTCTCCAACGAGGGCACCCAGATAATGATCATCACCGGCCCCAACATGTCGGGCAAATCGGCCCTGCTGCGGCAGACGGCCATCAACGTGCTCCTCGCGCAGACAGGATGCTTCGTGGCCGCCGACAGCGCCCGCATAGGAGTGGTCGACAAGATATTCACCCGCGTCGGAGCCTCCGACAACATATCGCTCGGCGAATCCACATTCATGGTGGAGATGACCGAGGCCGCCTCGATACTCAACAACATGAGCAGCCGCTCGCTCATACTCTTCGACGAGCTCGGTCGCGGCACGTCGACCTACGACGGCATATCCATCGCATGGTCGATCGTCGAGTATATCCACGACTTCGGCGGCCTTCATCCCAAGACCCTCTTCGCCACCCATTATCACGAGCTCAACGAAATGGAGCGCAACTTCCCGCGGGTGGTCAACTTCAACGTCGCCGTCAGGGAGATCCAGGGCAAGGTAGTGTTTCTGCGCAAGCTTGAGAAGGGAGGATCCGAACATTCGTTCGGCATCCACGTGGCCAAGCTCGCCGGCATGCCCCGCTCAATCGTCAGCCGGGCCGACGAGGTGCTCCGCCGGCTGGAGCAGGCCAATACCGGGGAGAACAAGGAGCGCATCAAGGGATCGCTTTCGGAGAGCGCGGCCGCCCGCAATGCCGAGGGCGGAGGCGTGCAACTGTCGTTCTTCCAGCTCGACGACCCCGTGCTCTCGCAGATCCGCGACGAGATACTCGCCACCGACATCAACAATCTCACCCCTCTCGCAGCCCTCACGAAGCTCCACGACATCAAGTCGATCCTTACGGGCCGCTCCTGACCGCACCCCCGCCGCGCTGCCCGCCCCGCCTCCCGGGATCATCAGGAAGCGAAGCAATGGTTATTCTCAAAATCTGTTCGGTTTTTGCACGCAAAAACCGAACAGATTATTTTCCGGCGCCGGGATTAGCCGAAAAGCGGCCTAATATGACAAATCTCCTTTATCCATTGCAAAAAAAGGAGGTTGTGATTTATCACAACCTCCTCGAACACTTTCTTTAGAATTGAATGATCAATGCTCTACGAACGGCTCCGAGCGAAGAGCACCGTTCTCGTCGGTAGCTTCTGTAGCGTAGCCAGGAGTCTGTTTGAGCGACATATCCGACTGCAGCAGACCAAGATTGAGTGGCCACAGCACCATGTGCTTCTTTGTAGCATAGTCAAGCACTGGCTCGTCTGTAACGATTTCACGCCATTCGCCTGAATCAAGCACTTCATGCCAGTTAGGATGAGAAGCGACATCAAGACCATAGCCGATGCATCCCTGAGGATTGAATACAAGATGATCCTTATCCTTACCGTTCTTTACGAGTGTCAGACGGCGAAGATCCCACCAATGCTGTCCTTCCCAAAGGAATTCTTTGGTCTTCTCCTGAAGGATTGCCACCTCATTGTCAGCGAACGAACCGGCCACGTAACCGAGAGAATCATCCCAACGATCGCCATAAGCACGTTTTCTGACGAGATTGATGTAGTATTCTACCCCAGCTTTATCGTCCTCATAGTTAGCGATCTCTGCCATGTAATAATAAACCAGCGGCAGACGGTAGAAAATCATGTCATTGAGCGCCGAAATAGATGTCTGGCCATCCATAAGCTTTCCATGATACTTCCAAGTATAGTGAGCTACCATCTCACGATCTTCCGGCTTGAAGTCCTCTATAAAGTATACGGGATTTTCCGGATCATTTTCCTCGGTTGTCACCATATATACGGGCTGAAGCTGACGACTGCGGTAATCATGAGCTGTATCATACTGGAAATAAACGGCGTTCTTATACTGCTGTCGCATTACATAGTTAACCTTCTGGGTGAAGAATGTTGTATAAGTACCCATTTCACCGGGTGTCGTCGGGTTATAGGCATATCCCTGACGCGAAGCACTTTTTGAGAGAGTGGTACCGTCAGCACCTACGTTCTGCCAGTACTGACCGCGGCTCAAACCGGTAGTATTAGACCACGACATATTCCAATACCAACCGTTAAGCGCCTCTCCATAGCCATAATATACGGCGAAGATGTTTTCGGTCGAAGTAGCACGCTCATTCTTCTCCTTGTAATTGATAGCGTCATTATAGGACGGCATCAGAGAATAACCTTTTGATAGGACATTCTGGAAGTGAGCCTTTGCTTTGGCAATATCAGGAGCTCCTGTAGCTTCATGATCCCCTGTGCTTACCTTAGCAATCCACATATGGAATTCACCAGCCAATACCTGAGTGGCATCCGGATTCCAATAATAGCTCTTGCTGCCATTCACAGCAAAATTAGAACCGCTGTAGCTTCCGGCATTGGCAAAACACTGCTCTGATTTGTCCAAGTCGCTCTGAATTTGAGCAATGATCTCAGACGCTGTCGAACGCGGGCATTTGAGTTTCAGAGGATCATACTCGCCCTCGATGACTTCTGCTCCCAAACGTAACGGACCAGTGCCATACACGCGATGGATCTGGAAATAAGCCCATGCGCGCAAACCATAGATCATACCCTTGAGATAGTTGCGACAACCTTCGTCGAGCACATCTCCCTGCTTCTCGTCATAATAGAGGAACGTATTGCAGTTAGATATGAATCCATAAAGATTCATGAAGTTGGAGAATTGAGGATGTGCTTCGTCGATATTATTGAACATGACAGGCACATCACCCGAATTGTACGACGATCCATCGGTCATTACGTCGTTGGTGCACAACATGCCGGTGCGCAGTTCCGCTACCTGGAACATGAAGTTGGAGACGTAATTTTCACGGAACTGGTTCATCATTGCCGTGAGGTTACCCTCAAACTGACTTTGAGTCTTCCAGAAGTTCCCTGCAGTGAATGAGTTTTCTGGTGTCAAGTCAAGGTTATCAGCGCAGGAGCCCACTGCAAGCCCAGCTCCGACGACACAGAGTGCTGATAATATTTTGTTGAATCTTTTCATGATTTCTAAAATCATTTGCTGTTAGAATGAGAGGTTGAGACCCATGATAAGAGTGCGCGGCAGGTTGTATGTACCAGCTGCGTCACTGTTGCCTGCAGCCCACGACCCTACTCGGTCAGGCAGAGGTATTGTGCAGCTCTTGAGGTATCCGAGGTTCTGACCCGTCAGCGAAACTGACAGACCCTGACTGCGGAACTTCTTGCAGATGCTTTCAGGGAGCTGATAGCTCAACGAGAGCTCACGGCATGCGAGATACGAACCGCTCTGGGCGAGGACGTCGCTCTGACGGAAATAGTTGCACTTACCATTCTGGTCGGCCCATACATAGATAGGATATTTGGCGTTGGGACGATCAGCAGAGAACGTCTCGCGCACCTGTGAAGGAGCGTTCCACATGCCCTGTCCGCAGCCTAACCACCATCCAAGCATACCGTCGTTGACAGTCTTGTCGAAGCCCATATCGAAGCGGGCATAAAGACTAAGGCCTTTCCATGTAAGAGTGGTGTTGAAGCCACCTGTCCAACGGAAACCTGTGTTGCCAAGATCCCAAAGGTCGTAGTTGTCAATCATATTGTCTTTGTTGCGGTCAGCCCATACAACGTCACCTGGCACCATCTGAATGAGGGTTCCTGCGGCATATCCCATGTCAAGAAGACGCTGACGACCAGCCTCTGTAGCATAGATTTTCTTGCCGCCGGTTATATCAACGTAATCACCCAGTTTCTCCAGATCAGCCTGGCTGCGTGCGAGCGATGACTTTTTCCAGCCGATGAAGCGGCTAGGCTCCTTGCCTTCCTGAAGACCACCGAGATACTCCATCATATAGTTTCCTTCTGCGTCCTTTTTGCCACCCTTCACATAAGCGAGAGAGGCGTTCTGAGCGTTGTTAGGCAGATCATTATCAGGAAGTTCCACGACAATATTCTTGTTGTAAGTCAGATTGGCGCCGAGTGACCACTGGAAGTCGCGAGTGCGAAGCAGCGTAGCGTTGATGTCAATTTCGACACCCTGGTTGCGGAACTTACCGTTGTTGCTGACAACAGACGAGAAACCTGTAGTCTGGGGAAGAGCCTTGTTGGCATACTTATCCATGGTCAGACGATTGTAGTAGGTCAGACCGAGATTGAAGCGGTTCTGCAGGAAGCCGAAGTCAAGACCTACCTCACCGGTACGTGTGCGCTCCCACTTCAGGCCGAGGTTGGGAAGATTACCGATGCGATAGCCGTATACTCCGCCATACATATAGGGGTTATATGAGCCCTGAAGGTTATAATAATCGATGATCTTAGTATTCACGATACCGTTCAAACCGTATGATCCACGAAGTTTCGCATAGTTGATGAAGCCAAGCGCGGGAGTGTTTTTCCAAAAATCCTCCTGAGAGAATACCCAGCCTGCGCTGACGCCGGGGAAGAAGCCCCAACGGTTGTCCTGCAGACGCGAATACCCGTCCTCACGGAATGTCGCTGCAATCAGATACTTGCCAGCATAGTCATATTCTATACGGCCCATGTATGAGAGGATTGCATCCTCATACATATTGGAGTTCATGCCGCGCATATTCTCTTTCGTCGAAGTCAGACCGAGCGACCAGAAGTCATCAGTAGGTGCCTGGCTGCCATTAGCCGTAAGGGATCTGTACTTACGTTTGAAGTATTCTGCGCCGACCATCGCGTTTACATGATGTTTCTCGGCGAAAGTGCGGTTAAAGTTTGCTACAACATTGTAGGTCTGATTGAACGTGCGCTCAAACGTTGAACTGGAGGCGTGGTTGTTATTCCAGTTGCCGTTGCCCACATTTGTAAGGTAGTTTTTATTGAACGATTCTACCCACTGCTCGCTATAATACCAGCTCATCGTTCCTGTCACTGTCAGGCCAGGAATGATGGTAGCCTTGAGGCTCTGGGTCATCTGGAATTTATCGCTCTGGTTATCGCGTTTGAACTTGTCTGCCTGATAATTGGTATTGATTGACGGGTTGCTTGCGCCAAGGAGTGGCTGGTTATCCTCGTCAAGCAGACGCAGAGTCGGAGGTGTCGACATACCACGTGCAAAAAGCCATTCAGCATCTATACCATTCGACTGATTGTTCCAGTTCGCACGGGTGAAGTTGAACATCGAATTTGCCTCAAGCCAGTTTGATATTTTGTATCCTCCTGTGAAAGTGAAATTATAACGCTCGTAGAACATACTCTTGAAAGCTCCTTCTGCGTCATAATAGCCTAATGATGCATAATATTTACCACGATCGTTACCGCCCTGGAATGCCACATTATAATCCTGTGTGTGGGTCGGATCAATAAGATTGACCTTCAAGAAGTTCAGATCACGATAAAGAACCATTCGGTCACGATAGGGATCGTTAATAGGATCAGTGGGATCTGAAGGATTGGGCAGCGGGGCTGCAATCTCTTTCCAACCCTTATTGAGAAGGTAAGCATTATCGTCAGTCTTCGTTACAACGTTATACTGCGTGCGTTCAGTGATTTCTGTAGAACCGAATCCGCAGCCCTGTGCATTATTTGCGGCATCATAATAAGACTTATAACTAGCCCATGGTGTATTTGCAATAGCGCCCCAGATATTCTGCAGATATTCACCGGCGTCCGGCCATTCATAACCGGTATCACCATTCCAGTTGATACCGTATTTAACGCTGAATGTCACGCGTCCTTCGCCAGCCTTACCCTGTTTGGAGCGGATAAGAACAACGCCGTTGGCAGCACGAGCACCGTAAAGAGCTGTTGCGCCGGCGTCCTTAAGAATCTCCATAGATTCGATATCATTTGGGTTGATATCGCTGAGGCTGTCGCGGATCTGACCGTCAATAACGATAAGGGGAGCATTGTTGCCGCTCCAGTCTGTACCGCCACGGATCACTATTTCAGGAGTCGCTGAAGGATTACCTGTGGTCACATTTACTTTCACACCCGAAACCGCACCGGCAAGAGCCTGTGCAGGGTTTGCGTTGGAACCTACGGTAAGTGTCTTCTCGCTCACCTTGGCGATAGAGTTGGTCACATTAGCACGTTTCTGTTCGATGCCGTAGCCCATCACCACGACTTCTTCGAGAGTATTGCCATCTGACTTCATCACAATCGACAAAGGCTTGCCATCCCATTTCACACTCATGGGCTGGTAGCCGATGTAGTTCACCACAATGGTGGAGCCAACTTTCACTCCGGCGAGAGTAAACTCACCGTCGATGTTGGCTGAGGCAGCAATAGATGTGCCTTGCACTCGCACTGTAGCTCCAACAAGGGGTTCTCCCTCCTCATCGGTAATCACACCAGTACATCTGTTCTGGGCTTGCTCCTGTGCTTGCGGAGATGGAGTCTCCGCATTAGCCGTGGTTGCATTAGCCGCACCTGCTGAAAGCAGACCGGCAAGCAAAACCATCGACCATGTCTTCACACTGAAAGTTTTAGACATTTTAGCTGATTTAGTTGGTTAAGGTTAATAATTTAAGGTTGTTACTCAAAACATAAGCTCCTTCGGAGGGAATATCATTAAGAGTTATTTATCCAAATGAACTTAAATTTTGACAAAAGTAACATTAATTCCATGGAATTCGGGACAGAAATAGCTAATAAATGTTAATTACCGCTATTTTAACATAAATTTGCAGACAAGATTTACGACAAAAGTAGTGATTTTTTTGTTAACAACGATAAAGCGATGCGGTTTCAATGCGCAAAGCGTTGCAAATTGCTTGTCAAAGCGCGTTTTTTTGACAGAAATCATAAATCGGACAAAACGGATCATAGCCATGCGACGAATCATCATCATGACACTGCTGTCGCTGCTGCTCGGGGCCGCTCCGGCAGCGGCGGCCGACGCCGTGGAGCAGAAGGCGGCACGCCATTACCGCGCGGGCGAGTGGGCCAACGCTGCGGCAATGTACGGCCTGCTGATCGACCGACACCCGCAGCGCACCGACTGCTACGCCAGAGCCATCACCTCGGCCGCCATGCGCGACAGTCTGCGGCCGGCGGCTGTCACCGAGCAGATGATGCTGCTCCACCGGGCGCTGCGGGCGGGAGTGCCGGTCGACTCGCTCATCATCTCCGTGGGGCGCGAGAGCATAGCCCTGGGCCACGCCGGCATCTACGAGCGCTTCCTGAAGGCTGCCGCCGAGAGCGAGCCCTGGATGAGCCGCATAGTCGACGCCGCGCTGCTGCGCTACTACACCGCCCGGCGCGATCCGCAGGCCATAGAAAGGTACGCCCGCGCGATGCTCGCCGGACAGCCCGGAGCGCCGGCATGGCTGTTCGCTCTGGCCGACGGTCAGCTCGGGCAGGGCGACATCGACGCGGCCGCGCGCACCTGGCTGGAGATCGCCTCCGACAGCGCCGCGGTGCGTCGCTACGGAGCGCCCACGCTGGAGTGGCGCTCGATGGTCGACGCCGGACTGGCCCTGCGCGCGCTCGGCCGCCCCGACAGCGCCGCCACCCTCCTGCGCCGCGCCTGCGACCTCCGCCCCACCCCCTACCTCAAGCGCCTCCTATTAGACTTATAAGTCCTATAAGACCAATTACCCGCCTCTCGTGTTGAGAGGCGGGTAATTTTTTTGACTATCTTTGTCACAAATCACCGGCAAGGTGCGTATCACTATCAGAATGGATCCCCGACAGCTGACATCCACATTCATGGCCTTGCGCCAGCGCCTGCTGGCCTCGGCGAGGCAGATACTGGGCAACGACGACGATGCCGTCGATGCTCTGCAGGACGCCTTCGTGGGGCTCTGGAGCCGCGCCGGAAGCCTCAGCGACGAGAGTCATGCCCGCGGAGCCGCGGTGATATCGGTGCGCAACGCGAGCATCAACCTGCTGCGCCGCAGGGCCGTCAGACAGGGCGACGGCGAGGCGGCTGACCTGTCCGACCAGTCCGACCAGTCCGACTCGTCAGACTCCTCCGACACCCTCTTCGAGGAGATCGACCGCCTGATGGCCGTCCGCCTCAGTCCGCGCGACCGCGAGATACTGCGCCTGCGCGACGCCGACGAATGGCCGATGGAGGAGATCGCCGAGCGATTCGGGCTGACCGAAGCCAACGTGCGCACGATCTTGAGCCGCGCGCGGCGCACCATAAGAGAGGAATACATGAAGCTCAACGGGCCGAAACGACACATATGACAAAACCACAGGAAACGATGGACAACAACCGACAGACATACAATAGCCCGACCGACATAGGCCGTCTGACCGAGCGCTACTACGCCGGTCTGACCTCGCTCGAAGAGGAGAGGGAGCTGCGCCGGCTGCTCGCGGAGGAGCGGAGAGGAGATGACCGCGAGGCCGACCGCGCCGTGGCCGCCTACACCGCCATGATGCGGCCGCGACGCAGGGGCGCGCGGCGGGGCGAGGCTCTGCGACGGGCCATGCGCATAGCCGCGGCAGTGATGGTAGGCGCGGGACTGACCTACGCGGCCATAGCCTACAGCTCCGGCGCGGGCGACGAATGCTACGCTATGGTCGACCAGCGGCGCATCGACGACCGCGAGGCGGTGATGGGCCTCATGGAGGCAACGCTCGGCGAAGTGGCCCGCGCACAGGCCGACATGCGCTCCTCGGTGGCCGATCAGTTCAACGAAATAAGTTCACAGCTATGAGATACCGATTGATATTGCTGGCGGCGTGTCTTGCCCTGGCCTGCTCCGCCGCCAGAGGAGCCGACCATTCGGAGTCGGAGCGGATGATCGAACGCTACTCCTCGGAGCCCGGCGCCGAAGTGACGGTGATCAGAGGGGGCGACCTCACCCGCTACGGACTCAGCGAATACCGGTCGCTGACGCTCCCCGACGTGACGGCCACGACGCTCGACGCCATAGCCGGCGCCGTAAAGGCCGACCTCGAAGCCTCGACGGCACGCGAGGTGAGCTATCGCGACGGACGCATCAAGTATGCATTCCTGACGCTCGCCCCCACGGGAGAAGGCCTCAACCGCTACGTGATCTTCGTGTGCAATCCGGCGCATAACGGGCGGCGCCGGGTGGTGCTGATCGCGATAGAGGGGAAAGCCACCGCCCGACAATTACAGAATCTAATCAAAATCACATCTAAATAATGAGAATCAAGGCAATCATCACGGCCCTTGTCCTTACGGGCATCAGCGGCTCCGCGGCAGCCGAAAACGCAGCCGACACCATAAAGATGATCGACTGTCCGGGCGCGGTGACAGTGATCCACGGCAGCAACGGAAAGCTTCAGCTGAAAGTGAAAGGCGACGGAGCCGACTACGACTTCATGGCCGAAAACATCGCCGACGGGCACGAACCGGTGATCGACATCGACGTGCCCTTCATCCGCGAGACTTCCGAACGACGCCGCAGGAGATACGGCGCCACGTGGCGCGCTTTCTCCGTCAGAGGGGCCTACGTGGGCGCCTCGATGCCCTCCGACGCCGTCAGGGGCATACGCACCAGCTGGGAATGGGGCATAAGCCAGATCGTCGGCGCGGAGCTGCTGAGCCCCTCGCGCCGCACGGCCCTGACCATCGGCGTCGGCTTCTTCCACCGCATGCAGAAAGTCGGGAGCGGCTACCATATCGAAGGCGCCGGCGACGGACGGATATTCCTCGCCCCCGACGGCGAAGGCATGCGGTCAGTCAGCTCCTCGGTCAGCAGCTTCGGCCTGCAGCTGCCGGTGATGCTCAAGCAGCGGCTTGTAGGGCCCACAGGCATGGCCATAGGGGTAGTGGGCATGTGGAACACCTACACCCGCGCATCGACCAAATGGACCGATCCCGACGGCACGTCATGCCGCCGCAAATACAAGGGTCTGCATCAGCGGGCTTTCTCCGTCGACGGACTTTTCATACTCAACTTCGGCAGCGAGATCGGCTGGTATGTGCGCTACTCTCCCTTCAGGATGTTCCACCGATCCACCGGGCCGGAATACTCCCTGTGGTCGACCGGCCTAAATATCGGATTCTGACCCCATCACATGCATACCCTATTAACATGATTGACTATGAAAGCTAAACGAACCATCATATCATCGCTTGCTCTCCTCGCGGCCTCCGGGCTGTGGGCCAGCACCGCCCCCGACACCATCACCGGCATCAGCAACGCACAGCGCGTCATCGTGGCCGAAAACGCCGGCGCCGTGACCATCAGTGTGGAATGCCCCGACACCACCCTCATATTCACCCAGCGCACCGCCACCGACCGCCGCGTGAAGTCGGGCTCCGGCCTCTTCTCCGGCATGATACGCCGCCGCAACCGGCAGGAAAGCGGCAGCGACCTGATAGTGGGATCCGTGTCGCTCGGCATCGTCGGCGCCCCGGGTGCCTCCATCAACATCGAGCCGGCCAAATCGCTGGAAATCTCGATGCTCATGTTCCCCGGACTGAAGTACTGGGACGGCCCCGACGCATTCACCATAGGCCTCGGATACACCTGGCGCAACTACCGCTCCACCACCGGGCGCCGTTTCGTCAAGACCGGCCCCAACTCCACCGGCATCGACGCATTTCCCGAGGGGGTGAGACCGCAGATGAGCCGCCTGCACACCTTCTCGCTGCAGCTGCCGGTGATCTACGAGCACACGTTCCCCTTCCACGTCTGCGGCACACGCTTCCGCCTCGGCGCAGGCATAATCCCGGCCTACAACGCCTACGGCAGCATCAAGACCACCTGGACCGACGCCGACGGCCGCCGAGGCAAGGACTTCCACCGCGGGGTGGGGCTGCGCAAGCTTTCGGTCGACTTCATGGCCACAGCCCGCGTATGCGGCGATGTGGGACTCTTCTTCCGCTACTCCCCCTGCGACGTGCTCCAGGGCTCTTCGCCCCGCTTCAAATCATGGACGGCGGGAGCCGCCCTGCTCCTCTGACACAGCCTCCGGCTGGCTGCAAAGCATTAATAAGAAAGCGGTATTACGGTAATATCGCTTTTTTTCGTAACTTTGCAGCTCAATTTCCCAACAGACACTGATCGAGATGACACAGCAGCGTAAAGTCAGGGTGCGTTTCGCTCCCTCGCCGACAGGCCCCCTCCACATCGGAGGCGTGCGCACGGCTCTCTATAACTACCTTTTCGCCCGCCAGACAGGGGGCGACATGATACTCCGCATCGAGGACACCGATTCGCAGCGTTTCGTGCCCGGTGCCGAGGACTACATCAACGAGGCCCTGGCATGGCTCGGAATAAAGATCGACGAGGGCGTAAGAGAGGGCGGAGCCTACGGCCCCTACAAGCAGAGCGAGCGCCGCGACATCTACCGCGAGCACACGCGCCGTCTGCTCGACGCCGGCAAAGCCTATATAGCCTTCGACACTCCCGCCGAACTCGAAGCGGCCCGGCAGGCCACGCCCAACTTCCAGTATGACGCCTCGACCCGCGGACGCATGCGCAACTCGCTGACCATGCCGGCCGAGGAGGTGGAGCGGCTTATAGCAGCCGGCACCCCCTACGTGGTGCGCTTCAAGATAGAGCCTGGACGCGACGTCACCGTCGACGACCTGCTCCGCGGCAAAGTGACCATCAACTCCTCCGTGCTCGACGACAAAGTGCTCTACAAGAGCGCCGACGACCTCCCCACCTACCATCTGGCCAACATCGTCGACGACCACCTGATGGAGGTGACCCATGTGATCCGCGGCGAGGAGTGGCTCCCGTCGGCCCCGCTCCCCGTGCTTCTCTACGAAGCGTTCGGATGGAGCGACACCGCCCCGCAGTTCGTGCATCTTCCGCTGCTGCTCAAGCCCGACGGCAAGGGCAAGCTCAGCAAACGCGACGGCGACCGCCTCGGCTTCCCCGTATTCCCCCTTCAGTGGACCGATCCTTCGACCGGCGCCATCTCGACCGGCTACCGCGAGAGCGGCTATCTGCCCGAGGCCGTGGTCAACTTCCTCGCGCTCCTGGGATGGAATCCGGGCGACGACCGCGAGATCATGGACATGGACGAGCTGATCGGATCATTCTCGTTCGACCACTGCTCGCGCTCCGGCGCACGCTTCGACTTCGAAAAAGGAAAGTGGTTCAACCACAAATATCTCCAGATGATCCCCGACGCCGAGCTCGCCGAGCGTTTCAAGCCGGTCATGGAGGCGCACGGCGTCAATCCGGCCGACTTCACCGACGAATACATAGCCAGCGCCGTCGGCATGGTGAAGAGTCGCGTCAGCTTCGTCAGCGAGCTCTGGGATCATGCAGGCTTCTTCTTCAAAGCCCCCGAGGCTTACGACGAGAAAGCAGTCAGGAAACGCTGGAGCGAGCAGATGCCCTCAATAATGGAGGAGCTCATCGGAGTGCTCGGCGGCCTGAAGTCCTGGAAGAGCTCCGATGCCGAGCCGGTAGTGCTCGAATGGATCGCCTCCAAAGGCTATCACCTCGGCAATGTCATGAACGCTTTCCGTCTGACGGTCGTGGGCGAATGCAAAGGCCCCCACATGTTTGACATCACCGAGCTCCTCGGCCCCGACGAGACGACGGCCCGCATCCGTCGCGGCATATCGGCCATTAAATAACGTCACAGCGAGCCCGCGATGAACGCTCTTTACAATCTGGCCATGCGTCTTTACGACATCGGCATAAAGGCCGCTGCCGTGCGCAACCCGAAGGCAGCCCGCATACGCGACGGACGCCGGCTGACGTTCCCCACCCTCGCGTCGGCGCTCCAGCCCGGACGCCGCTACGTGTGGATCCACGCCGCTTCGCTCGGCGAATTCGAGCAGGGACGTCCGCTGATGGAACGTCTGCGCCGCGAGAGCCCGCAGACAGGCATCGTGCTTACATTCTTCTCCCCCTCGGGCTACGAGGTCAGGAAAAACTATCGCGGAGCCGACATCGTATGTTATCTTCCGGCCGACACTCCCCGCCTCGCCCGCCGCTTTGTCGAGACAGTGCGCCCTGCGGCCGCCGTATTTGTCAAATATGAGTTCTGGGGCAATCTGCTCGGCGAGCTGCAGCGGATGGGTGTGCCCACCTACCTGATATCGGCCATCTTCCGCCCGCGGCAGATATTCTTCAAGCCATGGGGAGGCCAGTTCCGGCGCATGCTTCGCTGCTTCACCCACATATTCGTGCAGGACGAAGCATCCCGTCGACTGCTCTCGGGCATAGGCTGCCGCAACGCTACAGTGGCCGGCGATACCCGCTTCGACCGCGTCACCGACATACTCAACACCACTGTCGACATGCCCCGCGTGGAACGTTTCGTCAGGGATTCCGCATTCACTCTCATAGCGGGCAGTTCATGGCCGGCCGATGAGGACCATTATATCGCATGGTTCAACGCGGCCCCCTCCACCACCCGCCTCATCATAGCCCCCCACGAATTCGACGCGGCCCGGCTCGAAGCGCTCCGCAGCCGTGTGGCCGGGGGAGCCGTCATGCTCTCGGAGCTTGAGGCCGGACGCGATGCCGGCAATGCCCGTTGTCTTATCGTCGACTGCTTCGGCAAGCTCGCGAGTCTCTACCGCTACGGATCCGCCGCCCTCATCGGCGGAGGATTCGGCACAGGCATCCACAACATCAACGAAGCGGCCGTCTACGGCATACCCGTCGTATTCGGCCCCCGTCACGACAAATTCAAGGAGGCCTCCGATCTGCTTGCATGTGGAGGAGGATTCTGCTACACCGACCGCACCACTCTCGACGACATCCTGCAGCGCCTCTCCACCGACGGCGCATTCCTGCGGAAATCGGGCGAAGCGGCCGGCAGCTACGTAAAGAGCCAGCTCGGCGCCACCTCCCGGATCTGGGATCAGGCAATAGCGCCTCTGCTGTCGCCCAGCGAGCCGTCAGACGCCCCAAAAGCCCCGCAAAGGCCATAAAAACTGACAAAAATGACACATGACAGTCAGTTTATAGCCTGAAAGTTTTATAATTCGGAGAAAAATCGCTTACTTTGCACCGCAAATTAGAAATCACTAATCATAAAATCAGAAAAAATGTCAGAAATCGCATCCCGCGTTAAAGCTATCATCGTCGACAAGCTCGGCGTTGACGAGAACGAAGTGACCGAAACCGCAAACTTCACCCAGGACCTTGGCGCTGACAGCCTTGACACCGTAGAGCTCATCATGGAGTTCGAGAAGGAGTTCGGCATCACCATCCCCGACGACCAGGCTCAGACCATCGCCACCGTAGGCGACGCCATCAGCTACATCGAGAAGGCTGAAGAGGGCAAGTAATTCCCCCTTCATCCATCACCCTACAGCCCCTTTCGGGGCCATACGCACGCGGCGCATCTCCTCCCTGTTGACGGTGTGCCGCTTGGGCGTTATCTACACCACATCCCCGCATACACCTGACGCCCTAAATCTCCCCGATCCCTTCGCGGCTCCTCCAGGACGCCGCCAGGGTTAATATCCAACAGCCAACCAATCCACACAGAGATAGACAAGAATGGAATTAAAGAGAGTTGTAGTGACCGGACTCGGAGCCATCACTCCGCTGGGCAATGACGTAGCCACCACTTGGGAGGCCGCCAAAGCCGGCAAGAGCGGCGCCGCACCCATCACTCATTTTGACGCTTCGAAATTCAAGACCCAGTTTGCCTGCGAGGTAAAGGACTTCAACGGCGCCGACCACATCGACCGCAAGAAGCTCCGTCAGCTCGACCTCTATGCGCAGTATGCGCTGGTGGCCGCCCGTCAGGCAGTGGCCGACAGCAATATCCTCGAGGCGCCCAACCTCGACCGCAACCGCATCGGTGTCATCGTCGCAGCTGGTATCGGCGGCCTCCACACCTTCGAAGAGGAAGCCGGCTATTATGCCCTCAACGAAGCCAACGGCCCCAAATACAACCCCTTCTTCATCCCCAAGATGATCGCCGACATAGCGTCGGGTCACGTGTCGATGGAGTATGAGTTCCACGGCCCCAACTACGGCGTGGTATCGGCCTGCGCATCGTCCAACAACGCCATCATCGACGCATTCAACCTGATCCGCCTCGGCAAAGCCGACGCTTTCGTGACCGGTGGCGCCGAAGCAGCCATCTATCCCGCCGGAGTGGGCGGTTTCAACTCGATGCACGCCCTCTCCACACGCAATGACTCCCCCGAGACAGCCTCACGCCCCTTCAGCAAGAGCCGCGACGGATTCGTCATGGGCGAGGGATCGGCAGTGCTCATCCTTGAGGAGCTCGAGCACGCCAAGGCACGCGGAGCCAAGATCTACTGCGAGATAGCCGGCGGAGGCATGAGCGCTGACGCATATCACCTCACAGCCACGCATCCCGAAGGACTCGGCGCAAAGCTTTCGATGAAGGCCGCGCTCGACGACGCCGGCATGACAGTGGACGACATCGACTACATCAACGTTCACGGCACATCGACCCCCGTGGGCGACAAGAGCGAAGTCAAGGCCATCGTCGATCTTTTCGGCCCGGCAGCTTACAAGCTCAACATCAGCTCCACCAAGTCGATGACAGGCCATCTGCTCGGCGCTACGGGAGCCCTTGAGGCCCTCTTCAGCATCAAGGCCGTAGAAGAGGACATCGTACCCCCGACCATCAACCACGAGGAGGGCGACGAAGACGAGGATATCGACTATACCCTCAACTTCACCTTCAACAAAGCCCAGAAACGCGAGGTGCGCGCAGCGCTCTCCAACGCTTTCGGCTTCGGAGGACACAACGCTACCGTAATCGTGAAAAAATACGTGGACTGACCTCCACGCATCAAGCCATAACACAATCATGCTGAAGCAGGCGCCGAGCCGGGCAATCCCCGGCACGGCGCCTGCCCGGCGTTATATGTAAATCAGATAAGTTATATAAGTTATATAAATTATATAAGCTTATACAATCTTATTTACAAGCCTTTACCTATAAAACTCATCTCAAAAGCCCGCTTCTGACCGCCATCAGCCGACACCCCGGCAAATATTATAAATAACCTTAACGGACTTGGTAAATCGGGCCGGATTATTTAATTTTGCGACACGGGGCAGGCCGCACTCTCCACCTTCAGCCGACTACCCCCGACGCTCCCCGCTCCCCTCTGACAAGGCTGTATCGTCCGCCCGTGGCGGCGATGACATCCACGCGCTCTGTGCGCGCTGAAAGGAAATAAAAAATAAAAACATAAATGACAAGCAAATGGAACTATTCAACCCTTTCGTCAGAAGAGCAGAGCTACGAGTCACGACTCTCTAAGCGCTATGCGGCCTGTCCGCCGATAAGCCGGCTGCTCGTGCAGCGCGGCATCAGCTCGGTCGACGAGGCAGAACATTTCTTCCATCCATCGCTCAAGGATCTCCACGATCCGTTCCTCATGCCCGACATGGACAAGGCTGTGGCCCGTCTCAACAAAGCCATGGGAGCAAAGGAGAGAATCATGGTCTACGGTGACTACGACGTTGACGGCACTACAGCCGTAGC
This sequence comes from uncultured Muribaculaceae bacterium, assembly GCA_947629175.1. Lineage (GTDB taxonomy): Bacteria > Bacteroidota > Bacteroidia > Bacteroidales > Muribaculaceae > Paramuribaculum. The sequence continues at coordinate 11,690 of CANRCT010000030.1, read as the reverse complement.
ACTCGTCTACCGTTATCTGCGCAACTTCTACTCCAACGTTGAATATTACATCCCGACACGCTACGACGAAGGCTACGGGATTTCGAAGCGTAGCATCGACTACGCAGCCTCTCAGGGCGTCAGTCTCGTGATCATACTCGACTGCGGCATCAAGGCCATCGAGGAGATCGACTACGCCCGCACTCTCGGCATCGACTTCATCATCTGCGACCACCATGTGCCCGACGACCGTCTGCCCGACGCCGTGGCCATCCTCAACCCCAAGCTCGAAGGGAGCACCTATCCCTGCTCCCACCTCTCGGGATGTGGCGTAGGCTATAAGTTCATGCAGGCTTTCGCCATATCCAACGGCATCCCCGGCGCCGAGCTGGAGTGCATGCTCGACCTTGTGGCCGTAAGCATCGCCGCCGACATAGTGCCTATGGTCGACGAAAACCGCATCATGGCCTACCACGGTCTGCGGCGGCTCAATTCCAATCCCAACCTCGGGCTCAGGGCCATCATCAGGATCTGCGGCCTCAGCGGCCGGGAGATCACCATATCCGACGTCATATTCAAGATCGGGCCCCGAATCAACGCTTCAGGACGCATGCAGAGCGGACGCGAGGCCGTAGATCTGCTCGTGGCGCGCGATTCGGCCGAAGCCCATGAAAAAGGCAAGGAGATCGACCGCTACAACCAGGACCGCAAGGAGCTCGACAAACGCATCACCGAGGAGGCCAACGCCATCCTGGAGGCGCGTGGAGAGGACTGCTCCGATAAGAAATCCATCGTCATTTACAACAAGGACTGGCACCGCGGCATCATAGGCATCGTGGCCTCGCGCCTGACGGAGCTTTATTACAAGCCGGCCGTGGTGCTGACACTCAACAACGGCATGGCTACCGGATCATCGCGCTCCGTACAGGGCTTCGACGTCTACAAGGCCGTAGAGGCCACCCGCGACATCCTTGAGAACTTCGGGGGCCACACCTACGCCGTCGGCCTGTCGCTCAAAGAGGAGAACATACCCGAATTTACCCGGCGCTTCGAAGAATACGTCGCCGCCAACATCCTCCCGCGACAGATGACACCGCTGCTCGATATCGACGCGCAGATCACGTTCGCACAGATCACGAGCGAGTTTGTGGCCACGCTGCGACGGTTCAATCCATTCGGGCCGGGCAACCAGAAACCGGTGTTCTGCGCGCGCTCGGTGATGGACTTCGGCACGAGCAAGCTTGTCGGCAAAAACCTTGAGCACATAAAGCTCGAACTGGTCGACGACACTTCGGGCAAGGTGTTCAACTGCATAGCCTTCAACATGGCGCAGCACTTCGACTACATCCATTCGCGGAAGCCTTTTGACATCGCCTTCACCATCGAGGACAACAAGCATCAGGCATCGGGGGGAGCCATACAGCTCCTTATCAATGATATCCGTATCCCTGAATGAACCTCCGTGACACCACGCCATCAACCACGCCCGAAGAGACGCTCCGCCACTACTGGGGATATGAATCCTTCAGGCCTCTGCAGGGCGAGATAATCGCTTCCGTGCTCGCAGGCCACGACACCCTCGGGCTGCTCCCCACCGGCGGAGGCAAATCGCTGACATTCCAGGTGCCGGGACTGATACTGCCTGGAATCACAGTGGTCGTGACGCCGCTCATTTCGCTCATGACCGATCAGGTGGAGAATCTGGCACGACGCGGCATCCGCGGCGTGTGTCTCCACTCCGGCCTCACGCGGGCTGAGCACAAGCTCGGAGTGGACCGATGCAACGCCGGCCACGCGAAATTTCTCTACCTCTCGCCTGAAAAACTGCAGAGTGAAACGTTTCTCGACACGCTGCGCCACATGGAGGTAAGCCTCATCGTAGTCGACGAAGCCCATTGCATATCGCAGTGGGGGTATGATTTCCGCCCCTCATACCTGAATATCTCTCGGCTCCGCACACTATTCCCAGCGGCGCCGTTGCTCGCTCTGACAGCGTCGGCCACTCCCGAGGTGCGCGCCGACATAATGGATCGGCTCGGATTCGAAGGCCGCACGGTGTTCACCGCCAGTTTCGCACGGCCCAATATCTCCTATATAGTGCGCATGGCCGACCACAAGGATGGTCTGCTTCTCAAGGCGCTCCGCTCCACGGCAGGATCGACCATAGTCTACGTGCGCTCGCGCCGACGCACCCGCGAGATAGCCGATATGCTCCGCAACGAGGGGATATCGGCCGCACATTATCACGCCGGTCTCGAAATCGAAGAGAAAAACGAGAGCCAGAAGCAGTGGAAGGAGGGCCAGACCCGAGTTATGGTGGCTACCAACGCTTTCGGCATGGGCATCGACAAGCCCGATGTAAGGCTCGTCATCCATTACGATCTGCCCCCTTCGCTTGAAGAGTATTATCAGGAAGCGGGCAGAGCGGGCCGCGACGGCAAGCCGTCATTTGCTCTCGTAATCGCCTCACGCCACGACCACGCTACGCTGATGCGCCGTCTGAGCGAAGCATTCCCTCCGCGCGACTTCATCAAGGAAATCTACTCACAGGTATGCGTTTCGCTCGGCATCGCCGTGGGCGACGGATACAACGCCGTCTACGAGTTTGACCTCGAAGAATTCTGCCGCCGATTTCACCGTCAGCCGCGGATGACGCGCAGCGCCATAGAGCTGTTGGCACGTTCGGGTTACTGGCAATATGTCGACGACGTGGCTTCACGCGCAAGAATCATGATCACCCTGCGCCGCGACGAGCTCTACGGCCTCAGGCTCGATCAGCGCGACGACGCGGTGCTGCAGCAGCTGCTGCGCACCTACACCGGACTGTTCGCCGACTATGTCGACATCTGCGAAAACCAGATGGCGCGCCGCCTCGGCCTTACGCCCGACGAAGTATACCAGTCGCTTCTTTCTCTTGGGCGGCAACATATCGCGAGCTACGTCCCCGCATCCAACAGACCTTATATCTACTTTCTGACCTCACGCGACGAGCAACGCTACCTTCAGATACCAGTCAGTGTCTATGAGCGGCGTCGTGAGGTAATGAAGCGCCGCCTCGACGCCATGGCATCTTTCGTCTTTGACGCAGCCGATTGCCGCGTTGCCCGCATGCTACGCTATTTCGGCGAAACCGACGCCGGCCCCTGCGGCCGGTGCGACGTGTGCCGAAGCCAGCGCAGCGAATCCGACGCATCGCGTCATTCCGGCTCTTCAATCCAGCAGGCCATCCTCTATCTCGCTTCGCAACCCGGAGGGCATACGGCCGACTACATGGCCTCACAATTGCGTATACCCGTCAAAGAGCTGATACCGACACTTCGGCGCCTGCTCGACGATGGCGTCCTCCGGCTGCAGGGACTCAACATCGTGGCATCCGCTCCCGCAAAGCCCTGACAGGATTCCGGCCGCTCCGGCGGTCATACAAAGAACATCCCCCCTACGGCCTCACGGTCGTAAGGGGACATGCCATTTAACTAAACTTATGATTCTTTACACAAAAAGTAGTCGTTGGAGCGCTCCGGCGGCATCAGGGCTGCGGAGCGGCAGGAGCTGCCGATGCGGGGGGCACGGGAGCCGTGGCCGGCTTGGCTTCCCATCCGAGAGCGCTGGCGCCCAGCACTGCGGCATCAGCTTCGCGGAGCTCCGAAAGGAGCACCTTTACCTTGCCCTTGTAGATGCTGAGCATGTTGCGTTCCATGGATTCACGGAGCGGTTTGAGCAGGAGCTCGCCGCTCTTGGCAAGTCCGCCGAAAAGCACGAACGCCTCGGGCGACGAGAAAGCCGTGAAGTCGGCCAGCGCCTCGCCCAGTATCGTACCGGTATATTCGAATATCTCTTTGGAGATCTTGTCGCCGTTCATGGCTGCGTCATAGACATCCTTGGAGGTGATGGCGTCGACAGGAATGTCGCGGAGCACCGACGGCTCGGTGCGGATCTCAAGGAACTCGCGGGCCGTACGGGCCACACCGGTGGCAGAGCAATATGTCTCCAGGCATCCAGCGCGTCCGCATCCGCAGAGACGGCCGTTGTTGCGCTTCACTATCACGTGGCCGAGCTCTCCGGCGAAACCGTCGTGGCCATACACGAGCTGTCCGTTGATGACAATGCCGCTGCCCACTCCGGTGCCGAGCGTGATCATGATGAAATCTTTCAGTCCGCGTGCCGCGCCATAGGTCATTTCACCGATAGCTGCGGCGTTGGCGTCGTTGGTGATGGCAACAGGGATACCGAACTTATCGGAGAGGAGTTGCGCGAAAGGCACCGGGGTAGGCCAGGGAAGATTGACGCCGTCCTCGATCATGCCGGTGAAATAGTTGGCATTGGGGGCGCCCACGCCGATACCGAAAATCTTGCCTTCGGCGTCGATAGCGCGAACAAGCCTCATGGTCTCCGTGTAGAGCTCGTCGATATAGTCGTTGATATTGGAATGTTTTTTTGTCTTGATCGAGTCGCTGGTGAGGACCACACCGCGTGCATCGACAATACCGAACACCGTATTGGTGCCACCCATGTCGATACCGATCACATAAGGCTTGCTGTTTACCATCGTGGATTTGATTTAAGAGATAAGATTTTTATTAGCTGCAAAATTAATGGAAATCCTTAAACATCCTCGGTATTTAATATTTTTTTACGTTTCATACCCTCCGAAATACCGATTATCGCATCAACGGGTGTCGCCATGTATTGCATTTTCATCGCACAATCACTAATTTTGCCTCTGAGAGGGGAATCTGTTCCCGGCGGCCATAAAGCAGAAAGCCGGGAGAGACGAGCCGATCATTATCCGATAAACCATCATACCAGCAATGAACCCCACTAATCCACGGCCGCTGCAGACGATAATGGCCATATTCATGACCATCAGCATCGGCCTCACGACACGCGCAGCCATGCAGCCCGACTCCACAGTATGGCACAATCCGATGGAAGCGGGCTTCCCGACAGTGCTGAATCAGGTGCCCGGAGCCTCAGGCACCTATCTGCGGCTCCCCCAAAGCGCTCTGACCGAATTTGATCCCTCGCTGAAAGAGCAGTGGCTGACCGCCGACGGTCTGAGCGTAAGCTTTTTTACCGACGCGCACGAAATCAGAGTCAGAATATCGGCTGCGGCAGGCGACGGATCGGATATGGGCGAGCTCTTCCGCGTGGACCGCGACGGCGCATGGCACCGTTGTCCTCAAACCTCTGAGGGCCTTTTCGTCAGCGACGGTATTGCGGCCGATCTCAAGCCCGACTGCGAGTACCGTTATTATCTGCCGTCATCAAGAGTGGGAAGTCTGGAGCTCGGAGTGCCACGTCAGTCGAAAATCAGATTCGTCCCAGCCGACAACAGACGCCCGATAATGGCTGTCGGTATTTGCAGCGACGGCCGCGAGGCGCTTGACTGGGTTCCGGCCCTGCAGCGCAATCTGGACCTGCCGGTGGTCAGTCTCGCTGCTGACGGCAAGAGCATGGATGTTGACGCCGCGTCAGAACTCGTCGCCGCCTCCGGTCCGCGTCTCTGCATACTCGACTTAGCCGGCGCCGGAAACGGCAAGGCACAAGCCTCGGCTATAATCTCAGCCATCGGCCGGCTCCGAAGCGCCGGCTCCGAAGCGCCCGTCATGGTGGTCGACCGCTACAACTCGCTGCGTCCGGCCTGCGACTCCCTCGTCAAGGCCGGCACAGAACGGCTGCACTACCTCGGCGCCACCGACTCACGCCGCCAGGCAGTAACCATCGAGGCCAGAGCGAGGGAGATTCTGGACATGCCGGAAGGACGGCCCACTACCACGGTGGCCGTCAGCCAGCGGCGCGACATAGGCACCTACGACTGGCATCAGCGCCATCTCGACATATGCCGATACGTCGACAGCGTGAAGCCGGCAAATCTCATTATAGGCAACTCCATAGTGCAATACTGGGGAGGCGAACCGGGCAGCCGCCGGAAAAGCGGCCCCGAGACATGGCGGAAATTCATGGAGCCCGAGGGCTTCGCCAACATGGGATGCGGATGGGACAAAATAGAGAACGTGCTCTGGCGGGTGTATCACGGCGAGCTCGACGGGACTGCGGCCGACAACATCGTAGTGATGATCGGCACCAACAATCTGGCGTTCAACACTCCCGCCGAGATCGTCGACGGCATCGGACATCTCCTCGAAGCCATAGGCCGGCGGCAGCCGCAGGCAAGGATCATACTCGCAGGCCTGCTGCCCCGGCGCGGCCGCGAGCCGCTTGTGGAAGAGATCAATCGATCGCTCGAAAGCCTTGCTGCCGACAAGGGGTGCCATTACATCAATCCCGGAGTAGAGCTGCTCGGCCCCGACGGCAAGATCCAGGAGCGGCTGTTCCGCGACGGACTTCACCCCAACGACGACGGCTACGCGCTGATAGCTCCCCATATTGTGGCAAAGCTGTGCCATGACAGCGGTAAAGCCATTAAAAAACATTAAACCGACTGCCGGATCGACAGGCATTCAGTAAATTTGCAAACTTAATAAACCCGGGGCACTGCTCCATGAAAAAACATATCAAAGCATGACTTTCAAGACATTCTCGGCAGCGATAGCTCTGACTGCCGCAGCGGCCGCGGCCGGATGCGCAGGGCAGAAAGCTCCGATGCCAACAGCCGACGACTACATCGCCGGCAACTCCATCTGGTTCGACACCCCGACATCGTCGCAGACGAGCGCCCCGTGGACCATCAATGATTTCTCAGGAGCTCCGACCAATCCCGACCGCGAGTGGGAATCACGCTCGCTCCCCATCGGCAACGGCTCCCTTGGCGGCTCAATACTCGGATCTGTGGCCCGCGAACGAGTGGTCATCAACGAGAAAACGCTCTGGATGGGAGGCCCGGGCACCGGTCCGGAACGCTATTGGGCAATGAACCGCAAGGTCGATCCCGCCACGCTCGATTCCATCCGTCAGCTGCTTGAAAAAGGAGAAAACGAGAAAGCCGGACGCATGGTGTCGAGAGAATTCCGCGGAACGGTCGACTACGACCGCAACGTGTTCGGCACCTATACCGAGATGGGCGAGATCCTCGTGGCCACCTCCATCGACGAATCCAAGGTGAGCGACTACCGCCGCGTGCTCAATCTCGACAAGTCGGTGGCTCTGGTAAGCTTTACGGCCGACAGCGTAAGATATGCGCGCCGCTACTTCTGCTCCTACCCCGACAGCGTCATGGTGTGGCGTTTCCAGTCGGATGGAGGAGCGCAGAACCTTGAGCTGACATTCGCCACTCCCCAGACGGTCGACAAAGTGACCGCCGAAGGATCCAACAGCCTCCTCTATCAGGGACATCTCGACAACAACGGCATGCGCTGGGCGATGCGCGTGGAGGCCAAGGTAAGCGGCGAGGGCACCGTCAAGGCTGATGCCGAGGCCCGCACGCTCACCGTCAGCGGAGCCGACGACGTGGAATTCCTCATAGCCGGCGATACCGACTACCGCATGAACCTCGACCCCGATCCGACCGACGCCAAAGCCTTTGTCGGAGGTGATCCCGCCGTGACCGTCAACAAGATCATCGACGCCGCGTCGCGCAAGAGCTACGACAGGCTCTACGCCGACCATCTCGACGACTATCTCGGCCTCTACGGCAGAGTGCGCCTCGCCATCAATCCCGGTCAGGAGCGCCCCGCTCCGCTGCCCACCGACCGCCGCCTTGTCGCCTACCGTGACAGCGCCGCCGACCATGGTCTCGAAGAGACATATTTCAACTTCGGCCGCTATCTCCTCATATCGTCGTCGCGCCCGGGCACGATGCCCGCCAACCTGCAGGGACTATGGCACAACAACATCGACGGCCCGTGGCGAGTGGACTACCACAACAACATCAACGTGCAGATGAACTATTGGCCGGCCACATCGACCAATCTTCTCGAATGTTTCGAGCCTTATATCGACTATATCCGCGGCCTCGTCAAGCCGGGAGAAGCCACTGCGCGCGACTATTGGAACGCAAGAGGATGGACCGCCAGCATCTCAGCCAACATATTCGGATTCACCGCTCCGCTCAATTCCGGACAGATGAGCTGGAACTACAATCCCAGCGCCGGCCCGTGGCTTGCATCGCAGATATGGGAATATTACGACTACACCCGCGACACCGACTGGCTCCGCGAGGTGGGATATCCCATCATAAAGTCGAGCGCCGACTTCGCATCTGATCTTCTCCACAAGAGCGGCGACACATACACCACCGCCCCGAGCTACTCGCCCGAACACGGAGAGTGCGACCTCGGAGCCACATATGCCAACGCCGTCACCCGCGAGATACTGCTCGATGCCATCGAGGCGGCGCGCACGCTCGACACCGACCCGCAGTCGGTCAAAGAGTGGCAGGGGCTGCTCGACAGCATCAGACCCTATCAGGTGGGCAGTCACGGACAGCTTCAGGAATGGACTGACGACATCGACGATCCCAACGACCGTCACCGTCATACCAACCACCTCTTCGGACTGCATCCCGGACGCACCATCAACGCCATGACCGACACCGTGCTCGCCGACGCCGCACGCCAGACCCTGCGCGAACGTGGCGACGCTGCCACCGGATGGAGCATGGGATGGAAGCTCAACCACTGGGCGCGACTCTTCGACGGCGACCACGCCTATACGCTCTTCAAGAACCTTCTCCGCCAGGGCACATCCGACAATCTCTGGGACGTGCATCCGCCATTCCAGATCGACGGAAACTTCGGTGGCACCGCAGGCATAGCCGAGCTCTTCATGCAGAGCCATACAGGCGTCATAAACCTGCTGCCGGCACTGCCGTCGGACTGGGCCGACAGCCATATCGAGGGACTGCTTGCCCGCGGCAATTTCGAGGTTTCGGTCTATGCCAAGGACGGCAATCTCGACTATGCGCTCATCAGGTCGGTAAAAGGAGGCCCGTGCGAGATAGCCTACAGAGGACTCCGCGCCACGGTCGACACCAAGCCGGGCGAAACCATCCGCGTGACAGCCGACACTGCCGCCGGCACGCTCCAGGCCGTAGCGCAGCGCTGATACGCCTCTAATTCATATTCCATAACTTCACATCCACGCCTCAGCCCATTCCGACAGAGGCGTGGATGCTCTTTTTTTAACGGCTTTTCACACATCTACAGCTAAAAACCGTTGCCACATTTTAACGTCACGCCCCAAGAAGCCACATCTACTGCCGGTTTGAGAGAAAATTAGTAACTTTGCATGCTTATACACCATTTTACATCTCTTCTTATCAATGGAAAGAATCCTCACACGACTGCTGATAACGCTGCTCGCCATTTTGCCGGCAGCCATCTCATCATGCTCAAACTCCGAACCGGAGCCTGAACCCGAACCCTCCGGACTCGACCGCACAGTGCTCGTCTACATGGTGGCCGACAACAATCTCGGATCATATTACCACGTCGACGACAACAACATAGCCCAGATGGAGGCCGCAGCATTGGCCGGAAAACTCAACGGGGGCAATCTGGTGGTATATCACGACGGAGCTACGGCAGCTCCCGAGCTGAAAGTGATAACTCCCGGCAAGACCACTATTGTCAAAGCATACTCCGAAGATGAGTCGAGCCTGTCGGTCGCCCGCATGAAACAGGTGCTCGCCGACGTGGAGTCGCTCTTCCCCGCCTCACAGCGCGGCCTCGTGCTCTGGAGTCACGGCACCGGATGGCTCGACGACTCTTCGTCGCGTTCCGCCTCTCTCCTCTCTTTCGGTCAGGATGACAACTCGTCGGCAGGCCGCGCCACAATGAAGCTGACGTCGCTTGCACAGGCGCTCGAAGGCGAGAATTTCGACTTCATCTATTTCGACTGCTGCCTGATGAGCAGCGTGGAGGTGGCCTATCAGCTCCGCACTGCCGCAAAAGCCATCATTGCTTCCGGCACCGAGCTCCCCATCGAAGGAATGCCCTACGCCGAAAATATTCCCGCCATGTTCGAGCCCCAGCTCGACCTGACGCAAATCGCCTCTAACACCCTCGATTACTACATGGGGCCATCGGCATCCTACAATTACTGCTCTATTGCCGTGATAATGACCGATCCGCTCCGACAGCTCGCGGAGGCCACGGCAGCCATCATGCGCACCGGCGCCGTGCCCGAAGCCGGTTACAGCCGGGTGCCCTACTTCCGCCGCAGCATTCCGTCATACACCTGGGATATGGCCGACTATATACGCGCTCTCCCGGTGGATGCCTCGCTCATCCAGGCCTGGGACGAGGCCTTCGCCCGCACGGTCACCTACGCGGGAGCCACCCCGACGAGCTACGGGCTCGACATGAGCCGCCACACCGGCCTGGGATGCTTCATCCCCTCGGTCACCACCGACACCCAGGGCACGCGCTCGATACAGTGGCACAACCACCGCGATCTCGACTGGCACCGCGACGTCACATCGCTCAACCCCTCATATCAGATCGACTGAATGACCATTTTCAATCATAACCAATACGACCTTACATGAACCTTTACTCACTGCTCGCACAGATACCCCTCACTCTCCCTGCCGACTCCATACCCACTCCCGCGCAGGATCTCAAGGCGCTCAAATCGCTGTCGTTCGACGAACTGATCAACCGCATGGTGTCGGGACTCGTCGAATTCGCCATACATCTGGCCATAGCCATACTGGTGTTCTACGTCGGCAAGTTCATCATCCGCCGCCTCTTCACCATCACCGCCACCATACTCCACCGCCGCAACGTGGAGCAGTCGCTCACCACATTCGTGCTCAGCCTCATCAAGATACTGCTCTACTTCATCCTGATCATCACGGTAATAGGCATACTGGGCATCAACACATCCTCGTTCCTGGCCGTATTCGCCTCCGTCGGCGTAGCCATCGGCATGGCATTGAGCGGCACCCTCCAGAACTTTGCCGGAGGAGTGCTCATACTGCTCCTCAAGCCCTACAAGATCGGCGACTATATCGAAGCGCAGGGATTCGCCGGCACTGTCACCGAGATACAGATATTCCACACCATCATCTGCACCCCCGACAACAAGTCGATCATCATACCCAACGGAGGCCTGTCGACCGGCAGCATCAACAACTGGTCGCGCCAGCGCTACCGCCGCGTGCAGTGGGATATAGGCATATCCTACGGCGACGATTTCGCCACTGCCGAGCGGGCTATACTCGCCATACTCGCCGACGAGCCTCTGGTAGTGCGTGCCGCCGACGTCCGGCCCGAGGATGATCCGTCGACAGACGACACTGACAGCTCTTCAGCGTCGGCCGCCGACGGACAGGCTCCGCGCAAATCGTGGATAAAACGGCTTTTCAGCTCCCATCGCCGCCGGCTCCTTGAGCACCAGCGCCAGACCGAAGCCGCCATACGCGCCCTCACCCAGAACCCGGTGGCCGATCCTACCGTCACCATCTCCGCCCTCGCCGACAGCAGCGTCAACCTGACCGTCCGCGCATGGGCCCGCACATCCGACTACTGGGCCCTCTACAACACCGTCATGCGCCGCATTTACACCGAGCTCCCCTCCGCTGGCATCAGCTTCCCCTTCCCCCAGATGGACGTCCACATAGTTTCCACCCCCTCCTGACCCGCAGCTTCCAGGCTGCCGCCGCACATCTGCCCATCCGATTGGAGTTATGAACACCTGAAGCTGCTTCAGCTCATAACGCCCGAGGATAATTGCTTAACTTTGCAGCCTAATACCTAATATCATGCACAGGATAGCCATCATATTCATCATATCGCTTCTTATAGCCG
>CANRCT010000029.1 GCA_947629175.1 uncultured Muribaculaceae bacterium | reverse complement strand
AAAGGGCTGACTCCTGCAATAGGTGCCAGCCCTTATTTCGTACCTGTCTCAAAAAGTTTTATCGGACAGCAATAATCTTGAAACAACCACCGGCGCCCGCTCGTTATATCATAGTATCGGTTTCAAAGAACTTTCAGGAATTCTGCGATATGATGACATTCAGCATACGGAATCTTAAAATAACCGCTGTGGGGGCATACGCCTCGCGGATATGCTACATTCTTTATCCGTTCGACGGCCTTCACGACTGGATAGAGGGCGCAGCCGGGGAATATGGCGTATCGATAGCCGTGGTGACAGGCATTGACTGGGACAATGCGCTGACGCCATGGAAAGCAAAAGGCGTGCCCGCGGGGAGCCCCGATTTCGCCGGCGAGGCGCCGGAATTTCTGAGATTGCTTCGGGAAGAGGTGATGCCTCAGACCGAGCGGCGTCTGGGCATAGAGGCTGATGCGGAGCGCACCATTGCCGGCGACTCCCTGTCGGGGCTGTTCGCTCTGTGGCAGTGGCTCGGGTGCGGTCTTTTCGACAACATCATTTCATTGTCGGGATCATTCTGGTATGAAGGTTTCGTGGAGTGGGTGAAGTCAGTCAGCATCCCGCAGAAAAAGGGGCGTGCTTACTTTCTGCTCGGCAACAGGGAGGCTCAGGCAAAGGTGCCTCAGTTCCGAAGCGTGCAGACCGATACTGTCGAGATCGTGAAATATCTGGCAGCACATGGCATCCGCGACTTCTTCGAGATTGTGCCTGGCAACCACTACCAGAATGCTATTCCGCGGCTTGACCGGGCTTTCGGATGGATGTTCGGCGGTCAGTCGAAGACGCCTTCGAACGAAGCTTCCTCGGCGTTGTTGTCGGAGTCGACGTAATCGCCGTAATAGTCTTTTTCGCAGAGATTGATGTCGGCCGGGAACTCGAAGCGCATGTCCTGATTGTAGGGGAGCGACGGATCGGCGTAGACCTTGCTCATGAACAGGCCATAGATCGGCAGCGCCATCGATGCGCCCTGTCCTTGGGCCATGGAGTTGAAGTGGATGTAGCGCTCTTCGCCGCCTACCCAGGTGCCTGCCACCAGTCCGGGCGTGAATGCCATGAACCAGCCGTCGGAGTTGGAGTTGGTCGTTCCGGTCTTGCCGCCGGTCTGGGCTGTGATGTTGTACGGCGGTCGGCGTATACGGTTGCCCGTGCCGGAGTCGACAACGTTGAGCAGCATCGAGAGGATACGCCAGTAGGCTTCCTCGGAGATGACCTCGGTGTGGCGCGGTGAGAATTCGGCGAGCACGTTGCCGTTGGCGTCGGTGATGGCGGTGACGAAAAGGGGGTCGACACGCATGCCGCGGTTGGCGAACGCCGAATAGGCGGTTACCATCTCTTTTACCGATACGTCGGCCGGCCCAAGGCAAAGCGACATGACGGGATCAAGATGGGCCGTGATGCCGAAATTGTGCATTGTGCGCACGAGCGACGCCGGCGAGAGCTGACTGATCAGGCGTGCGGATATCCAGTTGTTGGAGTTGGTGAGGGCCCAGCGAAGGTCGACCATCTCGCCTATGCGTGATTTTCCGGAGTTGCGCGGCGCCCACGGGCGTCCGTTCTCATCGTAAAGCACCGGCTGCTCGTTGAGGAACTGGTCGCATGGCGTGAATCCCTCCTCCATCGCATAGGTGTAGAGAAACGGCTTGACGGTCGAACCGATCTGGCGGCGTCCGGTCGAAACCATATCGTACTGGAAATGCTCGAAGTCCGGGCCGCCCACGTAGGCCTTCACATGCCCGTTCTTGGGTTCCATGGCCATGAATCCGGCGCGCAGGAAGTGCTTGTTGTAGAGCATCGAGTCGAAGGGTGTCATTATCGTGTCGAGAGTGCCCTGATAGGAGAAAACTTTCATCTCGCGCGGAGTGCGGAACGCTTTCTCGATCTCCTCTTTCGAGACTCCGGCTTTTTTCATCAGCCGGTAGCGGTCGGTCTGTTGCATGGAATGCTCTATCAGCTTGTCGATCTGCTGCTGGCTCACCTCGGTGCGGTTGGTCGTGTAGGGCGCCGACTGCGATCCGCGTTTCTCACGGAAAAACGCCGGCTGCAGCTTTTTGCTCATATGTTCCTCCACAGCATCCTCGGCATATTTCTGCATGCGCGAGTCGATGGTGGTGTATATTTTCAGGCCGTCGGTATAGATATCGTATTTCGATCCGTCGGGCTTGGGATTCTTGTCGATCCATCCGTAAAGCGGATTGTTCTCCCAAGCGATGGAATCGTCGTAGAAGCTCTGGCGGTCCCACTGCGCGTAGTCGCTGAGCGATGGTTTGTGGGCGCGGAGCATCCGGCGCAGTTCCTCGCGGAAGTATGGAGCGAGCCCCTCCTTGTGGTCAACACGGTGGAAGTCGAGCTTAAGCGGTAGAGCCTTGAGCGAGTCGGCCTGCAGTTGGGTGAGCTTGTCGTTGCGGACCATCTGGTCGAGAACTACGTTGCGCCGCTGCAGAGTGCGCTCAGGACGTCTAACTGGGTTGTAATATGCCGGATTCTTTACCATGCCTACAAGCGTGGCGGCTTCCTCAACGGTCAGCTCCTCCGGCGTCTTGCCGAAATACACGTGTGCGGCCGATTTGATGCCCACGGCGTTGTAGAGGAAGTCAAACTGGTTGAGATACATCTTGATGATCTCTTCCTTTGAATAGAATCGCTCGAGTTTGACGGCGATCATCCATTCGATGGGTTTCTGCATCACGCGGTTCATCAGTCCGTGCGACTCGGGTGAATACAGCTGCTTGGCAAGCTGCTGCGTGATGGTCGATCCGCCGCCGGCGTTGCGCTGGCCGAGCAGCAGAGTCTTTACGCCCACGCGGGCCAGTGCCCTGACGTCGATGCCGGAATGATCCTCAAACCGCGCGTCCTCGGTCGATATGAGGGCATCCACCACATTCTGTGATATTTCGTCGAAATCGGCGTATACGCGGTTGCCGGTGTTGCGGAAGTACCGTCCGAGTTCCTGTCCGTCGGCTGAATAGATTACCGATGCGAACCGGTCATGAGGATTCTTAAGCTCTTCCACCGGAGGCATGTAGCCGATCATTCCGTTGTAGACAAGATAGAAGAATATCAGCATGGCGGCCGTCACGGCGCCGAATGCTATCCATAGCCATTTGATGACTTTGCGCTGGCCTGGTTTTATCGGGGTTTTGAGGGTGTCAAGGAGTTTCATCGGAAGATGCCGGATTTTTGGTTAAGGAACAGGCGTGGTTTATCCCGCGGCAGCGGGTGTGATATCGCCATGATTGCGCAAAATTACTAATTTTTCCGCTTTTATCTCCATCCTCGCGGCAAATTGCCGTCTGAAAAAAGATTAAAGCGGGGAGGATTATTGGGAAATTGCCAAAAATGAAGTAATTTTGATGGTGGAGCGGGGAGTGCCTCCGCCCGCAGGAATGTCAAATCCTTAAATTAAATATCTTATATTCTATGGTTCAGAGATTTATATTGAACGAAACCTCTTATTTCGGACCCGGCGCACGCAAAGTGCTCCCTGAAGTGATCGACCGCCTCGGCAAGAAAAAGGCGCTGGTGGTGACCGACAAGGGTCTGATCCAGTTCGGCGTGGCCAAGATGGTGACCGACGTGCTCGACGAGGCCGGTGTGGCTTACGAGATTTTCAGCGAAGTGAAGCCTAATCCGACCGTGACCAACGTGAAGGATGGCGTGGCCGCTTTCAAGGCCGCCCAGGCCGATCTGCTCATAGCCATCGGCGGCGGATCGGCAATGGATACCGCCAAAGGTATCGGTATTGTCGTGGCCAATCCTGATTTCGCCGACATCGTGTCGCTCGAAGGCTGCGCGCCGACCAAAAACAAGAGCATACCGATGGTAGCTCTGCCCACCACGGCCGGCACTGCCGCCGAGACCACGATCAACTACGTGATCATCGACGAGGAGAAGAAAAAGAAGATGGTGTGCGTGGATCCCAACGATATCCCCGCTGTGGCCATAATCGACGCCGAGCTGATGTATTCGCTCCCCAGGAGTCTGACGGCAGCCACCGGCATGGACGCCCTGACCCACGCCATCGAGGGCTATATCACCAAAGGCGCCTGGGAGATGAGCGACATGTTTGAGATCGAGGCTATCCGCATGATCGCCCGCTATCTGCCTGTCGCTGTCGACGAGCCTCAGAATCCCGAGGGCCGCAACGGCATGGCTGTGGCGCAGTATATCGCCGGCATGGCGTTCTCCAACGTAGGCCTGGGTCTGGTTCACGGCATGGCTCATCCGATGGGATCGCTTTTCGATGTGCCCCACGGTGTGGCCAACGCTCTGCTGCTCCCGACCATAATGGAGTTCAACATGCCGAAATGCCTTGACAAATATCCCCATATCGCCGAGGCAATGGGTGTTGACATCAAGGGCATGACGAAGGAGCAGGCTTCGCAGGCAGCCGTCGACGCCGTGAGGGATCTCGCCATCCGTGTGGGCATCCCGCAGCATCTGACCGATCTCGGCATCAAGGAGAGCGATATTCCCGCTCTGGCCGAGCAGGCTATCGCCGACGTCTGCACTCCGGGCAATCCCCGCGACTGCAATATCGACGAGATCAAGGCCCTCTACAAGAAGGTGCTCTGATATCGGTCTGACAGATTCCGACATAGTAATCCCCGGCCGGGTGTCTCAGCAGAGAGTCATGCGGCCGGGGATTATTTTTGTGCTGACAGATCGCGTCAGAGTTCTGAAGAGAGGGCGCAGGCAAGCTGGTCGGGACACGATGTCGGCTTGGAGCCGCAGCGTATGCCCTGGAGCCGGCCGATGACCTCCTGTGGCGTCATGCCGCGCACGAGCGATCCTATCCCCTGCAGGTTGCCGTGGCAGCCGCCGGTGAATGTCACGTTCTCGATCCGTCCGTCATCGCCGACTGTTATCTCTATGTCGCGCGAGCATGTGCCCTGAGGCGTGTAGTGATAATGTTTTGCCATTTGTATGAGTTTTTGATTATTTCAGTGTGAATTCTCCTTTGAGGCGGATGTCGGTGCTTGAAGAGCCGATCATCACCTTGAAGAGCCCGGGCTCTACGACGCGTTTCAGCGAGGGATTGTAGATGGCCAGTTCGTCGGATCCGAGGTGGAAAGTCACCACGCGGCTCTCTCCCGGTTTCAGTTCTATGCGGTCGAAGCCTTTGAGGAGCATGGGAGGCTGACTTACGGAGGCCACGACGTCGCGCAGATAGAGCTGCACCACCTCGGCGCCGGCCCGCTTACCGGTATTGGTGACGCGGCAGCTGACCTCGCAACTCTTGCCGTCGGCATCCGGACGCATCGTAAGGTCGGAGTATTCAAACGTCGTGTAGCTCAGTCCGTGGCCGAAACTGTAGAGCGGTTCGCCCGTGCCGTCCATATAGTCGCGGCCCCCTCCCATACGGGAATAATGCACCGGAAGCTGGCCGACCGATCTCTGTATGCTGACCGGAATGCGTCCCGACGGATTGAAGTCGCCGAAAATCACGTCGGCTATCGCCGAGCCCCCCTCTTCGCCCGGATACCAGGCTGTCAGGAGCGCGCCCGAGCGCTCGGCTGCAAGATTCATGTCGAGCGTGCGCCCCTGAATGTAGACGGTGACGACAGGTTTGCCGGTGTTATAAATCGCTTCCATCAGCCGCAGCTGGTCGCCGAGCGGCGTGAGTGTCGAACGGTCGAAACCTTCGCCGCAGTCCATGTCGCTTACATGGGTGGGATCGGTCTTTGCTGCACCGGTGGCTGCATAGGATGTCTTGAAATCGCGTGCGCTCGAACCGCCGACCACGAGTATGACCGCGTCGGCATTGCGGGCGGCTTCTACAGCGGCCGGGATGTCGGTCAGCGTGGTGTCGCGCACGGCGCACCCTTTCACGTAGATGACTTCCGCATCAGGAGCGGCCGCGCGGATCCCTTCGAGTACGGTCGTTATCTTGTCGTCGGGTTGCGGAGCGGTGTAGTCGCCGAGCTGATTGTACTGCTCGTCGGCATTGGGCCCGATGACGGCTATGCGGCGCAGCTTCGAACGGTCGAGCGGTAGGAGCCCGTCGGCGTTCTTGAGCAGCGCGATCCCCTGGCGGGCTACTTCGCGGGCTGTGGCGCGGTGCTCGGCCGATCCGACAATGCGTGCGGCTGCAGCAGGGTCGGTGTAAGGATTGTCAAACAGGCCGAGATCGAATTTCAGCCGCAGTATGCGCGCCACGGCCGTGTCGATCTCCGCTTCGGTGATGAGTCCGCGGCGCAGTGCTTCGATGGCGCGCGGGCCGTAGCAGGCGGCTCCGAGGTCGATGTCAACCCCGGCATGCAGAGCCTGTGCTCCCGCCTCGGTGCGGTCGGAGGCTGTGTGTCCGGCCAGACCGTCGATGCTGTAGAGGTCGGAATATACCGCGCCGTCAAATCCCCACTCGTCGCGGAGGAGTCCGGTCAGCAGCTCGCGGTTGGCCGTGCACGGTATCCCGTCGACGCTGTTGTAGGAGCTCATCACAGTGGATGCTCCTGCCTTTACTGCGTGGCGGAACGGTTCGAGCAGTTCGCTCCGCAGGCGTATGGGACCCGCTGAGGCCTCGGCGCCGTTATGCCCCCCTTCGGGGACGCCGTAGGCTGCGAAATGTTTGAGCGTGGAGTGCAGATGGCGCCCGTCGGCCATCGAAGCGCCGCTCTTTCCTTGCATGCCTTCGACCATGGCGGCTCCCATCACTCCGCTGAGCCATGGATCCTCGCCGAAGGTTTCCTCCATGCGGCTCCACCGGGGTTCGCGGGCTATGTCGAGCACGGGGCCGTAGCCCGTGCCGGCGCCAGTGGAGCGGGCCTCAAGAGCTATCTCCCCGCCGGCTCGGCGTATCAGTTCCGGATTCCATGTTCCGGCCATCGCCAGACCGGTGGGATACACTGTGGCGCCGATAGCCATATGG
Organism: uncultured Muribaculaceae bacterium; assembly: GCA_947629175.1. Lineage (GTDB taxonomy): Bacteria > Bacteroidota > Bacteroidia > Bacteroidales > Muribaculaceae > Paramuribaculum. Next base: position 35,577 of record CANRCT010000029.1, on the reverse strand, counting down.
CCGTGGGGGCACTCCTCGGCAAAGAGTATAGGTATGCCGAGCCGGGTGCTGTCGCGGGCGAACCGCTGCAGGGCGTTGAGTGCCTCGGCTCCCTGCGCCGGATGTAGTCCGTTCTCGAGGGTCTTCTGCGTCCACGGGTCGGCGCGCAGCGTGGCCCAGTAGCCGCCCACAGGCATATCGCCGCGGTTCTGGGCCTTGAATTTCTCCGAGGCGACAATCGTGCCGTCGGGTAGCCGCTCATACATCTCCCACCCCATGGGGCAGAGCAGCTGTCCGGCTTTCTCTTCCAGAGTCATGCGGCCGAGCAGATCGGCCACACGCGCCTCCACGGGCGCCGAGGCCTGCCGGTAGAGGGGCATGGCGTCCTTGGCATATGCCGATGCGGCCAGAGCTATTGCGGCGGTTATGAATGCGCTTCTCATTTCTTCGTGAATTTAATGGCAAGCGGGCCTGGTTTGAGTCCCTTCGGCAGACGTACGCGGGTCACGCCGTCCTTGCCGGTGGTGTAGCTGAGTTTGCGGCCGCCGTCGAGCAGGGTCATGCGGCCCTTGGGCTCGTTGCCGCTCCAGCTGATCTCCGCAGGCATCGCCTCGCCCTCGGCGGGGGTGAGGATAGCATAGAGAGTCGATCCGTCCTTTGAGGCCGTGAACCATACCGGGCCGTTGTTATACACCGGCGTGGTGACCGTAGAATATATCGCCTCGCCGTTGCGCCGCAGCCATTCGCCGACGGCGCGCAGACGCCATTCAGCCTCAGGCTCAATCAGACCCTCCGCCGTGGGGCCTACGCCTAAAAGCAGGCAGCCTCCTTTGGCGGTGATCTCCGTCAGCAGGGCGATGACTTTTTCGGGCGACTTATAGGGCGCGTTGGGCACCCATCCCCAGTCGTTGCTCAGGGTGATGCAGCTCTCCCAGGGGTAGGGGAGCTGTTTGTCGGGTATGCCGCGCTCGGGTGTCTGGTAGTTCTCGTTGCGGCCGCGTATGCTGCGGTCCACGGCTATCAGGCCGGGATGACGGCCGGCGCGGGCTTCGAGCAGCAGGCTGTCGAGTCCCACTTCGTCGCCTCTTATCCATCCGCCGTCGAGCCACAGTATATCGAGATTGCCGTAGCGGCCCGAAAGCAATTCGCCGATCTGGCCGGCGGTGAAGTCCTGGTAGCGTTTCCACCAGTCGGGATGACGCTCCTTCTTGTAGTTGATATGGCGGTTGGGGGTGGCGAATTCCGGATTCCAGAACCATTCGGTGTGCCAGTCGGGCTTCGAGAAATAGGCTCCTATCCAGAAATTCTTATCGCGGAAAGCGTTGAACACGTGGCGGGCCACGTCGCGCTTCTCATTCGATGCAAACGGCCCCTTGGCGATGGAGAAGTCGGTGGAGTCGGTGTCGAACATGCAGAATCCGTCGTGATGCTTCGTCGTGAAGATGGCGTAGCGCATTCCGGCGTCGGTCATTATGTCGGCCCACTGTGCCGGATCGAACTTCACGGGATTGAGCGAGTCGGCCAGACTGTAATACCATTTTTTGTATTCGTCGTATGGAAGATTGCCCTTGCGGGTGATCCAGTCGACATCCTCCGAGCATATTGACCATGATTCCACGATGCCGGGCACCGAATAGAGTCCCCAGTGGAACAGCACGCCGAATTTCAGGTCGCGCCACTGGTTGAGTTTGTTTACGACGTTGGTATCCGCAGGCCACTCGTAGCCCGACGCGTCCGACTGCTGGTGGACGAAACCCTGCACCTGCTGTGCCTGTGCCGTGGCGGCCGCCGCCACGATCGCAGTGACGGCTGCCAGTCTGAGGTATCTCTTCATGAAAATGAAAGTGTATTTAAGGTATGACATGGCGGGACGCTGTCAGCGGCGTCCGCACTGCAAAATTACTCATTTCCCGCGAAATACCCAAGTCAATATGACTCTTCGGTTTAGAAGCCTCTCCCTGCGCTCATCTACGAAGAGCTTATGCCGACGGGTATTGCGGATCCCCACCAAGGCGTGGCTACGCCCGCCATGGCGGGGAGCAGAGGTCGCGAGGTCTCCGACCTCTCCTGTCAAAGTATGGCTGCAAATTTCCTTACTTGAGCAAGCCTCTCCATGAAAGATTTGTCACGGGTCGCCTGTTGAATATTGTAGTCTAACTGCATTCGCATCAACAGTCCCGCACTGATATCCAGAGCGGCTTCGAACAACATTGCCGTGGAGGTGGTCAGAGGACGTCGACCGTTCAGAATATCATTCAGTATCTTATAGGATATGCCCGTCTGAGCGGCCAGACGTGTCTGTCGCAATTGCCGGCACTCAATCTCCTCTTTAAGCAGTTCGCCCGGATGAATCGGACGCTGACATGTGTATTCTCCCATATTAAAATCTCTATTTATAATGATTTGACAATTCCAGAATATTGCATATGGTTATAACCGATTCGGTCGCAACTTGTTTTACCGTAAATTCGATGCGGTACTGATCATTTACTCGGATGGAAGAAATGGAAGCCTTGTCTCCTTTCAGCACTTCGTAGTGCAGCGAGCGGATCGGATAGAGATCTTCAATACTTTCGGCTTGTTCCAGCACTTTTACACGCAGCTGATACCACGATATGATATGCGGTGGGGAAACGGTGTTTTTTGTCGGTTGTCTTCCCGTCTTCATACAGTTGGCGTAAATATTCCTTGTCAAAGTATATTTCCATCGTCTGATTTTTCGGATTAGTTTTGCAAAGATAATGCCTTTCCTTGATGTTCCACTAAATAAGTGGAAATATTTATTCGCTCGTTATTCAACTGATGCAGGTCAGGTGTGGGCGGCGGTCAAATGGTGGTGGCGGTGGGATGAGACCGGTCGTAGACCGGGCGACATCTGTAAACCCCGCCATGCCGCCCGTAGGGTGGCTTGGTGGGGTTGTGGGGGCTGCACCTCACGGCGTCTTCGTAGAAGAGCCGCAGGGACGGTTCGGAAGATTAAAAAACGAGTATGGGTCGCACAAGATATGGATCCTGGCCGAATCTATACGTCAGTTTCGCCGGTAAAAGAACAGTCGGAGTAGCATGAAAGCATGGTAGAATAACTGATTGATCCACAGATTCCGCCTATGTGACAGCGGAGTTCAGGCGGCCGGGATCTTGCGGATTCATTTTTCCTGCCTACAACTGTGCCAAGAGCATAGCATGCAGTTACATTTCCTGCCATTTCCACGCCGGCTATTCCTCCTACTACTTTCTTGCCGGAGACGGTGCTCCCGCGCTCCATAGAGCAGTTTGAAATCGTGCCGGCATTGTTATAGGCTGTAATGCCGCCTACGCGTGATTCGGTCATGCCCATGACGACGCTGCCGCTCAATAGATGGCAGTCGTCGATCGTACCGCCTGAATTAAAGCCGGCTATACCTCCGGTATCTCCGGCCCTGTTGCCGATGACGGTACATCCGATTCCCATAATGCAGTTGGATATGGTACCAAAATTGGTTCCGACAAACGCGCCGATATCCATAATTCCTTCAATGGAGGAGTTTTCAATGGTGAGATTTTTAATCGTGCCGGAAGTTCCGAGTCTTCCGATGAAGCCGGCATTGAAGTTCACCATCTCCGAGACTCTGATATTGCTGATGGTATGGCCGTTGCCGTCGAAAGTGCCGGTATAAATGAATTCATCGCCTCCGATAGGCTTCCAGTTGCTGCCCCCGTCATGAGCATCTGGCAGCACGATGTCGGCTTCAAGACGGCAATCTATTGAATTGTCGGCTTTTAGAGCCTCGTCCCATGCGGTAATTCCCTCGTCAGTAGTGATTCTGTACGTTCCGGCATCGTCAATCCAATATCCTTGCATGAAGATGGCGTCGCCCTCGAAGCTGCCGCCGTCGGTCCAGGGGGTGATGGTGGAACGGCTGATGCAGCCGCCTCAGGGCCTGCTATCCGCGCCACTTTCTCAATGGGGGCGGGAAGGATCACAACCACTACGTCGCGAAGTGAATCGGAATACGGCGTAGCGATGTCGCGGTCGGTGACGAAATGATCCTCGGCGATGTGAGCGCGAGTGATCAGCTCCGACTTGACGCGGAGTCGGCGCACCCGTGCGGTTCTCTTTCCGCCCGTCGTGGCGTGGCTCGTCACGCAAAGATACATCTGTCCGCTTTCGATGGCCTCACGGTTGGCGCCGATGGCCTTGACGAGCCGGTCGAGTTCGGCGCCGTTTCCGCCCCAGGGCGAATAGAACATGTCCTTGCCCGGCACGAAGCGGAAAGTGAAGACGGAGTCGGTTCGGGCCTTGTCAGATGCATTGGCAGCGGGGATCGTCAGTATAAGCAGAAGCGCCACGAGCATGAGGGGCCAATGGACCGGATGCCTCCATGTCGTGTCGGATTGGTGGTGGATTTCCATGCAGTGTGATCGGTTAAATGTTTACAAAGATAGCTATTATGCTTCTTTTTATCACACTCTGCCATGTGGAATTATTTGCCAATATTTTTTTATCGGGAGTCCTTCTGTATTGAAATGGAGGGGGGGGGTAAAATGCAGTGTTGTAGGATGCTGCGCTTAAGCGTAACGAAAACATAAAATTTATTAAATATGACTTTTGGAATAAATCGGGGCGGCTTTTTCAGGCGATGACAATGTCGCGGAGCGCTGCCGCGATGGAAGCTGGCGGGGGAGCGGTCAGCAATCCGGTAGGGTTGAAGAGTATGGCCTGCCAGCCGGCGGCAAGGGCTCCCTCGATGTCGGTGGCGGGATTGTCGCCTATCATCAGGTGGGTGGCCGGATCGGGATTGCCGGCGCGCTCCATCGCGTGGCGGTAGAGCCTGACGTCGGGCTTGTTGATCCCGATGTCGTCGGAAAGCACTGTCAGGTCGATCAGCGGGCCGATGCCTGCAGAGGCGATCTTACGGTGCTGCACGTCGGCGAAGCCGTTGGAGAGCACTCCGACGGTCAGTCCGGCTCCCCTGAGACGCGACAGCAGATCGCGGGCGCCGTTGACGAGCGTCCGTTCCCGGGCGAGGAGGTCGAGATATAGCCGGTCGAGCTCGCCGGTGACGGCAGCCGCTTCGGCACGGGGCATCCCGGCATCGGCTAGCGGCCGGATGAAACGCTCATCGCGCAGGTAAGCGCACGTGATCTCCGCGCGGTTGTAGAGCGCCCAGAGCTGATGGTTGTGGCGCTCGTAGGCCTCGATCCATGCTTCAGCGTCGGGAAACAGGCGGCTGACAGCAGGATGCACGGCGTGGACGCGGCTGAGGGCGCGGCGGGAATTGCCGCGGAAGTCGATTATGGTGTCGTCGAGGTCGACCCATACGGTGCGGATACAGCGGGTGTCGATGATGGAGTTCATGCTTCTTCAGCGGCCGGGCCGGTCTCCTCGATGCGCCGCAGCAGGCGCACGGCGCTGAGCGTCACCGGCAGTATGATTATTTCATAAAGAGTCTTGAGCATCGCCTGGGTGAGGATGAGGGAGACGATGACTCCGACCGGGAGCACGCCTCCGAAAGCCACCGGGAAGAATATCAGGGAGTCGACCCCTTCGCCGAAGAGAGTCGACACAATGGCGCGGACCGAGAAACGGCTTCCGTCGGGGTGGGCGAGGTGCATGCGGTGCATCACGTAGGCGTTGACCATCGAGCCGGCCAGGAATGCTATGAAGCTCGCGGCGAATATGCGGGGCACGGCGCCGAATATGGTGGTCATGGCCTCCTGTCCCTGCCATGACTCGGTGCCCGGGAGCGATATGCCGATCTGGAGCATGACGGAGACGAAGAGGTTGGCCGCGAAGCCGAGCCATATCACCTGACGGGCGCGGCGCAGCCCGTAGACCTCCACCACGCAGTCGGCGATGATATAGGACACAGGGAATACCACCACTCCGGCCGTGATGGTCAGCGGCCCGAGAGGGACGGTCTTGATTTCCATGAGGTTGGCCGTGATGAGGCACACGCAGAACGTCACTGCCAGCAGCAGAAACGTCATTGAGATCTGTCGGGGTTGTCTGTTCATTGTTCTTGTTTTTTACGAGGTAGCAAGCACTCGGTGTGTGGGTTGATAGTTTGCGCTACACCTGCGATATGATGTAGTCGGTGAGCAGGCGGATAGCCACGGTGTTGTGGCCTCCCTGGGGTATGATTATGTCGGCAAAGCGCTTGGAGGGTTCGATATAGCGTTCGTGCATCGGCTTGAGCACCTCCTGATAGCGGTCGATGACCATTTGCGGAGTGCGTCCGCGCGATATGCAGTCGCGGGCGATGACGCGGATGAGACGGTCGTCGGCATCGGCGTCGACAAACACCTTGATGTCGAGCATGTCGCATAGCCGCGGCTCCGTCAGCACGAGGATCCCTTCGACTATCACCACCTTGCGAGGCTCCACCCTGACGGTGGCAGCCTGGCGGGTGCATGTCAAGTAGCTGTAGGTGGGCATCTCCACCGCACGGCCCTCGCGCAGCGTCTCCAACTGGCTTTCGAGCAGAGTCCATTCGATCGACCTAGGCTCGTCGAAGTTGACTTTGCGACGCTCCTCGATAGGCAGGTGGCTGAGGTCGCGGTAATAGTTGTCCTGAGGCAACAGCGCCACAGCCCCCTCGGGGAGGCTCTCCACGATGCGGCTGACGACGGTTGACTTCCCGGAGCCTGTCCCTCCGGCTATGCCTATTACAATCATAGTGCAAAGTTAATCATTTTCGCCCGATTTCCGGGCCGATTTATGGTATTTGGATTAATTATCTCCATATATTGCGGCCGAGTGACATGCTCCGAACGGAAAAGTTTTCTTAACTTTGCGGATAATAAACCAGTCATTGCCGATGTTCAGAATACTCGAAAAGGAGCATTTCTCCGAAAATGTGATGAAATTCACAGTCGAAGCGCCGCAGATAGCCCGCTCGCGCCGCCCGGGCCATTTCGTGATAGTGCGTTGCGGCGAGGGGGGCGAACGCATTCCTCTCACTATAGCCGATGCAGATACAGAGCGTGGCACGATCACGCTCGTGGTGCAGCAGGTAGGCGTCTCCACCCGCAAAATATGCGCCCTTGAGCCGGGCGACGAGCTTACCGACGTTGTCGGGCCGCTCGGACAGGCCACCCATATCGCCAAGGTTGGCACCGTGGTGTGCTGCGGAGGCGGTGTCGGCGTGGCTCCGCTGCTCCCGATCGTCAAGGCGATGAAGCAGGCAGGCAACCGCGTGGTGACTGTGCTTGCAGCCCGCACGCGCGATCTTATCATACTCGAAGATCAGGTGCGTCCGTGGAGCGACGAGGTGGTGATAATGACCGACGACGGGTCGTATGGCCGCAAGGGTCTGGTGACCGAAGGTGTAGAGGATGTGATAAGGCGCGAGAAGGTCGATCAGGTAGTGACGATCGGTCCGGCCGTCATGATGAAATTCGTGGCGAAGCTGACGGAGCGTTATGGAGTGCCGACGATGTGCTCGCTCAATACAATAATGGTGGACGGCACAGGCATGTGCGGCGCCTGTCGTGTGACGGTGGGCGGACGCACGAGGTTCGTGTGTGTCGACGGCCCCGAATTCGATGCCCATCAGGTGGATTTCGACGAGATGCTGATGAGGCTGCGGTCGTATAACTGAAAAAGAGATGACTATGGAGAAAGACAATAGCCGCGACGCTTCCTGGCGGGCGGCCCTCAGAGGTGCCATGAGTGCGAAAGACCGCACGGCGATAGAACGCGTGAAGATGCCGGAACTGGATGCTGCCTACCGTGTCACTTCCCGTTCGGAAGAGGTGAATCAGGGCATATCGGAAGAGCAGGCCGTGACAGAGGCGACCAGATGCATGGATTGCCCCGATCCGCAGTGCGTCACCGGGTGCCCGGTAGGTATCGACATTCCCGGTTTTATAAAGAATATACAGCGCGGCGAGTTCGGCGAGGCTGCCCGCGTTTTGCGCATGACGAGCGCGCTGCCGGCTGTCTGCGGCCGTGTGTGCCCGCAGGAGAAGCAGTGCGAGAGCCGTTGCATCTACCACAAGATGAAGCGTCAGCCGGTGGCTATCGGCTATCTGGAGCGTTTCGCGGCCGACCGGGCGCGTGAAGAGGCCCGCAGGAATCCTGCTCCTCATCGCCGTCCTGCTCCGGGAGCCATAAAAGTAGCTGTGGCCGGAAGCGGACCCGCGGGGCTGTCGTTTGCAGGCGACATGGCTGCACGCGGCTACGATGTGACGGTGTTTGAGGCGCTTCACGAGATCGGGGGAGTCCTGAAATACGGCATCCCCGAATTCCGTCTGCCCAATGCTGTTGTCGACGACGAGATCCGTGCCCTGGAGGCTGCCGGAGTGACTTTCGTCAAAGACTGCATAGTGTCCCGCACCGTTACCTATGACGAGCTGAAGCAGCAGGGTTTTCGCGGCCTGTTTGTGGCTTCGGGAGCCGGTCTCCCAAGATTCATGGGCATCCCGGGAGAGAATCTGATCGGTGTGATGAGCAGCAATGAGTATCTGACTCGTGTTAACCTTATGGGCGCGGGTCTGGAAGGACACGACACTCCGGTGCTGACCGGTCGCACCGCCGCTATAGTCGGCGGCGGCAACACGGCAATGGACTCCGTGCGCACAGCCCGGCGTATGGGTGCGGAGCGCGCCATCATAGTCTATCGACGCAGCGAGGCGGAGATGCCGGCGCGTCTTGAGGAGGTGCATCACGCCAAGGAGGAGGGAGTGGAGTTCATGACTCTGTTCAATCCTGTGGAGTATCTCGGCGACGAACGGGGCCACGTCAGGGCTATGCGGGTGCAGCGCATGGAGCTCGGCGAGCCTGACGCTTCGGGCCGGCGCTCGCCGGTGCCTGTAGAGGGCGATATCCGCGAGATTCCGGTAGATCTGGTGATAGTCAGCGTAGGCGTCTCGCCCAATCCGCTTATTCCCGCGTCGATCGACGGTCTGAATGTCAGCCGGCGCGGCACGATCGAGGTTGATGAGGTGTCGATGGAATCGTCGGTCGACGGTCTGTTTGCCGGAGGCGACATAGTGCGCGGCGGAGCCACGGTGATTCTTGCGATGGGCGACGGTCGCCGTGCGGCAGCCGGAATGGATGCCGCCCTGAAGCAGGCGCATTGACTTTGCCGCAACAAAGAGAGCAATATAAGATGTATTATATCTCGAAAAGAATAGAGATCTCGGGATCCCACCGCCTGGAGTTGTCGTATGAGAGCAAGTGCGCCAATATTCATGGCCACAACTGGATTGTGACGGTCTTCTGCCGGGCCGAGACGCTCAATGCCGACGGCATGGTGTGTGACTTTACCCGTATCAAGGAGGATATCCAGGGGCGCCTTGATCACCGTCACCTCAACGATGTGCTCCCTTTCAACCCGACGGCCGAGAACATTGCCCGCTGGATCACCGAGCGGATTCCGGAATGCTATAAGACCATAGTGCAGGAGAGCGAGGGCAATGTGGCGGCCTATGTGCGCGATGATTGCGGCGACTGCATATTGTGACGTGAGACATGGCGCTTAAAGTCAATGAGATATTCTATTCGCTTCAGGGCGAAGGATTCTTTACGGGTACTCCTGCCGTGTTTCTGCGGCTGTCGGGGTGCAATCTGAAGTGTCCGTTCTGCGACACGATCCATGAGGATGGAGAAGTGATGGATGAAGCGGAGATTTTCCGGAAGATCTCTGACTATCCCGCCCGCCATGTGGTGATAACCGGTGGCGAACCGGCGTTGCAGATAGATGCGTCGCTGGTCGACAGTCTGCACGCGTCCGGATGGTACGTGCAGGTAGAGACAAACGGTACCCTCCCTCTGCCCGGTAATGTAGACTGGATAACCTGCTCGCCGAAGACAGATCGCATAGCATGCGGGCGTGTCGACGAAATAAAACTGCTTTATATGGCCGACGGCCTCGACGATGATAGAGCGCGACGTTTCGGCGCAGTAGCGGCACGCTGCTACTCCATGCAGCCCTGTGACTGCTCGAAGTCGTTTCCTGACGGTTGCGGGGAGGCTGACCGGCGCAATTCGGCGACTCTTCGCGAGTGCATCGGCTACATTAAGGCCCATCCGCAATGGCGTCTGTCGCTGCAGACCCATAAGATGCTCGGCATAAGATGACTGTACCGCGGCAGGAACCGATGACGTGGCGTGCGTGTTCTATTTAGGTGACTTCTGGAGTGACAAAAGGATTATCAGGAATGAATCGGCTCGTGAATATCAATGTGCATGATATGAGCGGCGAATGCTGTGAAGCTGACGCCGCCAGGGAGTTGCGCGATATCATCCTCCGGACAATACCTGATGAGGCTACCGGTTCGATCGACATTATTTCGGGAGTGAATCTGCCGTTCGGCAAAGTGTCGGATATAGATATTCTCGTCACGGCTGAGCTGGACAACTGCAGCGTCGAGACATCGGAGGGCACCGTCGCGGTGAAAAGCTTCTGTATGGCGATAGAGGTAAAGGATCAGCCGGCAGCCGATGTTTTTGTCAATGCTACTGACATTTTCGTGAATTATCCGAGTACCGGCGAGAAAAAGAATGCCTCAGGCCAGAATCGGAATCAGAAGTTCGCCGTGCTGCATTATTGTCAGCAGCACTGTTATAATGTATATATCTCCAATGCCGTATGGCTGCGTTCGGTCACGCCAGAAATCTGGGATGCCAGGGGCTGGAGCACTAAGTGCCCGTGCCTGCTGTCGGCCTTTACGTTTGCGGATCTGATAGAGCAGATAATCGTGTCGGGGCAGATCCCGTTTTATTCCGGACTTGACGCGGTAGGCAAGACCGGCGCACGCAACGCGCTGGCGTGTCTCGTCTCGGATCTCACGGAGTTGCGGCCGATAGCTCCCCCTATGCTCCGCCGCAAGACCGAGCAGCTCGTGGCCGGCATGCTGGCCGACAATGTCAGGACTATCCTCACGGCCGACGGATTCAGTTGCGTGGACGGTAAAGCAGGCACAGGCAAGACATTTCTGCTCCTTCAGACGGCTTTGAAGCGTGCCGATGAGGGCTACGGCTGTGTGCTCCTCACTTACAACAATGTCCTGAAGATGGATCTGCAGCGTCTTGTGAGTTTCTTTCCTGCTTCTTCCGACGCACGCAACAATCTGTCGATTCAGACGATTCATTCATATCTCTATTCTCTGGCGGCAACCCTCGGGGCTGACAACGGATTGAACGGATTGAAAGATCATGTCGACAGGCTGTGGAAACGCAATGGCAGGAGGGCTTTTGCCGCTGACTCTGCCCTTGATCTGGACAAAATCCTACTCATTGACGAGGCGCAGGACTGCACGCCCGATGAAAAGGAGATTTTCGAGAAGGTATTTGGAAGGGACAATGTCATAGTGGCCAAAAGCGCATGGCAGAAAGTGCGTCGTCAGAGCGTCGCAAAGTGGGGCCGGCCGACCGTCCGGCTTTCGGTCGGGCTGCGCCAGAAAGCCAACATAGTGCAGTTTCTGAAAACTCTTGCCGGAGAAATGGGGATTTCCGACACATGTGCGGGATGCGATCCCGCGCCCGGGCTGGTGGAGGGCAAAGTGATGATTCTTCAGGACTATACTGGCGGTCTGCACCATCGGCTGGAGGATGAGTGCCGTGAGGCGGGCGGCTCCAACTACGATATTCTCGTGCTTGTGTCTCCAACGTATGTTTACGATAAATGCTTCGTGAAAGCCGACTTATGGCGCGGCAAAGAGGGGATCAGTCTGATTGACGGCACCGACACAAAGGCGCTTGCCTCGTGCAGCTGCAGAGAGTTGCTCGACAGCTGCAGGGTGTTTCAATACCAGTCGTGCCGCGGTCTGGAAGGATGGGCCACAGTTTGCTATTGCCTTGATGATCTATATGATATTAAATACAATGAATCAGGAGCGGATGAGTCGCCGGCGATCGAGGATCCGGCCAAAGCCCGGCACGAGAGCGCCTGCCAATGGATCATGATGCCTCTGACAAGAGCCATCGACACTCTGGTGATAACCGTCGGCGATACCTCTTCGGATTTTGCCGGTATGCTTCGTCGCGCAGCGGCCAGGCATTCCGATTTTGTGGAGTGCCGTATTTAGACAGGTAATATTTTCAAAGATCAATCGTTTCGCATCGTGTGGTGCGCTTTTTTGTCGTGGTGGCTTGTCCACTTGTCAAAGACGTGGTAACTTTGCAGCCATAAAACAATTCGAACAATAATGAGTCCGATTGATTACACACTCAACGAAGCCATCAGGGAGGCACAGCGCTGCCTGCACTGCAAGGTGCCGGGCTGCAAGAAGGGCTGCCCGATCAGCAATGATATCCCCGAATGGATAGCACAGCTCGCCAAAGGCAATTTCGGCAATGCAATGACCATAATAAACGCCCGCAGCAATCTCCCCGCTATATGCGGCCGAGTCTGCGGACACGAACGCCAATGTGAAGGCAATTGTGTGCTTGGAAAGAAAGGCGAACCCATACATATCGGAAAACTGGAGCGTTTCCTGGCCGACTTCGACAGCGAAGCCGGATGGAGCCATGAGAATATCCCGGAGAAATCCCGCGGACGCGTGGCTGTGATCGGATCCGGGCCGGCCGGATTGACAATCGCAGGCGATCTGTCGCGACAGGGATTTGCCGTCGAGATTTTCGAAATGGAGGCTGAGCCGGGCGGGATGCTGAAATTCGGCATCCCCGAATATCGTCTTCCCAAAGAAGTAGTCAGCCGCGAGATCAGCAAGATCGAGAAGCTCGGCGTGAAAATACACCTCAATACCACTGCGGGAAAGGATTTTACCGTCGACGATCTTTTTGCCGATGGATTCGATGCCGTGTTTATCGGCACCGGTACCGGCGTGCCCAAACGGCTTGATATCCCCGGTATCGAACATCCGGGAGTGCGTCAGGCCATACGCTTCTTACGTCGCGTAAGCCTCTACGAGAGCGGCTATATGTCGCGCGACGAAGTGGTGGTGGGCGACGGCGACCGCGTGGCGATCATCGGTTGCGGCAACACCGCTATGGACGCAGCCCGCACGGCATTACGGATGGGAGCCAAAGAAGTGACCGTAATCTATCATCGCAATATTGATACAATGTCGGCGTTGCGGGCCGAATACGACGATGCAGTGGAAGAGGGTGTCGGATTTCTGTGGAACACCTCCGTAGTTGCCATAAAGGGGGGCGAAGGCCGTCGCCTGCAATCCATCACAATCAAAACCGGCGATAAATGTTCCGAACTTCCGGTTGACCGGCTGATACTCGCTATCGGATCGGTACCCGCATCGCGCATCATTTCGACCACCGAAGGCATTGAAGTGAACGAACGCGGCTATGTGCTTACCCGCGACATCCCTTACGGCATGACCACGCGCAAGGGCGTGTTTGCCGGAGGCGATGTCACCGACCGCCCGGCGACAGTGGTTCACGCTATGCAGGACGCCAAAAACGTTGCCGAAGGCATAGCCCGATACATCGATGCGGTGAAGCTGATGGAAACGATAGAGTGACCTGCCGTTTCTGTCATTCAACCTATTAGGCTGCCGTCGCGTTCACGTTTATGCGAAACAGACTTCCTGTAGTGATGTAATGTCTCCGATGGCAATATATTAGCGATTTCGATGGGTTGCAAGGACTCGATGGGGGCTTAATCGGAAGGCTCAATAATTGAAGGCTCAATATTATCTGAGATAGGCATGTTTTTTCAAAATACATTGCGTATATCAAAAAAAAGATATAACTTTGCATCGCAAAACCGCTAAAGGAAAGATGCCGGAGCGGTCGATCGGGACGGTCTCGAAAACCGTTGTACCCTTACGGGTACCCAGGGTTCGAATCCCTGTCTTTCCGCGAATGTACCCACGTACATCACCAGAAAAAGCCTGTAACTATCAAAGTTACAGGCTTTTATCTTACCAATCCCATTGTTAAGAATTGTTAATTGCGACAGTAAAACGACTCGAAAACGACCCTTTCAGACCCTATGACGTTGCATATCCGTTGCAAAAATCGTTGCAGAAACCGAAAATGCAACAGTAAAACTGCCAATTGCAACAGTGCCCCTCATAAGTATCTGAAAAGTCGCAATTTAGTCGGACACAAGTCTTCGCCAACCTGATTTTTAACCCGTAATTTTGCACATGGTACGGTGTACCCGGAACCCGGGGACATTATCAAAGAGCAGAGACAATGAACCATCTTTCGTTGCACTTTGAACTGTACCCGCAACATTGCACAATTCTCAAATCCAAAAGGTATGGTAAGAACCAATTACAAGACCTCCTTTTTCCTCAGGAAGAACGTGGTCAACAAGAACGGGGAGTCTGGAATTTTCCTCCGTCTCACCGTCAACAAGGAAGCAGCACAGATTTCTACCAAGGCAACCTGTGCAGTCGGCGACTGGGACACTGAAGCCGGCAAGATGAGAGGAAAGACGAAGAAGGCGAATCAGCTCAACGATTTCCTCGCAGAGATAAGAGCTGCCATCCTTTTCCATATTCAGGAAATGGAGCGACGTGACGAGATAGTGACCCTCGAAAAGGTCAAGAACGCCTATCTCGGTATCTCGGCCCGCGCCGAGACTCTGATGGAGATTTTCAAGAAGTGGCTGGACAACGCTGAAAAACTCGTCGATGTAAGCAAGAGCCGAGAGACCTACCGCAAGTATGAGCGCGGCTACCGTCGCCTTCAGGAATTCATGAAGGAGGCCTACAACATCACCGACATTGCCCTGCGTGAACTCTCCTACGAATTTATCGTGGACTATGAGAGCTATCTCCGCCGGGTGTCAAAGTGCGGTGTGAACACTACCGCCAAGTTCATTCAGACTCTTCGCATGATTGTCCTCTACGCCAAGAACAATGGAATGATATTCAAGGATCCGTTTCTCAACTACAAGGTCAAGAAGGAGGAAGTGGACCGTGGCTACCTGACCACTGACGAGCTTGACCGTATCGCCTCAAAGGTGATTCCCATTCCTCGTCTCGACCATGTGAGAGACATGTTTCTGTTCGCTTGCTTCACCGGGCTGGCATATATTGATGTGGCCAATCTCATGGAGAGCGACATCAAGGAGGCTTTTGACGGGTCAAAATGGATTATGACCCATCGCCAGAAAACCGGCGTTGCCGTCAACGTGCCACTTCTTGATTATCCCCTCGCGATAATCGAGAAGTACAAGGGCCAATGCACAGACGGGCATGTCCTTCCTGTCATATCTAATCAGCGCACCAACAGTTATCTGAAAGAACTTGCCACTGTGTGCGGCATCGACAAGAACATTACGTTTCACCTCGCCCGCCACACCTTTGCCACAACGGTGACACTTGCCAACGGTATGCCCATCGAGACGGTATCGAAGATGCTCGGTCATACCAATATCAAGACGACTCAGATATACGCCCGAATCACCAATGAGAAAATCAGGGCTGATATGCAACGCCTTGCCTCGGCTCTTCCTGAAATCGGCAACATGACGGCAGAAGAAATTGATGAGGCAACAAAAAAGGCCAACTCTAAAAAGAGTAAGCCTTCTCACCCTGATATATTGTAAGAAACAAGGGTCAAGGTAATAAGCCCGTCGGACACACCCCCAGTCGTGTCTGACGGGCTTTCCCTTTTTTCGTATTTTGTAGAGTTATATCATAGTGCTGCCGGGATAAGGTTTGATTTCTGTTCTGGTGCGGCGTCCGTCGCCGTCTTCATGCTTTCGCATCAGTTCGTTGAGGCGCCATGCAGCCTCACTTATGTAGTACGTGCGAGAATGGATTTTGAATGTATGGTCGTGGTAAGGTCGCTTGTCCTTGCCCCTGCGTCCCTTCATTCGGCGCAGTGTCTGATAGCACTCTTCTTCGGTGAGTGCCATGCCGTATATCTCGCCATGATGGCTTACCAGCTCCGCAAGTGTGGCTTTCCCATTGTTGAAGCTGCCCATGAGATAGTCTCCGTAGATTTTCTCATAGAGGTCTGCCTTGGTACCTGTCCATTTCATTTTGGTCTCGCGCTTTGATTCCTTCTTGGGAGGTGCCGAATCATTGACGGTAGTGCGTGAAGGAATATGAATGGCTATGCGGGAGCAATACTCCCTGATAATATCCGCCACGCCTTTCACAAGGTCAAGGGCCTTCTTCGCTATTGCGATTGTTTCTTTGGCGGCAACAGACGCTATGTGGATGAACGACTGGATTTCCACCTCGACCGCCAGAAGTGCAGTGCGTGCGTCAAGCCACTCCTCCGGCTGGATTTTGCATGTGGCTACTACCTCGGCTGCGAAAGTGTCGTATACGGAGTGTAGCGCCGAGTGGTCTCCGTTTTTAAGAGAAGATACAAATTGCGTTTGTAGTAAATTATTATTAATCATTTTTACTTGATTTAGTTGAACGTGGAATCGGCTGATTTTATCAACTGTTTCTGAGCTAAAAACCATAAACATACGCTTTTGGTTCGTGATGTCACCTTGCATAGCAGTGAATTAAATAGCAAAATGTGTTACCTAATTACCATTTTGTGTTTCCAATGTGTTACCTTAAATATGCAAAAAGTGTAACCCCACAATTTGGATATAAAGGCGTAAATTGCTAATTTTGCGAGGTATAAAAATATTACGCAAATTGCATTGATATTTTTTTATTCGATTTTTCAAAAAATGGAAGAAATATTCAAAATATCCACAAACGAAGGGTGCGCTTCCGATTCATGGAGAGCACTTCTATTCAGTCCGACTCGCGATGGAGTTGATCTTTTACTGCATCATCTTCCATTCAAGACTGAATATGTAGACCCGTTCACTGATGAGCAGGAAGCAATGGAGGCATTGCTTTCGGGCAAATACCGTGTCCTTATTGCGGACATCACAATGTATGACACTGTTGGAAAAGAGTTGATTCAGATAGCCAGTGCTAATCATGACAAGATAAAGGCTTTTTGTGTAGCACATTCAAGATACAGCACTGTATCGGCGGACTCGTGGAAAGTTGGAAAAAATGGTTTCTTCTACCATATTGGCAGCGAACAGGATGCCTTTTCAATCCCTTTGATGAGTCTGTTCAGCCATGACTCATCGCTAAAATGGGTTGGAAATGTAAAAAGCGAGTTCATGAGCATGAGAAAAGAAATCAACGGCACTCCCGGTGAAGTGGTCCTGATAAAAGGGGCACCGGGTACAGGAAAATACTGCCTGTCACAATTGGCTCATTCAAAAAGCAGCAGAAGCGCTTATCGTTTCCTTTTTGCAAACTGCAACAGTGATGATGAGGACGGCCATGTGATCTGGGGTAAGGCGGAGAAAGACTCGTTTAGAAACAATCTGAAGTCAATGTTTTCTGAAGCTGAAAAGGGCACTCTGTATTTTCATGAAATAGAGAAACTGGATTATGAGGCTCAGGAAATTTTGGCAGATGTGCTGCTTTCAAGTCTGGCAACGAGGGCACCCAAGGGAGAGCGTAGATTCAACGGTCTGGTCATATGTTCCACAAGCAGTGTTCTGGAAAATCGTGTTTCGGATAAAATCTTTTCCGAGAATCTGTATAGAATAATAACTCGTCATGTGATGAACATACCGTCAATTACTGATTTTAAGTCGGACATTGAACCTATGGCGACAGAACTGCTTGATATATTTTGCGTAATAAACGACCGGGCGCATATCAGCCTTTCAAAAGAATCCTATAAGAAGTTGGCAGGACATGTGTGGTCATGGAATATAAGAGAGTTGTTCCATGTTTTGCGACACGCTGCAACTGTTACGACAAGAAAGAAGATAAAGCCGGATGATATAGTTCTTACTCCTAACATTGATAAGTTTGACACTGATCATGATAAAGCCAGACTTATAAAACAGGCATTAAGAGAAAGCAGAGGGAACAAAGCTAAGGCTGCATCGACATTGCGTGTTTCCAGAAAAACACTTTATAAATGGATGGAACTCTATAATATTCCCATGAAATATCGTTAATGACTGAACATAAGCAGCCGACCACAATGAATTTTATTTCATCATGGCCGGCTGACCTAATTTTAGAGTTTTGGGCCGGCGGCGCGAAACCCTCCGGGTGGAGTGGCTCCGCAGCCTCCGATTATTATGCGGGGACTTAGCGGCTCGCGTTGGCGGTAGTCGGGAGCCGCAGGTTCTGCAACCATTGTTTCCTTTGAATCATTGGTTTGGGTAGGAGCTTCCACGGTGTTGACCTGCTTGTTCTCAACGCCGTCATCGTCCTCTTTCTTGGGAGCGAGGGCGGCGGTGATCTTGCGGTCGAGGGCGGCGAGGTCTGATTTGAGTTGCTTCAACTCGTCCTCTTTGCCCCACTGCTTGGCGACGATGGCTTCGAGCTGGGGAACGTCGGCTTTTAGTTTGGCGGTTCGTTCCTCATACTGGGCGATGATGCCGGGTATCTTCTCCAGAGCGTTGACAAAGTTCATGCAGGCGGCATGGGTGTCTGACATGGCTATGAAGCCGTTGTTGAACTTGTATTTGTAGTTGCCTTCGACCACAAATCGGTTCTGTACGGTCTCCTTGCCATCAACCAGACTACGCTCCGAGATAATGCTGATGGGGAAACCATAGACTTCTCCAATGCGCTGGTACTGACCGTGGGTGTCGGTTTTCATCGCCAGACCTTGCAGGTGGATGCCCATATTTTGCTCGTCGCGGAGGTTGCAGGTGTCGATGGTGAGATTGTTGACGGGGTTGCCGTCTTTGTCTCGCTGAACAACTGCCGCATATCTGGCAGCATCCTCCTTCATACGACTTATTGCCGCTTCATTGTTGGCAATGTCGTGGCTGATGGTCTGAAGCCTGAACTTTGAATCGGATATGCCCTTGTTGTGGGCTTTTCGCTCTGACTCCAGTGCCGCGATACGTTTCTCCAACTTGGCTTTCTCCAACAGGTCGGTGTTGCCACTGAGGATAGCCATGTACTCCGAGAAGTTCATGCCGTTCTTCTCATCCATTGCACCCTCATCGATGGTTCTCGCTCCGAGTGCGCCGGATTTGAGCTGGTCGATGAATGTCGCCTTGCAGTGAAGAAGATTGAACTTGTAGGAGTCCAGAGATTTCTCAACCGCATAGATGATTACATCCACCTTGTTGTCAGCATATAACTTGGCAATCTCGTTGCCGGCTCTAACTGCACGACCGTCACGCTGTTGCAAATCGCTTGGACGCCAGGGTGTATCGAGGTGATGGACCGCGACACACCGCTGCTGTGCATTAACACCGGTACCCAACATCGTTGTTGAGCCGAACAAAACTCTCACATCGCCGCTGTTCATAGCCTCGATGACTGCCTTTCTTGACCTCTCGGTTTTACACTCCTGTATAAACCTGATTTCATGCGCCGGGATACCGTAATCCTCAATCATTTTGCGCTTGATTTCGGAATAGACATTCCACTCGCCGGGCTTGTAAGTCCCGAGGTCACTGAATACAAACTGAGTGCCACGCTGGGCATCGTATTTTCTGTAATATTCAGCAATCATCTTGGCACAATGAGAGGCTTTGTTGTTCGGGTCATCCTCGGCGTTGGGGTCAATCATACGCATATCAAGAGCCATCTTACGGGCATAGTCCGTGGCAATGAGCATCTTCGCCTTTTCCTCGGTTTCAGATAACGGTGCGCGTCCCAATATGGTAGCATCGCCACTCTCGGCAAACTTCATCAGTTTCTCGATGAAGGCTTCCTGCTGGGGCGTCGGCGGGATATTATGAAGAATCTCGTTCTTCATCGGTCTATCAACTCCAACATCTTCGGCAGTACGGTAATCCGTTATCTCATTGTAGAATGCCGCAAGTTCCGGCACCTTGATAAAGAACCTGAATCTCTCCTTTTGGACTATATGATTTGTGACATTAAACTCAAAGTCGGTTGTCTTCTTTGCGAAGATTGCCGCCCATGCGTCGAAGCACCTGATGTCCTGTCTTTCAAGCTCATTCGGACGAAGATACTTGAACAGCAGATACAATTCAGTAAGCGAGTTACTGATTGTAGTACCCGACAGAAATGTTGCTCCGAGGTCTTTGCCAGTACGCTCCTGAATTGTGCGTATGGCATACAACAAGTTGAGTGCCCTCTGGCTACCTTCACTGTTGCCGAGACCCGCCACACGGTCATGTCGGGTGTTGAACATAAGGTTCTTGAACTGATGTGATTCATCAACGAAGATATGGTCGATGCCCATCTGTTTGAAATCCACCACGTTGTCACGGTTCTGGTCCATCTGATATTGAATGGTCGCTATCTTGGCGGTCAGGTTCTCCTTACGCTTGATAAGACCTTTCAGCATACCGCGGCTTACGTCATGCCCCTGCTGTTTCAGTACTTCGAGGTTTTCCTCGACTGTATCAAGCTCCGCCTGAAGGATTTGCTGCTGCATCTCCGGTGACTGCGGTATCTTGCCGAACTGGTCGTGCGACATTATCACGCAGTCATAGTCGTTGTTCTTGATCTGGTTGAAGAACGCCACGCGGTTGTCGGCCTTGAAACTCTTTTCATCGGCAAACAAAATCCTTGCATTGGGATAGGCACTCTGATAGGTCATGGCTATCTCGGCAACATTGGCTTTAAGACCGATAATCATCGGTTTGTGAGCCAGCCCGAGACGCTTCATTTCATGCGCTGCAATGCACATTATCAGCGTTTTACCTGTTCCTACCTCATGATCGCACACGCCACCGCCGTTCTGTTTCAGCATCCATATACAGTCCATCTGTGACTGATAAATGGAGTGGATTCCATACCTGTCACCCAATAATTTCATATTGAGGTCAGGGAAGGTCTGGTGACTGCCGTCATATTGCGGACGCACAAAGCAGTTGAACTTGTCATTGTAGAGGTCAACGAGTTTCTCCTTGAACTCAGGCGACTGGGCTTCGAGCCATTCCGAGAAGCCATTTCTTATCTCGTCAATCTTGGTGTTGGCGAGTTGGATAGCCTCGTTGTCCGGCACCTTGATGTCGTGTCCGTCTTCATCTTTGCCCGCCGACTTCTTGATGTCGGGAACGGTGTTGTGCAGGGCGTGTTTCAGAAGGTTCATACCGTCGTAGGTGCGGTAATATCCTCTGACGCAGAACTCCTCCCAGATGGTCATGTTCTTTCTCGATGCCTCTGCCGAATACTCGTCCATTGAGGAAGAATAGGCAATCTTCACATCGGTGTGGAACAGATACGACATATAAGCGGAGTAGATACCCGTCGGAATCCACCTCTCGCCGAAGTTGAAATCCAGCTCGTCGAACTCGATACGGCGGGGCCGGGCTTCCTCCAACGCTTTGAGGGAGTCTTTCGACAAGGCTATGAACGGTTCAACGCCGTCATATCCGGGGAAGCCTTTGATGCGCTCTTCCTCTCGGTCAATCCATGCCCTCACATCATTGGCTTTCGCCACGACATTTCCGGCAATGAAGCGGTCTTTAATCTCGTAGTTTTCGACCAGCGGATTATAGAATATGTGACCTTCGAGGTTATCCACCAAAGAATCCTTATCCATATCCACCAGTCCTGACATATATTCGAGATTGACCTCACCGTATTTGTTGAGCGATGCGGATAACGCCTCCATCGGAGTATCTACTGAAGTAACTTCGTCAATGGCGAATGAAACGGGGTGATCGAAAATGTCAGCCTTGACAAACCGACCATTTTCTCCGCGCTCCAATGCAAGAGCATCCCTGCCATTGGCATCCATCAGGATAAATCTCACATTCTGTTTCTCGTTGAGATTACCGTATTTCTCCACAAACTCGTCGTAATACTGATTGAGGTGTTCGCGCAGATGTTCCGATGGTTCATGCGTCTCAGCCTCGTAATTGTAGAGTTGTTGATACGTCTCAGACAGAGTAACATACAGCATGGCTCGCTTCGCCTGTTCCGGTTTGAGGGACAACGGATTGAACGTTGCGCCGTTCTTGCGGACTTCCGAGAGGAAACCTACCATACCGTCCTGCACCACCATACTGCCGTTATGGTGGAAGAACTGAATATCCTCCAAGAAAGGACGGGGCGACATATCGACCTTGACAGGCTCTGCCTTGATGGTAGAGCGTTGACCGGGAACGAAATCGCCTTCGGTACGTTGGATTGTGGTACCACCTTCTTGGATAGTCTCGCCATTGGCGGCGGCTTGTTTGGCTGCTTCTTCCGCCTCACGTTCAAGACGCATTTCCTCCAACTGACGATGGGCTATCGACATCATGGTTTCATAGAATCCATTGATAGGAGGATTGTCTTCCCAGTTGAGAGAGCCGTAAAACTCCAATTCCTTTTCACTTAACGGACGGAATTTTTTGACGGGTATGTCCTTGACTTCGACACTCGGTTTCGGTTTTGGTGCATCCTCAGCAGGTTTCGGCTGACGGCGAGGCTTTCCGATTGGCTCTAATTCTCCAAAGAGATTGTAGGCATACAGGCGAGGGTCGGGATTATCGGTATAATCAGGACTACCGTCAGTTTCAATCTCCTTGGTTGGTTCAGCCTTTGTTGGCTCTATGGGAGCGGGAGTAGGTTTTGGAGCAGGTTCAGGCTCAGGTTTTGGCTCCGGCTTAGGTTCTACTTTGGGCGGCTGATTGGGTGTAACCGTTTCTACCACCTTCTGCTTCGGTGTCTTTTTCAGCTTCGGGTCTTCCAATTGCTCACATATTGCCACACGTTTACCGGCCCGAACAAGTTTGGGAAGATATGTGTCGAGGGCATGATGCGGAAAGCCAGCCAACTCTATGCGGCTGTCAATACCGGTTTGGCGACGAGTCAGGGTTATACCCAAAATCTCTGAGGCGATAACCGCATCCTTACCGAAAATCTCATAGAAATCGCCTACTCTGAAAAGCAGTACAGCATCGGGATGTTTCTTTTTCATCTCCTGATACTGTTGCATCAGCGGCGTATTCGTGAGGCCCGACTTCTTTTCAACCTTTGGCGTTTCTGCCTTTGCCTCCTGCTTGGGAGTAGGTGTAGGTGTAGGTGTAACAGGGTCCGGCGTAGGCGGCTTGATACCGTTGGCGTTATACAATTCCATATTCAGGCGCAGGTGCAGCGTCTCATCGAGTGCCCTGCGCAAGTCTTCGGCAATGCCATTGACACCTCCGTCATGGTGGTACACGATTGCGGGTTTGCCGTACTGGTCAGTGCCAACCTTTGCATCGGTGCATATCACATTTTGCGGAAAAGCCTGAAAGAATTTGTTGCCCGACACCTTTGTACCCCGGTCAACAACCGACTGAATGAAAAACTCTTCATCAGCCGACAAAGACTTCTTTTCGGTGTGCTTCTGGAGAATAATCAGGTCAGAGCCTACATCCGTTCCTGCATTGTCGGAGAAAGTGTTGTTGGGCAGACGCAGAGCCGCCACAAGGTCAGCCTTTTTCACAAGCTCCATGCGGATAAAGGGCGATGCCGCGTTCATCACACCCTGCGATGTGATAAAGGCAATCAGACCGCCCTCTCTCACTTGATCGAGACCTTTGAGAAAGAAGTAATTGTGCAACGACTTTGCCGCCTGACGGTAGCCAATCTCCTTGCTTGTTGCATACTTTGGATCTGCCACGGCAAAATCGCCGAAAGGAACATTGGATGCAGCCACGTCGAAGTATCCGTTGAAATCGGGGTCTATACGCTCAAAGCCCTCGATATTCACAGTAGTTGACGGATGCAATGCCTGTAAGATTTTACCTGTCAGCAAATCCTTCTCAAACGAAAGTACCTCAGAGCCGGGATAATTCCGCAAAAATGAATCCACGAAAACTCCTTGACCCGCCGACGGCTCCAGAAACTTTTTCACTTCGACTCCTTGATGTTTCAGCGCGTCGGAGATCGCATCCACAATACGGCTGTCAGTATAGAAAGCGGTCAGCGTTGACGCCTTCAACGACTCCATATATCGGTTAAACTCCTTGTCGTCACGCGAATAGTCGTGAATCAGACGACGCAACTCAACCGTAGGCGCAAACAGTTCAATATCTGACTTGCTCCACTTGGCGGCATCCGCCAGCTCGTTGGCATCATTGAGAATACACTTCAAGCCTCCAAACCCGGCATACTTGCGCAGCAATGCAATCTCCTCGGCAGTCTGCGCCGACCGCTTCTCAACACCGAGACGCAGGGCAAGCCTTATCGCCTCGATGTTGTCGCGCATCGTCTGTAGTCTGTTATATGCCATTATTAAAGAGGAAGATATGTTGTGAAATAATCGTCGATTACACCGAGCAGTTCGGTCTTGAAGGCATCGTACTCAGCCGAATACACAGGGTATTCGCCGGGAGTATATCTCTCACGGAGGTCTTCGAGACGCTCCTCCATATCTGCCATGAAGAAGTCGTATCCCTCTTCCGGTGAATAGTTTTCAAGGATACCACGGACGAGTTCATCGAATGTCTCTCCGTTAAGGTCAGCCATAAGTGTTTGTATGGCTATTTCCTGTGCCTCAGTGACGTTTTTGCCATTGAGACGAGCCTGATTGAACGCCTCGGCTGCTTCATCAGCTCTTGAAGCGATGAAACCATAGTCTTCCGCTTCGGGAAAGTTGTTGTCCGAGAGATATTTGAAGAGCATACGCTCGTATTGGTCGAGTGAAATTTTCATATTGACGGGTGTTTAGGTGTTGGAAGATTGGGGCTTGCTTGTCACTTGTGGATTTCCGTTGGCGTTGATTACAACCCTTGCAGCGAAGAGATTACCCTTGAATGAGCGGAATCCCTTGATGTGGTCTGTGGTGCCGGTGGTGAGCAACTTTTTGAGTTGGGTGTGGTCGAGAATTTTACCGAGGAACTGGCGGAACACATAGTGACCGCAGTCAGGGTTGTCGCACTTGGCGACTTTGCCATATATTTTCATGCCCCCCTCGGTGCAGTGGGGACAGGGAACGTCCTCTTCCATCACGGGATAGAGTCGAGGCGATGCGAGGATCTCGGCGGTCACATCGGCAGTGAACTGCTGGAGTTGCTTGTCAAAGGCCGACTTGGAGATTGTGCCGCGCAGTTTGCTGCTGATGAGAGAATCTACCTCATACACTGCATCCATTGAGGAAATCTTCATGCCTTTGACGATGCTGTTAAGCGCGATGCCCTTTTCGGTGAGGAAGATGTGGCCATAGATGTCCCGATTGATCATGCCCATCTCTTCGAGGTGGATTATGTCCTTGGCGATTTCATTGGCGTGACTTGTACCTCTTTCCTCGTACAGTCGCTCCATGAGCGAAGCCACAGTGAAATACCGGAGAACTGGTGTCGATGCTGTGCCACTGCCTTTTGAGAAGATGGCGGCAGTGTCTCCGGTCACGAATGTCGGTACCGGGCTGCTGGGGAGAGCCGTTTCGGGGAAGAGGGCGTGCCAACCTTTGGTCTTATATTTCTGCCCCTCCCAGCTATAAGTAATCCCTTCGCATTCCGCTACCAGTTTGGAGCGGATGATGACAGCCGCCTTTGAGAAGGCCTGATACATACGACGCACGATGAGATAGTAGATTTTCGACATATCGTCATCAATTACCAGAGCCGGTACCGATGTGATTACTATGCCCTGAAGCCCCATTTCGTGAGTGTCAACCGCACGACCCTGAAGAGTCTGGGGCTGCACCGCAGCGACAGATGCGAAGTTCTTGTACGCAAGCATCTTGGCGAGTGTACGACGGCACTCTTCATAGCGGCGGCGTGTGACAGTGGTTGCGGTGGTTGCCGGGAACGAGATGAGTTTGCGCTCGTAGAGACGCATTGCCGCTTCGTAGGATTTCAGCGGAGCCATATCATATTCGCGGGCGGCCTCCATCTGGAGTGTGGCGAGATTGTGCAGTTTCGGAGTCTTTATCTTGACTTCTGTCTTCTCCACTGAAATCATTCTGACATCCGAATCGGCTGAAGGAGCACGTGAGTTCTCCACATCGCTTTTCATTGCGAAGATATTACCTTCCGAGTCCTTGACAGCCAGTGTGGTGAAGGGAATCTTCACCGGAGTCGGTGCATTGTCCACCTCCTGATTGCGTTCGGCAATCATGCGAAGCACGGGAGTGCTGGTTCGACCGATCTGATAGGTCTTGCGACCGGCGGCGAAAGCCACAGCACGACGGGCATTGACGTTGATGAGCCAGTTTGCCTCATCACGAAGGCGGGCTGACTTGTACCAGTTCTCGTATTTCTCGGCCTTGACAGGATGAGTGATGGCGAAGCGGATGCTGCTTATGGTCAGCTCATTGATGATTGCCCGTGAGAAAGGCACGTCAGTACCAAGGTATGAGTAGAGATAGCGGAAGTTGAGTTCACCTTCGGCATCAGGCTCGGTCGCGACGATGATTTTGCCGCTTTTGGCGATGAGCGAACGGATTGCGGCGTTCTGGGCTGCGGCTTCCGCTGTCATGCTGGTACCATCCTTGCGGTTCTTTGTTGTCAGCGAAAGAGTGAGGTGCTTGGGGAGATGAGGGAAACTCCCGTTGCGGAACCAGTATGATGCCAGAGCTCTGGGGGTGTTGATCTCAACCATTTTACCGGTCATCCAAGTGACGTAGTATTTCTCGTTATAGTAGTAGCGAGTAGCCTCTTCATCGGCTTCGATAGCACGGGCTATGATGAGAGCAACGTGCTGGTTTTGAGCTATAATAGTAATCATTTATGGGCTGTTTTAGAAATTTATACTGTTGCGAAAAGGGTATAAGAATGGCTCGCAGATGCCTTCACACCTGCGAGCCGTGGTGTGAGAATCAGCTGTTTAGAGCTTCTGTCCGGTTTTCTTTTTCTGCTCCGGTTTGGGTTGTGTCTGCCCCTTGTCGAGAGGTTCCTTCAACTCCTTGGTAGCCTCATTGGTCTTCCCCTCGTTGTTGACCGCAACCTGAGTCTTGCTTTCTTCGGCGGGAGTGATGACCTTGGCGTTGTCGGGATCGGAAGTATAGGTATAGGGACGGCCTTTTTCCATGTTGAACCTGATGTAGAGCGTGGCCGGTTTTCCCGCTTTGTCGGGGACATTCTCAAGCTTGACGGTCTTGCCTTCCTGATAGTCACGCTGCTGCTGTTCGGTGAACTCGACACCCTTCCATTTGCCGATGGGTTTGATTTTACCATCGGCGGTGAGCCAGTCGAGAGTCTTCTGCTTGCTCTCACCGTTCGATACCTGAGCCTGTTCGGTCTTTTGTGCCGGAGCGTCAAGGCGACACTGATGGGGGACAAATTCCACCTTCTGCTCAGCCGCCGAAATCTGGAGCACAGTCTTGAATGTCTTCCCGTTGGAAAGTATGACTTCCTTGGGAAGCTGGTGACCGGCTTTGAGTATGCCTATTTCCTTGGGAGACAGTTCCGTCTCACCGATTTTGTTTCGGACATACATCGCGGCAACCGGGAGAGCCATCAGCTCATTGGTCTTGCGATCGATGCTGACAAAAGATGGGGTGACCTTGCCGTCGGCGGTTTTGAGTTCTACGACCTTACCAAGATTGCCGGTCTTTTTCAGCATATCCTTGTCCTCCTTGCTGAAGGTGTAGCCGTGAAACTCCTGCGAGAGATTGGGCTCCTGACGGATGAAGTGAGGCACGACCTTGACGCTGCCGTCCGGTGTTTCACGGAGCGATAGACGGGCTTCCAGTTCATATTTCTCGTTGCCGAAGGTCGGAGTCACTTTCACAAGGTCAGACATTCGGTTGTTTACCATGTTGCGGAGATTCTGTTCGCCGAGCGACTCCTTGGTGATTCCCCAGAGAGCGAGATTATCCCAGTTGATTTTGGATTCGTCAATCTGCTGAAAGCGTTGAGGCTGCTGGGGCTGCTCAGGCTCGGGAGCCTGTCCGACGCTCTCGGCTGTGGCCTCCTTCTGCTCCGGTTGGGACTGTTCCTGCTTGGGAGCTACATCGGGGGTCTTGACCTCGTATCCGGCGAGCATCTCTTTAGCGGCCTGCGAGTCGGGATTCTTGACCATCTGGTTTACGGCGAAACCTACCGTACCCACTTGGTCCGCCGGCACCTTGAAGAAGCCGAAGATTGTCGGATTCTTGCACTGGGCCATGAAGTTGCGAAGGAAGTTGTCGAGTATGTCGGCATGACGGTCGAATGTCAGGAATTTGGATGCCTTGGCAGGGTCTTCCATCTGTGGTGTACCGTCCTGTTTGAGTCCTGTCACCACACCTGATTCTCCTGTCTGGCGGTTGTGCGCAATGAGCGCGTCTTGGTTTTTCAAATCTTGTTCTTGCATATTGCGAGATTGTTTTTGAGATTACACATGCCCTTTCGGGATTTCTTTGAAGATGGGTTTCAAGAGTTTAAGCCTCTTAGCTACTCTGTAGGTCCGGTAGAAATCAATGATGGCCTGTCCGGTGTACCAGATTTTACCACCTTTGCCTCCACCTGCACCCTTGAAGTAGGCAATTAATTCGTTTTTTCGCCACCTGTAGGTGGTCTTGTCAGTCACCCCAAGCATCTGTTGAAATTCCTGGTCGTTATACTGAGCCTCCGGATTCAACCCGTATGTTTCTTCTTCATCGCTAACCGGTGAGAGCAATGAGAAGCCGGGGATAAAGATTCGGATCAACAGCGAGAAAAGCTGACTCAGACATTTTTCTAACTCCAGACGATGCTCGGCAGAAGTTTCAGGAGGAATCACTTGTGCGAGGTCAATCATAGCCGTCTCCTTTCTTCCGTATTGACTCGATCTGTGATACGAGCCTGCGACGGAATATTTCCGATAAGACCATTGTCTTATTGCGGGGGAAGAGACCGCTCTGTGCCACTTTCATCAAGTGCATCAGGGAATATCTCACCTTGTGGCCTAACTTGACGCATTCCAGTTCGCCGCGTTCGCGCATACGCTCGAATGTCTTGCGGCAAAGACCGGTTATGTCTTCAAGTTCCTCTGTGGTTATCATGTACGCATCCACATCTTGCGGCCACTCTGACTTGCGTCGGTCGAGATACATCTCCCGAATCATCTGCTCTTGCGTGAGGTTTAGTTCCTCAGGCGTGGGTGGGAATTTTTTAGTCATATCCATTTCGTTTTCGTTAATGTTTCTGATGCAAATTTCCCACTTTTTCATAGCGGTTATTAGTTAGTATGGAGTGGTACTATCCAAAGAAAATCCGTAATTACCAGCGTTTTCAGCAAAATAATTTTTCATTTTGATATAAATTTTCTTATTGGTTAGTATGGCTCTACTATCTAATTTTTATGCCTGATTCCGAGGCTATGTCGCCTATTTCATTCCCAACCGGGCCTTTTCCTCCAAGACAATCATTTTTACCTGTTCCTTGATGGCACGATAATTCAGTTGAATCACTTCGTCCATACAGTCTTTGCCTTCATCATTGAGGAATGTATTGACAATGGGTAGTGTCTTGTATTCCTCTTCCTCGGCTTTTACCTTCTTGCTGTCCACCACAATCTCGGCATGGAAGATTTTCTGCTCGATGCGTTCTCCGAAATTGTCGGAGACGGCACCGACAAACATACCCTGCGACAGACCGCTAATTTTGCTCGGCGGAATGAGGCTGTCCATCTGCGTGTTGATGGAGGTGGATACGTCCTGACGGTTGATCGAGATGGACTGACGCTTCTGTAGCACCTTGCCGAAACGCTCGGAGAGGGTCTTGGCGGTAGAGCCTACGACCTGCCCGGAGAAGATATTGCCGACGGTATTCATCACAACGGCGGCTTCCGGTTTGCCGTAGTCGCGCTCAAGCTGGGAGAAATCCTGAAAGCCGAGACAGACGGCAACCTTGTTGCTTCGTGCCGTAGCTATCAAATTATCGAGCCCTTTGAAATAGATGGTTGGTAGCTCGTCAATCACCACTCCCGATTTGAGCATATCCTTCTTGTTGATGAGTTTGACAATACGGGAATTGTATAGACCGAGGGCTGCGCCATAGATATTCTGGCGGTCGGGGTTGTTGCCGACACAGAGTATCTTGGGCGCCTTCGGATTGTTTATGTCGAGAGTGAAGTCATTGCCTGACATAACCCAGTAGAGCTGCGGCGAAATCATTCGTGACAGAGGTATCTTCGCCGATGCGATCTGACCCTGCAACTGGTCTGCGGCTCCACCTTGCCATGCGTCCATGAATGGTGACAGGTAGTTCTCCAGTTCCGGATATGAGGACAGTATCGGAAAAATATCCTCATACCGACGGTTAAGGAACTCGATGGCATGAGGGAATGTGCAGTATTTGCCTCCCTTGTAGAGTTTGAGATACCATATAATACTCGCCAACAGGATGATAGGCGACTCCACGAAGAAATCGCCCTGCTTCTGGATCCACGTTTTGTTCAAATTGAGCATTATGGTATAGGCGGATTCGTATGCGTCGGCGATGTCCGTCATGAAGGCAGGGGCAATGGGATTGCAGCGGTGGCTCCGCTTCGGGTCGTCGAAGTTTATCACATAGAATCTGGCGGCTTCGGGGTACTTCTTCCTGTGCTTCAGGAAATGGTTATAGACAATGGTACTGAGGTCGGCAAATTTGAAATCGTAGCAGTAAAGCGCGAATCCTTTCTCTATCTGCTGTTTAAGGAAATTATTGACCACGGCATACGACTTTCCTGATCCGGGAGTGCCAAGTACAATCGAGGCGCGAAACGGATTGACCACATTTATCCAGCCGTCGTTCCACTTCTTTCTGTAGTAGAACCTTGTGGGCAGATTTATCGAATATTCATTGTCGATTTTGCGTGTCTCCTGTTGGAATGACTCGTTTTCATTGTTGAATACATCGGTCATCAGGTTGTTGCGGAGTATGCGGCTTATCCAGTTGCCGGACATTAGCAGGCAGATGAACCCGGATGCGGTACACATTATATATAAGGTGTAATGCAGCTTGGGCATGAGATACAGCACAAGTCCGGCTCCGAGAAAGAGCCAGATGGTGCGCCATGTAATGTCCTCGTTCTTTACGCCCCTCGTGCCGAAGCACGACAGGGCGAGGAGAAGTAGGGCGAACCACTTGGCGGTGTACTGGCTGTGGAACAGGTGGCATGAGCGGTCGAAACCATTCAGCACCTTATCGACGATCCGGAAGAAATCGTCAGGTTGCGTGGGGTGGAGTTCCGGGCAGAACCAATAGATATTGATTACGACCAGAACTATACTGATGGCACGGAGAAAATCCATGATTTTCGCCAGTGCCCGGAGGTCATCTTCTTGCTGGGACATTGTTTTTTCGTTGTTTTTTGAGTGAATATTACAGGCCGCGTCCTTTCTTCTTTTTCTTTTTACGCGCACGGCGAGCGAAGGCTTCTTCCGCAGGGTCGAAGTCCGGTCCGGTCTGGAATAGTTCCAATCCGGGCAGTACGGGCGAGTAATCGAAATCGTCTGAATGGGACGGCTTCTGCCGTGGCTGTTGCTGAGGCTGATTTGGCTGGGTCTGACCGGAGGTCTGCTGACCTCCACCGGGAGGTGGCGACTGCTGACCCTGCGACTGTTGTCCTTGCGACTGCCTCGGCTGTGGCTGAACCTGAGGTTTTGCCGTCGGGTCATTGAACCATAGATTGAGGGCATTGGCGGAGAACTCACGACCAAGGCGGGAACCGTTGAGAGCGACATGATTGTTATGATCTACGAAAGTGGCGCCATACAATCTGCCGTCGGCATTGTAGCGCAACACAAGGTCAATGTTCTTCTCCTTCAGCTTAGAGATGAAATCATCCTTGCTTGTGGCCGCTGCCATTGCATCGGACACCAGCCTCTTTGTGGGCTTGATGTCGATTTTCTCCTTGTCGCGCTCGAACTTCCCTTCGACAGCGGTGCGACTCGCGAACTTGCCGAGTCGGGAGGCTTTCAGAGGTGTGGCTATGATATTGCCGTTATCATCGGTGGCGAAATAGACCAGACCGTGATACTCACGTCCGTTGACTTTGCCGTCGGTCATTTCGCATCTGACATTATACAGTCCGAGTATGGCGTTATATTCGCCGATGCTCTGGAACTGCCAGCGCATACCAACCAGTTTGACCGTGTTTTGCACCTGACGCTTGATGTCGCCGTTGGGATCAACCTTGGTAATGGGAGTATCGGGAGATACCTTTTCTCTCTCGGCTATTTTCAAACCATACTTCTTCTCCAACTCGCGACATACCTTCTTATTCTTATAGAAGTTGTTCTTGTCAGAAATACAGCGTCCGTCGGTATCGACCCTCAGTGCTACAATATGAAGATGATAGCGGTCTATGTCCTCGTGTTTGAAAACTATGAAAGGGACATTTTCAAACCCCATCATCTTCATGTAGTCATCCGCGAGTTGAGAAAACTGGGCATCCGTCAACCTGTCGTCCGGATGTGGATTAAGGGAAATGTGCATCATGGGACGCTCAGTGCGGGTGTGCGCCGGAATCCATCTTTTGAAATCCTCAAATGCCCGGCGGATGTCAAGACTTCCGGTGCCGTCATTATAAATTTTGTTGGATGAGATCAGTTTTCCCTTCTCCTTATTCAGCTTTTCACCATTATAGACAAGAGCCCCGTAGAGGGAATTGCCTATTGAGATTTTTGCAACCATCGCTCGTCGAATTTCTGTGCGAGTGCCATGATTTCACGGCTGACCTTGATAAGTTCGATGGTCTTTTGTTCCAGATTATATAGTACCGACAAGGCTCTCTTTTCGGTGAAATTTGTACGGAGTGTCCTCACAAATTCATCGTAACTCGACCCGATCACCTTGAAACGGGCATTGAAGTCTGAGAGCTTGTCGATGAAAACTCTGGTGTTTTCATCTATCGTAAATACCTTGAAAGGATTACCGAAGAACTGCATCTTGACAAATGCAGCCATTGATTCAATCCCTGATTTATCAAACATGGCCATCAGAATGGCATGTTCCGTAGCAGTGAAGTTGACCGAACAGCGAAATGCTATCGGGTCAATCTTCGGATGCCGACCGGCTTTTTGAAGATTGTCTGTTTTCATATCTTGTCTATCTCGTGTTTTCGCAGTGCGATTATTCATCACCGGCTTCCACCGGAATTATCAGAAATCCGACTTTGGAGGATTTCGCTCCATGCACATGGCAAGTGTCTCTCTGCTGCAATTTTAATTGTTTGCAGCAGAAGACATAACTTGCAATGTTCTTGTGAACATAGTGATTGTCTGAATGTGGAGGATAACCTGCTCAAACGTGGTACCGGTCCTACCCGTATCGAGCGTATATATATAAGGTGTAAGCCTGATGCTGAATATCGCATCTGTTGTATGTTGCAAAGTTACTGCCTTTTAATGTTCCGGTCGCCAGACATCAACCGGACATAAGCGGACCCTGCACGGACAAACACGGACATTGGCTGAAATAATTTGGAAAACGGCTGGAAATGCCCTTAACTTTGCATCGTAAATCATCGGCAAGCCCTCTCGCTCTTGGTCGAAAGACAAGCGATTGAACGCGGTCGAGTTTTACATGCACCGCATATATAAGCGGGCCCATTACTGGCAAAATAGACATTGCCCGGTCAATGATTTCATTATTCTTAGAGAAAAGAATCATTGACATGGAGGTGTATCCTCCTAAAAATCAATTCAAAAGTTTTCAGCCGACTATCCGGCTGACCATCTATCCGTATAGCTGTCCGGCCAACTGACCAGCCGACTATCCGGATAGCCGACCAGACAGCCGTATGGCTGTACGGCCGAGTGGCCATCCGGCCATATAGCCGTATAGCCGGCCGAGTGGCTAACCGTCCAACCGGTCCGACGGCTGGTTAGCCATACAGCTATCCAGCCGACCGGATATATAGCCAGACAGCCGAATGACCGGCTAACCATCCAACCGTCCGGCTATCCAACCGGATAAGCAGCCAGACAGCCGTATGTCCGGCTAACCGACCGGATAGCTATCCAGCCGACCAATCGGCTATCCCTACAGCCAGCCGGCTGTATATCCGACCGTGGCAGTAGTCCCGGCGTTGTGGCAAATGTTGCCGACCATTCCCAAACTCTTTTTCAAAAATCAAAATGAGCAACACAATCGTTGTTGCCGTCTCCAGCCAGAAAGGTGGAGTCGGCAAATCGACACTGACTGTCTTGCTCGCAAGCTATCTCTACTATGTGAAAGGTTATGATGTCGCAGTCATGGATTGTGACTCGCCCCAGCATAGTCTCGATGGTGAGCGAAAACGAGAACTGTCAGATGTCAGGGCGATTCCACATCTTTCAAAGATGGCGGATGAACTTAAAGAACAGACTGGCAAACGCCCCTATGCAATCATGAAGGCCGGCCTCGGAGAAGCACTCGACAAGGTGCAGCTGTATCTCGACCGCTATGAGCCTGACTTTTTGTTTCTCGATCTTCCCGGCACAATCAACAATGTGCATATCCTGAATATCATTGCAAACATCCATCATGTGTTCTGTCCGATGACAGCGGATAAGTTTGCAATCGAGAGCACCATTCCCTTCTGCCGTTACCTCAATGACAGGCTCATATCTACCGGACTTGGCAATATCAAGACTGTCAATGTCCTGTGGAATATGGTTGACAGCCGAGAACGCACTGACCTGTATCACGCCTATGACGACCTCATGGAGGAATACAATATCTCGGTGATGAAGACGACACTGCCGGCCAGTGTCAGATTCCGGCGAGGTCTCAACAGCAAAGAGAAACGCCCGGTGTTCCGCAGCACACTTTTCCCTCCCGACAAATCGCTTATCAAAAACAGCGGCATCGAAGAACTGGTGGCGGAATTCCTTGCCATAACAGGCAAGTCAGATGGCTAAGAAGGTTGTAAAGCCGTTTAGCGATGAGAATTTTCTCGACGGGTATGAGCCTATCACTCCGGATCTCTCAGCCAAGAAGCCACCTCCTGAGCGGAGCGAGGATAATGAGACTGACTCCGCTAAGATTGTAGCCGGAAAAGGTGATTACTCGCAAAGATTCCTTACCCAGCCTCGGGGTGTATTCCCCAAGAAAATATATATCTGCATAGAGTTTCATGAGATAATTGAGACGATAGTCAAGATGCTGGGAAAGGGAGATGTAAGTCTGACTTTATCGGGATTTCTTCACAATATTCTCTCGGAGCATTTCGAGAAATATGGTGATGAGATTGACCGGCTCCTACAAGAGCGCTTTGAATCGAAACGCCCATTGGGTAAATCGAAAAGATGAAAAACGATAATCCCGAAATGTCTGTTGACGCGGTACAGCCACCGGCTGAGCCGCAGTTCAGCGAAGAAACAAAGAGGCAGTATGCTGCGGCCTTTCTTACCTCATTCCCTGTCGGGGAAAGGAAAAGTGTTCAGGCTACGGCAGAACTTGTGCAGACGCTCAAACGAGTGGTTAATCTGATAGGCAATGGCACAGTGACCGTCGGGTCTTTTGTCCAGAGCATCGTCGAGAGCCATATCTTTGAACACAAGGTATTGATTGAGAGTCTCCGAGAAGCATCACTCCGGAGTGATTCCAATCCCTCGGCGATGGATGCCTTGCCTCATGAGGCCAAAGTCTATCAGGCGAAATATCTGACAGGTGACGGTAAGGTGAGAACCCTGAAAGGAATCTATATGAACCGCGATCTGGTGAATCAGATTAAGCGTATCGTGTTCGATGTCAATGGAGAGCATCCCACTTGCGGTTCATATCTTGAAGCTATCGTTATGGAACACCTTACGGTGTGCGAAGATCTCATATCCGAGATGGTAAATTAGTAGTGGTGCGATAAAAATCTCACCACTGTTATTAAAATATTAATATTTAGTCAAATACAAGAGGACATTGATTTTTTGATTTGAAATTGATTTATTAG
>CANRCT010000028.1 GCA_947629175.1 uncultured Muribaculaceae bacterium | reverse complement strand
ATCAATGTCCTCTTGTATTTGACTAAATATTAATATTTTAATAACAGTGGTAAGATTTTTATCGCACCACTACTATTTGCAGAAAAAAGAGAAACTATGGCTACATGTGCTAAGGTATATCTGCGGCAGAAACCTATAACAAAAGGCCGCATGTCACTGTATCTGGATTACTGGCCTGCAGTCCGTAATCCCCATACTGGGCGTCTGTCTCGCCGGGAGTTTCTCGGCTTCTATATCTACGCCGAACCGAAGAATGACATAGAAAGAGATTATAATGAAGCAATGCTCACCCAGGGCGAACTCATCCGTTGCCGTCGTCAGGAACAGGTAATCAACAAGCAGTTCGGATTCATGGACCGACATCAGGAGAAGGCAGACTTCCTTGACTACTTCAAAAAGATGTGCAAAGGAAAACCCCAGAAATGGGAAATTGTCTATCGTCACTTCGAGATCTTCGTAAAAGGGAAATGTCTCTTTGAAGAGGTGACGGTGGAACTATGCACAAAGTTCCGTGAATACCTTCTGACAGCCAATAATCTGCGCCTGACGCATAGAAAACTTTCACAGAACTCTATCGCCGGTTACTTCTCGACTTTCAGAGGGCTACTGAAAGTAGCTTACAGGGATAAGCTATTGAAAGAGAACATCAACGACTATCTCGACAAGATAGAATGGGAAGACGTTCAAAAAGAGTATCTCACTCAGGACGAACTCATAATACTCGCCAAAACGCCCTGCAAGATTGATGTCCTGAAAAGAGCGTCCCTGTTCTCTTGCCTCACGGGGTTGCGTATCAGTGACATAGAGAACCTAACATGGAACAATCTCCGCATTGCTCCCGATAAAGGTCCATGTGTCAGAATCAGGACGCAGAAGACATCCACCGAGGCTATCCTGCCGATAAGTTACGAGGCTCTTGAACTTTGTGGAGAACGTGGTGAAGGCAAGGTCTTCAAGGGACTGACACGTTCAATGATCAATGTGCCGCTCAAGAACTGGATTGAGGCTTCCGGCATCAAGAAGCATATCACGTTCCACTGTTTCCGCCATACATACGCAACACTTCAGATTGCCGCAGGAACAGACATATACACGGTCTCAAAGATGCTGACTCACAAATCAGTCGTAACTACCCAGATATACGCGGATCTCGTGTCTTCCAAGAAGCGAGAAACCGTCGATAAGATAAAACTGAAATAGTCCTTATTTGTACCTCTTGTTGAAAGGATGCCCTTCGGGGTGTCCTTTTGTGCGTTAAATATGCCTAATATATCTCAGTATTTGTAAATGTCAGAACTTGAAAGATTTCGGTTCAATAGAATTTCAGTCATGGGCTCAATTCAATTTTTGAATTGAGTTCACGATGGATTTCCATTCAGCCGAAATGGACGGAAATATAAATTCTGACGCACTTTATAACAAATCATAACATTGATTTTCAGGGCATTTCTCATGCGTTATTCTATTAGAAAATAACGAACTCATAATTGAAATTAATACATATCGTAAAGATGAAAGCCCCTTATAAATCCCCTTGGACAAGAGCATATCTCACCGTTGTAACGATGTCGGCGCTTGGCATCGGTGTTTCCGATTATACACGAATGATAACGGAAACTTCCGATATTTTCCTTGCTGTCTTTCATACGATATTCGTATTATCACTTGTATGCGGCACAGGATATCTGATATATCTCATATCTGCATACTATATTGTCCCCAAATTATACGTTGCACACATTGCATGCAAATCAAGTGACGAGGAAAGCGACAGACAGCAAACTGACTTCCTTATAGGAACCGATTCAAATACCGAATCCGGCATCATGGATGATATTCTTTCATATTCATCCCTCACATTCGATAAACATCTGACTGAGGCTCAGATTCAAACGCTCTGTAACAATATTCAGCAGCTTGCCAAAGGTAAAGATGTGTCAGATGATATTACAGTTAAATTGGATGGCGTGACCTCCAATGACCTGTATCATTTCGGCTGGAATATCGGAAAACGTCTCAAAAGATCCAATATACAGATAGCCTGGTTCCTTAAGGATACCTTCAAGTTAATGTTTTCAGAGGTTGCCGTTGACACCATCCAGACAAAACTGGCTATCAAAGAAGGGTCTTTCACTCTCAAGCTCATACCGCTTGACCAACCTCTCATCCCTCATGTATTTCCGGCTACCCGCTTCTAAAATAAACAGTAAATTCCAACCGCAATCAAGTCTGAAAATTAGAATAATATGGAGAATACACCCTCGTTCGATACAATGCCTAAAATGCTCGCGGAAATGATGGAACAGATGTCCTACATGACCAAGGAACTCACGAGTATGTCCAAAAGGCTCCAGAGTCAATCCAAAATGATACCGGCCGAAGGCTTCATAGACCTTGAAACTGCCTGTGAGGTAGTCCATCTGAAGAAGCCGACTATCTACAAGCTGGCCCAGAAAGGTCTCATCCCACATTATAAGCCCGCCAAAGAGTTGCTGTTCCGACGATCCGAACTCATTAAATGGGTTGAAGACAGCCGCCGAATAAGCAAGATGAGTCTGGAGGAAATAACCCAGATGATGACAGGCTCAGTAAAACGAAAGCCTAAGAGGGTGTTTCATAACGATTGTTAATTTGCAGGAAGCCTGTTCAAGAGCATTGCCATTCCTGCAATGATAACCATCTGTCGTGCGACCTCCAATGTATCCTCATAATTTCTGCATAATCGTCGGAAGTTGTCAAGCCAAGAGATAGAACGCTCCGCTACCCATCTGCCTTTTGCGGGAATGAACTTTCCGTCAGAAGAACCCGACAAAGTGATTTCCACGTTCATACCAAAAGCATTTCTCACAAGTTCAATCAAATCTCCGCGATAGCCTCTGTCTGCAAGAATCTTCTTGATGGCCGGATGCGAGGCAGCAAGTAAAGCCAGAAGCATCAGACCGCCTTTGGAGTCATGTATGTTAGCGGTAGTTGTCTTGACATCAAGTAGATGTCCGTTCTTGTCAACTGCAATCTGCCGTTTTATTCCCTTGACTTTCTTGTTGCCGTCAAAACCTTTCGGTGAGGGATATGAGGCAGCCCGCACACTTTGGGCATCGACAACCGCGACACTTGGTTCCGGAGCCTGACCTTCCTGAAATCGCACTTGTGCGACAAGGCTGTCAAGCAACTCCTTGAATTCGCCGATGGCACTCCATACACGGAAATAGTAATATACGGTCTGCCATGCCGGGAAGTCATGTGGAAGATTACGCCATTGACAGCCGGTCTTGTCCACGTATAAAACCGCATCAAAGACAAGAAAAAAATCATGTTTGCTCGTCCAATTATCCATTGGAATTGTTTCTTTTATGAAAGCTTTCTGTGCTTCTGTTAAATCAGAGGTGTACATTTCTAAATCCTTTCTTTTAATTGTCAACAAATAAACAATTTAGAAATGCCCTCTCCTTTAGCAGAGGCATTTTTGATGGGGATTCTTAACGGTTGTTATGAAACACCCTCTAAGAAACGATAGTGGATTAGTTGGGGATGCAAGGGTATGTTTCGGGAGGTAAAAAATTCCCAACCCGAACCCCCTCGCATCCCATAGGACGCTCTCTGTTCCCTGCGGGCACCATCCCCAACCCAACGAATGAGAAAGTTCAATCAGGACGCTCCCGGTGTGAAACTCCGCGGGCGACCAAAGAAGGAATACAGTGATAAGAGAGACCGAAAAGTCTCTGTGAATTTTACCGATGCGGAAGAGCGTGAGGTGAAAGCCAAGGCCGCAGCCGCTGGTGTCAGCATTGCCGAACTGCTTAGAATCGCAGCCTTCCGGCTCTCGGTTGTCGGTCGTCTCACCGATTTTGAACGTGAAGCAATACGCGAACTGATGTATCAAGGCAAGAATCTAAACGCTCAAGTCAAGGCGTGTCAGGCTAACGCATGGCCCTCGACAAAGCGAAAAGCCGAGGCTTGTCTCGATGGAATTTTAGCCACTCTCGGCAAGTTGAAAACATCAAATTCCTCTCTGTTATGATAGCAAAAATACTCGCAAAAGGAGCCGCAGCCGATATTGTCGGCTATGTTATGCGTGAGTTTCACGACAAGGAACAGTTCACCGACGATACTTGGCGAGTGATAGATTCCGACGGGATTCTCGGCAACGATTACCGCCGAATTGTGGACAGTTTCGACATCGGGGCGAGTCTCAACAAGAGAATCAGCAAGCCCATCGGACATATCGCCGTGAGTTTCGACAGGGCAGATTTGCCCCGTCTCACCGATGAGTTTATGGTGCAGCTGGCTAAAGAATATATGGAATGTATGGGCATTCGGGACACGCAATATATGATTGTGCGTCATCTCGAAACCGGCTCTCCGCACTTTCATATCGTCTATAATCGCGTCAATCTCCACGGTAAAGCCATTGACGAAAGTAAAAATTTTGACAAAAGCCGTGATGCGACCAAGGCTATCAAACTGAAATACGGATTGACTATTTCGCCGAAAAAGAGGCTGTATGAGGATGCTATTGCCGAGATGAAGCCTAAGATTCAGGCGGCGATGTACCGCTGCAAATCGTGGGACGAGTTCCGCCGTCGCCTCGCTCCGGCTGGTATAACAGTCGAATTTTACAACGACCGCGACACAGGCAAACCGCAGGGCATACGCTTCTCCGACGACGAATTCACCTTCAACGGCTCGAAGATTGACCGCGCTTTTTCCTACAAGCGTCTTGATAAATTCTTTGCCAAGAATGCCGGAATAAAAGAGACACAGCCTCAGCAATCGGCACCGATTTCGGTAATGGCAAAGGTCAAGGAGGCTCCGGTGGCGAACGTCGTGGAGAACATAATCGAAACCGGATGTCAGGCTATCGGCGGACTGTTCCAAGTCGGGCCCGGCTATGACCCCGAGGAACAATCCTTTATCAACAGAATGAAAAAGAAACCCAAAAAGAAAAAAGGAAGATCACTGTAATGGCAGATTTATACTCACTCGTCAAGAAACAAGACGAGAAGATTGACGACCTTCTCAAAATCGCGAAAGAGAATAAGGATATACTTACAGGAATTGACACCAGACTGGTATCCGAGCCTGTGCAGACGGAACCGTCGGCATCGGCAATCCCGGAGAAAATCCAAGTGGAGCTGCCCGAGAACATCGCCACCAACGAGTCAGTGAAAAAGCTCGTTGATGCAGCATTCGTCAAACAAAAAGTCGATGCACTCAAAAGTCTCGACTTCTCTCAGTTCCCGAAGGAAATAGCAGAAGCCTTCGTCCAAGCCTTCAAGGACGGACTTGACAAGAACGTCGCTAAGGCCCTTCATATCGGTATCCGGAATGAGTTCACAAGCCAGATTAACGGACTCAATGAATCCGCAAAGCGACTCACAGACCGGATGTATAGCATCGTCAACGGCGCTATCTGGGCGGCAATTCCCAAATGGGTTTATGCCGTTGCGGGAGCCTTATTGCTTATCGCTGTCGGTCTTGGCATCTGGTGCTACAATCTCTATAAAGAGAACGAGCACCTCCAGAAAGTCGAATGGCTCTACCGTTACGAGCGCGTTAGCTATGACACCGAAGGCATCCGCAACATGATGCTCCGCGAAGAGGCAATGATGGTCGGAACCCGTCAGGAACAGGACAGCATAAAGGCAATGACCATCCGACATGAACGCCGCAAACGCGCCGAGCGTACCCACGTCTATTTCCGACCCTCCGACTCATGGACACCGGAATCAGGCAATCTACTCTGGTAATTCACAAACCTCAAACTCAACAAACAATGCAATCAAATTCTTTCAATCCCATCTCGGCAGGTGCTCAGATGAGTATCAAGGCCTTCTACTATGACTTCTGCGAATTCATGGTAGAGAACTATTCAGCAACTACCGACCAGCTCATGCTCGACTGGAACTGCGTCGGTGCAACAGCTCGTTACCACGGACAGAACCGAGCATTCGAGTTCCGCCTGTGGGAACATTCTGACGGACATTTCGGAATACCAGACATGACCGTCATCGTTTCCGTGTTCCACATCTCCTGGCTCGCGGCGAAACCTCAGGCAGAAGCCGATGCCGTATCTTTATGGCTACGCGATGCGGCAAAAGCTAACGGATTCCGCCACATCGCCGACGAGAGCCACGCCCCCACGGACGCACCAAATCAGGTACCCGGATGCAAAATCGCTTGTTTAACCCTTTAACACCCGCACCACACATGCAAGAAATCAAATCCACAACCCGCGACGCCATCGTGGACTTCTTCCTCGACTTCCGCGCATATATCACAGAAGTATTCGGCAGCGACCCCGATGATGCCACTCTCGACTGGAACTCCGTCGGAGCCTGCATCCACTACTTCGGCGAGGACCGCACCATCCAGTTCCGCCTGTGGGGAGCGCTCCGAAGGCCATCTCGGAATTCCCG
The DNA here is from genome assembly GCA_947629175.1 of uncultured Muribaculaceae bacterium. Taxonomy (GTDB): domain Bacteria; phylum Bacteroidota; class Bacteroidia; order Bacteroidales; family Muribaculaceae; genus Paramuribaculum. The sequence goes on along the minus strand of CANRCT010000028.1, from coordinate 36,633 downwards.
ACATGACGCTCATAATCATCCGCATCAGCATCCGAGGCACACAGGATGTCATCCATGCCGAGATGACCGCGTAGCAGCGGCGAGGCTGGACCGAGCCAACACTTCATCCACTGGCTGAAACAGACCGCCAAGACTCACGGGTTGGCTCGGACAAGCCATCGCCTATGCTTCGCGGTCCTCCACTTCGCCGACGAAGACAGCCAGCCCCTCATCACCGGACAAATGCCCGGCTGCCGCATCGCCTGCATCCGCCTCTGATTCCATCCGCTAATACGCCCATAACCCTTTGACCAACGCCCCGATAAGACTCTCCTTCTTGCCGGGGCGTTTTATGTTTCTCAGCATGTTTCATTGCCATGTCAGGGTTTATAGCTAAATTTGTAAATAAGAATATCCAAATCTTCAATGGCCATTAAACCGACAAATAGATGTCTATATAAATCGGATTTCAAATCTTTCATTGAATCCGATCCGTATTCAGTTCTGGGACGCATTCACGATGCGTTTCATGGACAAACGTTGACTACGACTGACGAGGCTTGGTTAGGAGAAATCCACCTGCTGCAAGATGTTCTTTTACCATGGAAGGAAGAAGAAGCTGATATTATATTTGAATATGATATACCGCGTCTCGGTAAACGCATAGATGGCGTTTTACTTTTGAGAGGAATCATTTTCTGCCTTGAATTCAAAGTGGGGCAGAAGGATGCTCTGCAGTCAGACGTAGAACAAGTGATGGACTATGCGCTTGATCTAAAGAATTTTCATCGCTTTAGCCATGATCGCATTATTGTCCCGGTTTTAATACCTACCAAGCACGAAACTTCGTCGAGGCTGTTTACTGCGTCGGTATATGATGATTCAATTTACAATCCTCTTATCACAGGAGAGGCTGGTCTCCATGAGATTATTTTCGAAGTGCTTAGTCATGAAAATGCAAATCAGCTAGGCACTATAAAAGACTGGATTATCAGTCCGTATACTCCCACGCCTACGATTATCGAAGCTGCGCGTTCTCTATACGAAAATCATTCAGTAGAGGACATAACCAGACACGAGGCAGATAAAGTAACTACCGACGCCACTATCGCATATATTCTTGCAGTAATAAATCGTTCGAAGAAAAAGGGTGAGAAGAGTATTTGTTTTGTTACCGGTGTCCCCGGCGCGGGAAAAACGTTAGTCGGTCTTGATGTAGCTGTCAAACAATCTTATCAGGATGACGGGACATTCAATGAGGATGACGGCGCCGTTTACCTTTCAGGCAATGGCCCTCTTGTAGCCGTTTTGACAGAAGCTCTTGCGCGTGACGACTATAGGAAATCGAAAGAAAATGGCGAAAGTAAAAAGCTTTCGGATTCGCGCCGGGAGGTTAGTAAGTTCATCCAGATTATCCACCGATATAGAGATAATATGCTTGCTAAGATCAAGAACCCGGTAGTAGACGGCAAACTCGAAATCGATCCCGATAAAGCCGTTAAACTTCAGCAAAGTGGATATGGAGAAGTTGAACATGTCGCGATATTTGATGAAGCACAACGAGCCTGGACCCACAAACGAATTGCTGACTATCTAAAACGAGGTGGTACATACGGAAACAAGCTTAAGGTTCCCAACTTCCCTATGTCAGAAGCTGCATTTCTTATCTGGTCGCTCGACCAAAGAGAAGATTGGGCTACTATTATATGCCTTATAGGAGGTGGACAAGAAATAAATACAGGAGAAGCCGGTATTTCCGAATGGATTATAGCACTCAATGAGCACTTTCCCCATTGGAATGTTTATATTTCCAACAAATTGACTGAACCTGAATATGCTGAAGGAAAAGTTAACGAACTACTTGAATACAACCAGAATGTTGTATTTTCAGATAAACTCCATCTCGGCGTAAGTCTTCGTTCTTTCAGAGCAGAACGATTATCAGCATTTGTTCATTCCCTGCTATCGTTCAACTCCGATGCTGTTGATTTATATAAGGATGTTGTTAGTCACGGATATCCAATAATGCTCACTCGCGACATGAATAAAGCCCGACAGTGGCTTAGGCAACAAGCTCGTGGTTCTCAGCAAACAGGTATCCTTATTTCAAAAGCTTCAGCCCGATTCAAGCCTTTAGCCGTGCATGTGCTTCCACAAGACGAAGACAATGCCGTGCACTGGTTTCTTGAGGATAAAACTGACGTAAGGTCATCGAATTATCTTGAGGAAGCGGCTACCGAAATACAGGTGCAAGGACTTGAAGTAGATTTCTCCTGTGTGCTTTGGGATGCAGACATGCGTTATGAAAATGGCGAATGGACGTTCTGGAAATTCAACGGCCGGACTGAATGGAGGCCAGAAAGAAATCTTGAAGTGCAAAAATATATGCTGAATGCGTATCGTGTGCTGCTGACACGTGCCCGTCAGGGAATGGTGATATGTGTCCCCGAAGGCAACGGACATACAACTCCGGAAGGTTTTCCTGAAGACTCTACTCGTTTGCCGTCGTTTTATGATTGCACCTACCGCTACTTCAAAAGCCTCGGCATGGAAGAAATATGATGCTTCGATAAATACAGGACATTATGGCGGGCGAAGACAGATATAAGGAGTTTGAGCAGTATCTTGCTTCCCGGAAACCGGGAGTGGAGGAACATGCGCGTAACTGGTCGATGGCTATCGGTTTGCAGGATGTTGACCGATTAAAGCCGTCGGAATTTCTGCTTGAACAGACTATGAATATCAATATTTCCTATATCTAACGTTTTTACTGATTTGTGACCATTATGCCGAAGAAGTTTGAAATACTAAACAGCACTGCGGAATTCCTGATCTTTCAGATTGAGGGGAAGGAAGATGGCGTGCAGGTAGTCTACCATAACGAATCTGTTTGGTGTACGCAGAAAGCTATGGCAGAACTTTTTGATGTAGGAGTTCCAGCCATTAGCAAGCATCTAAAGAATATTTTCGAAAGTGGAGAACTTTCGGAAAATTCAGTTATTTCCAAAATGGAAACAACTGCCTCAGATGGCAAGAACTATAATACGACTTTCTATAATCTCGATGCCATTATCAGTGTCGGGTATCGTGTTAACAGTACACGAGCCACACAATTCAGGCAATGGTGTACGTTTGTTTTGCGTCAGTTTGCCATACGCGGATATGTGATCGACAAGAAGAGGATGGAAAACGGTTCGTTTATTGGCGAGGACTATTTTGAGCATTTATTGGCTGAGATACGAGAGATTCGCCTCAGCGAGCGACGTTTCTATCAGAAGCTGACGGATATTTATGCTACTGCCATCGACTACAACAGAGATGCCCCTACCACAAGACTATTCTTCAAGAAGGTTCAGAATAAGATGCACTACGCTGTTCATGGTCATACGGCGGCTGAACTGATAATTGACCGGGCTAATGCTGAAAAGGAGCATATGGGTCTCACAACATGGGAAAATGCTCCCAACGGGAAGATTGTTAAGCCGGATGTCATCATTGCCAAAAATTATCTCAAAGAGAGTGAGCTGGAGGATATGGGACGAATTGTCAACTCATTTCTTGATTTGGCGGAAGATATGGCAAAGCGTCATGTTCCTATGACAATGGAAGACTGGGCTAAGCGTATTGATAGGTTTCTTGATCTTACCGACCGTCCCGTTCTGACTGATGCCGGACATGTATCAGCCGAACAAGCTAAAGAATACGCTGAAACTGAGTTTGAGAAATATCGCGTCATTCAGGACAAGCTCTTTCAGTCCGATTTCGACCGCTTCAACGATGACAACCTCCTGCCATTGGACATAGAATAAAATTTGAGATGAAAGCTTTGACATATATTGCGCCTGGGCGGTTTGAGCTGATTGAGAAACTGAAACCGGAGATTTTGAACCCAAAGGATGCCGTGGTGAGAGTTAATCTTTCGAGCATCTGCTCGTCGGACCTTCACATTTTGCATGGGGCTGTGCCACAAGCGGAGGTCGGCATTACCGTTGGGCATGAACTGGTTGGCGTCGTTGAGGCAGTCGGTTCGGAGGTCACCAAGGTTAAGCCGGGCGACAGGGTTGCCGTAAATGTCGAGACGTTCTGTGGCGAGTGCTTCTATTGCAAACGGGGATTTGTGAACAACTGCACCTCCGGAGGCTGGATGCTGGGATGCCGCATCGACGGTGGTCAGGCGGAATATGTCCGTGTGCCATACGCCGACAATGGTCTGACTCCGATTCCTGATAACGTGAGCGATGAGCAGGCTCTGTTTGTCGGCGATATACTCGCCACAGGCTATTGGGCAGCCAAGATTTCTGAAATTTCCGAGGAAGACACTGTACTTATCATCGGTGCCGGACCGACAGGGTTATGCACTCTCGAATGTGTGCAGTTGTATAAGCCTCGTCAGATAGTAATTTGCGAGGCTGATGAAAGTCGCCGCGAATTTGTGCGCCGGCATTATCCAAATGTCGATGTAGTTGAGCCGACAGAATGTCTTGAGAACCTTAAGTCATTGACAGAGGGAAGAGGAGCTGATCGAGTGATTGAGGTTGCCGGAGGCGAGGAGACGTTTGAACTCGCATGGCGTTGTGCCCGACCGAATGCCATCGTTACGATTGTCGCACTCTACGAGAAGGAACAGATATTGCCCCTTCCGTGGATGTATGGCAAGAACCTGACATTCAAGACCGGCGGTGTCGATGCCTGCGACTGCGACAAAATCATGCAACTGATTTCCGAAGGCAGGATTGACACAACCCATCTGATAACCCACCGCTACCCTCTTAGCCGCATCCAGGAAGCCTATGCCCTCTTCGCCAACCGCTCAGACGGCGTCATCAAAACTGCCATCTATCCGGATTAAAGAGCATAATCAAAAACTTTATAAACAGAAAGACGACGGCGCCTCGTTAGCAGACAAGACGCCGTCGAGAAGGTAAATACTTAGTTCGATTCAATCTGCTTTTGAATCTTGGCGCGTACCTCATCGAAAGACAGAGGCGTGAAGTTATTGTTGTCTACCCCGACATCAAGTTGTGTCGGGAAGAGGTACTGAAGGCGTCCGGCGTCAATCCCGGTGTTCGATGGGCGGGTATGAACGTGTCCGAAGAGTTGCCACACGTCATTATGATAGCCACCATCAAAGCACAGATAAGGGAAGTGATTCAGATAGATTTTCTTTTTGCCAACCTGAATGCACATCGACATTGCAACGTGCTCGAACCTGTCTATGAATCCTTGCCGGATATTCTTGAGGTCGTGATTGCCAAGAATGAGATAGATTCTGCCGTTCAGTCGATCGAGAATCTTATTCCACTCTTCAGCTCCACCGAGACAGAAGTCTCCGAGATGGAAGACTATATCATCAGGCCCAACCACATTGTTCCAGTTAGTGATGATGGTTTCGTTCATCTGATCGACAGTCTTGAACGGGCGATTGCAATATCGCAGTATGTTGGTATGATTGAAATGTGTATCGGAAGTGAAAAACAACCGGTCACCGTCAAATTTGAAATTCATTGTCATTTATTTCTATTACAGCATCCCGGCGGAAATCGGCCTGCTCACCATGAAAGGTGTAACCAAGCTGATTGCAGATGCACCGGGTATTGCCGATGGTTTTATTTATGTTTCGATGCGAGTGGCCGTATATCCAGTATTCGATACGGCTGCTGGCGATAAAGTCGCCAAGTTCGGATGTAAAGGCCCCGTTTATCGGGCTACCCTTGAACTCGTTTGCCATAAGCTCGAACGACGGCACATGGTGAGTGGCGACGATAATGTGCTTTGCGTTGCTCTGCTCTGCACTTCTCTCGATAAACTCACGGCAACGCTCATGCTCCTGATTGAAACGCTGGGCCGAGAGACGGAACTGTCCGTTTCTGATACGATGAAAGTCAGTTACTCCGCGTTCGGTCTGATACTCATCATAAGGATGAATCTTTGCCCAAAGAGTTGACGCGATGAGATCGATGTTGGGAGCCAACTGAATCACACAGTTATAGCAGGCTTTTACATTCGGACGCATTTCTTGCTGCCAGCCTTCGTGAAGGTCGTTGATGTCGAAACTCTTGTATAACTCGTGGTTGCCGGGAATTACGATAGTCTGACGGAAAGACTCTGCACACCAGTCCCAGAAGGGATGATGCACGTAGTTGTCATCACCGAGATAGCCGATGTCTCCGGCTAATATCAGAACGTCGCCGACTGCTGCCAGCAGATTCTCTTTAAGCCAACGGCTGTTTTCATGAAACTCCAAATGGAGGTCAGATGCGTATTGTATTTTCATTATTCTTCAATAATTCGTTAAAATAAAGCTGAATCCATCTCCGGCGGAGAGCACCGGAGATGAATAGCTGATGATTAGGGAATTATATATGCTTTGCTGAGTAGAATCTCCTTGACGAAGCCGGTGGCGAGCTTGTTGAGCTCTCGGTTGAGTGATTTCTGCTCGCACTTGTCGAGAGCGGTGTATGCACCACCATGCTCCTTCATAAAATCCTCAAGGATATCCTTTGAGAACATACCCATGATTTTCCCGAAATCCTTAGGAAGCGTAACCTCACCGATATGGCTGATAACATTGTTCAGCCTGTTTTCGGTGACGTAAGCCTCCAGCTCGGGAAGCATCGCCTTCAATGAGTCGCTGTAGGGTACTGGTTCTGTGAAGAGCTTGTTGCGGGTCTTTACTGATTTCTTTTCGGCAAATCTGGCGTTCTTGCTCTTTATCAGTACTCTGGAACCATTCCTGAGATACTGCGGCGTGACGGGACGGATCACGACACCCTCGCAGATGTTGTCGTCGATGTCAGGCAAGCCAAGCCACTGTGAGATTTTGCTCTGGAATGCGTTGGGATATTTCAGGCATTCTGCAAGTGAACCTCTCTTCAGCGTCCGTGCATAGAAAAAGCCCTCGGCCTCGAAGAGAGAGTTTACCTCATCTACCGAAAGATAGCACCCTGTCTCTCCCTCAAAGAGGTAGATATCGAACCCGTAAAACTCATGGACTGGAGTATAGTTCACTCCTTTCTGGATCAGGGTCATCCCCTTGACGGCGGGCACCCCTTCATGGGCATAACGTCCGCCAAACATCTCGCCGAACACGGAGATGGCGGTAACTGCGGGATGTGTCGCGCGGATTCTCTTGAACAGGGACAGCACTTTTGGCTTGTAAGCCTCCAGCAATGACAGGAAGTCGTAGAAATTTTCATCACCGGAGAGCACTGATGTCCTCTTTGCGAATCTTACTTCTTCGCCATCGCAGAGAAAACTGGTGTTTGCACCGTGCACCTTCTCTTGCACTACCCATTCAAGGTCTGCCGGCATTTCTGCCCAGACCCGCTCCATGAAGTCGCGTGTGATGACATTGTCGATGGAACTGTACTTTTTGAAATTGATCATTTTCTTAGATGTTATGCGCCATAAGGCGCGGTTATTGAAATGTGTGTCCGCAGCTAATCGCGATGGAGAAGGTTATATCGGTTTGGACACAAAAAAACGACTGTCGGGAAGCTTGGTAAGGACTTTCCGACAATCGTTATATCTCAGTAGTCTGTATTTGTAGACTAACTTATATCAGTTGGATTACTGAAACGAAACGGTCGGACAGCTCCGCCATATGATGTGCCTGTTGTTGACGGCATAAGCACACATGCATTGCGTTCAAAGCCTTTTAAGCTTTGAATACCTTTGATGATTAGTATGTTGCAATGCTGTCTTGCCATTTGTTTCGTTTTAATTGGGCGCAAAGTTAATACTTTTTCACAGATCAGCCAAATAAATTTTTCACAAGCGACAGAAGTATGATATACTATACTTTATTCGACCAATTTCAATACCAACTATAATAGAATGGTCGAAAGTATGATTTATTATACTTTCGTTTGGCAGTTTCAGAAATTCTCCTTATTTTTGCGAAAAAGTTGATTATGTCAGACTATGGAACTGATGGATATAATGAAACAGCGTAGGGAAACGCTTTCCCTCACCCAACAGGATCTTGCTGAAATGTCGCAAGTGGGTCTTGCCACAATCAAGGATATTGAGCGTGGCAAGGGTAATCCTGCACTTAGCACCGTGAAGAAAATTCTTGATGTTCTTGGCATTGAGATTGAATATCGCATAAGGCAGACCGTATGAAACAGCTTGAGGTATATTTCAATGAAATAAAAGCCGGTATATTGACGGAGAAGCACCCGGGAATCGGATATTCTTTCCAATATTGTAAAGATTATCTTGACTCTCCCATGCCCCCGATTTCTGCGACGCTACCCAAAAGAACAGATGCTTTTTATTCTGAGCACTTGTTCCCTTTCTTCTCTAATATGATTCCGGAGGGAGCAAACCGCCGTGTGATTTGCCGCTCGTTGAAAATTGATGAACAGGATTTTTTCGGACTGCTTGAAGCGATGGCCGACAGAGATTTTATAGGAGCCGTTAATGTAAGGAGGATTACCAATGATTGAAATAAAGAACTGTCCTTCTTCTCTTGCAGAGGGATTTAACACTTATAGCCCGAAGTCCGCCAAATTACTATTTGGTAAAACAAAAGTGAATCCGGTACTTGGATTTGACATTGACGAGTTCCGGAATGTCGGCGAGATTGCGGATGCCATGCACCGCATATCGGTCTCCGGCGTTCAGGAAAAATTCCCGGCTATTATAAATGCAGATGCAATCAATATAGCAGGCGACAATGAGCGTTCGACACATATATTGAAACCTGCACCGTGGGACAAGACTCTTCGTGACCGCAAGATGATTCCTGCCAACGAGCATCTTACGATGCAGATTGCCTCACAGATTTACGGAATACAGACCGCGGCTAATGGTCTTTGTTTTACGCCCAAAGGACAGCCGGTATATATTACCCGCCGTTTCGACATCCTCCCCGACGGGTCAAAATTACCAATGGAGGATTTCGCTTCGATAATAGGCAAGAATGAACAGACTGCCGGCCTTCAGTTCAAATACAACGGTTGCTATGAGGATATTGCCAAGGCGATTAGGGCAAATGTATCCGCATGGATGGTTGACATGGAGCGGTTCTTTGAACTGGTGGTTTTCAATTACATTTATGCTAACGGCGATGACCACCTTAAGAATTTCTCGTTGATTTTGACAGGACAGGATTACCGTCTGGCTCCTGCTTACGATCTTATCAATACCAGCCTGCATGTTAATGGAGATGACTTCGGCCTTGACGGTGGACTGGCATACGATATAGAAAAAAGCGACGTTTACGACAGAACCGGACACCCATGCCGCCTCGACTTTGAGAAATTCGGAGACAAAATTGGCCTGGTAAAAAAACGTATTGATAGAATCCTAAACAAATACACCGCTTTCCCTGAAGGTGCAAAGCGACTTGTTGACCATAGTTTTCTCACCGACAAACTGAAACGCAATTATGTCCGCATCGTAAACGAGCGAATAAACCGTTTCAACAGATTTTCAGAATAATCCCACTTTAACTGTACCAAAATGTCAAAAGCAAAATTAAAAAAATATATGTCGGCTCTTTCAAAAGAACAGGTAGTCGATATAATGCTCCAGTTATACGATGCGAGCAAGGAAGCGAGCGCATGGCTTGAGTTCTATATGGAACCCAATAGCGATGCCCAGCTTGAAAAATACAAGAAGACAATCCGCAATCAGTTCTTTGGTCGTAACGACTGGCCTAAAGATCCGAGTTTCAGAGAATGCAATAAACTGATAACCTCATTCAAGAAACTTGTACCTGACCCACATGCCATTGCGGACCTGATGCTCTACTATGTGGAACAAGGATGCAGCCTGACCGCACAATACGGCGATTACGACGATCCGTTTTATACCGCTCTTGAAAACAATTTCAACAAAGCGGTCAAATTCATATCTATCAACGGACTGATGCCCGAATACTCGCCACGCATGAAAAAGATGATTGAGTCTGTGGAATGTTGTGGATATGGCTTCCCGGATACATTGTGGGACATCTACTACGAATACGCAGAGGATTGATTAAATTCTTTTTAAGGCCTGGATTCTTCAATTGAGTAGAACAAGAGTTACACTTTTTCGACCGAATAACCATGCCTCCATTACACTTTTTCGAACGAACAACCGAGGGATTGCTACACTTTTTCAAACGAATCGATAATGACCTTGTATCGGCCGTTTGCACATATTAGTTAAAACAGCTATCTTTGCGGGTACAAAAACACAGGCCCGAGAGGGTCGGAAAAAGCGATTTTCAGAAGGTAAAAACGGAGCATTTCCGGGCTTTTGTACCCGAAGAATTGCAATCCGTTGAGCGGCAACGTGTTCTACACACTGCATCGTAGAATACTGTTAGTTTCCCTGAGTGGCTCTATGAGAACCCTTGTAATTTCAAGCGAGTCCCATTCTTTCCGAGAAACAGCAACTCAAATCATTGAGAAAACCTGAAGCCTATAAGCCGGAATAGGCACCCCTGCAGGATTTCTATATTCCTGAAAGCGCGAAGGCAACGCAGGTCAAGGAACTTCTTGCCCATATGGGCGCCCGTATCTCTCATACTGACGAAACGATTTACGCCGAACCTGAGCCGAACCAACGCCGAACCTGCGCGAAACGATTTACGCTATTTTCCTGACAAAAAATTGGGGCTAATGGCGATTTTGGCTAATTTTGCAGAAGATAATCATCATTGACCAAAAATGACAAAACTCCCCACACCTCCGGCCGTTGTGGCCGTTTGCTCCGACCACGCCGGTTATCAGTTGAAGCAGACCATCATCCGGCGTCTCACCAATCTGGGATATGAAGTGAAGGATTTCGGCACCGATTCGGAAGCATCGTGCGATTACCCCGACTTCGCCCATCCGTGCGCCAAGGCCATAGAGGACGACCAGGCAGCTTTCGGAGTAGCCATGTGCGGCTCCGGCAACGGTATAGCCATGACCCTCAACAAGCATCAGGCCATCCGTGCGGCCATCTGCTGGACTCCCGAACTCGCACGCCTGGCCCGAGCGCACAACAATGCCAACGTGCTCGTGCTTCCGGCCCGCTTCATCGAGCCGTCGCTCGGCCTGGAGATGCTCGACGTATTTATCGCCGAACCATTCGAGGGAGGGCGCCACGACCGCCGCATAGCCAAGATACCGGTGGCTCAATAAACGTATTTTTCCGCAGGCAGGCTGCCCGACGGGCACTGACCGCACATTTTTTAGTATGACGACCGGGCGCTGTGTCCTTCAAAGAACGCAGCGCCCGGTATTTTTACAGGGATGAAGGCCGTCGACCTATATCTGACGGGCTCCAAACCATATCCTGGGCGCCGGAAGCAGACGGCTCACCCGACGCCTGACCGCCGAGAGTAATCCTTGCTTGGCCAACGCCTTCATTCGTCGACGCTCCACCCGGGCCGCAAAGTCATCCTCGTTTACCGGGATATCTTTATCGGCAAGAAACGCCAGGGCACGACTGCGAGCATCCCCGTCACCATCGACCTCCAGCGCGGCTGCTATCTCCAGATAAGCGTCAGCAAAGTTCCCGACAGCCTTGCGCCGACTGTCGAGGAAATGTCCGATCAGCCGTTCGCGCACATCCATGGCCATCAGCCATCCACGCCGGCGGTCGCCGCTCCATATGCCCCGGTCATGACGGCGATAGACCGCCATCGGATGAGGCAGGAAGCCGATTGGACCTCGCCCGGCATGAAGCGAGTGCATGGCATAGTCAAACAATCTGATTGATGACAGCCATTGCGGCAACTCACCGTAAGGGATAGCACGATACATCACGCTCAGATTTGTGATGACATTTGCGCGCGCCAGATCATCAAGTTCCATCCTTCGGGGCTGATGCGGATTGCTCAACGACATCGACCCGTCGGTCTGATAGTAGTTGATCACGCGGTGGAAGCATAATCCGTAGTCGGGATGCTCGTCGAGCATCCGGGCCTGCCGCGCAAGCTTATGGCGCGAACACCACCAGTCGTCGGCCTCGCAGATCGCTATGTATTCTCCGCGGGCATGCGAATAAGCATCGAGATAGTTGGCCTGCAGTCCGAGATTTTTCGGACGGCGCAACAGCCTCACGATATCGGGATAGCGGTCAGCCCATGCCGAAGCCACGTCGGCCGTGGAGTCAGTCGACGCGTCGTCGGCGACGATCAGTTCGAACGCGAAAGGCGCCTTCTGGCTCACCACGCCTCTTATAGCCTCGCCGATGTAAGCCTCCTGATTGTAGGCTATCATCAGCACGCTCACCTTGGGGCGACGCTGTTCAGTCATGCTTCCCTGCCGCCTCGTCGGCTTTCTCCATCGCCGCGGCCACCGTCTCCGACAGAGTAGGATGACCATGTATCACCGATGTGAACCGGTCGGAATCCATCCCTGCCACCATAGCGACAGCTATCTCCTCTATCAGGTCAGCCGCATGAGGGCCACAGATATGGCACCCGAGGATACGACGGTCATGGCGTCCGACGATCACCTTTACCAGGCCGTCAGTCGATCCCATCGCCATTGCCTTGCCGTTGGCGCGGAAAGTCGACGTCGCAGTGACGAAATCCAGGCCCTGGGCGGCACACTGCTCCTCCGTCAGTCCGACCATCGAGCATTCGGGCTCAGTGAATACAGCCGACGGCATCACATCGAGATCCACCTTTTCGCCGAGCACTACCCTGCCCTGGGCCGAAGCCGCATGAGCGAGCATGCAGAGTCCGTTGACATCGCCGATGGCATACACGCCGGGGGCCGAAGTCTGCATCGAAGCGTCGACCTTGATGAATCCTCTTTCGGTCAGCGCCACTCCGGCCTTGTCAAGCCCATCGGGAATCACCGGACGACGTCCCACCGCCGAAACCACCATGTCGGCCGTGAGGGCCTTATCTTTTCCCTTGCAGGCATAACGTATCTCCAGCCGGGCGGCATCATCCTTTATGATAGCACCGACAGCGGCCTGAGTGACGACATCGACGCCACGCCGCTTCATCGCCATGCGCAGTCGCTTGGCTATCTCTCGGTCAAACGGCGGCAGGATTTCCGGACAAAACTCAAGCACGCTCACCTTGCTGCCGAATGCGGCGAAAATCGAGGCGAATTCCATTCCGATAACTCCGCCGCCCACTATGGCTACCTCCGCGGGCAGACGGTCAAGCGCCAGCAGACGGTCGCTGTCGATTGCCAGTTCGGCCCCTTCGGCCCGGAGAGGAGCCGGCCGCGATCCGGTGGCGATTATGACGCGCGGAGCGGTCAGCTCTTCCTCGCCGACCTGAATGCTCCGCTGGCCCGTAAAGCGAGCCTCCCCGCGAATCATTCTCACTCCTCCGAGAAGCGTCTCCACTCCCTGGCGGAGTTCGCCTACAATCGCGTCGCGACGCGCGCACGCCGCCGCATAGTCGAGAGTAAAACCGGTTGCAGCCACCCCGAAGTCAAATGCCTCTCTGACGGTGGTGGCCACTTCAGCCGACCGGCATAGAGCCTTCGTCGGGATACAGCCGCGGTTAAGGCATGTGCCTCCCGGAAGATCGCGTTCCACTATCACCGTGTCGAGTCCGCGTGCAGCGGCCCTGGCGGCTGTCTCGTAGCCGCCGGGGCCGGCACCTATCACTATAAGGTCGCAGTGTGTCATGCCTGCGCTGCAATTAGGTCATCATATGTCACCACCGGATTCAGAGCGGCCGCTGTATCGTCGGGCCTGCTGATCGGAGTGGTGTGCGGAGCGCTTTTCACCACCTCCGGATTCTCCGCCGCCTCCCTGGCGATGGCGCGCATCGTGTCGATGAAGGCATCAAGCGTCTCGGGGCTCTCCGTCTCGGTCGGCTCGATCATGAGCGACTCATGGAAGAGAAGCGGGAAATAGATCGTCGGCGCATGGAATCCGAAGTCAAGCAGACGCTTGGCCACGTCGAGCGTCGTGACACCGGTCGACTTGTCGCGCAGGCCGTCGAACACGAATTCATGCTTGCACACCCTGTCGAGCGGCAGCAGATACAGATCGCGGAGCGACTCCTTGATATAATTGGCATTGAGCGTGGCCAGCGGACCGGCCATCTTCAGACCGTCTCGCCCGAGCGACATGATATATGCCAACGCACGCAGCTGCACGCCGTAGTTGCCGAGCGTGGCCGATATGCTGCCGAGCGCGTCACCGTTGTCGCGCGTCACCGTGAAACTGCCGTCAGCCTCGCGGCGCACGCGGGGATCGGGCAGGAACTGTTCCAGACCCTTGCGGACTCCGACCGGGCCGCTGCCCGGGCCGCCGCCGCCATGAGGCGTGGAAAAAGTCTTGTGAAGATTGATGTGCATCACGTCAAATCCCATGTCGCCCGGTCGGGCCATGCCGAGCATCGGGTTCAGGTTGGCTCCGTCGTAATACATCAGTCCCCCGGCAGCATGCACCATATCGCATATCTCCTTCACACCATGTTCGAAGATTCCGGCCGTATTGGGATTGGTCATCATCATGGCCGCCACAGTATCGTCAAGAAGCGGGCGGAGAGCCTCGATATCGACAGTGCCGTCGGGCAGACTCTTGACTTCCACAACTTTCAGTCCGGCTACCGCTGCCGATGCAGGATTGGTGCCGTGGGCCGAATCAGGCACTATCACTTTCGTGCGCCTGTGATCGCCGCGAGCCTGATGATAGGCCCTTATGACCATCAGTCCGGTCAGCTCGCCGTGAGCTCCCGCAAACGGATTGAGCGTGAATTCGCTCATACCGCCTATCTCGGCCAGAGCGTTCTGAAGAGTCCAGTAAGCTTCGAGAGCGCCCTGTACGGTCGATGCCGGCTGCATCGGATGCAGATCGGCAAACGCGTGATGGGCAGCTATCTCCTCGTTGATCTTCGGATTATACTTCATCGTGCACGATCCGAGAGGATAGAATCCCGTATCGACTCCGAAGTTATTGGCGCTCATATTGGTGTAATGGCGCACCACTGTCGGTTCGTCCACTTCAGGCAGACGGGGCGCTTCGGTGCGCAGAAGGCCGGCCGGTATCGAGGCGGTGGCGTCAGGAGTGCCGTTGTCGGGCAGCGACGCTCCCCGTCGGCCAGCCCGCGAAAGCTCGTAAATGAGCTTGCCGTAATATTCCTTGTTCATGATTTCAGCTTTTTGACGGTTTCTACCAGTCGGTCCATATCCTCTCGTGTCTGCATTTCGGTGACGGCTATCAGGATCCGCTTGGGCGCGATCTTCACTCCGCAGAGTATCTCGTTTTCTATGCACAGGCGTTCGAGGTCGTCCACTTCGAAGTCGGTATCCATTGCAAACTCGTTGATAAACGGCTTGCCGGGGAACGACATGCGCATCATCCCCGTGGCCTCAAGCCGCGAGGCAAGATAATGCGCTCCGTTGAGCCCCTGCATCGCCGCTTCGCGTAGACCGTCGGAGCCAAGAAGGCTCAGATAGACCACAGTATGGAGCGCCATCAGTCCCTGGTTGGAGCATATGTTGCTGGTAGCCTTGTCGCGGCGGATATGCTGCTCGCGGGCCTGCAGCGTCAGCACGAACGTGCGGTGTCCGTCGGCATCGGTCGTAGCTCCCACCATTCGTCCGGGCATTTTGCGGATCAGCGACTTTGAAGCGCAGAGGAAACCGAGGTACGGGCCTCCGTAATGCAGCGGCATGCCGAGTGACTGGGCGTCGCCGCAGGCTATGTCGGCGCCCCACTCGCCCGGAGTCTTCATAAGGGCGAGATCGGCCGGAATACAGTTGACGATAAACAGAGCCTTCGCGCGATGGCAGGCATCGGCCCATCCGGCATAATCCTCAAGAATACCATAATAGTTTGGAGCAGCCACGATCACTCCGGCCACATCGCCCTCGGCGAGCTTGGCTTCCAGATCGTCGCGCTGGCTGACGCCGTCGGCCTCGGCGATCTCGTCGAGTCTTACCCCATGATAGCGGGCATAGGTAGCCACGACTCGGCGCACCGACGGATTGACCGTCGAGGCGATCAGCACCCTGTCGCGCTTGCGCGACGCGCTCACTGCCATCATCATAGCCTCGGCTGTAGCCGTAGCGCCGTCATACATCGACGCGTTCGACACCTCCATGCCGGTCAGCCGGCTCATCATCGACTGATATTCGAAGATATATTGCAGTGTGCCCTGCGAGATTTCTGGCTGATAGGGCGTATAGGCTGTCAGAAATTCCGACCGGCTCAGGATATAAGGGATCACCGAGGGAGTGTAGTGATGATAGAATCCCGCGCCGGCAAAACATGTCAGCTGACGGTTGCGGCTGCCCAGATCATTGAAAAAATCGCGTATCTCTTTCTCGCTGCGGCCCGCGGGGAGATCATAGTCACCCTTCAGGCGCAGATCGGCCGGAACGTCGGCATACAGTTCGTCGAGTTCCTTCATGCCGCAACGGCCGAGCATCCGCTGGATGTCGTCGGCCGTATGTGGGAAATAATGGTGGATCATTCCTTCCTGAATAATGGGTCAATGGGCTCCCTCTGTGGCGCAGAAAGCGTTGTAGGCCTCTTCGTCCATCAGCTCGTCGAGCTCTGCCGGATCTGAAAGTTCTACCTTGATGATCCAGTTGGCCATGGCGTCCTGATTGATCAGGCGCGGATTGTCGATAAGCAGTTCGTTGCTTTCAACCACTGCTCCGCTTACGGGCGCGATCAGATCGCTGGCGGCCTTCACACTCTCCACGGCGCCGAACTCCTCACCGGCAGTCACGTCGTCGCCCTGCTCGGGCATATCCACGTAGACCACGTTTCCGAGAGCTTTCTGGGCGTAATCCGAGATGCCTACATAACCGATGTTGCCGTCGACAGTCACATATTCGTGTGTGCGGCTGTAATAAGTCTTGCTCATATTCCTTGATGTTTGATTGTTGCTTGATATGTGATTGTTTATTGTTATTTCTTATAGCTTTTCTTGTAGAATTTTTTGGCTGTGACGGTAGCGGGGAACGTCTTTCTGCGCACTTTCACCGCCACTTCCGCGCCCTTCTCCGCATAGGCCGCATCAATCATGGCCATCGCCACGCTCTTGTCGACGGAGATACCGCGATAGCCTGTAGTCACATGTCCGATCACGTGTCCGTCGGCGGGATCTATGACCTCGCTGCCATGGCGGGCTATGGCGCGGTCATGTATCTCCAGGCCCACGAGCTTCCTTTTCAGTCCCTCGGCTTTCTGCTTACGGAGAGCTTCGCAGCCTATGAAACCGCCATTCTTGTCGAGCTTCACGAAGATGCCCAGACCAGCCTCAAGCGGCGTGACATCGTCGGCAAGCTCGTCGCCATACAGCGGCAGACCGACCTCGAAGCGCAGCGTATCGCGGCATCCGAGACCACATGGCGCGCAGCGGCCCGATTCCATCAGACGGTCCCACATCTGCCCAGTCGCCTCATAATCGGCATATATCTCGAAGCCATCCTCGCCAGTATAGCCCGTACGGCTGATGATCAGATGCTTCCCATCCCTGTCAAGTTCCTTGAAAGTATAGAAGGTCAGCTCGCTGCATGGTAGCCCGAGCACCTCCTCCATCACCCGCTCGGCCTCCGGGCCCTGAACGGCCAGCTCGCCCATCGAATCGCTTAGATCCGTGATCTTAACGTCGAAACCGGATGCGTTCCTGCGCATCCATTCCAGATCCTTGTCGATATTGGCAGCATTTATCACGGGGAAGAAATCGTTGTCGCCGCGCTTGTAGACGAGCAGATCGTCGACCGTGCCGCCATCCTCGCGGAGCATCATTCCGTAGAAGATCTTCCCGTCGGGCGCACCTGTCAAGTCGTTGGTAAATATATGGTTGATATACCGCTCGGCATCAGGGCCTGTCACCGATACCTCCCCCATGTGGGACACATCGAACACCCCGCAATGATTTCTCACTGCCTGATGTTCCTCCGTGATGCCCTCATACTGTATGGGCATGTCGAAGCCGCCGAAAGGGCTCATCTGCGCTCCGAGCGCCACATGGCGCGAGTGGAGACACGTTTCTTTGTTTTCTGGCATATTATATCTCTGTTTTAAGGTAATTTATGATTTTAACTACAGACCTGCGCAATCCCGCAAGGCCTTTATTATACGGGTGCGAATTTACGCAAAAACGACGAACCTCGCAAACTTATCGGATGCCGGATTAAACCGGAGACACCCCCGACCGGATCAATGCGGATCAGAGTTTCCAAAAAACTTCAGGCATACCGGATGATGAGCGTAGAACGACCTGCCGGAGGGCATAAGCTGTCCCGACAAGGGATCACGCTCATATACCTCTATCCTATCGCTGTCGCGGCACGCCACAAGCACCCATCGTCCGTCGGGCGAAATCGCGAAATTGCGCGGATGCGGGCCGGTCGTCATATATCCTGTGCGTGTAAGCCGTCCGGACAGCGAATCGACAGCAAACACAGCTATGCCATCGTTTTTAAGACGATTTGAAGTATAAAGAAACCTCTCGTCGGGCGAGAGATGAATGTCGCCGCTCCCATGTGCGCCAACCGTGTCGGAGGCTATATACTGTACCGGGACGAAAGTATCTCCGCTACGTTCAAGCACAGTCACCTGACCGGATATCTCGTTGATCAGATAGCCTGTGCCTTTGCGGGAGTAAACGATATGCCGCGGACCGGAATTATGTATCAGTTCCACATCACGCATGTTTGCCGGATCTACAAGAGTCGAGGATCCGGCATCGTTCACCGGGAAGACATGAAGCCTGTCGGTGCCCAGATCCGCACAGACAAGGAGCGAGGCGTCAGGCGTGAATGTCACGCTGTGCAGACGAGGCTCTCCTTTGCTCTGGGTGGTCGGATCACCGTTGGCGAACTCCAGTATCTGGGGCTCGCCGACCGGACGTCCGGCCGAATCAAGAGCATATATAGTCACATTGCCTCCGAGATAATTGGCCGTAAGGACATATCTTCCGTCGGGCGACAGATTGACGTAGCATGGCGCGCCCCCGCCGGTGGTGTCCGAAGCCTCAAGGGCAAGGATGCCGTTGCCGGCATCAAATGATATCATGTTGACCGACGACGCCACACCGGCCTCCTCCCCTACGGCATAAATGCGGCTGCTGTCAGCGCTTACGTGTAAAAAAGACGGATTGCTGACACCTTTTACCCCGCCCGTCATCCGGAGCTCCCCCGTCAGGGGATCGAAACTCCATATTTTCACCCCTGCGCTGTCGGAAGGCGAATAGCTTCCCGACAGAAGCATCACAGGCGTCGACTCTTTCATATCGGCACGTTGCCCGCATCCGGCCATACACACACCTATTGACACCGCAACAGCAGCGGCCGTCAGTTGACTGAATCTATACATTGCAAAAGTATTTTTGATTTCTGTTCTATATAATTTTTCAGGCTGTCGCCTTCAGCTATCCATGCATGCCCCGGCAGCCCCATGACAAATCGTCCTATTCCCTCCGGACTGCTGATCGAGCACCGCAGCTCATACGTGGCGCCATTGCAGTCAGCCTCTCCCAACGGCTGGATCAGAGGACGCGCGATCGGGAACTCCTCCACCATCAGTCTGTAGCCGTAGGTCGAAAGCCTTACGGCGATTTCAGATGCCTTGAATTGCTCGTAGCTCATTCCGAACGGGTCTATATCGAGATTGGTCGTCCCGTGGGCGCGGCTCCAGGTCTGTGGCGTCAGTTCCACACTCTCACACCTCGTGAGCTTGAACAGACGTGTCTTTTTCTCCAGTATGTCGTAGCCGCAGATCGTCCGCCGCTGTTCCCATATCTTGTAGACCTCGATATGGCGGTCGTCGCGACTCGACGACGAGGCATAGCCCTTGAGCACAGCCACACGCTTCTCGGCCGCCGCCTTGCGGAGCAGAGCCATGTCGGAAGTATCGCGTGCCGTACGCTGCGCCCGCAGTCTTGCGGCGAGCGCCTGGGTCATGGGAACAGTCTTGCCGCTCTGCCTCACGTAGGCCTCCTGCAGTCCGTCGGGTCTCGGCCCCGACTTGAATCTAACCAGACCGAATGTATAGGGTTTCACACGAATCCTGAGGACGTCCTTGCCCTCCTTGCTCGTCTCAATGGCATAAGTGATATCCGACCCGAGAACGTCGCCGATAGGATTGGAATTGTCGGCATCGACAAAAGCGTCCTCCACCACCGACTGCACGTAGCGGCTGTAGGCATCGTTGCTCGCCACTTTGATTCTGGACTCCTTGACAAGCTCCCTGATATCGGCGTCCAGGCCTTCGGCATAACCGTTGTCATTGACGCCGAGCAGCAGGTCTCCCCCGAGTTCCGAATTAAGATAGCCGCAGACGGTCTTGAGTATCGCCCACTTCTGCACATCAGGCTCGGCCTCCACTTCCTTGAACCGCCGGCGGTTGACAGGCGGAAAAACGATCGACTTTTTCAGTTCGAGAGTCGACGACTCCTCGCCGTAGAAGGTGCGGTTGGAATCAATCGCCACATACTCGTCGTCCACTCCCAGTTTCTGGGCTATCGATTTCTTGATATTGTTAAGCTCCGTCTCACTGATTATGCCTATAAGCGAATTTGACGCATCAATGAGTTTGTTGATACTGGCGTCCTGGTTGTCGCGCACTTCAGTAGTGAGCGTCAGCGTCTCAGGATGGCGGTAGCGGTTGAGCTCGCTGATGATGCGCTGCCACAGCACCACGTCGGGATTTGAAGCGAGTGAGTCGCTCGCCTGTCGTGAAAGACCATCCACCTCACGGTTGCGGCTGAACGCCACAAGTCTGACCAGATACTGACGCTGCAGCTCCATATATGCCACATCATCGGGCCTGTCCGACATCAGCGCCAGGATATGTGCGGCGGTGATGTATTCAAGCTTTTCAACCGAACCGAAATCTCCGTTACGCAGTATATGGCTCATGAAATTTGCCAGAAGCCTTATACCCCTGGGATCGTCGACCATCTCTCTCGACGGTTCCTGCTCGTCATCAAACGGACAGTTGGCATTGCAGTCGTTCAGGAAATTATACAGAAAGTTGCGGTCGGCATCCGCAGGCTTGAAATTATCCATTCCGAAGCGGTAAGGATAAAACATATCAAACTGGGCGTAGACACGCAGAGGCTGCTGGTCGCTGACATCCTTATACGTCTGCAGGCTGATGCTCGTGCCCTCCTCGGCCGCGACGCCCACACTTTCCACATAGTCGGCGGGCACCCCCTCGTACTTGCTGCGGTGTACGGCCACAGTCAGCCCATTGCTGAGACGCCACAGCGTACCTGAATCGCTGCCGAACACCCCGGCATAGATGCCGTCGAACACCTGAGCGCAGCTGCTTTTGGCAAGCTGACGGTAAAATGATTCAAGCGCGGGCCTGACATCAAACTTGTTGGAGACATTCTTTTTGTACTTCACACGCATCACGTCGCCCACCGCCAGTCCGGTCTCCTCTTCCGGCCCGTCGGGACGCGTCAGCTTCAGCAGCGCCGAAAAGTCAGGCACCGGTATCGCATCTGTCGGCTGTGAGAAATAACGGAACAGCTCTCCCTTTATCGGCTCATATGCCGGATCAATCGTCATCACCTTTATCCTGTCGCCATCGATACCTGTCACTTTGACGTAGACCTCCTCGCCATCGTTGTAAATTCGTTTGAGCCTGCGTCCCGAAGGCTTGAAATTCTTCAATCCCTGAAGCATCACATTTGACCGCTTCTGAAAATCGTCAAACGAGGGCTCCGACTTGGTATCCCCTCTGTCAGCCACAATAGTCAGAAGTCCGTCGAGACTGGCGAACGACGCCCGTTTCATTTTACAGAACTGTTCAAGGTTGCAGGCCGCCAGACTGACATCATCGGGCCCGACGGCAAGCGTGCCGCAATGTTCGTAATAAAAAGTGCGTGGATCCGTGTCGGGGCCGAACTCCGTGCCGTCTGCAAGGCGTATGATGAATGTCGGAAGCTGACTGGCGTCGAGATTGCGTATATTCGACCAGTTGATACGCATCCGCGTGATCCGGCGCCGTCGCAGACAGGCCACTGCTATATCCCATAGTTTCTTGAATGTCTCATCCTTTGTATTCTTCTGAGTCAGCGCAAGCAGATTGAGCATTCCGGTCATATAATAATGGGGCTGATTGCCTGCCTTCAGATCGGCTAATATTGTTGCGGCATACAGACGAAGATAGGAAAGACGGTCGATATCATCGGGAAACGGGTGGCTGAACTGGTGGCGGTCAAGGCGTTCGGTTATACGGTCAAGCATCCCTTTCATACATTCAAGCGACGACTCATAATCGGGATTGTCACGTTTAGGGTTCTCGCTATGATTGTAATTGTAATTCTCAAGGTATTTAAGCAGACCGTCAAAATTGTCAAAAATATAATCTTCCTTAACCTGTAGCCAGAATGGCGGTTGATTCGATTTTTCCATTATTGTATGAAATTAAAATATATTATATGATTATTCGGCAAATGTAGCAAAAAATGCGGGCAGAGTCAAGAGATTCATGTATCTTCAATGATACGTTAAGGACAGACGCAAGCTCCGTTTTATAATTTTTAACACTCAAACCGACTTCACTGACATCCGCTTTGTGTAATTTTGGGTTATTAAAAATAAGCAAATGACCAAGATGCAGTAACAATGAAACGTTTAGCATTAGCACTGATTGCCTCCATATGGGCCATGGCAGCAATGGCAGCCGGGCCCGAAATCACATTTGACACCACGGCTCACGACTGTGGCACGATTCGTGCCGACAAGGGTGCTGTCAGCTGGACTTACCGGTTCACTAACACAGGCGACGAACCGCTCGTCATCATATCAGTCAGCAACGGCGGCTGCGGTTGCACAAAGCCGGCATTCCCGGCACAACCGGTCGCACCCGGCAAATCGGGCGAGATAAAGATCACATTCAACCCCGAGGGACGCCGCGGACAGCTCGACCGTAAAGTGAAAGTGCGCACCAACGCATCCTCCAAGCCCGTAATACTCTCCTTCAACGGAATGATAATCCCAAAATGATCGAGCAATGTACTGCAAGCATGCTTCCACTTTAAGAATTGCATGGATAGCGGCGGCCATCGTCGTTTCGCTGGCTGCGGCCGCATCTCCTCGTCCCCGCAAGAAACCGGTCGGTCCCAAAGCCGAGTGGATCGAGAAGATATACGATTTCGGAGCTTTCGACGAAAGTCTCGGGCGCGTGACATGCCGTTTCCAGGCCATCAACACGGGCGACGAACCGCTCGTAGTTCTTTCTGCAAGGGCCAACTGCGGCTGCACCCGGCCGCAATACGCACCCGGCCCTGTAGCTCCGGGCGACACACTGACCGTAAGCGTGGCATATGATGCCTCCGGGCGGCCGGGACGGTTTGAAAAGAAAGTCTATATCGTGACAAATGCCGAGGAACAGTCGACTCTCAGCATCCGGGGCACCGTCATCGGAACCTCAAATTCACTACGCGGACGTTATCCCGTGGAAATCGGCGACATGCGTCTCGGAGCATCAGTGATGCCCTTCGGCGAACTTAAAAAGGGACGCACAGGCAAGCACACCCTGAGGGCTTACAATGCATCCCACGACTCGATTCGTCCCACCGTCAGCATGCTGCCGTCATACATAAAAGCCATAGTAGAGCCTTCGACGGCAGGCCCCGGTGAGCAGTTTGTGATATTTGCTACTTTCGACACCGAAAAGTGCCCCACATGGGGAGTGGTCACCGACTCAATCTCACTGAGCGACGGCCGTGGCGCTTCACACATGGTAAGCACTGTCGCCATAATCAAAGAGGATTTCTCCTCGATGTCGATCGAGGATCGCGAGAAAGCCCCTGAAGCGACCTTGAGCCGGACGACTCTTGATTTCGGACGGATAGAGCGTTCGGCCAAACCGATAGTCATGAAATTCACCGTGACCAATACAGGCAAATCCCCTTTGACTGTACGAAGGCTTCACACACCCGACAAGGCTGTAAAGGCGACCATTTCGTCCACACGTATCAAGCCGGGCAAAGAAGCCATAGTCAGCGTCACTGTCGATCCGGGCAAGATTGCATCCGACGAGCTGCTCAACGCTCGGATAACACTTATCACCAATGCGCCCTCGGCCCCCTCGCAGACTGTCAGGGTCGTAGGCGAACCTACCGGCAAACCTTAACCATCCATTTTCTTTCCACCATGCAACATCCAGAAAACGATCCACGCTACAATGGCCTGACAGTAAATCCGGGAGTGGCTGCGCCCCCTTCGGTCAACCCCTATATGCAGCGTCGCCGACGCAAACCGCTCCCTACAGCGGCGGAAATGGTGGAAGGAATACTCAAAGGCGACGTCACGATGCTTTCGAGAGCAGTCACTCTCGTCGAGAGCCTGATGCCGGAACATCATGCCATAGCACAGGAAGTGATAGAGAAGTGTCTGCCCCACTCCGGCCGCTCGCGCCGCATCGGCATCACCGGAGTGCCCGGAGCAGGCAAATCCACATCTATCGACTCATTCGGACTGCATGTGCTTAAAAGCGGAGGCAAGCTTGCTGTGCTCGCCATAGACCCCTCAAGCGAACGCACAAAAGGGAGCATTCTCGGCGACAAGACACGCATGGAGCGGCTGGCGCTGCATCCGTCGGCATTCATTCGCCCGAGTCCGTCGGCCGGCTCTCTGGGAGGAGTGGCGCGGAAAACGCGCGAAACGATCGTACTCTGCGAGGCCGCAGGCTACAACAATATTTTCGTCGAGACCGTCGGCGTAGGGCAGAGCGAGACTGCCGTACACTCGATGGTCGACTTCTTCCTGCTCATACAGCTCGCGGGCACCGGCGACGAGCTGCAGGGCATCAAGCGCGGCATCATGGAGATGGCCGACGGCATAGTCATCAACAAGGCCGACGGCGACAATCTGGAGCGCGCACGCCTTGCACAGGCACAGTTCCGCTCGGCGCTCAGGCTCTTCCCCAAGGCCGCGTCGGGCTGGGATCCTGAAGTACTGACATATTCGGGCTATTTCGAACTGGGCATTCCGGAGATCTGGGACATGATCGACCGGTATTTCGCTTTTGTCGACAAAAACGGCTATTTCGAGCGCCGTAGGGCCGAACAGAGCCGCTACTGGATGTACGAGACCATCGACGAGCAGTTGCGCGCAAGCTTCTACAACGATCCGGAGATAGAACGTCAGCTTGCGGAGGGCGAACGCCTTGTGCTCGCCAACCGTCAGACATCGTTTGCCGCGGCACGCCACGTGCTTGACTATTATTTCAGCCGCTCACACCGAACCGTCGGCGACTGAACGCCACATATCGGTCGCCCGATGATGAGAGGTCATTCGGGATAGAGAAGATAGGGCTTGCGCCGCTCGCGGAAAGCCTCTACATCGTCGGCCCACGACTGGCGGATCTCATCGGGGGTGTCCCCATCCATAATCATACGGCGTATCTCTCCGTTGCCGGCAAGCAGATCAAACATCCTTGTAAAGAATTTCTCCCCGATACCGAGCGAACGGTAAGCGTCGACTACATAACTGAAATCGACTCCGCGGGCGATGATCTCCTCGTCGTCGAGCGTGCGCAGATCGCGGCCATGACACTCACGCCCTTTCTGCGGCGGATTCATGGCTCCCTTCACGCTGCGGGGAGTAAAACTGAAAGGCCCTTTCATATCAGGATGCCCGTAGACCGTAAACGGCATATCCGTGCCGCGACCGAGGCTGACAGGCGTTCCCTCAAAGTAGCATGTCGAACCGTAGAGATACACCGCTTTCATATCCTTCAGATTAGGCGACGGGGCAACGGGCAGACGATAGCGTGTGGCATGGGTGTATCCGAGGCACGGCACCACATGAAGGCGCAGTTTGCCGGCACCTTTTATCCACCCCTCGCCGACAGCCATCCGGGCCATCTCGCCAAGCGTCAACCCGTGCATCGTCGGCATAGGGAACCGGCCCACGCCTGAACGGTAAGCCATATCGAGCACCGGGCCGTCGACCGTCATGCCGTTGGGATTCGGACGGTCGAGCACCACAAACTCTTTGCCGTAAGCCGCAGAAGCCTCCATCAGCTCCGCCATAGTGATGTAATAAGTATAGTAGCGCAGCCCGACATCCTGAATATCACATACGATGACGTCGATGCTGTCGAGCGACGCTTTAGACAACGCTTTGGCTCGCCCGGCCCCGTAAAGCGAGCGTACAGGCAGGCCGGTACGCTTATCGGTGGCATCACTCACCTTGGCTCCGGCGTCGGCAGTGCCTCTGAATCCATGTTCGGGCGCAAACAGAAGCCGCACATCAATGCCGGCGTCGAGCATCACGTCAAGAGTGTGACGCCCGTCGGGCACGATACCGGTATGGTTGCTGAACAGCGCCACACGCTTGCCACTCAGCATCGGGGTGTAGACATCTGTGCGCTCTGCCCCGACAGTCACTCTGTCGGATGCGTTTTCAGATGATGCTGCAAACGCGGCCGCTGCAGCCGCTACAAATATTAACGTCAGTATTCGTCGTATCATAATTCCAATGTCAGTTGTGAGTCAGACAGAAGTCTGAACGTCAATCTGTGCAGCGGCGATGGCCCGTTGGCCTCAATAGCCGCACGATGTGCTTTTGTCGGATATCCTTTGTTGACATCCCATCCGTAGACGGGATATTGTCGGTGGAGCGAACGCATGATCTCGTCGCGGTGAGTCTTTGCCAGAATCGACGCGGCCGCGATATTGGCAAACCGGCCGTCGCCCTTGACAAAAGTACGACAATCCTTGTCGCGCCAACGGGTAAATCTGTTGCCGTCGACTATCACAGCTCCGGGTTCAGTCCGGAGCATATCGAGCGCACGATGCATTGCCAGAATCGACGCCCGCAGTATGTTGATCCTGTCGATCTCAAGATTATCCACCTCGGCGACTGCCCATGCCACAGCCTCCCGTTCTATTATCGGCCGGAGCCGGTCTCTCTGACGCTCGGTGAGTTTTTTTGAATCGTTGAGCAACGGATGACTGAAATCGTCGGGGAGAATCACCGCCGCAGCCACAACCGGCCCTGCAAGACATCCGCGTCCGGCTTCGTCGCAACCGGCCTCATGCCTTCCCCGCTGAAAACACGGCGGAAGCGGATTATTCAATAAAGCCGTAGCCAAAGCCCTGTCGGTTAACTATGTTCCTGCCGTATTCTCCCAGCTTCTTACGGAGCCGCGAGATATTGGTGTCGACCGCTCTCTCCGATATGCCATCTTCCTCCCACGCTTCATGCTGTATCTCGGCCCTCTCGAAGAATTGGTTGCGGTGACGAAGGAACATGGCCAGAATCAGGTATTCCGTGCGGGTGAGCATCAGCGGAGCGCCGTCTATTGTCACAGTGCCGACTCCGAAATCCACTGTCAGGCCCTTATAGCGCATAATATTGCTCATGCGCCGCGCCGACATGACACGGCGGCGGCGCAATACCGAGCGTATGCGCGCCACCAGTTCACGCGTAGAGAACGGTTTCTGCATGAAATCATCGGCACCTGCGTCAAGACCGTTCACCACATTGTCCTCCGAAGCACGGGCAGTCAGCAGTATGATCGGGAGATTGGCCGTTTCAGAATTTTCCCGGACTTCTCTGGTAAACTTTATACCGTTGAAATCCGCATCCATCATGTCTACCAGCAAAAGATTGTAATCGGAGAGAGTCCGCTGCATGGCTGCATGACAGTCGTGCTCCACATCGACCTTGAATCCTTCGTTCTCAAACTTGAACTGAAGTAATTCGCAGGCAAGGCAGTCGGCGTCAACTATCAATATGCGTTCAGACATTTTTGGTTTTGGTTATCGAAAATAACAACATGATGAATGGACATCGCTGACTTTTCAGCCATTGGCTGCGCCAAGACGCCCCGATCTGAAAAACGCATTAAAGATAGGCAATAAAACGACTGCACAAGGCATGCGTAACCAAATTGAAGCGTTTTTGTGACGGCATTTTAACCATCGCATATCAAGCCACCTTGCTTCTCACCTGTTCACGCACTGCATCCACCACATTTATGATATAGTCGCCCGTCTTCTCAAGATTAGCTACAAGATCCATATAATAAATGCCTGCCTGATATTCGTAATGGCACTCGTTGATGTTCTCGATATTCGAAGTGCGCAGCTGGTTGCGGAAGTTGTTGATCTCGCGCTCGCGGTTGTAGCTGACTATGATCTCCTGCTCGCGGGCGTTGTCCATATCGGTGAGAAGAGCCACCATATTGCCCATGGCATTCTCCACGTAGCCAAACATCGTGTCGATATTGGCATATATCTCTTCATTGAAGTTGATATGGCTCTGCTGCTTGCGGATAAGTATCTTGCCGGCTCCCAGGCAGCAGTCGGCTATGCTCTCTATCTCGCTGACGATGCGCAGCATGGCGGCGATCTTAAGTTTGCCCTCGTTTGACAGTCGTCCCTCGGAGCACCGGTTGAGGTAATGGGCTATCTCGATCTCCATGCGGTCGGATATGTCCTCATATTTTTCAAGCCGCGAGAACGAGTTGTTGAACTCCTCCGTGCCCTCCTTTGTATGGACAAGGGTCTGGGCCATGCCTATCATCCGCTGGACGCGTTCGGCAAACACCGCGATCTCCTTCTCAGCCTGGGCGATATTCAGCTCCGATGCATTCATCAGACCGCCGGATATAAACTTGAGTTGGAATTCCTCGTCCTCTTTGTGTTTGGTAGGGACAAGCTTCATGACGATCTTCACATACAGATTGGTCATCCATATCATCACCGAGAGATTGATCAGGTTGAAGACCGTATGGAATATCGAAAGGCCTATCGACACACTCATCTGCATCTGCCCGACCTGCGCCACCACGGGATGACTGTCGGGAAGAGAGCCGTCAAAAAGATGATTGTACACCTCAGGATCTGTAGCCTCTATATGGTTGACAAAACCCTGAAGAGCTGTCGGGTCCCCCTGACCGAGGGCTTCTGTCAGCCAGGCGTTGAAATGCACGAAGGGGAAATAAAGCGCCAGCACCCACACCGTTCCCAGCAGATTGAAAAGCAGATGGCCCATCGCCGTGCGTTTGGCAGCGACATTGCCGCTCATCGAAGCCAGTATCGGAGTTATCGTTGTACCGATATTGCTGCCGAGCACAAGCGCGCAGGCCAGATTGAAGTCGATCCATCCCTTCGAACACATTATAAGCGTGATGGCGAATGTCGCCGCCGACGACTGGATGACCATAGTCAGCAATATGCCCACCGCCAAGAAAATCAATACCGACAGATAGCCCATCGAAGCATAACGCTGCAGGAAGGCGAACATTTCGGGGTTGCTCTGCAGGTCAGGGACATAATGGCTTATCAGGTCAAGCCCCATAAAGAGGAAAGCGAATCCTATCAGAAACTCGCCGATCGACTTATTGCGCCCGCTCTTGGTGAACAGCAAGGGTATCGAGAGGCCTATCAGCGGCAACACAAAAGCAGAGATGTTGACCTTGAAGCCGAACAGAGCTATAACCCATGCCGTAAATGTAGTACCCACATTGGCGCCCATGATGACGGCCATAGACTGGGCCAGCGACATAAGTCCAGCGTTGACGAAGCTCACCACCATCACCGTGCTCGCGGAGGAGCTCTGGATAAGGGCCGTTATAGCGAAGCCTGTCAGTGTGCCCGTGAAGCGGTTGCGGGTCATGGCGGAGAGGATGTTGCGCAGGCGGTCACCCGCTGCTTTCTGAAGCCCTTCGCTCATCACTTTCATGCCGTAAAGGAAAAGCCCGACAGCTCCGAGCAACCCCAGAAAGTCCAAAAAACTATAGTTCATTATGTCTGAATATATGGTTTGCAGGTCGGCCCGGCCTACTGACGCACAAGCGTCGCCGCATCCTTCCTGCCGCAAAGATAATTTAATTTTCGGAAAAAACTACGCCATGCCGCATGTTTTTATCATCATTGATGTGTCATGGTCTCCTTTGCTATTCGGGATATTATTCCTAACTTAGCGGAAAAATTGGAGATTATGCAACGACGACTCTTCCTGATTGACGCCTATGCGCTGATATATCGCGCATATTATGCGATGATACACTCGCCGCGTATCACTTCGAAAGGGTTGAACACTTCGGCCGTGTTCGGTTTTATCAATACCCTCAACGAAGTGCTCAACAAGGAACAGCCTACACACATAGCGGTATGTTTCGACCCGTCAGGGCCGACTTTCCGCCACGAAGCGTTCGAAGAATACAAGGCTCAGCGTGAAAAGCAGCCCGAGGACATCACCCAGTCAGTGCCATGGATCAAAAGGATACTCAATGCCATGCACATTCCTGTGGTGGAGGTAGACGGCTACGAGGCCGACGACGTCATAGGCACTCTGGCACAGATGGCCGACAAAGACGGATACGACACCTATATGATGACTCCCGACAAGGATTACGGCCAGCTTGTGACTGACCGCATCAGGATGTATCGGCCTGCGCTGCGCGGAGAAGGATTCGAGATAAGAGGGCCCAGAGAAGTGTGCGAGTGCTACGGCATAGAGAGTCCGCGGCAGATCATCGATCTGCTTGCGCTTGAAGGCGATGTCTCCGACAATATACCCGGTTGCCCCGGCATCGGCGAGAAGACGGCGTCTAAACTCATCCAAGTATACGGTTCGGTGGAGAATCTTATCGCCAACAGTGCACAGCTGACCGGGGCCACACGGCGTCGGGTGGAGGAGCACCAGCAGCAGATTGTGTTCTCAAAATTTCTTGCGACGATCAAGACCGATGTACCACTGCCTCCCGACATAAGGCCCGACAAACTGTCGCGCACGGAACCCGATTATGAAGCTCTGGCTGAAATCTACCGCGAGCTGGAATTCCGCACTTTCCTCAAACGCATGGAGAGCGCGGGTCAACTCACGCCCGCCCGACAGCCTTTCCCTGCATCCCAACCCGAAGGATATATCGGCTCGCTTTTCGACGAGCCGGAAACATCGGCAGCGACAGACATGTCGACCGCCGCTCACGACTATGTCTGTATAACGGATACCGAGAGCCTGCATGCGGCTGTCGACCGAGCCATTGCAGCCAAGGCGCCTGTAGGCGTCACTGTCTATGCCGCAGGCGAAAGTGCCATGACGGCACAGTGGCAGGGGATAGCCTTCTCCGTCTCGGAAGGATCCGCCGTCTATGCGGAGGCGCCCGGGGAAGACGCTCCGGAGGCCCAGCTCAGGTCGTTCACCGAAGAGATTAAGCGGCTTTTCGACGGCGTGGCGACAGTCGTGAGCCATGATGTCAAGCGGGCCATTATCGTACTCCGGCGCCACGGAATCGCGATCGGTAATTACTACGACACCTCTCTGGCCCATTATCTGATAGACCCGGAGACGAGCCACCGCATATCCGGTCTGGCCTTCAAGTATCTCAAATACAACATGGCCGAGCAGCCCGACGACCGCACCGGATTAAAACGGTTTCAGCCGATACCGGGTGCGGAGGCAGCTGTCGTCATGTGTGAGAATGCCGACATCACCCTGCGGCTCTACAGCCTTCTCAATGCCGAGGTGGAACGTCAGGGACTCATGCCGCTGCTCAGGGAGATCGAGCTTCCTCTGATCAGAGTACTCGCAGAGATGGAATATACCGGAGTGCGCATCGACACCGCCGTCCTGACGGAGATGTCCAAGAGATTCACCCATCGCCTCGAAGAGATGGAAATGGAGATATTCCGGCTTGCAGGCGAACCCTTCAACCTCGCGTCACCTAAGCAGGTAGGAGACATTCTTTTCGACAAACTTCAGATTGGAGGCAAAAGCCGACGCACGAAAAAGGGCGGATACTCCACCACCGAGGAGATACTCGAAAAACTGCGGCCCAACCACGCCATAGTGGATCTCATTCTCCGATATCGAGCATTGAGGAAGCTGCTGACCACCTACGTAAACGCGTTGCCGGGCATGATCAACCCCCGGACCGGGAAGATCCACACCTCCTACAACCAGACTGTGACGGCAACGGGCAGGATATCGTCGGCCAACCCCAACCTGCAGAACATCCCCATCCGGTCCGACGACGGCAGAGAGATCAGAAGCGCCTTCGTGGCAGATCCGGGCGACATCATCATGAGCGCCGATTATTCCCAGATAGAGTTGCGTCTTATCGCCGACCTCAGCGGCGACCCCGACATGATCGAGGCATTCAGCTCCGGCGAGGATATCCACAGAGCCACAGCCGCAAAGATCTATCACACCGCACCGGCCGACGTCAGCGAGACACAGCGGCGCAACGCCAAGACCGCCAATTTCGGCATCATCTACGGAATATCGGCGTTCGGCCTCTCCGAGCGCCTCGGCATACCCCGCGCCGAAGCGCGCCAGCTAATCGACGGATACTTCGCCACATATCCGCGCATACGCCTGTTCATGGACAATAATGTAGAGAGCGCCCGCGAAAAAGGGTATGTCACCACTGTAATGGGACGCAAGCGGTTCCTCCCGGAAATCAACAGCCGCAACGCCACCGTAAGGAGCTACGCCGAGCGCAATGCTGTCAACGCGCCCATCCAAGGCTCCGCCGCCGACATCATCAAGCGCGCCATGGTCGACATTTACCGTGCCATAGGCGAGGCAGGCCTTAAATCGAGAATGATCATACAGGTTCATGACGAGCTTGTGTTCAATGTCGTTCCCGATGAGCTGCCACGGCTTCAGGAAATAGTGTGCCGCCTGATGGAGAATGCCTATGTGGGCCACGTCAGGATGGAGGTAGCGGCCGGAAGCGGCCGCACATGGCTCGAAGCTCACTGACATGACCGGCCGACCGCTCAACATAGCAGTAGTAGGCACCGGCAACCGTGCCCGCACCTACGTCAGATACCTGCTCTCACATCCCGAAGAGGCCACGCTCGTCGCGGCCGCCGACCCTGACATCCGGCGGCTTGAACGCTTTGCGGCAGAGACAGCGCTTGACACCTCAAGGCTCTTCGACTCCGACGCAACGATGCTCGACAGCCACTCGAAGGAAATTGACGCCGTGATCATTGCCTCCCCCGACCGATACCATTTCCAACAGGCCATGAGCGCCCTTAAAGCGGGCTGCCACATACTGGTCGAGAAGCCGGTGGCCTGCAGCGCGGCAGAAGTGTCCGAGATCGCAAGCGAAGCATCACGCCGCCGGCTCGTGGCAGGGGTCTGTCATGTCCTCCGGTATCACCCCTACTTCGTGAAGCTCCATGATCTCGTGTCGTCAGCCACACTCGGCCGCCCGGTGGCCATACACCACCGTCTCAGTGTAGGGCTCGACCGTGCTCTGCACACATTTGTCCGAGGCCCGTGGGCCGACAGCCGTCTGACAAGCCCCCCGATATTGTCGAAATGCTGTCACGACGCCGACCTGCTTCTTTGGCTTACCGGCGCGACAGCGGCTTCTGCCGTCACTTCATCAGCATCCTCCCCTGCCCTGCTGCGCCACGACATGCCGCCTGACGCTTCCGACAGATGCATCGACTGTCATGCCGAAAAAAGATGCCCTTTCTCCGCTGTCGACCTATATGGCCGCCGACAGGTCTGGACCGACAACTTTGATCCTCTTCCTGGCGAAACCCGCCAGATGACCGTCGACCGCTACCTGCGGCAGACGAGATTCGGCCGATGCGCCTACACCTGCCGCACTGATGCACCGCTCTCCCAGACAATATGTCTGACTACCGACAAAGGATGCATAGCCACGCTGACAATGGACATGCTCGGCGAAAACGCACGGCGCACCACCGACATAGTGCTTACTCACGGTGAAATCCATGGCGACGAGCTGACGCTCGCCTATTCCCAGTTAGGCTCCGGCAAGACTACAACGCTTGAATTTGCCCCCGGTCCGTTTCATTCGGGAGCCGACCACGCATTGATCGCCGACTTCCTGGCTGCCATACGCGACCCATCGCATGTCATGCGAGCCACCATTTCCGAAGCGGAAGCGTCGACACGCATCTGCCTCCAGGCTTATGAATCAGCCAGAAGCCGGTGACAACCGCCCCCCTGCCCGACCACAAGCAGCAGATGAGCAATAGATTATCACTTTTATACTAATAAAAATACTAAAATCATTTTGCCGGAATCCGTCAAATGACTAACTTTGCATCGCAAACGGCTCAAGGGCGAATACCAGAGTGGCCAAATGGGGCAGACTGTAAATCTGCTGGTTTTTACCTTCGGTGGTTCGAATCCATCTTCGCCCACAAAAAAATCTTCAAAAATATTTTGGAGATATAAAAAAAGAGCTAACTTTGCATCGCAATTCCGAAAGGGACCGCAAAACAATGACTCCGTAGCTCAGTTGGTAGAGCAAATGACTCTTAATCATTGGGTCGAGAGTTCGAGCCTCTCCGGGGTCACAAAGCAAAATGGCAAAACGCCGCAAAGCACTGAAATCACTTGATTTTCAGTGCTTTTTTAATTTGCCAAAATTTCAGAACGGCGCAGAATACAGCGGTGGTGAGTGAGTCATTAGTGAGTACTCACGTTTGTGAGTAATTCGACTCACTGTTGGCGGAAATCATCAGTGAGTCGGCTGACACAGCGTAAGTTAGACCGTCATCACGCCTCACAGAGTGGGGTTTTGAGCATGGGAGCGAACCTCTGACCCGGTTAGGGTCGCAATTTTCGGAGTTTCTAAACACTATTTAACTCTTGAAATATTATTTAACTATAAATCCCGCTTAAAACTACTCCATGATACCGATTTCTGCGCTTTGCGCCATTTTGTACCGTGAGCCGTACTCACGGTTTGCCGGTGAAACAGGTGTGAGTCGCCGCAATGACCATTCCTGCTAAGTCAGATGTTTTTCTTCGTTTTGATATGTCGGGGAAAATGATTATATTTATGTAACCATTAAACCCACAGAGAAATGACATCCGATTCTTATTTTACCCTGACTTTCTACGCCAGAAAGCCAAAGACCGACAAGAGCGAATATCCGCTCTATGCCCGCATTTCGGTCGGCGGGCAGATGACTGAGTTTACAATCGGTCGTTCAGTGAATCCAAAGCACTGGAACCAGAAGCGTAACGTGAGCGACGGCACATCGCGCCGCGACAAGGAACTAAACAAATTTCTTGAAATGGTGCGGGCCCGCTTCTGCGAGATCCACAACATGCTAATCCGTGAGAACAAGTTGGTAAATCCTGCTGTCCTCAAAGCCCATTATCTCGGCACTATGGAAAAGCCGAAGATGATGTGCGAGGTATTCCGTGAGGCTAACGAGAAACGCAAGGAAGAACTTGACAGAGGCGACATAGTGAAACCCACCTATCAGCGTTGGACTCGCTGCGCCGACTATCTGGAAGATTTCTTCCAACTACACTACAATGCCCCTGACCTTCCTATAAAGGAGGTTACATCCGGTATGCTTGATGACTTCGAGCACTTTCTCCGAATGAAAAAGGGATGTGCCAACAATGCAGCCGTCCGCTATCTGCGCTGTGTGAAAAATGTATTGCAGTATGCGCTGGCACACAAGTGGATTACGCACGACCCCTTCATCGGTAAGAAATATCAGCGCACGTACAGCGAGCGCCAGTTTCTGACGGAGGCTGAACTCAAAGTCATAATGGAACTTGACTTGAAAGAACTGCCGCGTCTGGAGATAGTGCGCGACACATTCGTGTTCTGCTGCTTCACCGGCCTCGCCTTCTGTGACATGAAAGCACTCACGCCCGACGACATTCAGGACGATGACAAGGGCAACACGTGGATACGCAAGGCCCGTGCCAAGACTGGCGAGATGTGTATAGTCCCCATGTTGGAGGTTCCCCGTCAGCTCATTCTCAAATATGCCGACCATCCGGTTGTCAAGGCAAAGGAGGTGGTGATGCCCGTGATAACCAACCAGAAGATGAACGCATACCTCAAAGAGATTGCGGATCTCGCGAAAATCAAAAAGCATCTCACCACCCATGTCGCCCGGCACACTTTCGCGTCAATGTCGCTCTGCAACAATGTTTCGATAGAGGTAATCTCAAAGATGCTGGGACACAGCGACATCAAGACCACGCAAATCTATGCCAAGATGCAGGATCAGGCTGTCTATGACGGTATGGCGACAATGCGCAGCAAGTTCAACAACATTCAGGTTGTATAAGAAATCCCTTACAACGTAAAAAATGCGGTCATCGGTATTATCCGGTGGCCGCATTTCAATTTCAGTATTTGGGACAATAAGTGCTTTTCAAAAAAGCCTCTACATCATCGTCGGCATAAAGTATCTTGCCGTCAAGACGATAATATGCGATGAGTCGGTTGTCGCGGTATTCTTGCAAAGTGCGTCGTGAAATGTTGAGTATCTCCGAAAGCTGGGCATCGGTATAGAATCTTTTGCCTAAGAAAGAGGGAGTGACATCCTTGTTCAGACGCTCCATTATTTCAAGGATTGCCAGACTGTCGGCATAAAAGCCTTTAAGGTGTTCTGCGGAATAGGTTTCTGCCATTGTCGGTATCTGCATCTATCCGTTCAAGCAATCCAAAAGCATCACTCGCGCTATAAAGGAAACCTTTGCCACATTTCACAAATCCGATACGTCCGCTTTTCTTCAATGAGCGTACTTTGGATTCCGAGATATGGAGCAATCCGCATAGCTGTTCCATTGTAAGCCAGTCGTCCGGTTCTTTGTTTCTTACACGCTCATATAGAGAGCGCGATACTTTGTGAAGATAGTTAACCCGACCGAGTATGTCTTCAAGTACGGATTTTTCTATCTGGATAAATTCTGCCATAAAATTATTATTGCTGTCCGATAAAAGTGGGATAACGCAATATAGTATGGCTCGAACGCTGATTTTACGGTGTTCGAGTCT
>CANRCT010000027.1 GCA_947629175.1 uncultured Muribaculaceae bacterium | reverse complement strand
GCTCCGGAACCGCAACCAGTCCAAATAGCAAATTGCCATCCGACTCTTGACCTTGAATTCGATTAACATTTTTTAAGGGACGCTAGTGATTTGACATTATAGTATAAAAGGAAGGCGCACATGTCGCGCGCCTTCCTGGATTTCAGTTGTCAGAGTGATATGGCGTTCACTCGGCTATGACTTCGAACTCGGCTCCCGATGCGTAGTCGCGGCCATCCTGGGCGTTCAGTGCCATGAAGCGGATGTAGCGTCCTTTGACCGGGTTGGCAAACATCACTGTCTTCTGCGAGGATCCTTTCTCGAACGTGCCTTTGGCAACGGGTTCGCCCCACTGCTTGCCATCGGCGCTTACGTAGATCTCATAGTCCTTTACTGTGCCGGTGGAATTGCCGTCCTGGCGGGGAAGATACTGGATGCCTTTGATCGACTTCGTGTCGCCTGCGTCGAAGTCAACCCAGTGGGGATAGGGGGCGACGGTGACGGAATACATGGTGTGCCATATCGTCGTGGGGTCGCCGTCGACGAGGTTGGAGCCTTCGCCGTAGTCGGGCTCCTGGCTGCTTGCATAGATGGCTTCGGTGGCGATGGTCTCGATCTTGGGCAGTGTGACGGATGCGTAGACTGTCGGGGTGTCCTTGAGCCATGCCTTTATGGTGCCTCCCTGTTTGAAGGAGAAGGGGCCCGTGTAGAGGCGTGCCTTGCGCGATGAGCCGGCTGTGTACATCACTTGCGCCTTCGGGTCGGGCGAGGAGATGGTGATCTCACCTGAACGTGAGCGGCTGATGCCGATGGGCTGCAGACCTCCGCCGCGCACTTTGGCGCTCTGGTCGATTGAGTCGGCGTGGGCCGGACGGATGATGAACGTGAAGCGGTGTTCGGTGGCTTTGACGCGATCCTGTTCAAGCGGGCCTCCCTGGCCGCAGCTGTTGCCGCCGAGGCCGGTCACTCCGAGGTCGAGGTGTAGTGTGGTCGACTTCTTTGTGGGGAGCTTGTAGGGATGGTCGGCGAGCAGAAGCTCCATCTCGGTGTAGGGGATGGCGGTGGCCGACATCTTGTCGGGGGCGATGAACATCACTCCGTCGCCCTTGGAGTCGGTGAGGGCGGCCCAGCGCACTTCCTCGCGGTTGCCGCAGCTCTGCGGACGGGTGTAGCTGGTGAACATGTCGGCTACGGGTGCGGAGTAGCGGCCTACGAACTGGCCTGTCTTGCGGTCGGCGTAGTTCTCTTCGGGGCCACGGCCGTAGTAGGTGAAGCGACCGAATTCATCAGGCACTTCCATGGTGTAGCCGAGGCGGGGGAGTACGAGTGCCGGATTGTTGGACGAAATGACGGCATTGAGCTCTACCGATCCGTCGGGATAGACGGTCCAGATCTGGTTGGTGGTGAACTTGAAGTCGTCGGGACCGAATATCTTCGACTGGCTTTCGTCGATCGAATAGGTGCCTGATGCATTGCCGTTGCCGCCGGTCATGCGGCCGCCGCGGGGCGCCTGGCTCTCGATGGTGAAGGAGAGGGCGGCGTTGCCGAAGCGGTCGGTGAATGTCTCGCAGGAAGTGACTTTATGCTTGAGGTTGTAGAGGCCGTTGGCAAACCATTGTCCGTAGGCCCAGTTGTCGTTGTTCATGTAGGCGCGGAATGCGTCGAGCACGGGGCCGTGGCCCGGGACGATGACGTTGCGTCCGTTGTAGGTGAGGCTCTGGAGGGTGCCCGAGATGAGCGAGAAGCGGGCTTCGAATCCAGGCCCGCTGACAGTCTGGGTGTTGCCGTTGCGGCTGACGTCGATCTTGCCTATCTGGCCGGTCAGGCCGCGCATGCAGCGGGGCTTGTCGGGACTCTTGACTTCGAGTTGCTCCGACATCTGCACGTAGCCTGCCTTTGCCCAGGGCTTGTCGGATGCGAGACGGTAGTCGATGTTGACGAAATATTCGTTGCACGGATTGATGCGTGCGGTGTCGAACGGTATGGTGTAGACCTGTTTCTCGCGTGGGCCGAGAGCCATCTTCGGGCCTTGGAGGGCGCTGCCGCTCTGGATGGCCTTACCGTCCTCGAAGAGGGTCCAGGAGGCGGTGTAGTCGGTAAGGGGGGTGAAGTAGTTTTTGTTGAACACCTCGATCTGGCCCTTGCTCATGTCGACGGGGGTGATGGCGATGTTCTGGTAGACCTTTTTGACTTCGGCATACTGGGGCTTGGGCGTGAGGTCGCCGAACACGATGCCGTTCATGACGAACTGGCCGTCGGTGGGGCGGTCGCCGAAGTCGCCTCCAAAGGCGAGGTAGCGTTCGCCGGTCTTGGAGTCGTAGTTGTAGAGGCTCTGGTCAACCCAGTCCCATATGGCTCCGCCCATGAAGAAGTTGGTGCTCTCGATGGCGTTCCAGTAGTCGACGAGGTTGCCTACGGCGTTGCCCATGGAGTGGGCGTACTCGGAGATATGGAAGGGGTATTTGATTTTCATTTTGCCTTTGACGGCTTCGTTGACCCATGCGATGGAGGGGTACTGGTTGGAGCCTATGTCGACGATGTCGTTGTTGCGCTCATACTGCACGGGGCGGCTCTGGTCGAAGGCTTTGATGGCGTTGTAGGCGGTGACGAAGTTCTTGCCGGGGCCGGCTTCGTTGCCGAGGCTCCAGATGACGATAGAGGGGGAGTTGACGGTGGAGTGGACCATCTCCATGTCGCGGGCCACGTGGGCGTTCTCGAATTCGTCGACGTGGGAGAGGGATGCTTTGCCGTAGTAGTATTCGTGGCTTTCGAGGTTGGCTTCGTCCTCGAGATAGATGCCGTATTTATCGGCGAGATAATACCAATAGGGGTCGTCGGGATAGTGGGAGTTGCGCACGTGGTTGATGTTGGCGCGCTTCATCATCATCACTTCCTTGAGCATGTGGTCGCGGCTGAGTGCGTGGCCTGTGGCGGGGTCGGTCTCGTGGCGGTTGACGCCTTTGAGCTTGACAGGCTGGCCGTTGACGTAGAAGTAGCGTCCGGCGATGCCGAATTCGTCATCTTTGGCTTCGGTCTGGCGCACTTCGACCTTGCGGAAGCCGGTGTAGGTGGAGACGGTTTCGGTGGGCTGACCTTTTTTGTCGAGGATCTGGCCGACGAGCACATAGCGCCAGGGCTGCTCGGCGCTCCAGAGGCGAGGGGAGGCGAGGGTGAGGTCGAGGTCGACGATCGATGCGGTGTCGGCTCCGACGGCGAAGATGGGGCTTTCGACGGTGGCTACGGGCTGTTCTCCCTCGATGTCGTCGGAGTAGAGGCGGCAGGGATAGAGCGAGTAGCGCAGGCGCATCTGGCGGGCGTTCTTCGACGTGAGATTGCTGACGGTGGTGGCTACGCGGAGGGTGCCGTCGGTCATGTCGGCGTCAAGGTCAGGGATCGCCACCATGTCGGAAATCTGCACTTTGGGAGTGGAGTAGAGGCGGACGGAGCGGAAGATGCCGGGGAGGCGGAACATGTCCTGCGCTTCGAGGAATGAGCCGTCGGATGAGCGGTAGACTTCGACGGCTACGGTGTTGGCGCCTTTCTTGGCGAGGTAGGGGGTGATGTCGAAGCGGGCGGCGTTGCGCGAGTTTTTGCTGAATCCTACGTATTTGCCGTTGATCCAGAGGTAGAAGAAGGAGTCGATGCCGTCGAAGGAGATGTAGACTTCGCGGTCGCGCCAGTCCTTGGGTATGTCGAACGTGCGGCGGTAGGAGCCGACTTCATTGCGGGCGTTGTAGGTGGTCCAGTCGGCTGGGGGCGTACGCATTACGCCTCCTTTCCAGTCGCCCGGCTTCACCTGGTGCCAGAAGATGACGGGCTGGTTGACGTAGATGGGGGTGCCGTAGCGCTGTGAGCCGTCCTTCTGCAGGCCGACGATGTTCCAGCTCGACGGCACGGGGATCTGATCCCACTTGGAGTCGTCGTAATTGGCTGTGTAGAAGTCGGCCGGCCGCTGATCGGGTGTCGGCGCCCAGTGGAAGCGCCACTGTCCGTCGAGCGACATCGTGTAGGCCGATGATTCCGGAAGTACCTTAAGGGCGCTGCCGTCGTTGGCGAAGTGGTAGAACGTGGCTCTCGGCTGCAGCTTGTTGTAAGCCACCGAGTCGGGCGACTGCCATTCGTGTCCGCCCGGAGTGGCGGCGTTGCCGTAATAGTAGCCGGCGAGCGGTGCCAGCGGCGCGCGCAAGGCGGGCTGCGGCTGATCGGTCGGCGAGGCACTGGCAGCCAGTAACGTCGCCGAAGCCGCTAATACACTGAATAAACGTCTATTCATGGATCTGTATGGTAGGGTGAATAATAACGAAGCAGGGAGAGCCGAGCCCCTGTGGCCCGCTCTCCCTACAAAGTTAGTGATTTTTTTCGAAATCTTCCTCCTCGTTGAAAATACTAATTCAATGTTTTGAATTGGTTCAGACATTCTATATTGCGCTTTTTCCTTTTCGAATCAAAGAACCATCCCCACTTGTTGAAGTATTTGATGACCGATTTTATATGATATTTGAGCAGCTTTTTGTTCTTATATGAGCCTTTTTCATATTCATGCACGACTGATACTTCAGGATAGAACATTGTTCGCGAGATTTCCCCTATGCGGCGGCATAAGTCAAGATCTTCCGCGTACATGAAATACCGCTCATCAAATCCTCCCGTTTGTTTGAGCACTGAACATCTCATAAACATGAAGCATCCTGATAATGAGGGTACTTCCATGATTTTATCATAATTGGTCCAATGCAGTTCATATGAATAATCATGTCGGGCTTGATATGATTTATGAGGTATGAATCGTCTGCCGATCAGATCCATCGGATTAGGTAGCAATTTACATAAATATTGCGTTTCTCCTGAAGGATATATGATTTTAGGCATGACTAACCCTACACCGGGGTTACTATCCATATAAACAGCGAGCTTCTCTATCACATTTCCCTCCCAATAAATATCGGGGTTTAGTACTATATGATATTCAGCACCGTCCTCAATCGATTTTTTTATGGCTACATTATGTCCGCTCCCATATCCGAGATTCAGGCTATGGATATAATGAATTTCAGAGAAATTTTTTATCAGTTCGCGGAGTTCGTCATTTGACGAATTATCGATAATATACAGTTTATCTATAGAAGATTTTTTCACACAATCTATTAATCTGTATAATTCGTGACGGGAAGTATGAAAAGTGACGATTGAAGCTGTAATCATAATATCAATGTTGAATAGATTGTATTAAAGTAATTATCTACATAATTTGAGTAAAGGGATGACCATATCCTTCTTCCATTATTCCCTTTCCTTTTTAGCTCATTTCGGTTCGCCAAAGCATATTTGATTATTTTTAATAATTCGCTGATGTTTTCTTCGATTATATATCCGCAGTCAAGTTTTTGAACCTTTTCTCCGACAAGAGTTCCTTTGGTTGTCAAAAGTGGTTTACCAAGAAATAATGCTTCATATAATTTATTTGGAGCTGCAAAAATATGATTCTTATTAGTTTTACAGTACATAGCAAATATCATATCAGCGTTATTCATGATTTTTAGTCCGTCGACATAATTTACCTTACCATAGAATCTTATATTATTTTGTTTTATGTCGTTTAATCGCTGTTCCAATTGCTTATCGCCATATCCAGCTATAAGTAAATTATAACACTTGTTTTGAGCTAACTGAATTAATTCGTCTAAAAAACGTTCATTATATAGTCCTCCTACATATGACAGTGTCAGTAGATTGTTGTCAAAAATTCTTTCACCTTGTTCTATCGTACAGTCGATTTTCGGTATATTGGGTAGAACACTGTATTTGGTTGTTATATTAAAGGGTATCTGCGCTAAACGCTCATTTTCACAGATGATTATATGGTCTGCTTGATGCGTCGAGAATCGCTCTAATAACTTGAAAATTTGTCTTAAGATCCATGGTTGGTTACACAACGTATCAGAATACCAGTCAAAGACGTCAAAAATTAACTTGGTTTTTGGATAGAATGATTTATATACAGCAGCTGGATAAGCACAGTCCAAATCACATGCATGAATTATCATGGGTTTATTCTTAAATAATACTTTTAGGACGAAAATGAACCACAATAATCGATTGAAAGCAGCTTTTATCCCTCCCACATTGTAGCCAGCAGTATGATTATAAAAAATTGAGTTCTCCAGACTCGTGGTATGTTTGGTTCGATTCCAACCAATTAAAAAATAGGGGATATTTTTTAATCGATAAAAGTCAAGGTATTTGCTTACTCTTGAATCGCCAATTATGCCATTTGAACGTATGAAACAAATGTTTTTCATCGAAAAATTGAAATAATCCTTTGGCAAGCATACCCATCACCGTAAGGATTGACAGCCTTGCTCATCTGTTCGTAATATTCAGCATCATTCAAAAGGTGGGATACTTCATTAATTATCTTGTCATAGTCGGTTCCTACTAGTTTGACGGTACCGGCTTCGAGGGCCTCGGGGCGTTCGGTCGTGTCGCGCATTACGAGGACCGGCTTGCCAAGACCGGGCGCTTCTTCCTGAATGCCCCCGCTGTCGGTAAGGACGAGCGTGGACTTCTCCATCATGTAGACAAACGGCAGATAGTCGAGCGGCTCGATAAAGAATATGTTGCCGAGATTATGCAAGTCTTCTCCGAATACTTCATGGATCGGACGTCGGACATTCGGATTAAGATGCATCGGGTAGACAAAATCCACTTTTGGATATTTTATGGCAAGTGTCTTCAATGCCTCACATATGTGAATGAATCCCTCTCCAAAATTTTCCCTGCGATGTCCGGTAACGAGAACCATGCGACGGCTGTTGCACCTGCTGACGTCGAACCCCATGCGGAACAATGCCGAACGGATCGGCCCTTCGATGGAGGACGATGATTTAAGCTTTTCGATGACGATATGCAAAGCGTCTATAACGGTATTCCCTGTGGTAGTGATTTTATCAGGATTCACTCCCTCGGCCATTAAGTTTGCTCGGCTCAACGGAGTCGGTGCGAAGTGATATGTGGCGATGCGTCCGGTTATTTGCCTATTCATTTCCTCAGGCCATGGAGAGTATATGTTGTGCGTGCGAAGTCCCGCCTCAACATGCCCTACCGGTATCTGCTGGTAAAATGCCGCAAGCGCCGCGGCAGTAGAAGTTGTAGTGTCGCCATGTACCAGAACTACATCCGGTTTAGCCTCCGTAAGAACGTCGCGCATTCCCGTCAATACGCGTGCTGTCACATCGTACAGATCCTGACCCTGTTTCATAATGTTCAGGTCATAGTCGGGCGTAATATCGAATATGTCGAGCACTTGATCAAGCATCTGCCGGTGCTGACCGGTAACACAGACAATTGTCTTGAATGTATCGGGATGTTTCTGGAACTCTTTAACCAATGGTGCCATCTTGATAGCCTCGGGCCGAGTTCCGAACACGAGCATTATTATAGTTTGTTTCATAAAATTGATTTGTAGGGCACGTATGCGCCTGAATATGATGTAAGAGCTGTATAAAGTCGGAAAGAAGAATAAAGCAATAGGATAGGGAACAGGATAAGTCGATTTTTTAGATTCATTTTAATTAGAATATAAGGGAAAATAATCACTTGAGCCATATCATAATATGACGTTACTCGGGATAACGATAGTGCTATTGGACTTGTTAAAAAGAACAGCACCCATCCGAGGAAATTTATGTTAATAAGTCCGTTGATAATTGGATCATGTGATCTTTTCTTTCGCAAGAAAAACCAGTACATTAAAAACAATAATCCTCTATTTACCGCTC
This sequence comes from uncultured Muribaculaceae bacterium, assembly GCA_947629175.1. GTDB lineage: Bacteria > Bacteroidota > Bacteroidia > Bacteroidales > Muribaculaceae > Paramuribaculum. The sequence goes on along the minus strand of CANRCT010000027.1, from coordinate 37,374 downwards.
CTCTTAAAATGATACCTGTAGTAGAATATATTGTAGAATTATCTTCATTTCCAAGATCAAGATATGCCATTAATTTAATGGATACTATTCCTAAATCTAAAGAAGCGATATACTTTAATATTACTTTGGAGATACCAAGACCAAGGACTATGCTTGCTAACATTAAAATCCATAAAGTCCTCCATTTCCATTGTTTAGAGTATATCCAGTAAGCGGGCAAATATAGAAGTGATGTCCTATGGAATAACGACGCGATAATAACAACAAGAATGAACTTTTTTAGCTGACCGGATATTATATATTTCGTTGCATATAGCAGAATAAGGATTGCAATGGTCTGGCGAACAAAAAACATGCCTGCCAAACTCATGGAATAATAGATCATTAATGAAACAATAGGCAACGGACTCTCTTCTTTGAAAGACAGGTACATGAAGATATAGATGATAAGTCCTTGAAGAAATAATGCAGTGTTATAGCTGTTGCCAACCCAATGTGCTATGATATTTAGGACGAGAAAACCATTTTCAAATTCAAGGTTTTCTATGGAAATAAGATCTTCCCAGTCTGTTGTCCGATTAAATGCTTCCAAATATGTTGGCCAGTCCGTTCCGGTTTCCCATCTTATAGATGAAAGGATAAGGAGAACACACAAGCACGAAATGAATATTGTATTTAATACAGCAGTATTGAATTTGTTTTTATTTGAACAAATGTCAAGAAATGCGGAAAACGAAATGACACCGAAGATAGTCCAGTAAAGCGTCATTTATTAATGAAGTTAATAAAATCCGTTAACAAGGATTTTGAATTATATTTAGATAAGAATACCGATCGGGAATATTTTGAATATTCCTCTTTTTTATTGTTGTCCCAATTAGAAATGGTAGAGATAAATTCTTTTGCATCCTTACATTCTGCTCCGATTTTCAAAGGTTCAAGATCATAGCCTTCAAATGCTTCTTCGGTACCAATGATTGGACAACCATACATCATGGCCTCAGCCGTCTTAGTCTTCATGCCTCCCCCTGATTTTATGGGCAAAACTACTATATCACAGTCGTTATAATATGCCTGAAGATCTTTTACATATCCTTTGACAATGAGCCTGTCATTGTCAGGAGTGAATACTTTATCCATCCCTTTGCCGATAATTATTAACTTTGTATCTGGTGTGTGCGGAAATACATTGATAATGAACCATTTGAGGCCCTCGGTATTGCCATAAAAGTCAGAACCGACAAACAATAAGGATAGTTTGTCGGTTGTCTTCTCTCTTACGGTCGACGCGGATTTATATTGGTCATCAAATGATATCGGCAGGAGGTAGTCGCATTTTCTCTGATAATATTTTTTCAACAAATTGTTGTCTCGTTCATTAAGGCAAATGATTTTATCTGAACATTCTACTGACAGGCGCTCATTCTTTTGTACGGCTTTAAGTATTAAATAGTTTTTGACTGATTTATTTATTTGATATTCTTGTTTTGAATAGTCGATTTCAATATTATGGAAGAAGGTTATAATTTCTATGTCAGGTCGTACTTTTTTTACAGTTCGGGCAATTAGTCCTAATTTTGAACTCGAGATAAATAATTTTTTAATGTTTGTTCCTTTTACTATATTCAATATGTTTGTTATATCTGAACTGCCACATTCACCTGCATAGCCCGATGTTAGATTTAATAATGTCTGGAAACGTTTTTTTTTCGAAAGACTGTAAGTATGTACAATATAGCCTGTCTCTTTTAAGAAATCTAGATTTCTCTTATTAACGATGTCGCCGCCTACAGCATCAGTTGAAATTGAGGGGCTAATGTATAAAATTATTCCTTTTGTGGTCACTTTAGTATTGAATTGATAAGTTTTTCCCATTGAGGGAAAATATTATTCTCGGAAAAATGTGAGGACAATATTTCTGATTTTTTCGCCAAACTATCCAATTCCCATGGATTATCCATAATATGATTCAGTATGGTTACTGCTTGATCAGTTTTGTTCTCGCCCTCAATAAGATATCCATTATATCCATTCCTTACAAGATCTTTGGCCGCAAGAAAATTGTCATATATAACAGGTACGCAGCCTGATTTCATGGCTTCTATTATCACCATTGGTAACCCTTCATAGTCAGACGTCAAGATTATCATCTTTGATGATGCCAGTATAGTATCAACATCTTTACGATAGCCGTAAAATATGACATTTTGAAGCTGATTTGATGTGACGAATGCTCTATATTTATCTATATCTGGGCCATCTCCGACTAAACCGAGCTCCCAGTCTATATGCTTACTGCTGATTTGATTCCAGATTTCCAATACAGTACTTACTTTCTTCTGTATTTCTTGCATCCGACCAACAAAAACAATCCGATTTCGTTTTTGATTAATACTCGTTGAAACAGAAGGAACAGTGAAATTTGGTATGATCTTGATGTGAGTTCTTTCTATCTCTGGATACAATTCTTTGTAAAGCCCTGAATATGTATCAGACAATAAAACGATAATGGAGCTTAATCTATTTATTTTCGCAAAGTTGCTTTGGATCGTCCGTTTAGTATATAATTTATATAGTGGTTTTGTCATCTGTTTAATGCGGGCTTTCCATCCTTTTGCCCGAATTGCATTTTCCATGTCCTTATATGATGCATCAGGCGAATTATGAAGAACGGAAATTACTGGCGGTAATTCAATTAGTTTTGCAGTATTTTCAAGCAATCTGGTTAGTACTGGATAACAACCTTGGTTGATTATGAGATGAATGTTGTTTCGGATTATAAAATCGGCAAAGGTATTACACGAGTTTATGTCATCTACTAATACTCTTTTGTAAGAATGATTTAGTGATATGGATTCGTCACCTTTTCCAGCGTATAAGATGACGGAATATTTATGATTCTGAAGAGAAGTACATAGAAGGTGTGACATGGATTCCACCCCTCCCTGCATAGGAAATCTTTCTAAAAGACAAGCAATGTTCATCTTATGAATAGGCTGTTTTGATCAATGTTTTTATCCACTGTGGAATAAAAAATTTCCAAAATCCGGTGAGAGAATCCGTGCCTGGTGGCTGTTCAATGATTTGAAGGTCGGTCAGGAGAAATTCTTCCATAAGCTCTTTCTTCACAAAGGCGAGTATGTCTATCTTGCCGGAAGCCGAATCAAAAACTCCGATGGAGTTCCGGAATTGCAGATTCTTATATGCTTCAACCGGCCCGAGGGCGCGATTTTGACATACAAAAAGCGTTGGGAGATAGAAACGGCCTTCAGAGCCATGAAATCTTCCGGCTTCAACATCGAGGACACCCATATGCGTGATATGGAGCGCATCGCGAGACTTGTCGCGATGGTCTGCATGGCTCTTGTATGGGCGTATCTCGTTGGTGAACATAAAGATATAAATATTAAACCGATAAAAATTCTGAAACATGGAAGAAAGGCAAAGTCGCTTGTCAAGTATGGTTTGGAGGAGATTGCGACCATACTTCTGCGTCCGGCTTATACTCCTAAATTCGATGTTTTCAAATTTTTGTCATGTCCATATTTGATAAGGTTTAGTGTTTTGTATATTATGGGACATTTATTTAATATTAATGTTTTTGTTTTAAGTTTAAAAGAAATCGTGGATCGATATAGTTGTTTAACATTAATGTCAAGTGCTTTTATACAACGATTCCCGTTTAAAATTGCAATTCGTTGAGCACAATATAGATTATAATAGGCTTTGTCTGGTGGGTTAGTTTCCATCCATTTAGATAAGAAGAATTCCCGAATTGAAAAATCATTTTGTTCAAAAATTAATTGTCTATCACTATGATGAGAGTGAGATAGACTTTCATCCTTTATGCGATAAACAGCTAATTCTTTATTAATCCAATGAATGCTATAATGTAGAGAGATCCATAATATAAAAGGGAAGTCTTCCATGATCCAACTTTTTGAAGTGGGTTTAATTATATTTACATATCTATCCATGATAGTTCTCTTAAAACAAAGAGTAACAGCTGCAATATGATTGCCATTCATGAACTCAGAAAAAGAGTTGTCTTCCATACCAATAATTATATCGGCTGCTTTATGACTACTTTGATTTTCAACTATTGCGTTTCCATAAGTTAAAACGCATTCAGCATGAGAATCCATAAAAGATATCTGGGTGATGATTTTATCTGGTAGCCAATAGTCATCCCCAGCACAGCCGGCTATATACTCTCCGGAGCAATGCGATATTGCGTCAAAATAATTGCCGATTAATCCTAAATTTTTATCGCGAAGTATGGGTTTGATAATATTAGGGTATCTGGTGGCGTATTCTGCGATGATCTCCGGAGTCTTGTCACTTGACGCATCGTCGGCCACGATTATTTCCATCGAATATGGATGCTCTTGCGAGAGAATGCTATCGAGTGTTTGTCTGATTGTATCCTCTTGATTATATGTTAAAACAACGACGGAAAGTTTCATTAAATATGAGATGCCCGATGCTTAAGAGAATTTATGAAAGTTGCTTAGATGTCATGCTATAGACAAACATCAGATTTTGAATGCCTTCAATTTGGTGAGTGCAATTTCAGATAACTCCTGCAACTGCGTGATCTTTAAGGTTTTGGCACAAAGGATATAGATAGTTAAACACATAAAACTGCCAATTATCAGTGCCAGTAATTTGTTAGTTACAAAATGAACGACAAGGCTTCCGCATAATGCCATAATCGCGGTCGCGATCACTATTCTATAAAAAATCACCCATTGTGCTTTGATTCCGAAGCCAAACATTCTTCCTGGAAGATAAGCATTGATGAAATAGCATATAAAAGAAATAATGAAATCGCCTATGATTATTGCTTTTACTCCTATCGGAATGGTAATGATCATAGCGATTATAATTAATGGCGTTTTGGAAAAATCAAGTTTCATAAACAGATCGCTGCGGCCTACAGCATTTAGAATATTCATATTGAGAGCACTGATAGGAGTAAACACTCTTGCGAAACAGAGCCACTGAATAAGCACCACAGCCGGAAGCCATTTATCTGTAAGTAATACACTGACGAGTGGCTCGGCAAGAACGGCAAGCATAGTCATAATCGGAAAGATTATAAATGCAGTCATTGCAAGCATTCGGCTGTATATTGAGATAAGACGCGTTCTGTCATCCTGAAGTGTGCTTAATATCGGAAATGAAACAGCATTAATGACGTCATACGTAGTATAAGCCACCATATCAGTAGTCTGCACAGCCCGGGAATAAAAACCGAGTTCTGCCTTATGATAGAATTTGCCTATAGTCATTGAGTATATTTCGCGCAAAATAGTCGCGACAAGTCCTGCTATCAGCAACTTATTTCCGAAATGCCATAGGTGTCTGAACGATTGGGTTGAAAAACACATAAAGGGACGCCATTTCCCCAATAGCCAAAACACACCTGTCACGGTGACACTCAATGTCAGCTGTTGGAATACAAGCGCCCACACTCCAAATCCTGAATAAGCGGAACAGAGTCCCACGCCGGCACTGACAATGACACCCACAAGGTTGACCGCCGCCATTGTCTTAAAATCAAGCTTGATCAGAAGATTGGCGCGCTGCACGGTAGCGAGAGAATTGAATATGAGCACTATGCCGAGAACTCTTAAGATCGGAGTAAGCTCCGCCACATTGTAAAATCGTGATATCGCTGGAGCCAGAATGAAAAGTAGAAAGTAACAAAGGACCCCGATCGCGATATTGAAAAAAAATGCTGTGGACATGTCGGTGTCAGAGCGGTCTTTTCTTTGAACAAGTGCCTGACTGATGCCGCTGTCGATAATGATATTGGAGATATTTATGAATACCAATATCATCCCAATTGTCCCATAATCATCCGGCGAAAGGATTCGTGCTATGATAATACTGACAATGAAAGAGATCGCTTTGACTCCTCCCTTGTCAACGGCGCTCCAGAAAACGCCTTTAACAGCTTTATCCTTAAGTTCTCCCATTAAAGATGTTTGACCCTTATCGCCTGGCTTATCGCTTGGCCGTCGTCATTAGATACCTTAATCCATATTATGGTATTCTTACCGTCAATCGTATAATCTGACTCGTAAGTATCAGTCTCTTGTTTTAGAGTTATGTTATCGGCTGCTTTCTTAGTGTTATCAGCTAAAAATTCAATGGTTGACGGTTTTTGCGTTCTGACAGTAACGATATTCCTTAATGAGGTGATGTCCATTCGGGCGCCAGTTGAAGCGTAAAAAGCTCCTTGAAGAATTGCATCCCAAATTTCTTCACGTGCTTTAGCTTTCGCATGAACAATAATATAGGATTTGTCGAAATATTTGTTTTCAGAATAGGCTGAAGGATTATAATGGAAATCGTCTGTACCGAACGCCCCGACTGGCCCCTTTTTTAGCAATGTGTTATATGCTCTGATGGAACCATCTTGGCAATTGAATACCTCTACAAAATCAATACGTTTGATTGCCTCGATTTTTTCCTGCTGCTGAAATTGTCTGGGCCAGTCGGGATGTGCGTAGCTGACAAGTGCCCCAAGTGAGTGATAATGTGCAACTAATGTATTGATGTCGCTATTGATGTCCCTGAATTCATATCCATCGGGAAGATTATATATCACAAGATGCTGCCCGTCGTTATCCAATTTAGTGTCTTCTACAGCGGCTCCCATCCAGACGATGCCATCTACTTGCGGATCAGGTGTGACATAATTGTGATCAGTGATGGTATAAAAATCAAATCCTCCCTCATCCCTGAATTTTTCGGCTGTCCATTTTGGTGTCCCTGATTTATATCCGTCAATAGGTGCTGAATTTTCAGTATGATTGTGCATGGCTCCTTTAAGACTGAGGGACGCTTTGTTTTTATAAGGATTATGTATCACAATTCTGTTGAGTGAATTTGTCGCTGTACCTGACATCGACTCAGCGACATTGATGGTGTCATTCAATTGTGGATAAACAGAAAACGCCGATTCGTAAAACTCGGCATCAATTTCCATTATTTGATTGACCTTATCTTGATCATCACATCCCCAAATCAATATTATGAACAAAGATAATAGAGAAATTTTTACCACATTCATGTCTTCAACGAAAAATTTGCGTTGTGATGTCATTAAAAATATTTTCGGAAGCAGTTAACCCATTTGGTGGCATCAGGTTTTCTGTAAGAAACTTATTCCTAACCTCACGCTTATTATCTTTACCTTCGATAACTGAAATGATAAAATTTTCAATATCTTTTTCATCTCTAGCAATATCATAACACTGTGATATTGCAGAGACTGCCAGTGAATTCAAATCAGTCTCTATTTGTGACCCATTGGTTAGATATAATGCAGGTTTGTCAATAAATAAGTATTCAAATATAAAAGAACCACTATCATGCATTATTGCATCTGAAGTGAGAAATAGATCGACGTATCCTCCGGTTTCCAGCTGTCCATTGGAAAGGTGAGCCCATCTGTCATAATACTTTTCAGTTTTTTCTTTTCCCCAAATGATTTCCAATCTATGTTTTAGAAGCGGATGCGGCTTAAAAGCTATTTGAATTTTGTCATGGTATTTAGTGGCCATTTCAAACATAAAATCAGAATATTCTAAGAAAGAAGATTTGTTTAACATGGTATTGTAATTACAGATCGTATGATGCGGACCCCATATGATTCTGCATCTTTTCCCTCCACAATCTTTCCACCCATCGTATTTTTTTGGATTATTAAGGAATACATCAATTCCGGAAAATCCGAAACATACAGCATTCTTCCCTTTTCTTCTTGATTTTTGTAGAGTGATCTTGTGAATATATGGAGTATCTGTATAATATCTCCATACAAGATTTTCCATTAATCCATCACAAGTGATATCAAATTTATCTGTTATCGTATATCCATATTGGGTATAAATAGTCAATGTGTTTCTATAATTCTTTATATCATATTTAGGGTGGTTCAAATAGGGATTGGTAAAAACTATTATATCAGGGTTTAACTGTTTTTTTACATCAACGAAAGTTCCGTTCTCAATCGCTTTTTGAACATGATATCCTTTAGATTGGAAATAGGTGTAAGTTTCTTCGATAAATGGTTGCTCATTATTGTCGCAAAACCCAAAGACGGGACAGACTAAAATCATTGGTTGATAGCGGGAATCTTGGCTAAATAGCTCATATAGTTTATCAAATTTCCAAGTTGAACTCATTAAAACAAAAAAAATTACCTTAACAGGCTTATCCACGGCCTTTCTTTGTGATCTTTTTAATGCGGACGCAAGGTGTTGTTGAGCCGTGTTTATTAAATACCATTCAATTATTGGTGTAATTGACATCCGCATGTACGAACGCACTTTTGAAGGTATTATTTTTTTTACGATTGCTTTTACTTCCATTGATTGATGAGGCGGATTACTGCGGCGACTTCGGCGTCGGGCATCACGGGGGAGATGGGGAGGGAGAGCTCCTGGGCGTGGATCTGCTCGGAGACGGGAAGGGAGAGGTGGTGGAGCTGAGGGTAGCATTCCTGACGGTGGGGAGGAATGGGGTAGTGGATGATGGTCTGCACGCCGTTGTCGGCGAGATACTTCTGCAGCTCGTCGCGGCGCTCGGTACGGATCGGGAAGATGTGGAACACGTGGGCGTCCGCGTCGGGAATCTGCGGGAGAATGATTGCGGGGTTGGTGATGCCGTCGACGTACATGCGGGCTATCTGCTTGCGGCGGGCGTTGTCGGCGTCGAGGTGACGGAGCTTCACGCCGAGCACGGCGGCCTGGATCTCGTCGAGGCGGGAGTTGCGGCCTACGTATTTGAACACGTACTTGCGCGTGGAGCCGTAGTTGGCGAGGGCGCGGACGGTGCGGGCGAGCTCTTCGTCGTCGGTGGTGACTGCTCCGCCGTCGCCTAGGGCTCCGAGATTCTTGCCGGGATAGAAGCTGTGGCCGGCGGCGTCGCCGAGCGAGCCGGTGCGGCGGCCGTTGAAGAGGCATCCGTGGGCCTGGGCGTTGTCTTCGATCAGTTTCAGGCCGTGCTCTTTGCAGATGCAGCCTATCTCGTCGGTGTAGGCGCACTGGCCGTAGAGGTGCACGATCATGATGGCGCGGGTGCGGGGCGTGATGGCCGCCTCGATGCGCGCCGGGTCGATCTGATAGGTGGCTATGTCGGGCTCTACGAGGACGGGCACGAGGCCGTTCTCCGTGATGGCGAGGATGGTGGCGATGTAGGTGTTGGCGGGGACGATGACTTCGTCGCCGGGCTTCATGACTCCCATTTCCACATAGGCTCGGAGTATCCAGATGAGTGCGTCGAGTCCGTTGGCGCAGCCTACGGCATAGCTGGTGCCGATGTAATCGGCGTAGTCTTTTTCAAACTTTTCGTTCTCTTTGCCCTGCAGATACCAGCCGGAGTTGACCACGCGGCTTACTGCCTCGCGGATTTCGTCGCCGTGGCTCGCGGTGACTTTCTCAAGATCAAGAAATTTTATCATTGTTCAATCGATTTTTCTAAAGAACCGTGCGGGGGCACCCAACCAAAGTTCTCCAGCTGGCACATCATGAGTGACAATGCTGCCCGCTCCGATCATTGCTTTTTCTCCGATAGTGACTCCTGGTAGAATTGTCGAATTGGCACCAATGCTGGCACCTTTTTTTATTGTTGTTATGGGAAACGAGTCGGGATATTTTTTTGATCTCGGGAATGGATCGTTTGTAAATGTTACATTAGGCCCTATGAAAACGTCATCTTCAACCCTCAAGCCATCCCAAAGTTGGACACCACTTTTTATCGTAACGTTATTGCCGACAATTACATTGTTTTCAATTAATACACCAGCGCATAAATTGCAATTTTTGCCAATTACGGCATCAGGAAATACAACGCAGAATTGCCATATGTTGGTGCCTTCTCCAACTGCAATCGATTTGACGTCAGCAAGCGGATGTATCATTGTCGTTCGTGAATTTCATTATTACTCCAATATGGGGATGTCGCGATATGTTTTTCAACGATATAGTCTGCCATACATTGCAGACTGTCAACGTATCCAATATTGGGGAATGTCTGTTTAAATATTTTGCTATCAAACACAGCATTGATATCCGTGCAACCTGAAATGATCGTTTTGGCACCTAAACTAATTAAATTACGACAAGCGCTAATGAAACAATTCTGTGGTGACTCTTCATTGTCTGGGGGAAGGAACCTATTTGAATTCTTCGCATTACATATGCCACGAGTGACCTTTTTCTGATAATCTTCATCCGGGTATATGATCCTGCCATTTTTTTCAAGGTGTTTTATTCTCATGTCATAGATGCCAAATTTACGACATCCGTCACTACACATAATGCCATACCCCCCCCCGTCGGGCAACGCGCTGACTGTCAAGGTGATGATATCGGTGAATGCAACATCTACCGCATTAGAGATTTGATCTATAGCATAGTGTGCTGTATTGCAACACATGCAAATTTCATCACATCCGAAGGTTTTCATCTTGCGTCCGATGTTTATATAATCATCAATAAAACTCGGACCTCTTCCTTCTAAATACAGACTTCTGCTTGGCGCCTGTGTTGCCTGAAAAATCAACATTTCCGGATGATGTGCATCTCTGTAGGCACCCATTTGTGTTAATTTCTCTTCAATAAGGGTGCATAGCCGATTTGTTGCAGCAACACCGTTTGCACCAATTACTCCTACCATAATTTCCAGGATTTGACTATTTCTGATACCCTAAGATAATCATCATAAGTGTCGATGTCATATGCTCGAATTTTGATACCTTTCATCGGGAGATACGGCTCAAACATATTATAGACATTCTGAGTGCAGTAAAACAGGTGTTTCTTATTAATACAAGCTGGACCAGTCCATTCAAAATCTCCTTCCTTTCTTGAGAATTCAGTTACATAGCCATATTCGTCTGTTTTTACATACACTGCATCATCTGAAGTGATATCGGAATAACAGATAAACTCATCTTCAACTGATAGTATCTTGTTTACATCGTCAGGGTGTACTAAAAGATCACCGTCCCATTCTATAATGAAATTATTCGCATGCTTTGCTCCTAAATAGAAACTAGCACCCGTTTTAGTTTCAAAATAATGATGATTAAATATAAATGTTACATCAGATCTATATCTTAATACTTCCTCAATGATTTCATTAGCCTGAAATCCTACTACAATTCTCAAGTCTTCAACATTCTTGAATAACCTTAGCTGATGTGCAATCAGCGATTCACCGTTGATTTTGACCAGCGCTTTTGTTAGTCCTAATCCTAATCTGGAACCAATCCCAGCACAACTTATAACAACTGATTTAGTTGACGACATAATGCTTTTTCGTTAAATATAATATAATCGGCTATTGCATAAAGACTTCGTGCCGGCCTATGTGTCAATCCTGTAGCAATTGAAATGTCCGCATGGCGCATGGCTTCCAAATCATTGTTCCCATCTCCGATAAAAACGATAGTTTCGCCTAATGCTCTGTATTTGTCAACGATTTGCTCTTTCCGAAGAATTGAGGTCAATTTAATCACCTTATCATCTTCAACGATACATTGTGAAAAATAAGATTCACAATCAAAGCGACTTGTTAGTTTCTGACACCAACATTCCAAATTCCCCGTAACTATGATGCATTCCTTTTTATGTGTTTTTATAAAATCAGTGATAAGGGGATAGACATTCACATGATTTAAGAGCTCAGCGATTTCTGTGACAGAATAAGTCCCTAAAATATTGACTCGTCTTATAAAACTTTCTATAAACGGGATATTCCCCTTGACCGTTTCCATAGTCAAAGCGGTGATTTGATCCTCGATATTAAAATGCGAAGCAATTATTGGTAGGGTCTCTTCAGAGGAAACAGTGCCATCTAAATCGAATAGGAACTTCATAATTGATTAGTATTGCTCGCTTGATGTTTCTCTTTTATGAATTCGTCGTAGCTGCGGATATAGTCGGCTTCGGTGTAGATGTCGGAGGCGAGGACGAGGCAGACGGCGCCGGAGGAGAAGTCGTCGAGGGTTCGCCAGATGCCGGGGACGATGTAGAGTCCCTGGTAGGGGCGGTTGAGGAAAAAGGTGCGGCGGACTTCGCCGTCGTCGAGGGTGACGGTGAAGCTGCCTGAAGCGGCTATGATGAGCTGGCTGAGGTCGCGGTGGGCGTGGCCGCCGCGGGATTCTCCGCCCGGAACGTCGTAGAGGTAATAAGTGCGCTTGACGTCGAAAGGTACTGTCAGTCCGTTTTCAACCACGCTTAAGTTGCCCTTGCGGTCGCTATGATGGCGGCTGAACTCTATCATGGAGCAGTCGTAGACTTTTGATTTCTTCATCGCCGTGAGTTTATGAATGAATCGAAGTCGTTTTCGTAGTCGTCGGGATCGTAGGGAGTGGAGGCGAGAATGAGGGCGAGGGAGTTGGTGGAGAAGTTGCTCATCTGGCGCCAGTAGCCTTTGGGCACGTAGAGTCCGTAATACGATCGGTTGAGGGTGAAGGTGGATGTCTGCTGTCCGTCGGTGAGCTTGACGTCGAAGGCTCCGGAGAGGGCGATGATGAATTCTTCGTTTTCCTTATAGGCGTGACCTCCGCGCGATTCGCCTCCGGGAACGTCGTAGATCCAGTAGGTGCGGCGGATCTCGAACGGTACGTGCTTCAACTGTTCTGCAAAGGAGAGGTTGCCGCGGCGGTCGAGAAATTTTGGGAGGTCGATAATGATGGGTTTGTCCATGATTATCTATATGATATGGTATGGGGAGGGGAGTGCGGGTCAGTCGAGGGGCTGGAGGTCGAGGGGGGAGATGGCTACGGTGGCGCAGCCGAGGATGTCGAGGCGGATTACGAGGCGGGCGGTGGCTGATGCGTCGTGGTCCGGGTTGGCCGCTGCGTCGGAGGTGGCGCCATGTGTGTAGATGACTTCGCCCTGGAGGCCGCGGAGGGAGCCGCGGATCACGCTGACGCGCATGCCCGGAGTGAGGGGGCGGGAGATGAATTCTACGGGGCGGTCGGTGGCGCCGAGCATGAAGCGGAGGCGCTGAAGCTGGGCGTCGGGAACGATGGCGGGGCGGGAGCCGGCCGCGGCGGCGCGGTCCATGAGGAAACGGTGGATGCCGGGGATGCGGACGGCCTGGCGGCGCTGGGACTCGGTGCAGTGGATGAATACGGTGGACGGGATGACGACGCGGTCGATCTCTTTGCGGCGGCCGTCGCGCCATACGCGCAGTTCGCGCTGGGAGGCGACGTAGGTCGCGAATCCGTGCTGGCCGATGGTGCGCGCCATGGTGTGCTCGGCGTTATGGCTGACGAGGGCCACATACCAGTGGGCGCCGGGTACGCCTCCGGCGCCGTCAACGCTTTTGCGCGCTGCCGTCGCCGCTGGAGTTGTCTGGATGTCAGCCATTTGTAAAACGGTCAACGAGGCTCCGGAATGAGGGGCTGAACAGCCGCCTGACTGCATTCCGAAACAGTATCTCTTGGTAAGAGATATGCATTTCACCGCAAAGATAGACAATTCCTTTGAAATGAGCAAATCAATTGTCGGCTATCTGGCACATGTTTAGCAGCAATAACGCATTATTACAATATTTAACCAAATCCGATTTTGAGAATGCATTGAAATTCAGGAGATTGGCTCGGTTTAGTATCTCTTACCAAGAGATACTGCTTCGGGCCGGAACGGCGCATGATGCAGCCCGTTTTCGGAGGTCAGTCGAATATCGCAATCCAAACAGTTGATATATAGTGGATTGTTATTCGGCTGAGGAAGTAGAGTTATATCCGATGGATAACGAAAGCGCTTCAAAAACTGAAGTTGAAGCAAGACGATGGTGGGTTCTCAACCATGTGTCGGGCGGTTCGGCAGGCCGAATTCGTCGCGCCCGTGAGGCCGTGGATCGTCTTAATGTTGCCGAAAGCCTTGATCTGGAGCTTTGGGCGCCGTCGATCGTGAGCGCCGTCGATGTCGGCGGCCGGATGATTAGGCGCGAGGTGGCGTTGACCTATCATTATGTGTTCGTGCGCGGGAGGCTGCGTGATGTCAAACGGCTGTGTGGCAGCCAGAACGGATTTTCGTTCGTAATCGACCGCGCGGGCGCCGACCGCTATGCGCATGTGAGCGACGCTCAGATGACGGCTTTCCGCATCATCGCCCGCGGATATGAAAACCGGTTGCCATTCTTCCGCATTGAGGATGTCGAGCTTGAGGACGGCGACCTCGTGGAGGTGATGGACGGTGCTTTTGCCGGCCTCGTCGGCCGGTTTATGGCGCGCAAGGGGAGCTCGAACGGCAATATCGCTGTGCAGACGTCGGGCGGACTGGGTACGATAGCGTTCAACGTCGACGCCCGCTCGGTGCGCGTGCTTGAATTCGCCGCCGGAAGCCGCCGCGCCTACGACCAGATAGATGCCTTCGCACCACGCCTCTTCGCTGCGCTGCGCAAGATGCGGCTGGGCGAACAGTTGGCCGACAGGGAGATAGCCTCGCTGACGGTGTTCGTGCGCCGCATGGAGAGGGCCGACCTCGGCAGCGGCAAGCTCGCCGAGCGGCTCGCCGCGGTGCTTCTGGGCGCCCTGAGCATCCTCGGCGAGACGGCCGCTGCAGCCGACGCGCGCCGCCGCCTCGACCGCCTCGGAGCCTTCAGCCCCCTGGCCCTCTTCGTCAGAGGCGCTCTCGACCGCGACCCCGCCCTCCTGCGCCAAGCCCTCGCCGCTGTTTCGGGCGCTCCCGACTCCGACGCGGCCCCCGCGGACTCGGCTACCGTGGCCCCTTCAGTCTCTGTAGCTTCCGGCTCCTCCGGCGCGAAAACCGCCCTCTCAAAGTCAGCCTCGGCCCTGCGCGACGAGATCCTCTGGCATCTCTCTCCATCCGCCTCCCTCCCCGCCGCCTCCTGAACCCAGTCTATATCACAGATATCCAGCTGTCATTGTTTAGAAGCAAATCCTAAATATGGCTTCCCACATTCTCCCCTTTAGTCTATATTTATGAAAGTTGTATTGCTCGCTGGCGGATTCGGATCACGTATTTCCGAAGAATCGCAGTTTAAGCCGAAACCGATGATTGAAATCGGTGGAATGCCGATATTATGGCATATTATGAAGGAATATGCTCATTACGGTCATACTGAATTTATAATCTGTGCCGGATATCGACAGGAATATATCAAAGAGTGGTTCGCCAATTATTTCCTGCACAATTCCGATGTGACTTTCGACTATCGCGACAATCATAATGAAATGACCGTTCATTGCAGCAACTGTGAACCTTGGAGAGTTACAGTCGTCGATACAGGTTACAACACAATGACGGGGGGACGCATCAAGAGAATACAGAGATATGTGGGTGATGAGCCCTTTTTCATGACATATGGCGATGGAGTCTGCGATGTCGATATTAACAAGTTGCTTGATTTCCACAAGAGTCATGGCAGAATCGCCACTCTCACAGCTGTCAAGATCGCTCAGGACAAGGGTATTCTTAATATAGGCGGCGACTATGCGGTAAAGTCCTTTAGAGAAAAGAATCTCGTGGACGGTGCGCCTATCAATGCCGGGTACATGGTGCTTGAGCCTGAAATATTTGACTATCTGAATGGCGATGAATGTGTGTTCGAACGGGGCCCGCTTGAAGCGCTTGTCAAAGAGGGACAGCTTATGTCGTATATACATGAAGGTTTCTGGCAATGCATGGATAACGCACGTGAAAAAGCTATGCTTGAGAAACTACTCGCGGCCGGGGCGGCTCCATGGAAGAAATGGGAGCGTGAGGTGCCTAAAGGATACTAAAAAGGAATCGAAAAATAATGGAACGTAAAGAAGAACTGAAGAAGCAGATCCTTGAGCTGACAAAAAAATATTATGAGGAGACTCATGGACGGAAAAAAAGCTTTATGCCCGGCCAGACATTCGTGAATTATGGCGGACGATATTTCGACGCTGCCGAGATGGTAAATCTTGTTGATTCTTCTCTCGACTTCTGGCTGACAGCCGGTCCATGGGCTTCCAAGTTTGAGAAATCTTTTGCAAAATGGCTGGGAGTGAGATACTGCTCGCTTACAAATTCCGGATCATCGGCAAATCTTCTGGCTTTCTCGGCACTCACTTCACCCGAACTGGGTGAACGGCAGATCAAGCGAGGTGACGAGGTGATAACTGTAGCGTGCGGCTTCCCCACTACTGTCACGCCCTGCATTCAATATGGTGCTGTTCCGGTGTTTGTCGATGTTACAGTGCCTGAATACAATATTGATGTCACACAACTCGAAAAAGCATACTCTTCAAAGACCAAAGCTGTGATGATCGCCCACTCATTGGGCAATCCTTTTGACCTGAAGACTGTAAAGGAGTTCTGTGACAGGCATAATCTTTGGTTGGTTGAAGACAACTGTGATGCGCTTGGTTCGACATACGAGATTGACGGTGAGCTCCGCAAGACTGGCACTATCGGGGATATCGGCACGAGTTCATTCTATCCTCCGCATCACATGACCATGGGCGAAGGAGGAGCCGTATATACTAATAACCCGTTGCTCCACAAACTCGTCAATTCATTTCGTGACTGGGGCCGCGACTGCTGGTGCATGGGCGGTGTAGACAATACGTGCGGTTGCCGTTTTACAAAGCAGTTCGGACAGCTGCCAATGGGATATGACCATAAATATGTCTATTCGCATTTCGGGTATAATCTGAAAGTTACGGACATGCAGGCTGCAATAGGATGCGCTCAACTCGAGAAACTTGACGATATCGTCGAGCGACGCAGACATAATTTCAGCGTGCTGCGCAAAGGGTTGGAGGGAACGCCCTGGCTTATCCTTCCCGAGCCGCAGCAAGGCTCCAATCCTGCATGGTTCGGGTTCCTTATCACTGTCAAGGACGATGCTCCATTCACCCGCAACGATCTCGCCAAATATTTGGAGTCGTGCAAGATCCAGACACGCAATCTTTTTGCAGGAAATCTCCTGAAACATCCGGCGTTTGATCAGATGCGCGAATCAGGCGCCGGTTATAGAGTGGTAGGAGATCTTAAGAACACCGACCGCATAATGAACAGCACTCTATGGATCGGAGTATATCCGGGGATGACAAACGATATGCTCCACTATATGATCGAAAGGATCCGTGAGTATACGGCAAATGCTCTCTGGGATCAACAACACAACGGATAATCATGGGAGTAGATATTTTCGATAATTTCTATAAAGGGAAAAGGGTCCTTATCACGGGCCATACCGGTTTCAAGGGCTCTTGGCTGTCCGTCTGGCTCAATGAGCTTGGGGCTGAAGTAGCAGGAATAGGTCTTGATCCCGCTACTGACCGCGACAATTTCGTGTTGACCCGTATAGGCGAAAAAATCGTAGCCGATATACGCGCCGACATTCTCGACGGTGAGAGAATGAAACGTATTTTCAGAGAGTTTCAGCCTGAAATCGTGTTCCATCTCGCCGCTCAACCGCTTGTGAGGCTTAGTTATGACATTCCGGTGGAGACGTATCAGACCAACGTGATGGGAACGATCAATATCCTCGAAGCCATCCGCGCCACCGACAGCGTGAAGGTTGGAGTGATGATCACCACCGACAAATGCTACGAAAACAAGGAGCAGATATGGGGATACCGTGAAAACGAGCCTATGGGTGGCTACGATCCGTATTCGTCATCAAAGGGCGCAGCCGAGCTGGCCATAGCGTCTTGGCGTCGAAGTTACTTCAATCCTGAAAAGTATTCCACGCATGGCAAATCAATAGCCAGTGTTAGGGCCGGCAACGTAGTAGGCGGCGGCGACTGGGCTCTCGATCGCATTATTCCCGACTGTATCCGCGCTCTCGAGGCCGGCCGTCCGATCGACATACGTTCGCCCAAAGCGATCCGCCCCTGGCAGCATGTTCTTGAACCCCTGTCGGGCTATCTCATGCTTGCACGTAAAATGTGGGATAGTCCCACGGAATATTGCGAAGGATGGAATTTCGGGCCCCGAGCCGAATCCATCTCCACTGTCTGGGAAGTGGCTTCGAAAGTTGTTGAGGCTTACGGTAGCGGAGAGCTTCGTGATCTGTCCGATCCCAATGCACTACATGAAGCCAAACTCCTGTTGCTGGATATTTCCAAAGCCAAGTTTCGTCTCGGCTGGGAGCCCCGCCTCAACCTCTCCCAGACCATATCGCTCACCACCGACTGGTATAAAAAATATACGTCCGAATGTCCTTACGACCTATGCGTAAGGCAAATAAATGAATACCTGAAATAGATATGCCTAATTGTATTGTAACAGGTGCTACAGGTTATATTGGCTCTCATGTGGTGCGACATCTTATTTCTAAAGGGTGGAATGTGGCTATCATTGCTAGACCTGATTCAAGTTACAATCTGATAAATGATATCAAAACTAAGATAACTGTTTTTGAATACGATGGTGAGATCGAATCCCTAAAGGATTTCATAGTTGGACGTGAGGCTGACGTTATTATGCATTTAGCCGCGGCAGTTGTTAATGCTCCATCTTTATCGCAAATATCCACTATTATAGATGCTAATATATGTTTTGGTACTGAAATATTAGAGGCCATGAGATATAGCAAAACAAAATTGTTTATATCTACAGGGACATATTGGCAGAATTATGATGGCAAGGTTGAATATAATCCTGTAGATTTATATGCAGCTACTAAAGAAGCTTTTGAAAAAATAGTTAAATTCTACGTAGAGGCATATGGAATTCGGCATGTAAACCTTCGATTATTTGATGTTTATGGTGAAGATGATAAACGTCCAAAGTTATGGAGTACATTGCGTGACATTGCTGGTACAGATAAAGTATTGGATATATCTTTGGGAGAACAGATGATAGATCTTGTTCATGTAAATGATGTAGCACGGGCTTTCGAAATTTCATATGATTGCTTGAACAATGATCCGAGTGTTCGAAATGAAACATATGGTGTTTATTCAGGAAATCCGAGGACATTGAAAGAAGTTGTTTTGATATTCCAGTCCATTATAGGAAAACAATTAAATTTAGACTGGGGCGCCCGTCAATATAAATCACGAGAAGTAATGAATTTGTATGTGGGATATAAACTGTTACCTAGTTGGATACCACTGATCTCTATTGATGAGGGTTTCAAAAGATTCATTAACTCTGATTAATTGCTGTATTTTATATGAAGCCATTGTTGTCTATTTGCATCCCAACATTCAACCGATGTCATTATCTTATTGATTCTATTAAAGATTTAATTATACAATCTATCGAATCCAATTCAGTTGATTTAATTGAAATATGTATTTCCGATAACGCTTCAACTGATAATACTCACATAGAACTTAAGCGATTATTATCTCAATATCCATCATCAAATATCAAAATAAACACTAACTCAAAAAATATAGGTCCGGACAAAAATTTCATTAAAGCTTTGTCAATGTCGACCGGAAAGTATACAATCTTAAAAGGTGATGATGATTATTTCAAACCTGGTGGATTGAAATATGTGATGGAGTTAATTAATCTAAACGACACTATAGATTTTTATATTTCGGATGTGGAAATAGTTGATTTGAATCGTGAATTCAAACAACATGTCAGTTATTTGAGGGATACCAATAGATTGACAGTGAATTTTAAGAACGAAATTGAAGCTAGAAATTATTTTGCCCTATGTAATAGTATTTTAGCTTTAGGGAGTTTTATTAGTGGAGTTATAATTAAGACTGAAGCTGTTAAAGACATCCCAATTGATCCAATATTTATCGGAACTGGTTATTCATTTGAATATTACTTTTGGAAGTATCTTTTAGAAGGACATTTGTTGCAGTATAATGATAAAGCTTATATACAGGCCACAGTCGGGACTGAGAATAACTGGGGAAATGGATTGTCACGCGATGCTTTGGATCTGCATGCATTTGGATTGATAGGTGATTATTTCTTTGAGAATTCATCTCTGTGTATTGATTTCAAGAATGTAGTGAACAGAATGTATCCTGATTGGATACTAATACCTATTAATGAACAAAAAGCATTCAGAAAGGATTTATATCCAGCGTTATTGAAATCTAACCATCCATTAACAAATCATATAAAATTTCGATCGAACTTTTTTTATTTAATCAGTCTAGCTTTTTTATCATTATTCCCTTTCAAATTAGTGCAAAAAATCAGAGCTTTGATTAATCATTGAAGTATGAGCCATTCGGGGAGAAAAATACTATCCAATACAATCTATCTATATATTCGATTGCTAATTTCATTAGTGATTGGAATAGTTACCAGTAGAATTCTATTAAGTGTTCTTGGTTTTGAAGACTATGGATTGTTCTCTCTTGTCGGAGGCTTTATAGCGTTCTTGACTATTTTCACAGGGCTTTTTGCAGTGACAGCTTCGAGATTTATAGCGTATGAAATAGGCCGAGAAGATGAGTATCGCTTAAAACAAACATGTTCCACCATTATCAATATAATTGTGATAGCATCAATATTTATATTTATTATTGGAGCTGCAATAGGAATTATCATAATAAAAAACAGACTATTAAATATTCCAGAAGATAGGATTAATGTAGGCGTGTTTGTTTATATCTGTGCATTAATTGTATTTGTTCTTAATTTTATCTCCGTCCCCTACCAAGCTATTATTATCGCTAGAGAAAAGATGAATTTCTATGCTTTGATGGGGATAGTAGACTCTCTTCTAAAACTCGGAGTCGTAATCTCGCTCCAATTTTTTAATACGGACCGGTTGTATTATTACACAGGGTTATTAGCTGTCGTTAGTTTGGTGACCCGAATAATGTATGGAAGATATTGTGTAAGGAATTTCGTTGAATCCAAATGGACTTGGAATATCAATAAGGATGTTGCGAAAAATATGGGATCGTTCTCGTTATGGATGGGGGTAGGTTCAGCAGCAGGGACTTTTAAGGATCAGGGCACGACAATTCTGTTGAATCTGTTTTTTGGTTTGATTCTTAATGCCGTAATGGGAATAGTCATGCAAGTGAATTCTCTCATCAACTCATTCACGTCTAATATAGGTATGGCTATTGCGCCACAAATAACAAAATCATATAGTTCCGGGGACATAGAACGCAGTAAACTCCTTACGATGATATCTGCCAAGGCCCATGGATTCCTGATATTGATAATCATGATTCCATTTCTGTTAGATACAGAATATATTCTCGATATATGGTTGAAAAGTTATCCGCCTCAGACTCCCGTGTTTGTCAGATGGTCATTATGTGTATGTTTTGTGACGGGGATTAGCAATGCTTATATCCCATTGTTTCTCGCTGTCGGGCGTATCAAAATCGTACAGGTATTGGGATCCGCGTTGTGTTTAGCTTATGTGTGTTTGTGCTATGTTTGTTTTAAGTTAGGATATCCGGCTATTACTTCTATGCAATTATTACTTATAATAATGACCATCTGTATGTTAATTGGCTTTTATTCCCTTAAGATTTCCGTGGCTTTCCCTTTTATGAAATTCATAATAAAAGTGATTGTCCCCTACATCGCTATAGGGGCAATAGGTACGCTAATCGCTGCATTTTTCCAGACATTTTTTGAAACTCCTTTAATCCGACTGACTACGTGCTTCGTCAGTTCCTCAATAGTAGTTTGTTTACTGACAACTATCTTGGTGTTGGATCACAAAGAACGTATGATTTTGAATGAGATATTGATAAAAAAATTACGACGTTGATGAAGAATGTGGTATTGATATGCAATGGACTGGGCAATCAAATGTCTCAATATGCTTTTTATCTCGCCATGAAAGAACATGAAGATAATACCACTTATGTATGTATGGACACTGATCATAACGGATATGAGTTAGAACGCTTATTTAACATAAGAAGGAAAGAGTCCAAATATACTATTTTATGTTGGCGAATTTTGATGAGCCGACGCAATAATATAGTTGTTAAATTCTTAAAGAAAGCATTGGGTAGAATGGGTCTTAGACTTAAGAATGAAAATTTCGATTATTCTTTTGATCCCTCATATACATTCCAGTCATCTTCTAATAGTATTATATGGTATGGCGGATGGCATAATTTTAGATATTTTAATTTCTTGCGAGATAGGCTATTGAGAGAATATTCATTCCCGATTAAGAAATTAAACGAATATACGTTACAACTATTGGCAGATATAGAACGAACTGACAGTGTGGCAATTCATATACGACGTGGCGATTATCTTAAAGCAGGGAATCAAAAGTTATTTGGTGATATTTGTACCTTAAAGTATTATCAAAATGCTATTCAATATATTAAAAGCCAAATCAATCATCCAACCTTTTTTATCTTTTCAAACGATGTTGAATGGGTAAAAGATAATCTTAATCTTCGCGATTCTTTTTGTGTCAATGGAAATTATGGTGAACAATCATGGATGGACATGTACCTTATGAGTAAATGCAAGAGTCTTATAATAGCTAATAGCACCTTTAGCTGGTGGGGAGCATATTTGTCCGCTGCGGAAATAATAATATGTCCACAAAAGTTTGTGAATGATAATTGTAGTGGAGAGATCTATCCTACTCATTGGATAAGAGTGAATTCTTGAGTTAGCTTTCTTTTTCGAAAGGTGAAATTTAATTATAAATAGTCTTATATGAATAAACGAAATAATTGCGTATTCACGATTGTTGCCCAGAATTATATCGGCCCAGCTCAAGTGTTGAACGCATCTATAAAACAATATTATCAGAATCTTGATTTCTTTATAGTAGTTGCTGATGAACCATCATTGTCCCCTTCAGAGATGCCGTCAAATGTTATTATTGCTCGAGATAATTTAGATTTTGACGTGGATATTTGGGAAGAAATGGCGTTCAAATATAATTTAACAGAGTTTTGTACAGCAATCAAACCATCATCAGTCGAATTTTTTTTAGATAAGGGATACAGGAAAGTTATTTATCTGGATCCTGATATTCTGTTTTTTTCTTCGATAGAACCCATATTTCAGGATCTAGATCACCATAAATTAGTATTAACTCCTCATATATGTTCTATCCCTCAGTTTGGAAAGACTGATGCGCCTGAAACAGATTGGACGAAATGTGGAATTTACAATTTGGGATTTCTGGCAGTTTCGGAAAGTGATCTTACTCGTTCAATTTTATCTTGGTGGCAAGAACGATTGAATTATTACTGTTTCATGGATTCATCTAGAGGAGAATATACGGACCAAAAGTGGATGGATTTTTTGCCTGCATTTTGTACAGGAGACGAGTTATTGATATCAAAAGATCTGGGCAGAAATCTGGCACCTTGGAATTTTTTTGAACGGGAAGTACATAATGTAAATGGAGAATACTTTGTAAACGAGAGGAACTCTGATGATAAACAATTATTCAAATTGTTATTCGCCCATTTTTCAGGATATAATTATAAGGACATGCTTAAGGGCAATGTGTCCCAAAAAAATATTTTAGATCTGAAAGATTATATTGATATTCGTCCGCTCTTAATTAAATATGCAAATAATATCACAGAAAACCGAGAATTATTTGAAAAATACATCGATTGTGAATATTCATACGATCGATTTGAGGATGGACACAAAATATCAAAATTCGATAGATTAATATTTGAATCATTGCTTGAGAATGGCTATAAATTTAAGACTCCATTCCGGACGGACGGAGAATTATATAAGCTTTTCAAGCGAAATAAATTGTTAGAAAATGGCTCAGATTCGTATTCCTCGGATACAAATAAATCTATCAACAATAAAATCAAGAAAGCTAACAAATTTTTGAGGATTGTTTTCAAAATAGTCGGGAAAAAGAAATATTCTCAGTTAGTCAGAGCGTTTTCTTTATATAGAAGTCCCAGAAATCATTTTCATATATTAAGAAAATAATTTACTAAGTTAGAAAATATGCTTACAAACTTATTTTCTGAACCAGTATATTTATTAATATTTCTCTATCTATATTTAAGTTGTTGGATTGAAAGTGCCCATAACTTAAAAAAAGGTTCTACACTTCTTTTTTATACGTCAGTAATAATTATCATAGCATTAATCGGACTTCGCTGGGAAACAGGAACCGATTGGAGCTCTTATTATTTATTTTTTGATAATTTGACCTTAGATTGGTCCATCATATTCGGAGTGATGCATTTTGATCTCGGATATGTTATAATTAATGCATTGATAAAATACTTCACTCAAAACTATACACTTTTTCTCATATTTGATACCATAATAGCTATCATCCCTCTCGTCGTTTTAGTCCGGAAAATTTCTCCTTTTCCCAATTTATCTTTATTCGTTTTTTACACAAATTTCCTTTTATCCCAATACATGGGGTCTAACCGAAGAATGATAGCAATGAGTTTGGTTCTATGGGCAGTATATTTCATTGCTATTCATAAGGAAACTAAAGCCATCGTCACGCTTATCGTGAGCTTCCTATTTCATAGATCATCGATTCTGCACTTTTCGATATCCGATCAACAATATTCATGGAACGAAATACATTACGATCGGCAAAGGAACGGATTTCGGAAAACAGATAGTTCTAACAGCATGGGATCAGTATGAAGACGATACTTTCACCCCGGAAATTCACATTGGAGATCGATGTCATTTTGGCGATTATGTGCATATCACAGCTATAAACCGTATTACCATTGGCAATGACGTACTTACCGGCCGTTGGGTTACTATAACTGACAACAGCCATGGGGATACTGATTACTCCACATTACAGATGAGACCTGTATCACGTCCATTGATTTCAAAAGGTCCGGTATTGATTGGTAATAATGTGTGGATTGGAGATAAAGTGACGATACTCCCAGGAGTGACTATCGGTGAGGGAGCGGTAATAGCAGCTAATGCGGTAGTGACAAAAGATATCCCAGCATATTCAGTCGCCGTCGGTAATCCTGCAAGAGTTATAAAACAACATAAAAATGAGTAAACCAAGAGTAATCGCTTTTTACTTGCCTCAATTTTATCCAACGCCCGAAAATGACGAGTGGTGGGGAAAGGGCTTCACGGAATGGACCAATGTTAAGAAGGCGGTACCACTTTTCAAAGGTCATGATCAACCAAAGATCCCGGGGGAATTAGGGTATTATGATCTCCGAGATACAAAAATAAGAGAGCAGCAGGCTGAATTAGCTCGTAGAGGTGGAATTGAGGGTTTCTGCTATTGGCATTATTGGTTTAACGGCCGACGATTGCTCGACCGTGTGTTCAGTGAGGTTATCGAAAGTGGAAAGCCTGATTTTCCGTTTTGTCTGTGTTGGGCTAATCATTCATGGTACAAGAAGACTTGGGATAAGTCCAAGGGGGACAAACTTCTTATAGAACAGACATATGGAGGAGAGGAAGATTATAAACGTCATTTTGAGGCGATGCTTCCCGCATTTAAGGATCCTCGATATATTACTGTGGATGGGCGTTTGCTGTTCGGTTTTTTTGCACCGACTGATTTTCATGAGTTCAGGTTGTTTTCCTCTATATGGAATAACCTCGCTCATAAACATGGTTTAGCAGGCTTCCATTTTTTTGGATATACTACTTCACCATGGTATTATGACAAAATAATGGCGGCCGGTTATGATTCTGTTGTGATGGATTATGTACGAACGGTTACAAATACACGATCATTATTTTATCGGCTGGTAAAACATATTCAGACCAGAATGGGCTTGCCCCATCCGGTGAAATATATAGATTATGTAAAAAAGAGCATTTCATTGTTTGATGCAAATTTGAATTTATTCCCTTCTATTGACCCGAACTTCGATCATTCTCCAAGAAGTGGGTCTAAAGGGACAATTTTATTCAACAGCACTCCAGAATTATGGGGGGAACTATGTGACGGAATCTTTGATAAAACGGCTTCAAGACAACGTCAAGACAATATAGTTTTCATTAAAGCATGGAACGAATGGGGCGAAGGAAATTATCTTGAACCTGATGCCCGTCATGGAATGGCGTATATTGATGTATTGAAACAGGCTATCGATCGACAAGATGATTAAGCAAACGATAATTGTAAATGCCGATGATTTTGGCTGTTCGATATAAGCTAATGAAGGAGTCGCAGTTAGCTTCCAACAGCAATTGATTGATAGAACGACATTAATGGTCAATATGCCTTTTGCCAGTGAAGCAGTCAAACTCGCTTCTGAATTTGGTTTTACCGACAGGATAGGCCTTCACCTGAATCTGACGGAAGGAGTGCCTCTTACCGAAAGTATTAAGGACACAATACTTACGGATAACTCCGGAAATCTTTCCAAGAACTTTATTGCAGTTTTAAGACATGGCCATAAATTAAACATGGCTGAAAAAGAAGCTGTCATGTCAGAAGTAAAAGCTCAGATGGAGTTATTTCGTGCTTATGGTCTCACACACCCGCATCTTGATTCACATCATCATGTCCATAATGAAATTCAGTTATTGGGCATGATAATGCGCGAAGCCGCAGATTATGGATTCTGTAGCATGAGAATATTGAGAAATCTCATGCCTTATTCCACTCCAAGGGATGTAGTGAAATGGTTTTACAAATACATTCAGAATAAACGGATCGCCAAAAAATTCACTCATACTGACTATTTCGGTTCGGTCGCTGACTATGAGCGATATGGAGTGAATAAGAGAGGCTCTATCGAATTGATGGTTCATCCAATAATGAAAGATGGTGTTCTTTCTGATTCGGTAGAATGTGATAGCATTAAAATTCTAAAAAAGAATAGAACCTGAAATGGAATTGTCATACCGCGGATCTGAAGTTTTTTCAAATGATAAATATCATGATTTCGTAGCAGAGTTTCATCGCGAGGCTGCTGCCCATCATATTGAGAGAACCAGATGGTATATGGGACATTTTGATTTTCGTATCCTGTTGGCTTATGTCGACGGTGAAATAGCAGGCCAATCGTGTGCGTACAAGACAACGGCTGTGATTAATGGCGTTCAAAAGGATCTGTGGTGGAGCGTAGATACTTTTGTGTTATCAAGATACAGAGGATTGGGTATCGGGAAAAAACTTCAGGCAAAGCTTCATGAAGACTGTGTGAATCTTTCTTCATTATGGTACTCGAGGATAAACGGTGCAATCAAAAGAAAATTGGGAGCAAGAAAGCTGCTGTCAAGTAAGTTAAATTATTATCCCATTAATTCATTATTTAGCGTTGTATTGGCAGCTTTCCGACGAAAAAACTCCATCAATAAGAAATATTTATGCAGAAATAAATATATTAATTTTCATCGGCTATTTTCGGTTCGGCGATATATTGAAATAAAAATGTCGATTGACGATCTGATAAAACGTTCAGATGAGATCAATAAAGTCCTAGAGGATAAGAATGACTTTTATATTAAACGGGATGTTAATTATTTGACGGCTAAATATATCGGAAATCCAAGTATAACGGGATATGATGTCTATGGACTATGTTCAAAAGATAGAAAAAGTGTGTATGCCATGTATGTATTAAGTAAGCCATATATGCATAAAACATTTTCGGTTTATCTCAAAGTGTGTACGCTTTTAGATTGTTTTATTTTTGACAATAATGTCGGACACAAAGATGTTATTAGAGCCGCTCTGATAAATGCTGCAAATTATCGAAAAGTGGATGGTTTACTTGCTTTTGGAACTCCAAAGAGCATTTTAAGATTGACATATCCAGTGAGAGGAATGGAATTATTGAGTACTTGTCACTCTGAGGCTCCAATTTTATATCCGTATGTATCATTTATTGATCAGGATATGGAACAGATGTTACCATAATGATTTTTGCATTAAATTTATTCATATCTATATTAGGCTCGCAGTCAATTCAACGATTTTGGTTTAAAGAAAAAGGTAGAAAGATACTGCCTTTTCTGATTCTCTATTCTCCAATATGTCTCCTATGGTTAATCATATGCTCATCCCAATATAAAGTTGGCAGCGATTATGAGTCATATTATGAGATTTTTTCATATCCATTGTCATATTATGATTTTTATATGGATAGAGGGGAATGGTTATTTAGTTTAGTATTACGCGCTCTTTATGCTTTCGGAGTTCATCCACAATTATATTTTGCTTTCTTTTATACTATTAATTTTATTGTAGTAATCTCTATAGTCTATTATTTGAATGATAAGAATTCATGGATCTTTATAATGCTTTATATAGCGTTTTCAACGGTGTTTAATAATCAACTAAATGGATTGCGTCAATATAGTGCAATATATATTATCTCTCTTGCTTTTATATCTTTTTTCCATCATAAGTCATATTTAAAACTTATAGTGATGATTGTCGTGGCTGGTGGAATACATTTATCAAGTTATTTGTCGTTAATGTTGCTACTCTTTGTCAATAAAAAAATAGGCGAGAAATTTGCATATTTTTTGTTGGTGGCTGCATGTATGTTTGTTCTGTTTGGTTCATTTAATTTTACTTATAACATAATAAATGTAGTTCTGCCGGTATATAGCGAGTATTTAACCGGTATTGCGAATGTAGATAATTCAATATCAATCATTCTGACAAAATTTATCTTCATTCCATTTTATTTATTTGCTATCAGTTTGATGAAGCGAGGGCGGCTCGATGCTTTCTCCTTATACTTGTTTAGGATTGGAATTATTAGTTATGCAATTCGGATAGCTTTTTTGGGTAATTTTATTTTTAATAGAGTGGGACAATTGTTCACTCTGTTATCAATTCTGCCTATTTATATTCTGATAAAGGAATTATATGTTCGTAAAAAGGTGTTTTATTTCTCACTTACTACAGGATGTATTATCATGTTTTACTTGATTAAAACTATTGTTTTGCCTGATCAGGAATATTTATATGATTCAATCTTCTTCCATCAATATATACCTGCAAACAACTAACGTAATAATTTGAAATCCTATGTATGATATTCCTATCCTTGTGATCATTTTCAAGCGAGTAGATGTCTCGCTCCAATGTATAAAAGCGATCTCTTCCGTCAAACCGTCAAAAATTTATATTTCTGGAGATGGATCACGACCCATGATTAAAGGAGAGACAGAGCAGGTAGAGCAGACAAGAAAAGCTGTCATAGAGGCTATTGACTGGCCTTGTGAAGTTATTACTCGTTTTAATGATTGTAATCTTGGATGCAGTCAGGGAGTCAAGACGGCTATAGATTGGTTCTTCAAATATGAAGATAGAGGAATTATAGTTGAAGATGATTGCATATTGCGGAAATCTTTCTTCCCTTTCGTCAAGGAGTTACTTGAAAGGTATGCAGACGATCAACGTATAGGAATGATTGATGCAGCGAACTACAATCCAAACATAAGAATTCCGTGGTCATATGGATTCAGCAAGTATAAATCAACAAATGGTTGGGCTACTTGGCGCAGAGCATGGCGTCTCATGGATATGGATATGAAGTGGCGGGGGACGGAGTGGGAACAATCCATCATCGATAACATGGATTACCGCTCAAAAGGCAATCGCTATTGGAGATATCGATTAAAAGCTATAGACTGCAAAGACGTTTCGGCATGGGATTGGCAATGGTATTTTATACTTTCAGCTAATAACATGTTAGCTATATATCCTCAATATAGTTTGATCACAAATATTGGATTTGGCGAGGGTGCTACTCATACAGCTTTATCTCATGTTCCCGATTATTATAAATCGACAAAGGAAATTGATTTTCCACTGACTCATCCCCAATATGTAGTGCCATATACCCCTTTCGAAAAGGCTTTTTACCATACTAACAATACTATGTTCAATAGGATAAAACAATTATTCCCTTTGAAAATTAAAAAAATCATAAAAAGCAAATTACGCGGATAGAATGATGAAAACCCTAATAAACTATTGGTATGCCGTTGATTAAATATGGTAAATGTTGTTATCGCTATAAACTAGTACCTCTTTATCCGGGAGTGAAACAAATTAATAAGTCTAGAGCATTTGAGAATCTCATATTGCTAAAAAAAATATTAGATAGACATGGTATACCATTTCAATTGGCATTCGGTACTCTTTTAGGAGCAATCCGAGAAAAAGACTTTATATCACATGACGAAGATATTGATCTCACTTTCCTTGATGAGGATCGCGGACGTTTCTTTGAAATCCTTCCTGAACTGAATGAAAGTGGTTTTACAATCTGTCGATTCGATCGGAATGATCTGATCTCAATAATGCGCCAAGGAGAATACATAGATCTGTATTTTTATCGACGGCTGAATTCTGAATTAAGAGTGTGTTCAGGATGGGTCAACTTAAGTAGACATATCACTGATTCGGCAAAAATTGTATTCAAAGGCTTCGAATTCAACATTCCCCGACAATGGGAAGAATACCTTGTAGGAGAATATGGGTCGGATTGGAAGACCCCAGTTCAATGGAATAATTATTCGATGAATAAAGTAAATCGATGGTTATTTGCAATGAAGGAACACTTAAAGGCGACTATTCCAAGGTGGTTGTTTATGCCACTTTCCCAAAAAGTGCAGCAACGGCTTATGGGAAAATGTATTAATCGTTTGCAATCAAATTTAAACTTAACTTTATCTGTATGCAAGCTCTGATTCTGGCTGCCGGAATGGGTCGGCGCCTTGGTAAGGCAACTAAAGACAATACTAAATGTATGGTCGAGGTCAACGGAGAACGTTTGATAGATAGATTTATCAAACAATTGATCACATTTAATCTTTCAAGAATCATTATAGTAACTGGCTATAAAGGAGAAAAATTAAAAAAATACATTCTGGATAATTATCCGAATGTCAAGAAATTCGAATTCGTCCATAATCCCATTTTCGATAAGACGAATAACATATATTCTCTGTCACTCGCTAAAGATTGGTTGAGTGAGGATGATACTATTCTATTGGAATCCGACCTTATTTTTGAGGATAGTATATTAGAAATGCTCGTAAATCACCATGAGCCTAATCTCGCTCTTGTCGCAAAATATGAGAGTTGGATGGATGGCACGATGGTAAGGATAAATGCCGATAATGAAATCATCAATTTTATTCCCAAAGAGGCTTTCCGTTATGAAGATATTGATGTGTATTACAAGACTGTAAATATCTATAAGTTCAGTAAAGAGTTTTGCCGTGATGAGTATGTGCCTTTTTTGGAGGCATATACAAAAGTAATGGGTTCAAATGAGTATTATGAGCAGGTTCTAAGGGTGATTACGTTGTTGAAAAGTTCATCGTTGAAGGCACTCCCATTAAATGGCCAGAAATGGTATGAGATAGATGATGTCCAAGATCTAGATATCGCTTCTGTTATATTTGCGTCTCACGAAGAACGGTTTGACAAATTACAAAAGAGATATGGAGGGTATTGGCGTTTCTTCGGTCTAATGGATTTTTGTTATTTAGTTAATCCATTTTTCCCTCCCCAAAGATTGTTGGATGAAATGAAGTCAAATTTCAGTGAATTATTGACAAATTATCCATCAGGAATGAATGTGAATTCGTTGCTTGCTGCAAAATATTTCGGAATAGATCAGGAGTATGTTGTGGTTGGAAATGGTGCAGCAGAGTTGATAAAGACTTATTTGGAAAAAATTCACAGAGGAAAGATTGGCATTATTTATCCTACGTTTGAAGAATATCCCAATCGACTATCTCAAGAAGACATCGTCCCCTTTGTAGTAAACGACAGGGATTATAGGTATAGTGCGGGAGATATAATGAATTATTATACGAATCATACTATCACAACTCTATTGCTCATAAATCCAGATAATCCTTCCGGGAATTACATTCCCATGAAAGATCTTGAAAATCTTTTGCAATGGGCATCTGAGAAGGGGATAAAGTTAATCATAGATGAAAGTTTTGTCGACTTCTCATGTGATTTTGAGAACAATTCACTGTTAAGAAATGACATTCTTCAAAAATATGACAATCTAATTGTAATCAAGTCGATTAGCAAATCATATGGTGTTCCAGGTTTGCGACTCGGCATACTCGCTTCATCGGATTCAGATATCATCAGCATGATAAAAAGAGATGTATCGATATGGAATATCAATTCTTTTGGGGAGTATTATATGCAAATATATGGTAAATATGATAAAGCATATAAGGATGCTTGTGCAAGATTTATTCAGGAGAGAGAAATATTCTATGAAAAACTAAAATCAATCAGATACTTACATGTGATGCCATCCCAAGCCAATTATTTTATGTGCCGAGTCGTAGATAAATATTCTTCACGTGAATTGGCTGAACTGTTAATAAGAAAAGATATCCTTATAAGCGATCTCAACAGAAAAAAATTTCTTGAAGGTCAAAATGTAATTCGTATAGCTATCAGATCGCCAAGAGAAAACGAAAAGCTTTTACAGGCTCTTGAAAGTTTGGACTCCTGATTTTGCATAATTATAATGTCTAAACCTTTGATTGTCTGATCAGATAAATGATGACAATAAGTATTATACTTGCAACTTTCAATAGTGATAGAACATTAGAAGGTACTTTCAGTTCTGTTATACAGCAAACTTATAAAAATATCGAGGTCATCGTCGTGGATGGGAAATCTGCTGATAATACTATCGATATCGTCAAGGAGTACGAAGCACGGTTCGAGGGACGTCTAAAGTGGATCAGCGAGCCCGACCGTGGGCTTTATGATGCGATGAATAAGGGTCTTGCGATGGCTACCGGCGACGTAGTGGGAATACTCAACAGTGATGACTTCTATACTTCTGACTATGTTCTCGAGCGTGTGGCGCGTGAAATTGAGGGAGTGGATGCAGTATATGGCGATATCCATTTCGTAAGCCCTGATGACCTTTCGAAATGTGTACGCTATTACAGTTCGCGGAGTTTCCGGCCATGGCAGATGCGCTTTGGCTTCATGCCTGCCCATCCGTCATTCTACTGCCGACGCCATGTCTATCAGGCTTTAGGAGCATTCGACCTGCAATTTAAGGTAGCCGCCGATTTCGAGCAGCTTCTTCGCCTAATGTACGTCAATCGAATATCGACTAAATATATCCCGATGGATTTCGTCACGATGCGCACCGGTGGAGCATCCACCTCCGGATTGCAGAGCCATAAGGCGATACTTCGCGATCATCTGCGCGCCTATCGCAAAAACGGAGTTCGAGCCAATATCGCTACAGAAAGTCTGCGGTATGCCTATCGCATACTCCAAATGGCGTTTTATAAGTTCGGCATAATTATTTAGACCGCTGGAGCAACATAACAACGCCGTTCTTTAATGATATAGACATTACAATTACTTAATAACATGTTTTCCGGCCTTGGCGTTATGTCCGGGCCGGAATTTTTTTGGAGGGGTGGAGCTTTTGTGGGGAGGAGATGAGAAAATCCCGCGGCCGGAGGGGCAGCGGGATTTTTTGTGCTCGAAGCGGAAGCAACCAAATGAAAGGCTATGCAAGAATATGGAAGTGGGTTTGAGCTTTGGAGAAATTGACAAGTATCTATATTCCAATTTGTTATGAAGTTATAATTGTTAAAATAAGTGTCATTCGTTGCCAAGACATTCCGCTAAAAATCACTTTGGGGGACAATCGGGGGACAAAAATTTAGGCTAAAATTTGGAGCGTAACTATTTTATTTGTAGCTTTGTATATAGACAAACCAAGTGTTAATTTGTTTTAACAAACGACTTAGCACCTCAAAAATCCCAACAAATGGCAACTATAACTCGCTCCT
Organism: uncultured Muribaculaceae bacterium; assembly: GCA_947629175.1. Taxonomy (GTDB): domain Bacteria; phylum Bacteroidota; class Bacteroidia; order Bacteroidales; family Muribaculaceae; genus Paramuribaculum. The sequence goes on along the minus strand of CANRCT010000027.1, from coordinate 3,694 downwards.
TATCAACAAAAGAAGATGGTAATGGCCGCGTTGAGTTTATGCTTAGAATAAACTCAAACCGCACAACACGGGTGCGTGTGAGAAGCGGTATCTTCATCGCTAAAGAACGCTTTGTGGAGGGGAAATTCGTTTATCCACGAGCCAATCCTAAGCTCACGGCTGAACTTAGGGAGATTGAAAACACACTCCATAATTTAGAGCAGATGATATTCACCCTCTGCGAAACGACTCCTGCCGAGAAATTGAAAAAGGAGTTGTTTGAGAAGGAGATCGACCGCTTCCATCATCCCAAGCGTGAGCGCAAACCCAAAGCGGTTGAAGAGAAGCTGCAAAAGAAGTTCATTGAGCTTGTCAAGGAATTTCCTACTAAGCGCGGCCTTTCTGAATGGCGTCACCGAAGGTACGGCGTATTAAGCCGGAGCCTCCATCGGTTTGAGCTCTACCGCAAGGTGAAGCGACAGCTTCCCGCAAAACTTGACTTCGAGATGTTCTCCACCGACATACTGGAAGATTACGAGCGGTTCCTGCGCAATGAGCCGGAGATATTCGACAAATATCCAAAGATATTCGAGCAGTATCCGGCAGAAACAAGAAAGGCGCGTAAATCACGCCGTCCTTTTCCGAAGGGCGACAACACTATCATAAACATATTCGCCTGCCTGCGCACATTCTTCCACTGGGCTATTGAAGAAGGTCTGACTACCAACAACCCTTTTACAAAGTACAAGGGCAAGACAACGGAGCATTACGGCACTCCTTATTACATTACGTTGGAGGAGCGCGACCGTATAGCTGATTTCGACCTGTCGTCCAATAAATCACTTGCCGTGCAGCGAGACATCTTCATCTTTCATTGCTGCATCGGATGCCGCATTTCCGACCTTATGCGTCTTACTCCGGCAAATGTTATAAATGATGCCGTGGAGTATATAGCCAGCAAAACCAAGGGGGAGCGTCCGACTGTGATTCGTGTTCCCCTGACGCAGAGGGCGAAAGAGATACTTGAACGCTATAAAGGAGAGGACAGCGACGGCCGGATTCTGCCGTTCATCAGCTCTCAGAAATACAACGTGGCAATCAAAAAGATATTCAAGGAGTGTGGGATAACCCGAATAGTGACGATACTCAACCCCACCACCGGAGAGGAAGAGCAGCGTCCTATAAATGAGATTGCAAGCAGCCACCTTGCCCGGCGTACATTCGTAGGCAACCTTTACAAGAAAGTGAAAGACCCTAATCTTGTAGGCGCATTGAGCGGTCACAAGGAAGGGAGCCGGGCTTTCGCCAGATACCGCGATATTGACGATGACATGAAGAAAGAACTTATCGGATTGATGGAATGACCGCAATGATAGGGGATAATTCTCTAAATGTGAACTTTTCCCCTCTTATTATGGTTGACAAATAAAATATTATTATTAACTTTGTCAACTAAACGAATCGCAGATATGAACAAGCAAGCCAACGACATATTTTCACGCCGATTGCGTCAGGCACGGCTGATGAAAGGTTTTTCTCTGGAAAGGCTCTCGCAGTCTGTCAATCCGTCCATTACCCGACAGGCCATCAACAAATATGAGAAAGGGCTTATGATGCCGGACAGCCGGGTGCTTATATCACTTTCGGCTGCTTTGGGTGTCAAGATTGACTATTTCTTCCGTCCGTTCACTGTGGAGGTCAATCATGTGGAGTTCCGCAAAAAGCCCCGTTTCCCGGAGCGCATGGCCTCTGCTGTAAGGGAGAGGGTGCGCGAGGAGCTGGAACGCTATCTGGAGGTGGAACAGCTCTGTGGCTGCTCCACTGTTTTCTCTATGCCTCGCATGAGCGTCCGCACTCCTGAAGAAGCCGCAGCCCATGCCAATGAGGTAAGAAAATATCTCGGACTCGGCAGTGACGGTGTTTCCAATGTAATCGAGGTTCTTGAAGAAAACGGCGTCAAAGTCATAGAGATTGCAGAGAACAAGGATTTTGATGGACTCAGCGGATACGCCAACGGCTCAATCCCCCTTATAGTCATAAACGGCGGCTTTATCACCGAGCGCAAGCGGTTTACCGCGCTGCATGAGCTGGGGCATCTTCTCCTCGACGTTTCCGGCGATGTACCGTCAAAGGAGGTGGAGAACATCTGCAATGCCTTCGCCAGCGAGTTTCTGCTGCCTGTAAGTGTGCTGAAGGGTAAGGTCGGCGAGACCCGGCATGACATATCATTATCGGAACTTACCGACATACAGAGCCAGTTCGGAATTTCGGTAGATGACATAATGGCCTCGCTACATGTCAACGGAGTGATTACCGCAAACCGTTACTCCGGCTACCAGAACAAGAAAAACAAGCTCCCCGATTTCAAAGCATTGGCCGAAAAATCAAGGGCTGTCGCTGAACGATCCGGACGATTCGCCCGCATGGTCTATCGTGCGCTGGCAGATGAAGCCATCACCTTTTCCAAGGCAGCCGTATTGCTTAACACCTCTGTGGAAAGCGTGAAGTCGCATCTTCAATTAGTGTGAGAGGATGAATATAATAGTCAATGACACAAACATATTCATCGACCTCCATTCAATAGGTCTGCTGGATAGATTCTGTGAACTGCCATACGAGATATGCACGGTGGATTTCGTAATGGCAGAGATTTCCAATCCTCTCCAGCATAGGGATATGGAACGGCTCGTGACAGCAGGAAAAATAAGAGTGGAGAGTTTTACGCCTGAAGAACTTATAGAGATTGTCGATGAACATTCTGCTGTGTCCGGCAACCTTTCAATCCCTGATTGCTCCGTTTGCTATTACGCGAGGAAGCACGGTGTTACGTTGTTGACGGGCGACAGACAGCTAAGGAAATACGCCGAGACCGGGAAGCTGACGGTCAAAGGGATATTGTTTGTGTTCGATGAACTGGTGGCACATTCCGTCATTACGCCCGCCGTTGCTGCCGGAAAACTGAAAGACCTGTATTCAATAAATGTACGCCTTCCGAAATCGGAAATACAACGGCGTATAGAATTATGGGGCAATGCCGAATGAGAACATGGATGTAGTAGAGATACAGCATACCCTGGGACGTCTGGTCGCCGCGCTCGACTTGATTCGCAACAATATGGACTCCGTTTCGTCCGTGAGGTTAGGCGAATTGTCAGCTTATCTCGAAGATAATCAGCTTGTTTTTGAAAAGGCTATCCGGAATGAAGTCAAGGATAAGGGGAGTGATTATTATGTGTCGCAACTTTATATGTCGCTGTCATCATACATTGAATGGTACGTTGTCAATAGTCAAAGGGGGTGTGACAACACGCCTGTTGCGAAAGAGATATATGACCGGATTGTATTTCTGTGGATGCCCCCGATAGAGAATATATTTCCAAACGTCGTAAAATCCAAAGAGATAACTCCGAACGTCAATACGGACAACAAAGACCCGGAAGGATATAACAAACCATTCGAGAGAGCCGGGGAACGCTACCGGAGCATACGTTACGATATAACTGAGAATCCGGATTACCCGTATCTATCGGCTGATGAAATATATCGTCGGTTGAAAGAACTTGTTTGGCCGGTACGTGGCGAAGGTGTGAGAATCGCGACAATTCTCAACATAGCTATAAAACATCGTCTTTTGAGTCATGGAAAAACCGGAGCAGACTGGGACAGTGCGCCGGAGCAGACTGGGACACTTTTGATGCGGCAAAGTTAATGATTT
>CANRCT010000026.1 GCA_947629175.1 uncultured Muribaculaceae bacterium | reverse complement strand
ATATTGCATCTGTAGTTTTCATCCTGCAAATTTAACACTTTCCCAAAAATCTATGCACCGGAATTTCGGATTGAGCCGCAATTTGTAAAATTACGAATTTCTCCCTAATTTTGCAACGGAATCCCCCGAGTGTCCCTGTCTTCGGACAAACCTCGGGGTTAAGTTTTTTTACGCCACTCCTAATCCGGGTGGCTTTTCTAATCCGTTCACTCCATTAAAGCAACTTTTTTACCCCCTCTTTTCCCTAACGGATAGTTGTACCGTTATTTCTTATATTGTTGATTGTCTGCGACAAAAGTCATTGAAAATCAATTCCACATGAAATAATGGCGACAGTCATGACCGGGAGTCGGAGGGGAGCATCTCGACGGTCTCGGTGTCCATGCCCGAGGCGTAGTTGAAGAGGCGCAGATCAAAGTCGCCGCAGACAGCGGCAATGTGCTCGAAGATCTCGCTCTGCACGGCCTCATAGGCGGTCCAAGCGGTAGTGGTGAAGCACCATAGCTGCAGAGGAATGCCTGTGGAGGTGGGTGCAAGGAGACGCACGAGTATCTGCTGGTCGGTGCGGATGAGCGGATGGTCGAGAAGATAGCGGCACATATAGGCGCGGAAAAGTCCGAGATTGGTCTCGATGGTGCCGTTGACCACAGCCGTCCCGGGGTCATAATCGACCTTGCCCGATGCCTTCTCACGGTCGACGAAATCCTTCAGCTTCGGATATCTGGCCACGACACGCTGCAGCAGAGCGTCGTCGCACGGCTTCACGGTGTAAGCCTCGAAATTGACTGACCGGCATATCTGACGCGAACCCGACTGCGACATGCCGCGCCAGTTCTGGAACGAGGTGGACACAAGCGTATAGGGAGGCAGAGTGACGATCGTATTGTCCCAGTTTCTCACCTTCACAGCCGTAAGCGACACATCCATGACGATGCCATTGGCAATGGTAGACGGCACCACAATCCAGTCGCCCACATGCAGCATATCGTTGTTTGACAGCTGAATGCCCGCGACGAATCCGAGGATCGTATCCTTGAATACCAGCATCAGGGCCGCCGCAAAAGCGCCAAGTCCGGCCAAAAAAGCTCCGGGGGTCTTGCCGAGAAGCACCGATCCGGCGATGACCGTCACTATGATCCATACTATCCCCTTGCCGACATTGAGGATGCCTTTGAGCGGAAGATTATTGGTGTTTTCTTTCTGATCAAAACGTATCCACAGGAAGGTCAGCACCGAACATATCGCCATGGCAGCCACCACGAGGGTATAGATATAGAGCACTACCCGGAAAATGCGCAGCAACTGCGAGGCAGGATCAAATGCGAAAGGCAAAAGAGCCAGCACCACAAGCGGCGGTATCACGTGGCTGCACTTTGTCATCAGACGCTGTTCGAGCATCAGACGTCCGGCGGCGCTGTTGCGCAGCCTGACAAACTTCTTGGCGCCAAACAGAATCAGCCTGCGGATGATCCATCCGATCAGAAGCGCCACGAGCACAATGACTATGACGTAGACCCACTCTTCCACCTCTTTGGCTTTCTCAAGGCCTATGCTGTCAAGAAACCGGTCGATATGCACGAGCAGCCATTGGGCGGCCTGATGGGTGGGGATGATATCTGCTAACATTTGTAAGGTAGTTGGTGTTGAAACTGATACCTTACCAACACCGGCTCCGATGCAAAAGTTTTATATCACGATTCAAAAAAATCTGTAACTTCGCGACGTGTTAAATAATCAAAAACAATTTTTCAGTCATGACAGACTTCAACCATGCCGCTCCGCTCGGCTTTGTAGACGCGGTGAAGCGTGTTATCAACAAATACGCTGAATTCAACGGTCGCGCATCGCGCGCCGAGTTCTGGTGGTGGATACTGGCCTGCTTTATTGTGTCGGGAGCCCTCTCGCTGATAGCAGGAATAACAGGCATCAAGCTCTTCAACATCATTTCAGGAATTTTCTCGCTTGCAATCCTCATCCCGACACTGGCTGTCAGCTGGCGCCGTCTTCACGACACAGGCCGCGCCGGAGGCTGGTGGTTCATCAACTTCATACCGGCTGTTGGCTGGATCATCTTCGTGGTGTTCTGCTGCGCTCCATCGGAGCCTCAGCCCAACCGCTTCGGCCCCGTTCCCGCCAACTGACCGGCAGGTAATCGGCACCCGTCACTTGGTGCCGATCTCACGTATAGCTCCCGTCTGCGCGTCGAACACGACGTAGGCGGGAGCCTTTTTATCGGTAAACATATCCGGATCGATGCCGAACACTATGCCGAGCTGCGCTATGTCGGCATCAATCGCAGCGAGTGTCGCTCCCTCCATTTCGACCTCAAGCGATGCAGAGCCGGGTACACGGTAAGCCAGACCTCCTTTTGGGAATTTCTTCTCCTCACCCTTGTCATTGGTCGGAATTTTGCCACGGGCCGTCACCCTTAACGACAGATATATGGGCATACCTGAAAGATCATCGGCATCGACAGGGCCGTCGGTCAGCGACAGGCGCCCGATGAGCACCGTCTTCTCATCGGCAATATCAGCAGGCACGTATGAATAGGTTCTGACTGAGGTGGACACCTGTCTGGTGCCAGTAAACATGGCCGTCAACGCATCTTCCTGCTGCTGCAGGTTGGCCAGGACAAGCTTCAGGCCTTCGCCGTCGGTCGGAGCCTGATCGGCATTGCCCGACACGATATCGCTGCGGCTCTGACGGAGCTCATATATGCGCGCGGCCGCAAGTTCGGCCCGTTTGGCCGTCGACGTGCTCCGGAGCATATCCTCGGTCATGGCCTGCCGGGCGGCGGGAGTCTGAAGGATAGTCGGAGCGGCGGCCACCGGCTGAGGCAGAGCGGGAGCCGGCTGAGGCTCATAGTCCTCATCGTTGACCGTCAGCGGAAAATTGTTTTCGTCAAGAAGCATGAACGGCGCGCTCCCATTTTTGAACTGCACGAGATACGACTCTTTCTCGTCGGCGATGCCACGGGTGGTTATGACGATGCTCTTCACCCTCCATTCGGTCGATGGCTCCGTCACAGGCTTGGTGCCGAGATATTTGCTGCAGTATTTATAGAATTCTCCCGGGGTGCTGACGGTCTTCTCGGCTTCGACGGTGACATCCACCACCGTATGCGGAAGATTGTAGACCAGTCCGTATTCATTCAGCTTGCTTGCAGTGAATTTCTGTGTGGTCTGGGCGCCGGCCACCAGAGCCGTTGCTGCCAGAAAGAGTGCAGTAAGTTGTCTCATATCTCGTTTTTAGGTTTCATTATCGATTGTATTGCCTTGCCTATGTTGGCTGCGATATCGCCGGCTGTGACCCCGTATGCTCCATGCTCTTCCTCGGCCATTTCGCCGGCAAGCCCATGGATATACGCTCCCATCAGCGCGCTGACCTCCGGTTTGTAACCCTGCGCCATAAGCCCCGTGATCAGACCGGTCAGTACGTCGCCGCTTCCGCCCTTGGCCATTGCCGGAGTGCCGGTCGGATTAAAGTACACCTTGCTGTCGGGCCTTACAAGAGCAGTGTAATGCCCTTTGAGCAGAATCAGCACCTGATACGTATGGGCCACTTCCATGGCTTTCATCAGTCTGACCGAATCACTCGGCTGGTCGCCGAACAGACGGTCGAACTCACCCACGTGAGGGGTAAGCACCGACAAAACCGGTAGCTCCTGCAGCAGATGCGGCCGTGCGGCCAGACAATTGAGAGCGTCGGCATCTATCACCACCGGACGCTTATGGACTTTAAGAAATGTATCTACCGCACTGAGAGTGATCTCGTTTGTGCCGAGACCCGGACCCAGGCCGATAGCCGAATAATCGTGGCGCGGACGAATGTTGCTCACCACCAGCTTATGTTCATCGGGATCAAACATAGCCTCCGGCACTGTCGACTGCATTATCTCATAGCAGCAGAGCGGACAGTGAGCCGTCACCTTTCCGACACCTGAGCGCAAGGCGCCGCGGGCGCTCAGCACAGCAGCGCCCGCCATACCGTAGCTGCCGGTGACGAGAAGCGCCGATCCCAGGTCAGCTTTAGAAACGAACGGACTGCGAGGCTTTAGCAGATGACGCACCTCGGCGGCCTCCACTATATGGAAACAGCTCGGAGTCGACTGGATGACATCCTTGTTCAGACCTATCTTGATGACACGCCACTCCCCTACAAGATCGGCATTGTCGCGAAGGAAAAACGATATGCGGGGAAACTCCACCGTCAGCGTCAGATCAGCGTGGACTATATTGCGGTTTATGGCATCGGGATTGAGATCCCCTGTCATTCCCGAAGGAATGTCGATGCTCACCACGGTGGCCGGCGACTCGTTGATGTACCTTACGAGTACCTGAAATCCTCCCTGGAGCCCCTCGCGCAACCCAGTGCCGAACAGACCATCCACTACAATGCTGTCGGCCGTAAGCTCGGGCAGTTTCAGCTGATCCTTGATCTCGATGAAATTCACCTGTCCTCCCGAGGAGAGCATCTCATCGCGAAACGTACGGCAGTCGAGCGAAAGCATCTGGCCGCCGATATTCAGCAGATACACAGTAGGACGATAGCCCTGACCCATCATGATAGTGGCGATGGCCAGAGCGTCGGCGCCATTGTTGCCCGGCCCCGCAAAAAACACGAAAGGACGGGTAGGACGCCAGCGGGCCATGATCTCGTCGGCCATGCCTCTGGCGGCGCGTTTTATAAGTTCCCGCGACGGGATGCCGTCGATCTCCATAGTCCGCCGGTCGATGGCCCTCACGTCTTCGGTCGTGAATATTTTCATTTCAATTAAGATTTCAGTAGAATCGTATTCGTATGTCCGTATAACACTTTCAGATGGCAAAATTACTACTTTTACCCATTGATTTCATTATACAAACAAATATTTTTTATGCAGCTGCGGCGGCATGAAGCCGCCCGGCGGCTCCCGGCCTTCCACTGACAGGCCGCTGAGACGCAACAAACGGTTATTTATAATTATTTATATCTCTTTACAGCGGTATTTTTATTAATTTTGCGTGCAGAAGCAACAAAACCGCACTGTAAAATGGCAGCAAACAAGATCATAAGCTACAATGGCTTGACATTTAAGCCCTTTATCGAAGCATCAGCGATAAGACAGCGGGTCGGTGAATTATCCGACACGATATCAACTGACTATAAAGGCCGCATACCCTTGGTCATATGTGTGCTCAACGGAGCGTCGGTTTTTACTGTCGATCTTTTCCGCGGGCTTTCCATTGATGCGGAGATTTCATTCATACGCCTCAAAAGCTATGACGGGATGTCGTCGACAGGCGTTGTAAAACAGGTCGTAGGCCTTGACGAAGACATAAACGGGCGCGACGTCATCGTGGTGGAAGACATAGTGGATACAGGCACTACCATCAAACGTCTGGTAGAAGATCTGCAGCGCAAAGGCCCGGCATCGGTCAAAGTTGCCACACTGCTCTTCAAGCCCGACGCATGCCGCAGCGATGTCCATCCCGACTATGTCGGATTCACCATACCCACAAAATTCATCATAGGTTATGGTCTTGACATCGATGGGCTGGCACGCAATCTTCCCGACATCTGGGTGCTTGACGACATGTGCTGCCCCGATGACTGACCACCCCGACGCCCTCTTTCCTTCCCGACAAGCTTAATAATATTACTTTAATCTCACAAAGGCATGTTCAATATAGTAGTATTCGGCGCTCCCGGCAGCGGCAAAGGCACCCAAAGCGCAAAACTCATCGAACGTTACGGCATTCACCATATTTCTACGGGTGAAGTGCTTCGGAAACATATAGCCGACGGCACAGAACTCGGCAAGACGGCCAAATCATTTATCGACAAGGGGCAGCTTATCCCCGACGAGCTCATGATAAGCATTCTTGCCGATACTATCGACCAGCACCCCGAGGCTGCCAACGGAGTGATCTTCGACGGATTCCCCCGCACGATCCCACAGGCTGAGGCCCTCAATGAACTGCTTGAGAAACGGGGCGCCAAGCTCGATGCCGTCGTAGGGCTGGAAGTAGCCGACAGCGAGCTCATCGACCGCATGATCAAGCGAGGAAAGGAGACAGGCCGCGCCGACGACAATCCGCAGACCATCTCCAACCGTCTGAAAGTCTACCACTCGCAGACACAGCCGCTCCGCGACTACTATATGAAGCGAGGCAAATACCACGCAATCCCCGGAAGCGGCTCTGTCGACGATATTTTCGGAACCATCATTGCAGAGCTCGACGACATCCACATGTCATCGCGCCGTCAGGGCATCTGACAAGAGCGAGCCCGTCAGCCACAATGCCGCGGGGCGGAACCACTGCTGTGGATTCCGCCCCGCGGTATTCGTCGGGATCCGGGTGCATGACCGGCATAGCAGCCTTACTTCACAAGGCTCAGATCAGCTCCTGCCTTGAATTTGACAGCCTTGCGTGCGGGTATCTCGATTTTCTCCTTTGTGCGGGGATTGATGCCTGTGCGGGCGGGCTTCTCAGCTACGCTGAAGGTGCCGAAACCGATGAGGGCCACCTTGTCTTCCTTGAGAAGCGCCTCGCAGATGGTGTTGAGGGTAGCGTCGAGAGCAGCCTTGGCCTGCACTTTCGACAGATTTGCCTTTTCGGCAACTGCATTGATTAGCTCAGTCTTGTTCATTCGTAAAGATTTAATGTGTGAGTATTTTCAGTTGTTCCGGCAAAAATAGGTAAAAAAAGCGATATCATGGCTATCTTTTGCTAAAAAAATGTTGTTTTGACTGCAATTTTGCTATTTTTAATCAATTTCGACGTCATTAAGTCGACACAAAACACCCGCGATTTTGTTAAAAGCACGATAATTGGTAATTTTGTGGCTCTACTAACCAACTATAACCCTGTTATAACAACATGCTACGCTCTGGAGGCTCGATATTCAGCAATATCCCGCCGGTAACCAAAAACCTCATTATAATCAATTTTATTATCTGGCTGGCGATGATGGTGCTTCCAGGCCGGATCGGCGTTGACATCATGCAATATGGCGCGCTGCATTACTTCAAAGCGCCGGACTTCAATCCGGCCCAGCTGCTCACATATATGTTCATGCACTCCACAAGCGACTTCGCCCACATACTTTTCAACATGTTCACCCTGTTCATGTTCGGTGTCACGCTGGAGAGAGTGCTCGGAGCCCCGAGGTTTCTGTTTTATTATATCTCCTGCGGCATCGGTGCAGCTCTCATACAGGAACTCGTATGGTCATGGACCTGGGAGGACATATTCGTTAAGAACATGGCCAACTTCTATGGAGTGGATTTCCCCGAGATGCGCGAGGCCATCAGCGCAGCCGTCAGTTCAGGACAGGAACTCACGTTCCTGAATCAGCTGCAGACCATAGGCGCCTCCGGAGCCATCTACGGAGTGTTGCTCGCATTCGGAATGCTTTTTCCCAACATGCCCCTTTTCATTATGTTCATACCGGTGCCTGTCAAAGCCAAATGGATGGTGATCGGCTACGGTGTGATAGAGCTTCTGATCGGACTGAGTTCAGCCAACGACGGAGTGGCACATTTCGCCCACCTCGGCGGCATGATATTCGGGTTCATCATGATCTGGATCTGGAAGAAGAAAGGCACCATCTATGGCGGCTACTGATTTATTCGCTTACCGAATCAGACGCTGGTCGGCGCTGACATGGATTATAGTCATCTGCGCCGCGGTATTCATTGCGGTCAGGATCGCCGGAGCCATCATGACCGACGGCGCCGCAGCCCGGAGCCTCGTCGACTGGCTTGCTGTTCCGGCCAGTCTGCCGTCGGCACTCCACAGGCCATGGACCCCTCTGACGTATATGTTCACCCACTATGATGTGTTTCATCTGCTCTTCAACATGCTGTGGCTGTATTGGTTCGGCATTATATTTCTGTCATTTTCAAGCAGCAGGCGCCTGATAGAAACATATCTTGCGGGAGGGATCGCCGGAGCCGCGGTCTATCTTCTTTTCAATCTTGCCGCATCATCGGCTTCCGGCCATTCGATGATCGGAGCGAGCGGAGCCGTGCTGGCTGTCGTGGCAGCCACAGCCGTGATGACTCCGCGCCTGAAACTCAACCTGATGCTCATCGGCCCGGTGGAAATCAGATGGATAGCGGTTGCTGTCGTGGCGCTTGACGTCATATCTCTCGGCAACGGCAATCCGGGCGCCCACCTGGCCCACCTCGCGGGAGCCGGTGCGGGAGCTGCCTTAGTCATGGCACGACGCCGGATATCCCTCCACGGAAACAAAAGAAACCGAACGACTGTCAAATCGCCTGCTGATGTTTCTGACGACAAAGCCGAACTTGATCGGCTGCTCGACAAAATCCGCATCTCCGGATACTCGTCGCTCACTGCTGAAGAGCGCCGCATACTTTTCGATATCAGCCGCAAATGAGACTTCTCCGCATCATACTGACACTTTTCACGCTGCTGACGGCCGTAATCACCATCCTTTCGGCATATGCAGGCATGATTAATCCGCTGACATGGGCGCTGCCATCCGTGCTGGCCATGATATTCCCGATCATGACTGTCGTAACGCTGGCACTTATTCTCATCAATCTGTTTGTTTGCCGCAAAGCATCTGCCATTGGCGCATTGTCGCTTGTATGCTGCTGGAATCCGTTGCTCACCCTCTGTCCGCTCAATTTCATGACTCCGGATGCCGGCGGACAACCTCTCAGGCTGATCACCTATAACGTGCTGCAGCTTGAGGACTTCACCGGAAGCACAAGCAGCGGCGAGCCTAATCCCACCCTGCGGCAGATAGCCGGATGCGGAGCGGATTTTGTGGCTCTGCAGGAATGCTATGAAATCGGTTCGCTTGTCAGCATCGATGCCAACCGCCATCTGCTCGACACCATCGGGCAGATATATCCCTATCAGTCGTACGGCGCACGCGGACAGTCGCTTCTTTCGCGTTATCCGTTTGAGGAGATCACGCTTACCGAAGCTAACTCTGACGATTTCCGAGTGCGTGCATTCAGGATATTTGTCGACAGCGACACACTGACCCTTTTCGACGTGCATCTTCAGTCGATCGGACTGACGTCGGACGACAAGCGCCTGTACCGCGACCTCACTCGTGGCGATACACAGGGTAAAGGGATCAGAAGCGAACTGCGTGATATCCGCACTGACCTGATATCCAAGCTGACAGCCGCTTTCCGTGCCCGTGCCGTGCAGGCTGCGAAACTGCGGAAAATGATAGCGGAGACCGGAGGCAAGTGCATCGTATGCGGCGACTTCAACGACGTGCCGGGATGCTACGCGATACGCACACTTACAGATACCGGCATGCTTGATGCCTGGCGTGAATCGGCCATAGGCCCTGCGATCACGTATCATGCAAGCCGCCTTTACTTCCGTATCGACCACATTCTTTACAGCCCGGAGATTGTCACTCCCCTGCGTACCCGACGCCTCGACTGGCCTTACTCCGACCATTATCCCGTAGAAATGACATTCGTTTTACATCATACCATGTAATCCTCCGACTGAATCCGCACACCCCGCCATGACACTTATTGAAGCAATAGGTCAACGCCACTCCGTAAGGCGTTACCATCCTGAGCCTCTGCCGGCATTAGCACGCGAAAAGATCATAAGAGCGACCGAGCTTCTCAACAGGCTTGAAGACATAGAGTTCACGCTCGTAGAGAACGAGCCTGAGGCTTTCAGCGGGCTCCTTGCCTACGGATCATTCAGCGGCGTGACCAATTATATAGTAATTACGGCGCCAAAGGGCCACGATGCCGACATCAAGGGCGGCTGTCGCGGCGAGCTGCTGGTGCTTTACGCCCGCACTCTCGGCCTTGACACCTGCTGGGCCGGACTGAGCTACCGCCGCTCGTCGCCCCTTTTCCCCAAGCCGGAGAAAGGCCGACGCATACTGGCGTGCATAGCCATCGGACGCGGCATAGACCGCGGACACCCCCACCGCATAAAGTCGCCCGAACAGGTGAGCAACATCAGCGCCGATACTCCCGAATGGTTCGACGCAGGAGTCAAGGCAGCCTTGCTCGCTCCGACCGCCGTCAACCAGCAGCGGTTCAGATTCACCTACATTGCCCCGGAAACGCCGGGCGGACTGCCGGCAGTAAGAGCCCGCGCGCTTTTCTCGCTGGCAGGATATACACGAGTCGACCTCGGCATAGCCATGCTTCATTTCAAGCTCTGCTCTTCGCGTGCCCTCTTTCGCTGGGAATTTGCATGAATATTCAATGTGGATTTTGCCAATTGAAGCTTATTTGCTAAATTTGCATGGTTTTCACGATAGAAGTCATGACAACCGACGAAACATCATCAAAATTCTATCGCATGCGACAAACAAAAAAAGCCGTCCTGATACTCGAAGACGGCACCCGCTTTGAAGGCAAATCATTCGGCTACGAGGCCTCGACTTCTGGAGAGGTGGTGTTCAATACCGCCATGACCGGCTATCCGGAAAGCCTCACCGACCCGTCCTACGAGGGACAGATTCTCGTCACCACCTACCCCATACTCGGCAACTACGGCGTTCCCCCCGAAAGGGAGAAGGAGCAGGTCAGCGAATTTCTTGAAAGCGACCATATCCATGCCCGTGCCATAGTGGCTCAGGACTACAGCTACGACCATTCCCACTGGCAGGCCGTGCGCTCTCTCGGCGACTGGCTCAAGGAGCAGCATATCCCCGGAATATACGGAATCGACACCCGCGCCCTCACCCGCCATCTCCGCGAGAAGGGCGCCATGCTCGGCAAGATAATTGTCGAAGGTTGCGGCGATGTGGATTTCTACGATCCCAATAAAGAGAATCTTGTCGCTAAAGTCAGCACCAAAGAGGTTGAGATACATGGCGACGGCGACAAGACGGTGGTGCTCGTCGACTGCGGAGTCAAGCACAACATCATCCGCTGCCTCACCCGCCGCGGCGTGAAAGTGGTGCTCGTACCCTGGGACTACGACTTCAATCAGATCGACTACGACGGTCTCTTCATATCCAACGGTCCCGGCAATCCCGACATGGCCGAGAAAACAGTGGAGAATATCCGCAAGGCCATGGCCACTGGCAAGCCGATCTGCGGCATCTGCATGGGCAACCAGCTCCTCTCGAAAGCCGCCGGAGCCAAGATCTACAAGCTCAAATACGGTCATCGCTCCCACAACCAGCCGGTAAGAAGAGTCGGTACCGACAAATGTTTCGTCACATCTCAAAACCACGGATTCGCCGTCGACTCCGACACTCTTCCCGAAGAATGGGAGACCCTCTTCATCAACATGAACGACGGCACCAACGAGGGCATACGACACAAGACAAAGCCGTTCTTCTCCGCCCAGTTCCATCCCGAGGCGAGCAGCGGTCCGAAGGACACAGAATTTCTCTTCGACGAATTTATCAGTCTCCTCTAACATTCAGCCATCATCATGACAGACCACAAGAACCAGAAGATAAAGAAAGCCCTTCTGCTGGGCTCGGGCGCTCTCAAGATCGGAGAGGCCGGCGAATTTGACTATTCCGGCTCCCAGGCCCTCAAGGCCATGAAGGAGGAGGGCATCACCACCGTGCTCATCAACCCCAATATCGCCACGGTGCAGACCTCCGAGGGATTCGCCGACAAAATATATTTCCTCCCGGTGACCCCCTACTTCGTTGAGAAGGTCATCGAAAAAGAGCGCCCCGACGGCATACTGCTCGCATTCGGCGGCCAGACCGCCCTCAACTGCGGCGTGGCCCTCTACGAGAGCGGAGTGCTCGAACGCTACGGAGTGGAAGTGCTCGGCACCCCGGTGCAGGCCATCATGGACACCGAGGACCGCGAGCTCTTCGTACATAAACTCGATGAAATCGGTGTCAAGACCATAAAGAGCGAGGCCGTCAATACAGTCGACGACGCCCGCACGGCAGCCGCCCGTCTCGGCTATCCGGTGATCGTGCGTGCCGCCTATGCGCTCGGCGGTCTCGGATCGGGATTCTGCGACAACGAGCAGCAGCTCGTCAGCCTGACCGAAAAAGCTCTCTCTTTCTCACCCCAGGTACTGGTGGAGAAGTCGCTCAAAGGCTGGAAAGAGGTGGAATACGAAGTGGTGCGCGACCGTTTCGACAACTGCATAACGGTCTGCAACATGGAAAATTTCGACCCGCTCGGCATCCACACCGGCGAATCGATCGTCGTAGCTCCCTCGCAGACCCTTACCAACGAGGACTACCACTACCTGCGTAAACTCGCGATAAAAATCATCCGTCATATCGGCATCGTGGGCGAATGCAACGTACAGTATGCCTTCGATCCGGCCTCGATGGAATACCGCGTGATCGAAGTCAACGCCCGCCTGAGCCGCTCGTCGGCCCTGGCGTCGAAGGCCACCGGCTATCCGCTTGCTTTCGTAGCAGCGAAACTCGGCCTCGGCTACGGACTCTTCGATCTCAAGAATTCCGTGACCAAGGAAACATCGGCTTTCTTCGAGCCGGCCCTCGACTATATCGTCTGCAAGATCCCGCGCTGGGATCTCGGCAAGTTCCACGGCGTGCGCCGAGAGATCGGGTCGTCGATGAAATCTGTCGGCGAAGTGATGGCCATAGGCCGCACATTCGAGGAGGCGATACAGAAAGGTCTCCGCATGATAGGCCAGGGGATGCACGGATTCACCGGCAACCGCGAGCTGTCGGTGCCCGATATCGACCATGCTCTTGCCGAACCGACCGACAAACGTATTTTCGTCATCGCCCAGGCCATGAAGAAGGGCTACAGCGTGGAGCGAATCCATGAGCTTACCAAGATCGACCGATGGTTCCTCTACCGCCTGGCCAACATCGTCAGCACCTCCGACGAACTCAGCCTCTGCGACAGCCTCGACAAGCTCCCCGAAGAGCTTCTGCGCCAGGCCAAGCAGCAGGGCTTCTCCGACTTCCAGATAGCACGCTGCGTGCTCAAGGACAGCATGACCGATCCGGAGAACACGATACTGAAAGTGCGCGAGCTGCGCAAGTCGCTTGGCATCACCCCCGTCGTGAAGCAGATCGACACTCTCGCCGCCGAATATCCCGCAAGCACCAATTACCTGTATCTGACCTACAACGGTACGGAAAACGACGTCAATTATCTCCACGACCACCGGTCGATCGTAGTGCTCGGATCAGGCGCTTACCGTATAGGCAGCTCGGTAGAGTTCGACTGGTGCTCGGTCAATGCTCTTCTCACTGTCAAGAAAGAGGGCTGGCGATCGGTTATGATCAACTACAATCCTGAAACCGTATCGACCGACTACGACCTCTGCGACCGTCTCTATTTCGACGAGCTCACGTTCGAGCGCGTCATGGACATACTCGATCTTGAGCAGCCCCACGGCGTGATACTGTCGGTAGGCGGTCAGATTCCCAACAATCTGGCCACACGTCTTGACGACCAGCACGTCAATATACTCGGCACCACAGCCAAGAGCATCGACAACGCGGAGGACCGCAACAAGTTCTCGGCCATGCTCGACCGCATCGGAGTGGATCAGCCCCGCTGGCGCGAGCTGACGAGCTTCGAGGATATCTACCAGTTTATCGACGAAGTAGGTTATCCGGTGCTCGTGCGCCCGAGCTACGTGCTCTCCGGAGCTGCAATGAATGTATGCTCCAACTCCGACGAGCTCGAACGCTTCCTGCGTCTGGCAGCCAACGTTTCGAAAAAGCATCCTGTCGTTGTCAGCGAGTTCATCCAGAATGCCAAGGAGATAGAGATGGATGCCGTGGCTCAGCACGGCGAGATAAAGATCTACGCCATATCGGAGCACATAGAGTATGCCGGAGTGCATTCGGGCGACGCCACAATACAGTTCCCGCCTCAGAAACTTTATGTGGAGACGATACGTCGTCTCAAAAAGGTGTCTTCGGCCATCGCCAAGGCGCTTGACATATCAGGGCCGTTCAACATCCAGTTCCTGGCCAAGAACAACGACATCAAGGTGATCGAATGCAACCTGCGGGCATCGCGAAGCTTCCCGTTCGTGTCGAAGGTGCTGAAGCTCAACTTCATCGACATAGCCACCAAAGTGATGCTCGGCATTCCCGTCGAAAAACCGTCGAAGAGTGCGTTTGATCTCGACTATGTTGGCATCAAGGCCTCGCAGTTCAGCTTCTCGCGTCTGCAGGGCGCCGACCCGGTGCTCGGCGTCGACATGTCGTCGACCGGCGAGGTGGGCTGTCTGGGCGACGATTCGTCCGACGCTCTTCTCAAAGCCATGCTCTCGGTCGGCAACCGCATCCCCTCGAAAGGCATACTTCTCTCCACCGGAGGCCCCAAGCAGAAAGCCGCCATGCTCGACGCCGCCCACAAGCTCCACAACAAGGGCTACAGGATCTATGCTACCGGCGGAACCCATGCATTCCTCAACGACAACGGCATACCCGCCGTCAAGGTCTACTGGCCCAGCCAGGCCGACATGCAGCCCCAGGCACTCGACCTGCTCCACAGCCACGAGATCGACCTTGTGGTCAACATACCCAAGAACCTCACGCCTACGGAGCTTGGCAACGGCCACACGATACGCCGTGCGGCAATCGACCTCAATATACCGCTGCTGACCAATGCACGTCTGGCATCGGCCTTCATCGACGCATTCACATCGATGACCCTTGACCAGATCGAGATCAAGGCGTGGGACGAATACAAGTAATCCCGGCATGACGCTCGGTCAAAGCATCGCTGACGCACGCAAGCGCCTGGAGCCTCACTATTCCGACGGTGAGGCCCGGGCGCTTGTCAGAGAGGCGCTCTACAGACTGAAGGGATGGACACCTGTGGATCTTGCAGTCAAAGCCGACGAGCCGCTGAGCGATTTCATTCAGGGGAAACTCAATGAGACTGTGGAACGGCTGCTGCTTGACGAGCCAATACAATACATCTTCGGCCGGGCCTCATTCTACGGACTCGACTTCCTGGTGACGCACGACGTGCTTATTCCACGGCCGGAAACAGCCGAACTCGTCGACCTGATAGTAGGCTCCCTCGGCAATCAGACCGATCTGCGTGTGGCCGATCTGTGTGCCGGCTCTGGATGTATCGCCTGCGCTTTGGCCAGAAATCTTCCGTTCTCACGCGTCACAGCTGTCGAACTCTCTGCCGCAGCCGCAAAGATAGCCCGCGAGAATGCATCGCAGCTTAAAGTCAACGTGACTGTGAAGGAGGCCGACGTGCTTCATTTGCCTGCTCCCGCATCGCCGCTTTACGATGTGATTGTAAGCAATCCGCCTTATATTGCCGAGAGCGAAAAGCCTTCGGTTGATGCCAACGTGCTTCTCTACGAGCCTCATCAGGCTCTGTTCGTCCCCGACAGTGATCCTCTGCTTTTCTACAGCGCCATCGGCCGCTACGCACTCAAGGCATTGGAGCCGGGCCGGTCGCTCTATCTGGAGATAAATCCTCTGCATGCCGGCGCCCTGCGCTCAATGCTGACTGCACAGGGATGGAACGACATCGACATCAGGCGCGATTCATCAGGAAAGTTAAGATTCGCGACAGCGACCTCACCATCATGATAAGGCGTCAGATCACCCCTCGTCAGGCTCTCGAGCGGCTGCGCGATCTCTGCAGCCGTTCCGAACACTGCACGGCTGAAATCGAAAAGAAACTCTATTCATGGGGAATCGGCTCTATTGACTGCGAAAAAATCATAGCCTCACTGCGTCGCGACCGATATATTGACGATGAGCGTTTCGCACATGCCTTCGTCCGCGACAAATTCTTTTTCAATCACTGGGGGCGACTGAAGATACGGGCGGCGCTCGCAGCCAAGCGCATCGACCGCCCGACGGCCGACAGCGCGATGGACGAGGAGATAACCGAAACTGATTATGAAGCTTCGCTGCTGGCACTCCTGAAAGCAAAGGCACGCAGTATCAAAGCCTCACCCGACGACTACGACAGCCTGTCGAAGCTGATACGTTTTGCCGTCGCCCGCGGCTATGAGAGCACAAGAGTGATCGCTTTTGTGAAAAGCAGCAGGTTATGGGACGAGGAGCTGTGACCGCATCGATCAAATCATGGCTTTCCGACCTTGCGGCCGTGATTTTTCCGAAAGTTTGCGAAGTCTGCGGGCAATCGCTCACCCATGGGGAGGATACTCTCTGTCTGGAATGTCTTACCGATATGCCGCGCACCGGCATAGCCGACGATGCTTTCACCGAAATGCACAAACGCCTCGCCTCTCCGGGACTGCCGGTGGCGAAAGCCGCCTCATGGTTTTATTACTACCGCGACTCCCCTTTTGCCATGCTTGTGCAGAGGGCGAAATACAACGGACGTCCGAAACTTGCGCGGACACTTGGCCGTATGTTCGCCTACGAAATAGCATCAGGGGGATTCTTCGATGGGATCGACGTCATTGTACCGGTGCCTCTTGCGCGCATAAAAAAGTTAATCCGAGGCTATAATCAGGCTGAGGAGATAGCTCTCGGCTTGTCGGAAGTCTCAGGTATTCCCGTTGAAAACATTCTGACGGCACGCCAGCACTCCACCCAGACGCGGCGCAGTTCCTACCAGCGGTGGATCAATGCGCGTGGAGTTTACTCGGTGATGAGCGACTTTTCACCCGACAGCCGCCACATACTGCTCGTCGATGACGTCATGACCACCGGAGCCACTACACTGAGCTGCCTGACAGCGCTCCACGCCGCATCGCCCCAGGCCACTCTGAGCGTAGCCACTCTCGCCCTCGCCCACAAATACTGACCATATCGGTTTAATCCAAACCCTCGCGCAGCACCCGAATTTCAGAGCCTGAATTTCCATGACCGGCCTGTAGAGTCGATCACGATTACACAGTCACCGCTGAAACGTGATGAAGCGGCTGCGATATCATCGACCGTACCCAGGCATCGTCCGGTCATATCGTAGACTGTCAGCGGCGCTTTAAGTCTCTTGATATCACCGGCCAGATCATTAATGCCCGAAAGATCCGAAGAGGTGCGTATACTCAGTTCGTCGCAATCGGGAACGGCCATCTCCAGACGCGCGCCCCTGACGATCTCCGTCTCTCTGACGCCATTTCTCACTACCGTCACCTCCCATCCTTCCACCGGCGTGTCGTCAGTCTTCGCAGAAGCAACCACTCTCAGCAAGCGGCCGACATACCACTTGCCGTCATAGCGTTCGCCAGAGAGTCGTGTGCCGTTGACATTCAATGTGCACTCGGCCCCGTATCCGCCGTTGAGGTTGATTGAGACAGGCACCGGGCGTCCTAAGCCATAATGTTCCGACAGCATTCCGTATACAAATGGAACGCGGCCTTTTATCCACTCGCGGGCGATCTCCATATTAAGCTGCCGCCACTCGTCATATTCCCTCACACCCCCGCCAATATCAAGTGCCGCGAAATGACAGGGCAATTCTCCGTCAAGTTCAGACGACATGCTTTCGAGCTGGCGAAGAAGAGGGGCGGCACTGAGAAAATCGCCCATATATGCCGACAGACGGTCAATCATCCTGTCACGGAAATCAGGAAGCGACTCCAGCTGCCTGAACAGCATTGTCGATCCGGCACTGTTGCCGTAAGTGATGTCGGGATCATAGTTCTCGTCGAGCAACCATTCGAGAGTGTTATAAGTGGGCTCACAAGGTTTTACTCCCAATCCGGCATCGCAGTCTTTCATGATCCATCTCCATCGGCCGCCCTGTGCCCTCGAGCGCCACATGACGATATTGTTGTTGGGAAAATCCTTATTGTCAAAAAATATCGAAGCGATGAAGACGTTCATAAATTCATCCACGTCCATCAGCCCGCAATACTCTTCGAGAGTGTGGCCCTGAGTATTGTAAAATTTTTGGAATTCCCTGAATTCATCCATCGTTCCCGCTTTCAGTTCATACCAGTTCTCGATCATGTCGATATCTTCCAGACCGCCATAAATAGCATCGACATAATCCTCATTTGATCGCGAGCGGAGATTGAGTACCCCGAGGAACCGGCCGTTGAGCATGAATACTGTCGGACATCCTGGCTGCCAGTCTACATCGACATTGCGTCCGAATGTCCGCTGAATCAGCATATCGCGCAGATACAGACCGCTGAAATCATTGCCGGCGTTGCGTAATTCCAGCGATTTCCATTCGGTTATGTCGCGGCAATCATCAGGAAAAAACTCATATTCCAGCCTCTTTTGTCCGAAACGCTTGTTGGCATACAACACATGCGACTTCAATGGGAATCTGCGCGACCAGCCCCCCTTGATGCGCGTCTCAATAAGCTGATTGACTCCAGCCTCACTGTTCTCGTCAAAAAAGATCTCGACATTTGCCGGGCGTCGCCAGTCATGGCCGTAATTCGGATTGTCAGGGTCGTTGCCCACGCAATGGATTCCTATTACGCGGTCATCAAAATATTTCGGATCGGAAACCATCGACACTATCGGCATCGACATTTTCCGGGGATGAAACAGATAGCTGTGGGTAGTGGCATAGGGGGAAGCATAACCTTCGCTGAACAGCCGCGCTCTTATAACAGTTGTAGCTGATATCAATATAGGGCCTGAATATACTGACGACCGGACTGACGGCTCGGTGCCGTCGGTGGTAAAACGTATGACAGTACCCTCGGGAGCATCTTCGGGAAGAGATAACGTCAACTCCAATGCATCGGTCAAGACCCGGCCTTTATGGGGAAAAACCGGCTCACCGAGCACTCCACTGCATAGTTGACCCGGATTAGCCCTTCCGGGAGTGGGAGCGGGAAGAAATCCGATATCGGCAGTGCCGTCGGCAGCCCGGCCGTAGCTTATATCCGGCGAGGGCATCTTCGGGATGTCCTCGAAAGCATCGGCCACAGCGCCGTTGCTGTACAGATACAGGCTGCCTCCTTTGCCAGATTCCAGACGGAAATCAGCATGCATACCTTCGCCGACCTTATCGCAGTACACTATGACTCTCTCTCCCGGACTGACATTGACGGCAGGGAGCCTATATGCTTTATTCTCCGACATCATTCCTATGCTGTAGTCCGATAGGATCGCCTCGCGCGAACCGGCATTATAGAGTTCGACCCATGAGTCGGGAAATTCATTGAGATCGTCCATGATCGTCTCAACGTTTGACTGCATGATCTCATTGATCACAAGGCGCGGAGCGTTGGCCGAAGCCGCACCCGTCATGACTAAAGCTATAAGCGCAGGAATCACACTCCTGCCTGTCAGATATTTCACGAGAAAATGATTGGTTTGTCGTTTTATTTGATTAGCCGACAAGGATGATATGATCAGCCGACAAGCCCGAGGAAGGATATCAGAGCGAGGAATAGGCGGGAGTGAAGGTATCGCCACCCTCGATCGAGCCGTCGGTAATCCCTTTGCGGAGCCATCGGCTGCGTTGAGCTGAAGTACCGTGATTGAACGACTCCGGCACGGCATACCCCTGGGCGCGTTTCTGCAGATAATCGTCGCCGATCTTCATAGCGGCGTCGAGCGCTTCATCCACATCTCCTTCTTCGAGCGAGTTGAAACGCAGATTGTCGTGGTGGGCCCATGCGCCAGCAAGATAGTCGGCCTGAAGCTCCAGCCGCACGCTTATCTTATTGGCCTCCGCCTCGCTAAGGCGGCTCATCTGTTCGTGAGCCTTTCCGAGAATACCGAGCTGATTCTGCACATGATGGCCTACCTCATGGGCTATCACGTAGGCGAATGCGAAATCTCCTCCGGCGCCTATGGTCTGACGCATCTCCTTGAGAAAACTCAGATCTATATATACCGATTCATCGGCCGAGCAGTAAAACGGCCCAGTCTGGGAGGTAGCTCCTCCGCAACCACTCTGTACCGAACCATTGAAAAGCACCAGTTTCGGGGGCTCATACGTCAGTCCGCGACGACTGAACTCCTCACTCCAGACATCTTCGGTTCCGGCAAGTATAGTGCTGACAAACTGCGCAAGCTGCTCATCCTCCTGATCGGGCACATATTCCTGCTGCGCCGAGCCACCCATAAGCTGTCCGGCGCTTCCCATCACCACATCAAGCGGATTGCCGCCCGAGATCCATGCTATCAGCGCCGCTACGATTATGGCTCCAATGCCTCCAGCCGCTACCTTGCCGCCGCTGCGTCGTCGGTCGTCGACGTTGCTGCTCTGTCTTCGTCCGGAAAGTCTCATATCCTATATCAGTTAGATTGATCAGAAAGTATCCTCAAGAATAAAAGTGATGAGAGCGCCATAATGTTCAGTCGATCTCTACGTGCACAGCCTCCACATCCTCATTAAGAAACACTCGTCCGAGCCCGGTGAATTTCTCCGGGTTCTCTGTGGTCAGATACTCGCATCGGCCTCCGCGGCTGCAGCGGCTCTCCATTTCAGGATGGCGCGTAAGATAATCCTTCAGACTCTCGGCCACGATGTCGCCCTGACAGACCACTTTTATATGCTCCGGCATATGCTTGCGTATCTTGTCATACAGCAGAGGATAATGTGTGCAGGCGAGAATCACGGTATCCACCGATTTGTCCGAATCGAGAAGCTTCCTCACGTATTTGTCGACAAAATAGTCGGCGCCGGGCCCGTCGGCCTCCATGTTTTCCACAAGAGGCACCCACATCGGACAAGCCAGGGAAGTAACCTTATACCCGGGATACAGCTTCTCAACCTCCATGTCATAGCTGCGCGAACTTACCGTACCCGACGTCCCGAGCACTCCGATATTACCTGTGGAGGTAAGCTTCCCTATGGCTTCGGCCGTAGGACGTATCACCCCAAGCACACGCCTCGACGGATCTATAAGAGGCAGATCATTCTGCTGGATGCTGCGCAGGGCCTTTGCCGACGCCGTGTTGCAGGCCAATATCACCAGCCGGCAGCCGCGGCCGAAGAGAAACCTCACCGCTTCGAGAGTGAAGCGATACACTATGTCGAAGGATCTCGGGCCGTAGGGCGCGCGGGCATTGTCGCCGAGATACAGATAGTCATACTGCGGGAGGACACGCCTTATCTCCTTGAGTATGGTCAGACCTCCGTAGCCCGAATCAAACACTCCGATCGGTCCGGCATTACAGGCTTGCATAGGATGATAATATTGTAAAAACAATGGCCGCTGAGGCTCATCGAGCTCCAACGGCCACAATTTTCTGAGAATTGCTTGTTGTTATTTCGTGACGATTCCGAGCTTCTTCTTGACCAGGTCGGTAGCGTCGACTACATCGCTGCCGGTATAGAGCGGCTGAACGACGTCGAAAATCATGGTGAAGTTATTCTCCTGTCCTACGGCCTTGATGGCATCGGCGATCTTCTGCCGGATTGGAGCTATGAGCTGCTGCTGCTGACGGTCGAGATCCTCCGAAGCGGTCTGCTGGAACTGGCTGATGCGCTGTCCGCGCTCCTGGATGTCGTTCATGCGGCGCTGACGGATTGTCTCGGGGGTATTGGCATCCATGTTCTGGAATTCGGTATATGCCTTGTTGTACTCGTCCTGAAGCACCTTGAATTCCGACTGGAATTTTGCTGAAGCAGCTTCCATCTGTGTCTCGGCCTCTTTGGTTTCGGGGAGCTCGGCAAAAATCTGCTGACTGTTGACCACTCCGAATTTAGCCTGCGCGGAGGCGATGGCGGGGAGAGCTATCAAGATAGCTACCAAAAGTTTCTTAATCATCGTTTATTCTGTCTGTTAAAGTTATTCTATATGTTTGCCGCCGGCTGACAATCATCCGGCAACGACTGCAAAGTTACGAAAATTACTTGGAATATCCTAACTTGGCAAGAACCTCATTGCTTATGTCGATGCGAGGCGACGCGAAAATTATATCGGCCGACGAGGCACGGTCGAAAATACACTGGAATCCGCGCTCTTCGCTGACGGCTTTGACGGCATTGTATACCTCGTCCTGAATCGGTTCCATAAGCTTCTGACGGAGTACGAACAGATCCCCTTCCGGACCGAAATATTTCTGACGGAGCTCGGCTGCGGCTTTCTCCTTGGCCGTGATCTCCTGCTCGCGCTTCTTTTTCTGGTCATCAGTCAGAAACACCATGTTTGACTGATAGTCCTTATACATCTTGTCGGCCTCGTCGGCTATCGCTTCCACCTCTTTCTGCCAGCGGATCGACATCTGGTTGACCTGCTCGTTGGCGATCTCATAGGTGGGTATGTTTTTCAGTACATACTCCATATCGATCAGAGCGAATTTCTGCGCCACGGCGCCGAGAGCGCACCATAAAAGGGCGACGGTGATTAATGCTGTACGTTTCATCTGCATTTCTTGTTAGTCAGGTAATATAACTATATGACACCTGCGGGGCCGAAAGGTTTAGAACTCCTGTCCGAGAATGAAGTGGAAATGGCTGCCGCCGCGGCGCCCGAATACCTTGTCGAAACCGTAGCCCCAGTCGATACCCATCAGTCCGACCATAGGCAGGAAGATGCGCACTCCGGCTCCGGCCGACCGCTTGAGATTGAACGGCGAGAAGTCCTTTACATTGGTCCAGGCATTGCCTGCCTCAAGGAATGTCAGGCCATATATCGTGGTGGTGGGCTGCAGCATGAAGGGGAAGTGGAGCTCCACGCCGAGACGGGCATAGGCATAGCCGTCGTAGCCCCATGGAGTGAGAGCGCCGTTGTCGTATCCGCGGAGAGCCACGGTCTCGGTAGCGTAGCTGTATGATCCGCTCATGCCGTCGCCGCCTACATAGAATGTCTCAAACGGTGTCTTGAGATATTTGTTGTAGCTGCCGAGAAGCCCGAAGTCGGCGCGTGTCATCATCACGAGAGTCCACTTTCCGGTAGGATTGTTGAGCGGGGTATATGTACGGCTCTGGAACTTGAGTTTCCAGTACTCGATCCATCTGTACATCTTTTTCTTCGACTCCGTGGTATTCTCTTCGCTGAGCTTCTTCCAGTCCTGCTTGCCGAAGAGCGATGCCGGAGGAGTCATCTGCAGGCTGAGTGCGAACTGCGATCCACGGCGCGTGTATAGCGGGCTGTCCATCGAGTTGCGGGCCAGAGTCAGGCCGAGCACAAGCGAATTTGATGTACCGTTGTTCATATAGTACAGATAATCCCAGTTTTTGAGATAATACCACTGATATGACAGCTCTGTCGTGAAAGTGAAGTAGTCGTCGGGCCAGTTGAGACGCTTGCCGAATCCGACCGTGATGCCGGCCATCTGGAGCACCTTGTTGGGGTCATAGGCATTCTCGTAGCTATACTGGTTGTCATAGCCATAATTGCCGTAGCCGTAACCATAACCATATCCATAACCGTATCCATAAGGATATCCGTAGCCGTAACCGGAGTTATACCAGTTATTGTTGTAATAAGAGTCGTTGACGCCTGTCTGGCGCGAGAAATAGGCTGAAACGGAGAGAGAGTTGGGGCGCTTGCCACCGAACCAGGGATCAAGGAACGACACGGCATACTGCTGATAATATCTCGCATTGGTCTGTGCCGATATTGTGAAAGTCTGACCTTCGCCCTGAGGTATGATACCCTTGTAGCTGCTCGGATTGAAAAGATTCTTTATAGAGAAGTTGGTGAATTTTAGCGCCACCTTGCCTATCACGCCGGTCTGACCCCATCCGAACGAAAGCTCGATCTGGTCATTGGCTTTCGATTCGAGCGGCAGCACGATGTCGACAGTGCCGTCCTCCTGATTGGGCCGGATGTCAGGATTAAGGTTCTCGGGGTTGAAATGTCCGGTCTGGGCTATCTCACGGATAGAACGCACGAGATCGTCCTTGCGGAAGAGTTCGCCCGGGCGAATGAACAGCTCGCGGCGCACCACTTTCTCATAAAGCCGGTCGTTGCCATTGATCTCCACTCGGTTGATACGTGCCTGCGGACCCTCCATCATGCGGAGCTCCAGGTCGATGGAGTCGCCCCTTACATTTTTCTCGATGGGCACAAGCTGATAGAAGAGATAGCCGTTATTGAGATAATAGTTGGCCACGGCATCATCATCGGTCTGTGTGCGCTTCTCGAGAAGCTTCTGGTTGTACACTTCACCCGGACGGATATCGAGTATGCTGTTGAGCCGGTCGGTATCAATGATTGTATTGCCCACCCATGAGATATCGCTGATATAATACTTCTGTCCCTCTTCAAGGTTGATGTATACGTCGACCTTCTTCTCGTCAAAAGGCACTACGCTGTCCGAAATAATCTTCGCGTCACGGTAGCCAAGCTCGTTGTATTTTTCGAGAATGCGGTTGAGGTCATCCTGATAATCATTCTCCACAAACTTTTTCTGTTTGAAGAGATTCAGTAGGTTGCCGTTTTCGTTGGTCTTTTTCATCGCACCTTTGATCTTCCTGTCGGAAAGCATCTCATTGCCTGCGATGTAGATCTTGTGGACTTTGAGCTTGTCGTGTTTGTCCACGTCGATCTCCACGATCACTTTGTTGGGAGCCGACAGATCTTCATGAAGCACGATGTTGACCTCGGCGTTGCCGAAGCCTTTTTCCTTGTAGTATGCCTTGATGATCATGATGGCGCGGTTTACGATATTTTGCGTCACCTGATTGCCCTCATACAGCTGCAGACGCTCCTGAAGATCGTTTTTCTCACCCTTCTTGACGCCCTGGTAATCTATGCGCGAAATCTGGGGCTGCTCGCGCAGGCGCAGAGTGAGCCATGCCTTGTCGCCCGCTGTCTTGTCGACAGTGATCTGTACTTTGCTGAACAGTCCCTGACGCCACAGGCGCTTCGAGGCCTGGGTGATTTCATCGCCCGGTATGTCGATACGCTCTCCGGCTTTCAGACCCGAGAATCCGATGACTATATGATCCTCATAGTTGTCGGCTCCTTCTACCTTGATATCTGCGATCTCATAGTTGCGCGGCATGCCGTTGAAGAGCACAGGAGGATTATACACAGTGTCGACAGGCTGACTCTGGGCGTCGGCCTCCGACGGCATTATCATGAGTGCCAGTGCTGCGAGAGCTATAAGATTGCGGTGTAGTTGGCTCAGCTTATTCATTATATCCATTGCGTGAGATGATGTCTGTAATATATGTGAGAGTGCAATGAGAGAGGTTTGCTTCATTTTATCTGATCGGATGTCAGGCCGAACCGTCGCTCGCGGCCGGCAAAGTCGTCAAGCGCGCGCTTGAAATCCGCTTTGCTGAAGTCGGGCCAGTATGTCGGCGTGACATATATTTCTGAATATGCGATCTGCCACAGCAGAAAATTGCTGATTCTGTGGTCGCCGCCGGTGCGTATGAGCAGATCGGGGTCAGGCATTCCTGAAGTGGCCAGATATGTATCGATGGTTTCCGAAGTAATATCTTCTGCAGCGAGTCGGCCGGCTGCGGCATCGGCTGCTATCCGCCGGCAGGCCTCGGTGATCTCCCAGCGCGAAGAGTAGCTCAATGCCAGGCATAGTGTCAGTCCGGTGCAGTGCGACGTATCCGCCATACACTGCCGCAGACGCTCCATCGCCTCGGCCGGCATCCGCTCGAAAGCGCCGATCATGGTAAGCCTGACATTGTTTTTGATCAGATCGGGCGTCTCTCTTTCGATCGCCATCACGATCAGATGCATAAGCGCGTCGACTTCGGCCTGAGGTCTCTGCCAGTTTTCTGTAGAGAAAGCATACAGTGTGAGGAATCCAACTCCGGCTTCAGATGCGGCCTCGGTGATCTTCCTCACTGTATTCACACCCTCGACATGGCCCGCCGAACGGTCGAGCCCGCGTTCGGTGGCCCACCTTCCGTTGCCGTCCATTATTATGGCCACATGCTTCGGAACGGAGCGTTCGGTCATTGAGGTGTTATGCTGCTTGTCCATGATTCTGTCTGAATAATTGTGATCATCCGTCTTTGCGTTCAGTCGATACGGTGGCATGTCTCGCATCGCTCGCCGAACTCATAACTTATCGAGAGACTTAACGCCGAGTACCAGTCGGTGTTTTTCAAAAACGAACTCTTTATTCCATATGGATCGGAAAGCGGCTTGCCGTCGATATTATCGGCAAAAGCCTTGGTCATTGTCAGTTCCATCCCGAGATTGATTCTTTCCGACGGTTTGAAGCGCACCCCCAGGGCCATTGGCAGAGTGAATGCCGCAAAACTGCGGGAGTCCACGCTCGACAGCGCCACGCCTACGCCCAGACCGATGTAGGGTGTCCAGCGACGGAGGCGCTTGTAGGTCTCTCCGATGCCATAGGGGAAAAAGTTGAATTCTCCACGCGCCTGAATATCGGCCAGTGTGGACCGGAAGCTATAATCGTTCCCGTCGGGCAAAGCATTGTCCATATCCGATGTATTGCCTCTGAGCTGGCTTATCCCTGCCTGCACTCTTGCCGACCATCTGGCATCGAAGTTATATCGCGCGAACAGATCGGCATGCATGCCGGGCCGACGGAAGAGGAAACCCTCATTGGCGTCGCCATAATATCCGCTCATTCCGAGTGAGGCTCCGAAATCCCACATATACCGGGATTCCTGAGCATGAAGGCTCAGGAAGGCCGACGCCGTCATGGCAAGGATCAGTATGTTTAGCCTCCTGACTGTCACTTTGGCTTTACTGTATCGGGAGGAAAGTGAAGTAATTTGTATATCCCCGTCTTACATAGGGCGAGAAGCCGCCGGTATTAAGACCTCCGAATATGTAGATATACGGGCATTCCCATGAGCTGATCGGCCTTACCGCGCGCGAGCTCTCCGGACGGAGCGTCTGCTCGATCACAAGAGCCTGGGCGCCTGTGAAAGCGGGCACATCCTCTCCCGGCTGCATATTGACCGGCGCTTCAGCCCAGTGCACGCCTTGATCGACCGACATGTACATGCGGCGGTTCATCGTGCCGTCGACCTCATTGCCGCCGAAAGCGAGAAGTATGGGCGACGTGCTTGCAACATAACGGATGTCGAGAGATACATTGTAATACGGCATCATCATCACCCCCTCCAGAGGAGGCAGGGAGTTGATCGACACCGCGGCCCATTCGCTTCCGTCATAAGCCCACAGGCTTCCTGTAAGGGATCCGTCGGATGTGCGTCCGCCAAGCACTGTAAAAAGCGGCTTGTCGCTCCACTGGGTAGTGAACGTCATGGGAGCGCTTGTACCCCTCACCGGGCATCCGCGGGCCACGGGCTTTTCTACCGTGGGAGGATATGTCACATGAGAGTAAGTGAAGTCAGCATTGCGCTTATTGCCAAGCACTATAGTGCCATATCCGCCATAAATATAATCCATTTGGGCTCCGGTGTCGTTCCATGAAAGTCCGGCATCGGTGCTTTCATACAGATCTCCGTCGGCACATATATACATTCTCCCGTCGATTGCTGCCAGTGTCGATACCTGGGCCGAAGCAGGGAGCGCCGATGAAGATATGTTCCACTGCTGCGAGGCAGGGTTGACAGTGACCGCCATTGTTGCCGACACTCCGTCGGAAGCCAAAGTATAGTACCTGCCTCCCATCTCTACAGTCTTCTGCGCCGAAGGAGCGGCAAGCGAAGTGGGCAGCGGTGCGAAAGGAGTCGTATCCCAGTATAACGAGTCAGGCTTCTTCTCATGCACATTGAGTTTTACCTGATAATCGCGCTGCACCTTGCCATCGGCCGAAACGATACGCAGCTTCACGTCATTATTGCCGAAATATACGGAGTCATTCTGATTCTCCATGTAATTGACTGTGACCGCTTCACCCTCAGCGTTGGTGAAATGCAGCTCAAGACTGCTTGCAGAGGCGACCGTGATCTTGACCGTAGCGTTTTCACGCTTGGTGCCGAGAGGCAGGGAGTCAGCATTGAAGATGACGCCGTTGGCCAGATCGACAGAGAAAAAGAGCGTGTCGATATTTTCATCGATACGCGGCGCGCTCCCGAGTCCGAAATACGACACTTCAACATTGCTCAGCGCCGTATTTTCGATTACAGGCATCGAACTGTCGTCGTCGTTATTACACGACACTCCGCACCAGCCCATTACAGCCGCCAATATGACATGATATAGTTTTGGCTTCATAAAACGATATTTTTCAACGTGCAAAGTTAACAACATTTTCATTAACTACACGACCTGCAACGTTAAAATACCTAATATCACATGCGCCCGAAGAGGCTGATGATATTGCCGTCAGCTATCTCGCAGCTCTTTAGGATGGCCTGAGGCATAGCCATAGGGCATCGTCCTTCGGATCCAAGCCGCAAGGGGGATGTCTCGACTCTTGCGGCGTCCCACAGGCCGCAGCTGATCATCGACGACAGCAGACGGCTCCCTCCTTCAGCCATCAACGATATGAACCCCAGGCGGTATAGCCGCTCCATCACAGCGCTCAGGTCATGCGAGTCAATGTCGCTGATCTGCTCAACATGAGCCGGTAGCTCCGGACGGAAACGATCGGTGAAACATATCACCCTTCCGGGAGAATATACTTTTGCCGACGGAGCAGTCTCTCCCCGGGCATCAAGCACGATTCTGGCCGGATTCTTTCCGGCTACGCCTCTCACTGTAAGCGAAGGGTCGTCAGTAATCACTGTGCCCGCAGCCACCATGATGGCATCATACCGTGCCCGTAGACTGTGCATGAGAGTCGACGTAAGGCCGGTGGAGAATCTTACCGGACCGGATGCCGCGGCCATAAAACCGTCGGCGCTCATGGCCCATTTCAGCAGAGTATACGGCCGCTGAAGCCTGTGGGCGGTGAAGAACTTCACATTAAGGGCCTCACATTCCTCGCGCAGTACGCCTACAGTGACATCTATACCGGCCTGACGGATACGCACCACTCCCCTCCCGTCAACCTTGGCAAACGGATCCAGACACCCGACGACGACCCTCCTGAGCCGCCGGTTAACGATAAGATCCGCGCAGGGGGGAGTACGTCCGAAGTGAGCGCAAGGCTCAAGAGTGACATAGATGGTGCTCTGTGGCAGAAGCCCAAGATCGCTGACCGACTCTATGGCATTGACTTCGGCATGCAGCCCTCCGCATCGCCTATGATATCCTTCGCCTATGATGCGTCCGTCGCATGTCACTACGGCTCCCACCATAGGATTGGGAGATGCGCCGAGCTCTCCGCAGCGGGCAAGCTGCAGCGCCCGACGCATCATTTCAATATCAAACGCCGTCACTTCCATCGGCCATCGCTCCTGATCAGATCGACAAGGGCCCCGACAGCTTCCTCGGCGGGGATGTTTTTTCTGACACACTCCTTGCCTCTGTACAGGCTGACACGGCCCACGCCGGCGCCGACGTATCCGTAGTCGGCATCAGCCATCTCACCGGGCCCGTTGACCACGCAACCCATCACACCGATCTTAAGTCCCTTCAGTGATGATGTGACTGCCTTGACCTCAGCAAGCGTATGCTGGAGGTCAAACATCGTGCGGCCACAAGAGGGACATGATATATATTCGGTACGCGTGATCCGCAGACGTGCCGACTGCAGAATTGAGAACGCAAGCCGCGCCGACTGCTCATCAGTCAGAGAGT
Organism: uncultured Muribaculaceae bacterium; assembly: GCA_947629175.1. GTDB lineage: Bacteria > Bacteroidota > Bacteroidia > Bacteroidales > Muribaculaceae > Paramuribaculum. The sequence continues at coordinate 15,880 of CANRCT010000026.1, read as the reverse complement.
CAGATTCCACCCAGATTCCATCGGTGAAACCGTCGAGCAAAGCCGGACCGAGATCAGCAGCCGCATAGACCACCGATTCCTCCGGAGTAAGTCCGGAATAAGCGACTTTTATCACTACAGGATTGTCCTTGCCGTGATGGCGCAACTGCTGCATGGCCTGACGGATGGCGCCTCGGAAGAAAGGATGGGTCGTAGTAAGCACCACCGGCACTCCGTCCGCGACATTCTCCGCATCGGCGTCACTCAGCGGCGCCGTCAGCACCGGCCATGCCGACGCCTCAGCGGCATCGTAATCCGGCAAAAGATCCGGATCACAGCATTGCTTACAGTCTCCACCTACAACCACAGGCTGGTTATCACCACCGATATTGCCTATGGCACGACTTTTACGCCTGCCGGAGAGCTGCATGCCGTCGGGCGTGCCGGGGATATGCGGCGCGTCTGCACCGCGCAGGGCATAATCGACCAGCATGCGGGCCACCGGGATTTCGTTGACCGGATCTTCCGAAAGCGAAACCCTTACAGTATCACCGATCCCTTCGGTCAGCAATGTCGCCACTCCTACAGCCGACTTCACGCGGCCATCCTCGCCGTCGCCGGCCTCTGTCACGCCAAGATGTATCGGATAGTGCATATCCTCCCTGTCCATGGCTGCCACAAGCATTCTCACGGTCTCGACCATAAGGCCGACATTTGAGGCTTTGATAGAAATGACCACATCATCAAAACCGCGCCTGCGACACACACGAAGAAATTCCATGGCGCTCTCGGTCATTCCTGCGGGATTATCGCCGAAACGACTCATGATACGGTCGGAAAGCGAGCCATGATTGACGCCGATACGGATAGCCGTGGAATGCTCGCGGCACAGATCGAGAAACGGGGTAAGAGCCTCGTCGATGCGCTGCAGCTCGGCTGCATATTCCTCGTCGGTATATTCGAGTTTCTTGAACACGCGCCCGGGATCCACAAAATTTCCGGGATTTATCCGCACCTTGTCGGCTGTGACGGCAGCTGCGAAAGCAGCGCGCGGATTGAAATGGATATCGGCCACAAGAGGCACGTCGATACCCATCCCACGCAATCTTGACGATATGACACCGATATTGTCGGCCTCTCTGACACCCTGGGCTGTAAGCCTCACAAGATCGCTTCCGGCCTCTGCGAGCCGGGCCGACTGGCTGACAGAGCCATCTGTATCCATCGTCGACGTATTGGTCATCGACTGGAGTCTGACCGGATTGTCGCCCCCAATCGCCACTCTGCCTACATGCACCGCTACAGTAGGACGGCGGGAATAATCAAAACCCTTCATTTGACTTGAACTTATAGTCAAGTTTGTCAAGTTCCTGATTGGCCTTGACGATCTTCTCTTTCAGGCTTTCGCGGTAATCGTCAAAACGCCGGGCGAGGGCCTTGTCTTCAAGAGCGAGTATCTGCACGGCCATGACTGCGGCATTGAGCCCCGCATTGATACCAACTGTAGCGACTGAAACGCCCGGCGGCATCATCACGATGGAATACAGCGCGTCCTGCCCCGACAGAGTGGAGTTGATCGGCAGTCCGATGACAGGCAGAGGTGTCATTGCGGCGATCACGCCAGGAAGAGCCGCTGCCATGCCGGCTGCAGCTATGATCACTTTCAGCCCGCGGTCGCGTGCGCCTCGGGCAAAGCGTTCCACTTCATCCGGAGTACGGTGGGCCGAAAGAGCGTTCATTTCAAACGGCACCTCCATTTTTTCCAGGAAATCGGCTGCCTTGGAGAGAATGGGAAGATCGCTTGTGCTTCCCATTATTATACTTACTAAAGGAGTCATGATGGTTTAGTATTTTGGTAAATGTCAGATCATAACAATGAAACAAGGTATACGCACAGAAAACCGTTCGCCGCTCCGGCCACTACCTGCCACAGGGTGTGGCGCCCGAGGTATATCCGTGATGTACCTACCAGTCCTGTGGCAATAACCGCAGCCATCGCCACAATGAAAAAGTTAATACCTGGGCCTTCGAGTCGCAGGTCGAGGATGCGGAAAGCTATTGCCATAAGGCCACCCATGGCTGTCAGATGTGCGCTGATCTTCCACCATCGGTTGACTACCGCACAAATCACGGTGGCGAGCGTCGCACCGGCCATGAACAGCCACAACCAGCCTGGGGCCTGAGCGCTTCGCAGATAAATCGCGCAGGCACAATAGCTCAACGCCGACACGGCGTAGGGTATCAAACGTTCGTTACGGTCATTCAGTCCCGGATCCTTTACTACGCCGAGTTTGTGGAGCAGGATGATCGCCAGAAGTGGCACAAGGCACGTGATTGCGAAACACACTCCGGCGACAGTCCATTTCACCGGAGCGGGAACCAGAGCCAACACAGTCAGAAACAGAGACAGCGCGACTGCATATGTCGGCACAAGCAGCGGAGAGAAAACGGCTGAGATTATCTGAGAGAATTTCTTCATATATACTTGACAATATTATATTTGCGACATATTATTTAAGACTGTGGATGGTGCGCAGACGCGCCACAGGTATGCCGGCCTTCTCACGGTACTTCGCCACCGTACGCCTTGCGATGTCATAACCTTTGGAGCGGAGAGCCGCAGTCAGCGCTTCGTCGCTCAACGGCGAACGCTTGTCCTCTTCTCCGACCAGATGCCTTAACGCTGCCATTATCTCCAGCGTGGAGGCATCGCTGTCGCTCTTAGGCCGCTCGTTGAAGAAAAACTTCAGCGGATACACGCCGCCAGCCGTGGCTACGTATTTGCCCTGGGTAGCCCTGCTCACTACAGATATATCATATCCTGTATCCGCGGCGATATCCTTGAGGATCATCGGGCGAAGCATGAGCTCGTCGTCGGTGAGAAAAAAATCACGCTGATGGCGCATGATGGCCGTCATAACCCTCCAGAGTGTCTCCCGGCGCATTCCGATCGCCTTGATGAAATCGGATGCCGAGTCGCGTCGGCTTTTCAGGAATGTAATGGCGTCGGCCTCCCGACGCGGCGTGCGGGGAGTGATCTCTATGTTGCCGACATCGAATGTGCGTTCGATCGCCAGATGCGGTATGTTGTCGGGCATGCTGAGCGACAGTCTCTCGCCATCGGCCTCAACATAAAAGTCGGGGGTGATGTGGGCTGCTCTCAGTTCCGCTTCGCTTTCGCCCCCCTCGAACGTGGCGCCGGGTTTGGGGTTAAGCGTGCGGATCTGGGCTATCGCGGCTTTCAGACGTCCTTCTGTGAGCGATGCAGCCGAAAGCAGACGTTCCATCTTCATGCCCGCGAACAGATCGAAACAATGGGTGATGATCTCGGTGGCGTCGGCAACATCCTGTTTCGGCTCCATGCGCCTGAGCTGCAGCAGCAGGCAGTCGCGCAGGTCGGAAGCGCCAACCCCTGCCGGATCGAGGGAACGCACAGCCTCAAGAGCCCTGCGCATCTCCTCCATGGTCACTTCCATGCCTGTCTGCACCTCCAGATCCTCCCGCACGAGCGGCAGAGGCCGTGTCAGATAGCCGTTGCCGTCGAGACTGCCCGCTATGAATGATGCTGTATCGAGGTCGCGCCCCGCGACGCCGCTCTGTCGGAGCTGCCCGGTCAGATAAGCCATGAGCGTTTCACCCTCCTGCCGTGTATCCGGATCAAAAAAAGCATTTCCCGTGGGGCCGTTGTTAGCTTCAAGCCTGTAGGAGGGCACATCGTCCTCCGACCCGTAGTCGGCCAGCATCATCTGCTCGGCGGTCTCGCCGGATTCTTCGCCTGAAGGGACTGTATCGTCGGGCGCAGCCTCAAGCGCGGGATTCTCGTCGAGCTCGCGGCGCACCTCGTCTTCGATTTCAGCCGTTCCCATCTCAAGCAGGCGCACATACTGCACCTGCACCGGCGAGAGAGTCTGGCGGAGTTGCTGTTTCTGGGTCAGCTTTAACGATTCTTCCATTATAGGCTTCTGTTATCGCCTTTTGTCAGACGTTGTAAATGTCCCACTTGTATTTTGCAAGGTTTTCCGGCCGTACAAACCAGTCGATAGTACGCTGCAGGCCCTCCTCCAGACTGACGAGCGGGCGCCAGCCGGTCAGCTCGCGCAACCGGGTGCTGTCGCCGCAGAGACGGAACACCTCGCTCTTTCCGGGCCGCAGACGCTGAGGGTCGGTGACGTAAGTGACATTCCTGCCCATCAGCCTGCCTATGGTCTGAAGCGTGTGAAGCATCGTGACCTCTGTGCCGGTGGCTATATTATACTCCTGGCCCTCCACGCCCTCGGCTTTTGCGAGAGCAAGAAAACCACGCGCAGTGTCGGTGACGAAGTTGAAGTCGCGCGTAGGGGTCAGATCGCCGGTCTTGATCTCGGTGGCTCCGTTGGCTATCTGAGTAATTATCGTGGGGATGATGGCACGGGCGCTCTGGCGCGGGCCGTAGGTATTGAAGGGGCGTGCGATCACTACCGGAGTGGAGAATGCGTTGTAGAAGCTGAGTGCAAGCGCATCGGCTCCGATTTTGGTCGCCGAATATGGCGACTGAGGCTGTCGGGGATGGCGTTCGGTGATAGGCACCTCGATTGCCGTGCCGTAAACCTCGGAGGTCGAGGTCACTATAATGCGTCGCACTCCGCAGTCGCGCGCTGCCTGAAGCATATTGAGCGTGCCGCGTATATTCGTATCGACATAACTGTCGGGTGCCACGTAGCTATAAGGTATGGCGATAAGGGCCGCCAGATGGAATACGGTGTCGACATCACGGGATATCATGCGGCAGAATGCCGGATCACGCACATCGCCGCTGACGATCTCCAGGCGCCCGTCGCGCGGCAGATCCTCAAGCCATCCGTTGATGCCGAAAGAATTGTAAAGACTCAACGCTCTGACCGTATAGCCCTCGTCAAGCAGCAGCTGCGTCAGATGCGAGCCGATAAAACCGTCGGCGCCTGTGACAAGCACCCGTGTGTGTTCGTTTTGCATATCAGTAAAGTTTCTTAAGATCATATGTGAATAGGGTCCCTTCGTCGGAGAGCCGGCTCAGACGAGCGCCGCTCCCGGTAAGGCTTAATATTCTCAATCTGTTGACCGGCGTCCATGGGATGAGAAGTTCGGGGACATAACCTTCTGACTCCTCTTCGGGGTTGATCTCCAGCAGAAGCTCCCCCTCTTCTTCGTGCCATGTACACCAGTATGAGCTATAGGAATGATGGTCGTATTGCGCGCGGCTCTCCATCACATGGCTCTGGAATTTCAGTATCACGTTGCCTGTGTAACCTCCGACCGGTTCACCGTCGGCAGAAATTCCGGTCACCCGCCATGTGCCGAACCATGGCCCGATATCGCCATTGTTGCGGGTGCACCCGAGTGCAACGATGAGCAGCAATACCAATATTATTGTTCTCCCGGTCTGTTTCATTTCCAGAGTCCGTTATAGGTTATACGGAGAGCCATTCCTGTAGCATTGGCCGGCATACGTCCGCGGTCAAAAGCGGCCTGCAGCCCTACAGTCAGGCCTTGCACGCTGCGAAGCGGCATTGAGGCTTCAGCCATGAGAGAGGTGGAGTGACGGGGCGGGATCATGGCCTCGAATCCGTTACCATAGGCCTTGCGCCATCCTGCGAGCAGACGGTAATCAACTATTCCGATGCGTCCGTCAATACCGCAGTGAATTCCACGCATGCGGTTGCCGGTAAAGGCCATATATCCGTCGGTATTGTATATGGGGCTCATCACCGATGCGCGCCCCATGCCCATGCCGTAATATGCATAGGCATTATAATATGCGTTGTTGTAATAATCGTCGGCGCCGGTGGCCTCGCTGGTGATGGAGGTCGACAGATGGTCTCCGGGGGCCCAGTGTATGGGACCGCTCTGATTGGTCAGATCCAGATACTCAATCACCGCGCCGCCTACAAGTGCGTCAGCATCCGGCGACCTGAATTCTATGCCCCAGAGACCGTCCCAGCCGTTAAGCTTCGCCATCCCCGAGCCGTCCTCCCAGATCCACTGGAAGTAGCCCGAGAGACGGTATTCGTCCGGAAGTCTCAGAGTAGCCTTCAGATCCCATGTGCCGAGCGTATTGCCGAGCACGAAATCCTCGGAGCCTTTTTCAACGGGCGCGAGGATCTTGATAAAGTCGATGAATTTGTGACCGCGATGATCTACTGCAACCAGCTGACCGTCGCGATAGTATGCAGTGGTGCCTCCGAACTGTGAGAAGCACTGGGCGCCGAACATCACGCTCAGAGGCTGCCCGGGATCGGTGCGGAAATGCATACGGCGGTATACCATCCATTCACCGCCGGCCACATGTCCGCTGTAAAGAGCTGAATGATCGCGCCACCATCCGTCATCGGCAAAACGTCCATATTCCAGTTCGCCAGATATCTGCAGCCATCCGCGCGTCAGAGGCACGGGTTGATAGTCAATAAAACCGCCTCTGATTCCGGGAATCGGCCGAGCGTTGGCCGACCGGATAAGATCGCCTCCCGAAAGTCGGTCACTGACGATGGGTGATCCCTCTTTCCTCATACCCGCCGAAAATGTCAGCGAACGCCACTTCAGCTCCACATAAAGCTGCTGAAGCCACAGCCGCGAGGGATGGCGGCGGTTGACGCCCCAGCTGTCGGCGGCTGCATCATAGCGCCGGTAATCCACCGGCGAGGTGAACCCGCCCCATACTTCCAGTCCGTATCCATAGCTGAAACGTCGTGATGAATCCATCGGCCGCACAGCTCCTGCCGACAAAAGCACATTGTCAGATGACGACAATGTTCCCCATCGGTTTGAGGCCATGTAAAGCGGCGCGAAGTCACCGCTGCCGGCCGTTGCCTCAACCGAAGCCTCAAGCTTCAGGCCACTGAGAGCCGCAGGTACCTCCGCGCGACCTGCCAGTGCTACGGCCGCCATGGTCAATATGAGTAAAAAGTATCTTTTCACACCCCAAAATTACTAATAATTATCTATATTTGCTGTCAAATATTCGTTTATTCATTGGATATGATACTCGATATAATCTATCTCGTAATCGGCCTGGCTCTTATTCTGCTGGGCGCCAACTGGCTCACCGACGGGTCGGCCGCCATAGCGAAACGCTTCGGCATCTCCGATCTGGTCGTAGGCCTGACAGTAGTGGCTTTCGGCACTTCAGCTCCGGAACTGGTGATTTCCGTCATGTCGGCTATCAGCGGTTCGGCCGGACTGGCCATAGGCAACGTCGTCGGCTCAAATATTTTCAACATACTGGTGATCATCGGTATTACTGCCATGGTCAAGCCAATCAGGGTGGAGAAATCGGTGATGACCAACGAACTGCCGCTGACGCTCCTTTCTTCGGTCGTACTTCTGGCCATGGGCAATGCCGTGATTCTCAACGGGGCGTCGGAGTCAGTGCTCACACGCGTCGACGGAATATTGTTGCTGCTGTTTTTCGCCATCTTCATGCGCTACACCTTCGCCCAGGCACATGCTCTGCCTGAACCGGAGTCTGACCCCGCGGCTCAGGACGTATCACAGAAACCGCCCATGTCAACAGCCAAAGCGATCATTCTGGTAGTCGCCGGACTGGCCGGACTTGTAGGCGGCGGCAACCGATTTGTAGCCGGAGCGTCAGGAATAGCATCCGGACTCGGCGTCAGCGAGGCCGTCATCGGCCTGACCATCGTGGCCATGGGGACCTCACTGCCCGAACTCGCAGCATCTATTGTGGCGGCGCTCAAAGGAAAGTCGGATCTGGCCATCGGCAATGTGATAGGCTCATGTATCTTCAACGCGTTTTTCATACTCGGCACCGCCGCCACCATCAGCCAGCTGCCATTCGGCACGATCGGCAACGTCGATCTGCTCACTCTTTGCGGCGCGTCGCTTTTATTCCTGATTTTCGCCCGTATCTATCGTGAGCGGACCATCACCCGCGCAGAAGGAGCTCTCATGACCGCCGGCTATGTGGCCTATACCGCATGGCTTATTATCCAGACAATCAAATGATACGCACTATGATCTCAGACACGCTCGTCATTATTCCGGCCCGCGGAGGCAGCAAGGGGATACCCGGTAAAAACATCCGGCCGCTCGGAGGAAAACCGCTGCTGCTCTACACCGTCGACCTCGCCCGCGAGCTGTTTCCCGACAGCCACATCATCCTGTCGACCGACTCGGAAGAAATAGCCCTGACAGCACGCACGGCCGGTCTCCCTGTACCCTATATGCGGCCGCCCGAACTGGCAACCGACAGCGCCCCGACACGCGATGCCCTGCTCCACGTGATGGACTGGGCCGACGCCCGAGGCATACCCTACGACAAGGTATGCCTGCTCCAGCCCACATCGCCGCTCCGCACCGCCGACGACATCACGCGCTGTCTCAGCCTCTACACCTCCGACATCGACATGGTCACCACAGTAAAACCCGCCGCCACCAATCCCTATTACAACTGCTACGAGACCGACGCCGACGGTTTCCTCCACATTTCCAAGGGAGACGGATGCATAGTGCGCCGTCAGGAAGCTCCCAAGGCATGGGAATTTTCAGGATCGGTCTACGTCATCAACCCCGCCTCGCTCCGCGCCTGCGAGATGGGGCGCATGAAGCGCCGCGTGCCCGTTGAAGTCCCCTCCGAGCGCAGCGTCGACCTCGACACCCCCCTCGACTGGGCCGTCGCCGAGACCCTCCTCGCCACTTTGTCTGATTCGCACACTGCAAACACCTGAGACCCTATGTCGGCTCCTCCATTCAGCATCTCTTCAGAAGCTATCAACAGGATTGCAGAGATTTCCGCACTCCTCGAACGGCACAACATCGCTCTCGAAGGCGAGCAAGGCTTGAAACTGCGTAAAGCCAACCGCATCAAGACGATTCATTCTTCGCTCGCGATAGAGGGCAACACTCTTACCGAAGATGAAGTAAGGGATATCATCAACGGCAAACAGGTCATTGCGCCTCTTCGCCAGATACAGGAGGTGAAAAATGCGATTCGGGTCTATGATATTTACCGGGAGCTTGATCCATTCTCAGAAAAAGATCTGTTAAGGGCTCACGCCATTATGATGGAGGCGCTGACGGATGATGCCGGCCGATATCGGCGCAACGGCGTCGGAGTTTTCGGTGAAAACGGTCTTGTGCACATGGCGCCGCCCCCCGGACGCGTCCCGATCCTCATGGCCGATCTGTTTTCATGGCTGAAAGATTCGAAAGATCATCTGCTGATCAGATCGTGCGTGTTTCATTATGAATTCGAATTCATTCATCCTTTCTCTGACGGCAACGGACGCACCGGTCGCTTATGGCAGTCACTGATCCTCGGACAACTCAATCCGATATTCGAGCATCTGCCGGTAGAAAACATGGTTTATTCCAGCCAGCAGGAATATTATGACGCCATTGCTTCTTCTACGCAAGCCGGCGAATCGGGCCCATTTATCGACTTCATGCTCAATGAGGTTTTGAAGAGTTTGCATAAAAGCATCAAGGATGAGGTACCCAATAAAGTACCCGACAAAGTACCCAATAAATCCGAAACGGCTCTGCTTCGGCTGCTCTCCGCCGACCCGCACCTGACGCGCTATGATCTCGCCGCACGGACAGGAATCTCCGAAAGCGGCATAAAGAAAATCATCGCCAACATGAAAGCAGCCGGATGGATCGAGCGCCAGGGCAGCAACAAGAACGGCTACTGGATCGTCCATCACCGCCCCGATGCCTGACTGATGGTCCCCCTGATATCTGACGGATACCTGACTTTTGCAAATACCCCTACTTTCACAAAAATTTGCTACCTTTGCATTTATAACAGCGACAAGCATCCAGAGTGGTTTAAGATAGTATCAATTATACCATCATATCGTAGCGAACTGTTTGCTTCAAAACAAATGACAGCCCTGCAAGTCGACATAAAAGAAAATGAAATCTTCGAGCTTTCGCCCGAACTGCTCAATACGTTGCTTAAAGACCATACATTAAGCAACGACACTGAAAAGATTAATATATTCTGGGCCACCGACAATTATGCCGATCGTGGAGCAGGCTATCAGTATGGCGACCAAATCAAAATTGAAGCTATCACCGGAGCCAATGGCAGCGTAATCGTGCCGCGTGCCGTCAAATCACGCGAGCAGCAACAACAGCGTAGCCGTGAAATGGCTGAGGTATTCACCCCTTCGTGGATATGCAACAAGCAGAATAATCTTGTTGATAATGCTTGGTTTGGCCGCGAGGGAGTTTTTAATACGGAGGTTGACAGTCCAGATTGCACACATTCTTGGATTGTCAATACGAAGCCTGTTGTTTTCCCAGAAGGTAAAACTTGGCGCGACTACGTCAATGAAAACCGCCTCGAAATTACTTGCGGTGAGGCTCCTTACCTTGTAAGCCGGTACGACACCGTAACAGGCGAGCCTATTCCGGTAGAACGTCGTATCGGACTTCTCGACCGTAAACTCCGCGTCGTTGGTGAAAACACCGAAACAAGCGGCGAATGGCTCAAAGCGGCTCAGGCCGCTTATATGAGCATTTATGGTTTCGAGTGGCAGGGTGACAACCTCGTTCTCGCACGCGAAGCGTTGCTCTATACCTTCTTAGACTACTACCGTGCTAAGTTCGGCAAAGATCCGCAACTCAAATCCCTCCAATATATCGCCTACATTATATCTTGGAACATCTGGCAGATGGACGGGCTTAAAGGAGTTATCCCCAATTCTTGCGGCGAACGTCGTACTGTTGTGGCTGACCTTTTCGGCGAAACCGAAACAATCAGCCAGTGCCAAGGATGCAAGAACGGCGACATCCGCGCCCATAACGGCACCTACGCCTTAATCAAAGACTGGGGCGCTCCAAAGGCTAAGCAAAAAATCCGATTCATCGACCTTATAAAATAATCGGCCATGGAATATTTCTCTAATCTCAAAGCCAAGTTGATCTATGTGTTCCGCATACCTGATGCGGCACATAGCGACTGCCTCAAAATTGGCGAAGCTACATTTGAGGACGGCAACATTACGTTACCGCCCAATAGCAGTTCGCTCAACAAGGCTGCAAAGGCCCGTATCGACCAGTACACCAAGACTGCCGGTATCACTTACGAATTGCTCCATACGGAGATTGCGATTTTCGTTCGCGACGGCAAGTTGGGCGCTATGAATGACAAGGAGGTACACGATGTGCTTCTCCGCAGTGGCATCAAGCGCAAGGTGTTCGACAAGGTCAACGGTGCCAACGAATGGTTTTGCTGCGACCTCGAAACCGCTAAGCGGGCTATCACCGCTGTAAAGGAGGGGCGCAAAGCGTTGAAAGGTTCTGAAATCTCGGTCGGCCAGTCGCCCATTGTGTTCCGTCCGGAACAGCGCGAGGCTATCGACAAGACCCTCAAACAATTCAAGAAGGGTTATCAGATGCTTTGGAATGCCAAGATGCGTTTTGGTAAGACGCTCTCGGCATTGCAGGTTGTCAAGGAGCGGGGCGACTTCCGCCGCGTCCTTATCCTCACTCACCGCCCTGTAGTCGATGCGGGCTGGTTCGAGGATTTCCAAAAGATATTCTACGATAACGACGAATACGCCTATGGTTCCAAAACCAACGGCGACACTTTTGTAAATCTCGAACGTCGCGCCCGGCGTGAGGAATGTCGTTATATATACTTCGCCTCGATGCAAGACCTCCGAGGCTCCGAACTTGTCGGCGGCAACTTCGACAAAAATAACGATATTTTCTCGACACCGTGGGATCTCATAATCGTTGATGAAGCCCACGAGGGAACGCAGACCGAACTCGGTAAAGCTGTCATGACCGAGCTTACCAAAGAGAAAACCAAGGTGCTCCGTCTCAGCGGTACACCGTTCAATCTGCTTGACGATTTCAAGGAGGAAGAAATTTATACCTGGGATTATGTAATGGAGCAACGCGCCAAAGCCGAATGGGACTTGACCCATCCGGGCGACCATAATCCCTACGCGTGTCTGCCTCGTCTCAATATTTATACATACGACCTCGGCAGACTGATGAACGAGTTTGCCGACGAGGACATCGCCTTCAACTTCCGCGAGTTCTTCCGCACCAACAATGCCGGAGAATTCGTTCACAAAAAACACGTTGAAAACTTCCTCAATCTTCTCACGAAGACCGATGAGGAAAGTATGTATCCCTTTGCCAACAAGCGCTACCGCGACATATTCCGTCATACCCTTTGGATGGTACCGGGTATCAAGTCGGCAAAGGCTCTCTCGGCTATGCTCCGCAATCACCCCGTGTTCGGAATGTTCGAGATTGTCAACGTGGCCGGTGACGGAGACGAGGAAGAAGCCAACGAAGAAGCTCTGCGCAAAGTCGAGAAGGCTATCGGGCCTGACCCTGACAAGACACGCACTATCACGCTCTCTTGCGGCAGGTTGACTACAGGCGTGAGCGTCAAGCCGTGGACCGGTGTGTTCATGCTGTCTGGCAGCTTCAACACCGCCGCTTCTGCATATATGCAGACCATTTTCCGCGTTCAGACTCCGGCAACCATCAATGGCCGCGTCAAGGAGGACTGCTATGTGTTCGACTTCGCGCCCGACCGCACTCTCAAAGTGCTTGCCGAAACCGCGAAGATTTCCACCAAGGCGGGCAAGCAATCCGGCTCCGACCGTCAGCAACTTGGCGAGTTCCTGAATTTCTGCCCGATCATCTCTATTGAGGGCAGCCAGATGAAGCAGCTCAACACCGAGCATTTGCTTCAGCAGCTCAAACGTGTTTACGTTGAGCGCGTCGTTCAGCACGGATTCGAGGACGGCTACCTCTATAATGACGAGCTTATGCGTCTCTCCGACGTTGACATACAGGAGTTCGACGAGCTGAAAGGCATAATCGGTCAGACTAAGGCGATGGGGAAGACCAACGATATTACCGTAAACGACCAGGGGCTTACCAACGAAGAATACGAGGAAAAGGAAAAACTCGAAAAGAAGAAGAAACGTGAACTGACCGAGGAAGAAAAGGCTCGCCTCGAAGAATTGAAGAAAAAGAAGAAAGTCAAGGAGGACGCCATCTCAATTCTTCGCGGCATCTCTATCCGTATGCCGCTAATGATTTACGGCGCAAAGGTCGAGAACGAAGACGAAGAACTGACTATTGACAATTTTACTCAACTTGTCGATGCGCAGTCGTGGGAGGAATTTATGCCTAAAGGCGTTACTAAGCAACGCTTCAATGCCTTCAAGAAATATTACGACCCCGACATCTTCACCGCAGCTGCCAAGCGTATCCGCCAGATGGCTCGCGCCGCCGACCGCCTTTCTATCGAGGAACGCATCGAGCGCATCGCCGCTATCTTCGCCACTTTCCGCAACCCGGACAAAGAAACCGTGTTGACTCCATGGCGCGTCGTGAACATGCACATGAGCGACTGTCTTGGCGGTTATACATTCTTCAACGAGGACTTCTCGGAGACCATCGAAAAATCTCGTTTTGTGGACCGTGGCGAAGTCACAGCCGAAGTGTTCGCTCCCGATAGCCCGCTTCTTGAGATAAACTCGAAGTCGGGGCTATATCCTCTTTACCTCGCCTATAACATCTACCGTGCGCGACTGCGTAATGAGATGTTCTCACCTGAAACCCTCGAAGAACATCAAGCCATTTGGGATAAAGCCGTTGCAGAAAACATCTTTGTTATCTGCAAAACCCCAATGGCTAAAGCAATCACTCGCCGCACACTCCTTGGTTTCCGCAAAGGCAAAACCAACATGTGGGCGCCTGAAGACTTAATCAACAAAATCAAAAATCAGCCCGAACTTTTCATAAAAAAAGTTCACGACCTCGTAGGAAAAGACGTGAAAATAAAAGCAATAGTCGGAAACCCGCCGTATCAAGACATTCAAGCCACTGAGAATTGCGGTATAAATAGGGCTTTCTCAACAGCGGTGTATCCAAAGTTCATAGATTTGTCTATGGACGTAAAGCCCACATATGTTTCTCTCATCACTCCAAGCCGATGGATGACAAAAACCGGACAAGGCATAGATGAAAATTGGGTTGATAAGATGATTAACTCAAATCATTTTATCACTATACATGATTTTTACGATGCCCTTTTATGTTTCCCAAATGTGGAAATTAAGGGAGGCGTAAATTACTTCCTATTAGGGTCTGAATATAGCGGACAATGTAAATTTTACATGCATACGGCAAAATCCCAAGTCGTTGTTGAAGACTATCTTAATGCACATGGTGCCGGAATTGTTATCCGCGATGCTGTTGCTACTTCCGTGTACCACAAGATTCTAAGAGTTATCACAGACTCTAACACTTTCTTTAATAAGATTGTTAGTCCACAACACTTCTTTGATAAAGATGGGCTTTTGACTACAAGCTGGAGAGGCTTTTCAAAAATCAAGGATGATAAACATACTATTAAGTATTATCTTAATAAGCAAGTAGAAGAAACTGGGTTTGCATGGATTGGAATGAATGACATTCCAAAGAATCATGAAGTGATTAAACTTCACAAAATTTACTTGTCGAAGGCGTTTAACGGCGGTGATGCATTTCCTCATCAGATTATTGGCAAACCCATTTACGGTGAACCTAATAGTGTTTGCTCTCAAACATACCTCGTTATAGGTTATAACGGTTATTTCAATAACGAATTTGACTGTGGGAATGCAATTCGCTACATACAGACTAAATTCTTCCGTTTTCTTGTTTACATAAAGAAGAAAACGCAAGATAATCCAAGTTCAGTTTTTGATTTCGTTCCTATGCAGGACTTCACCGGCGCCAGCGACATAGACTGGAGCAAAAGCATGGAAGAAATCGATGCTCAGCTCTACGCCAAATACGACCTCTCCGATGAAGAAATTACTTTCATCGAATCAATGATTAAACCAATGTAATCTAATACTTAAAACAATTGGAATGAAGTACTATCTAATCAAAGTAAAGGGAGATATTGTAGCTAACACGTGCATACATTATGCACAAGAATGGGTTTGTTATGGTCTCACTTCATGCAACACTAATAAAAAATCATATGTTTATGAAAAAGACACTCATTCTGTTCATAGCGATCTTATCTTGAATGAAAGTAGAAGAGCCGTTCCTTACGCTGTATACTTGGCTGAAAAGGACATATCAGTAGAAGGTCCAGGAGATATTTCTGCGGCAATAAGTTATCATGCAGCACTGATGTATTATAAAGAGAATATTGACAAAATCTCTCAATTATTGAAGTGTAATCTTCCTAAAGAGATTGAGCAGACAGTTTTCTATGGTTTCTATACTGAAGTTTTTAGTTTATTAGAATTGTTTCTATCAGATTTTATTCTATGTATGATATATTCTGACGAGACAATCTATGAAAAAGCTGTCCATTATTATAAAACATCCAATAAATGTAAAAATGAAGTCCTTGAAATTGAAAAAAAAAGTTCACCATTTCTTCTTTAATGGTGTCGTATATCATCAATTCGACAGAGTAAAAAAAATATTCATTAAATTACTTGGCATTGAATTTCCGGATGCGACCGAGCTTAGTAAACTCCTCCATAAACGAAATAACATAGTTCATAGATTTTCTTTCTCAAATATTGACAGAATGACAATGATCGAAATCACAATGAAAGATATTGTTTATTTGATCGAACAATCTAATTATTTCGTCAATAATTTGATAAACAATCTAAAAAAGGCACACCCCAATATACCCTCTTGAGATCCGTTTGATCTATCTCGCATTAGATTGAAATATACGTTGGAAAAAATTAGGACACTAAAACAGAATATGAGGATTTGGGTATGTGATTAACGATTCCTTATATATTTGCATTGAATTTTTCAACAAGAAATATTTTCATATCTCTACGATGATAACAATAGTTCGTTAAAAATTTAGTTTAAGACGCCCTTTGGGCGACACCATAATACAAGAGATCTTTGAAATCATTGG
>CANRCT010000025.1 GCA_947629175.1 uncultured Muribaculaceae bacterium | reverse complement strand
CACGTTCTGCCGGAACTGAATGGGATAGCGGTCGGCGTACATCATCGTGTGATATTTCCAAGTCATAATATTGTTTTGATAAATCCGCATGTAATCGAGCAAGAATCCGACGTCAGCGATTTCGACAAGGATAATACCTGGGGGTTCTTCGATGCCCTTCACGAGAGAGATTATGAGAATTTCTGCTGTCGTTTTAACAACGCAGCCTTTTATCCGATGGACGATGAGCTGTCGCTATTCTACATCAAGGAAATTGTGGAAGCAGTAATAGAGGAATAATGTTATGGAAGAACTTAAGATTGACAAGTCAGAAACTGTTTGTTTCACAGGTCATCGTGAAATAGAGCCACGAAAAGCTTCAGAGCTCAAAGTTAATCTCCGTAGGACAATTATCAAATTCTATGAGGACGGTTTTACCAACTTCCTGACCGGTATGGCTCTCGGCTTCGATATGATGGCAGCTAAGACCGTTCTTGATTTGAAAGAAGAATGTCCGGAAATTGTGCTTATCTGCGTCGTTCCTTTTGCCGGGCAAGCTGATCGGTGGTCGCCTTCAAAACGTCAGGAATATGAACAGATTCTTGAAGAAGCAGATCAAGCAATAACGCTTAGCCAACGTTATTATAAAGGTTGTGAGATGGCACGCAACCGCTTTATGCTTGATCATTCAGATGCGGTTATTGCCTATTACGACGGTATAAGGACCGGCGGAACCGCTTTTACATACAATACCGGCCTTAACACGGGGAAAGAAACAATAAATCTTTTCAAATAATATCAAGCTACGCAAATAGACTGCGCAGCGAGGTCGTAATTTTGCGCCCGGAAAACAAAATCAAGACTGCAGTACTATGAATCTGAAAGATTTGTGTTAACTTTGCAGTCGCAAACGCAACGAAAAAATGAATACTCAACAGTTTAGAAATCCCGCTAACGTGACAAGCTGTAACCGACCGAGTTATAGCCAGAGTTCATATTGCCGATTTTATCAGCGATATGCACGACCGGGATTCCATCGATACTGTTGTGAAGATAGTTGCGTGAACTGACACGACGATAAATCATCACGATAAAGGAAGAGTTGGAATGCCCTCGAAAGCTTCCAACTTTTTTTGTGCCCGTCCGGCATCTTACTCCTTTATCGTCCGGCATGGCACACTCAATCTCAAAATTTATGAACGATTCAGACTTTTACCACAGCCATGCCCGCAAACAAAAATGCGTTGATAAGATACAAGACCATCGACAGATGCTTGAGAAACAAATACAGAAGGTGGACACTTGACGACCTCGTCGAAGCCTGCTCAGATGCCCTATACGAAATGGAGGGAATAACGAAGGGAGTGTCCATGAGAACCGTACAGGCCGACATTCAGATAATGAGGTCTGACAAATTGGGCTACAACGCGCCCATTGAAGTTTATGACAATAAGTTCTACAGATACGAAGATCCTGATTACTCTATCAATGACCATCCTCTGTCAGAAGACGATTGCGAACTGCTTTCCCAGGCCGTCGAGATGATTCAGCATCTTGACCTTGGCAGGGAAGCGAGAGACCTCGCGACAATCCTCTCTAAAGTAAAGAACAAACTAATGTTCATGTTATGAAGATAGCCCGGCGAAACATTCGACCGGGCTATCTCTTTGAGAGAAGGATCGGATTTGAACCGACGAAAACCGGTTTTGCAGACCGGCCCCTTAAACCACTCGGGCACCTCCTCATAGTAAAAATTGTCGGAGAGGCAGGAGTCGAACCTACTGTGTCCTAAGACGGCAGATTTACAGTCTGCTGCACCACCGTAGTGCATCTCTCCGTTATTGTCAGAGTGGCAGGTTTCGAACCTGCGGCATCTTGGCCCCTGACCAAGCATTCTACCAACTGAATTACACTCTGATTGGTTAGTGGACACTCGTGGAATTGAACCACGTTCTCAGGATTTTCAGTCCTGCGCATACACCAAGTCTGCCAAGTGTCCATTGTGATGAGAGTGGGAGTCGAACCCACAACCTGCGGCTTCGTAGACCGCGACTCTAATCCAGTTGAGCTATCTCACCATTTGCGGAAGCAGGAGGATTCGAACCTCCGAGACCGTTGCCGGTCTAACGCCTTAGCAGAGCGCCGGTTTCGGCCGCTCACCCATGCTTCCTTTTGTTTGACGATGCAAAGTTAGATACCCGACATGCAGCCTTTTTGCGTAACATGAATTTTTTTGCAAAAAATTTTCTGATGAGAATATCATCTCTTATAATTTTTAATATTTAGTGCGATATACAACTAAATGCGACAGCCCGGCCTCTCGGTCGAGCTGTTTCACGTTAGAAAATTCAAAAAGAAAAAGTAGTCTTATTTGGCAGTAAGAAATAGTTCTATCTTGCAGTGACGGTTGGCTTCTCCGGGATTGAAAAGGTCGATTCCGCCACGGTTGTTTTTGGTTATGAGGGAGGCGCTTATGCCTCGGTCCTTAAGCTGACTGATGATGTAGTCTGCTCGGTCGTTCCCGAGACGGGTGTTGATATCTGTTGTGCCGGTATGTGAATCGGCAGCTCCGGTGACGCGAATGCGGAGACCATATGTCTTGGCAACCCTGGCAATCTCATCGAGATTCACAAGCTGAGACTGGTCTGTCAGATTAGTAGTGCCGAGTTGGAAGAAGAATAGAATCGGACTTCCTAAGCAGGATTCTCCATTTCTGATTAGTGCAAAATACTTGTCATATTTACCGTCTATTGCCAAATCGAGATTTGAAGAGGCAATGCTATCGTCCGCTTCAGTAATTGACTTTAGGGCTTTATCACTTGCCGAATCATTATTCTTTTTGCTGTCGCCGAGTATCGTAGATTCGATAAAATCGGTTAGGTCATCATCAGGCACGTTATCATCAGAGGTTCTTTTTCCGGAATAGGCATCTAACCCAGCTCCATGTAAACGAGCGCGTAAGCTATTGAGGCCGGAATAGTCGTTAATCGGGAATTTTTTTAGCCCCGATTTGTCATATTCAGGGTCGAACAGATTGCCATATCGGGTGAGCAAACCTTCAATCTCCAGAATCTTTTTCAATTCGGCAAGAGCACGGGCATCACGGGCGTTTTGATTCGACAAACGGTTGTTAGCCTCGTAGAGTTCGCGGCAGGTCTCTCTGAGCTTTGCATTATCAATCATGAAAGGCTTTGCATCGATTATTTTTCGGAATCCGGTCCGACCAATCGTATATGTCAGTCCAGCCGAAAGAGACAACAGATTGTCACCACCAAAGCGGTTTGAAGCCCCGATACCATCGAAATCGGAGAAGGTCGTTTTGGCACCGGCTTCCAGAGTAACACTCAGACGAGAAGTCAATCCATATTGCGCCATGATGCCATAAGAAATGGCGAAAGGCGATGTCTTTGCCTGGTTATTATGGATTACTCCAAAGCCTACATACGGCACGAGACTGACCTTCGGTGTGTCACCTTTGCCATTTACTACATTGGAGATATTACACAGCATATCGGCCGAAGCGCTCCAATAATTCTGATTTTTGATGTCACCGTTCTTGATGGAAAATCCGCTGAACGAGAGTCGCGATCCGACAGTCGGAGTGTACCATTTACCGACATTGACGCCGAAATGTGGTTTCAATCTTCCCCAGATATCTTCGCATCCGAGAGGTGAACCAATGAAAGCATTGACGCCGCCATTGACACCAATAAACCAGTTTCCTTTCCATCCGGGTGTCTCCACCACATTCTCAGTATAGCTGACATTTTGAGGCTCCAGAATTGTCTGTGGAAGCTGCGGGTGTATCGGTGTCGCATAGGCAAAAGCATCGACACTTGAAAGACCCGCAGTCAGAGCCAACAAGAATATTTGAGATATTTGTTTCATGTGCTTTGGTTTTTTTGCGCAAAGGAACAATTTTCCTTTCCGATTTTGAAATATTAGTTCACTTTCAGATTGTTATATAACTTGTCTTAACTGAATCAAGATTTTGGCAAATAAAAAGTGTAAACGCTCATTTGCGTTTGAGCTGTTTATTCGGCTTGAGCATCTTATGGGCCTGTACCATGCAACGAAAAGCAAAACGAGCATCATCCTCATCAGGATCACGTCCCCATTTAAGGTCGCTTGTCGAACCGCCGCCACCGCCGGAGCCTTTTGCAAACTGAATAGCACCATCGACATATCCGGCAAAAAGATACATTGCACAGCTTATTATCTCGCCTGGTTTCTCCGCAAGATGGGTTATGAAATCATTACCGACAGCTTTACGTTGTTCAGGAGTCATCGACTCAATAGCCTTGCCATATTCCATCAGCGTTTTACCAAGCACGGCATCTGCCATACGGAGCCGTACCTGTTCATTGATATCTGCCCCATAGTTATCTCGCTCCTTCCTGAGATCAGATGCCTGATGTTTGAGCGTGTCAACTTCATCGTTGAGGTCGGCGAGTTGCCGGTCAGCCTTCTTCAATTTATCGCGTTTGTCAGCCAGAATGGATGATGTTGAACGGAGTTGAGCCTGTAAGTCTGCAATTCGACGATTCAGTTCTTCTGCATTACCTGTGCCTGAGGCGACCTGAGTCTCCAGCTGTTCCAGCTGCTCTGCCAGTTCGTGCTCTTTGGCTTCCAGATTACGAATCATGGTTGTGAGACCCTTGCATCGTTTCTCTGCCTTACGGATGTCCGAATAAAGGTCCCGGAGTGTCTCATGCTTTTCAGCGATGTCGAGTTCCAGACTGTTGCAATCCTGCCTAAGCTCGCGAAGGTATTCCTCAGTTGTCCGATGACGCGCACCCGTCTCTTGCTTATCGTTTCCTCTCGCAAGACCCCATTTTTGATTGACTAATGCGAGTTCATCGTGAAGACGGCGTGTCCGGACAGTAAACTCCGCTTTATCCTTGCCAGCGAACAATTCTTTGAATGAAAACTTATTACGCTGCGTAATTGGCAGAACCGTACAATGGATGTGCACATTTTGCTCATCGAGGTGTACATAGAACCCCGCGATGTTTTCCTCGCCCCATTTGCCACACGCGAATGCGTAGATGTCCTTTGCCCATTCCTCAATATCCTTGCAACGGGTGATATGACTATTGTCAGCGCCATGTTCCAGATTCACCACCTGATCGCCATAAGCCAAACGGTGCATCTGCTCTCTTGAACCACCGAAGATGATGTTAACCACGGTGCGTCGGTTGGGAGTCCTACCGGCAGCCTTCATCTCCTCATTAGGGTCAACGATTCCACGCGCCTTCAAGGTTTCTTTTATTCGTTTGGGGATGCTCTTTGATGTGTCGATGGGTTGAACAATCCCACCCTTTGCTATCTCAAAATTGAGTTTCGCCCGAGTCGGATCATAATTCCCATGCTTGGCGGCATCGCGCCAACCGCGTTCAGTCCAGCGTCGCTGATGCTCGTTGGACTGGTCGCCGGTCATTCCGGCACTTGCCTGTATGTCGATTACCTGACGATTGTAACTTGCCATGTATAAAGAGTTTTCGGTTAATAATAATAGCTTATAAAACGAGGCCGAGCTTGCTCGTAGTGGCCTGCCGATTCGGCAACTCCCCATGCCCTTTCGGGGCATCGGGGGGAAGTAGGCTTCCCGCAGGGGTACCTATGCGGCAACTCGCGCAAGCGCGTTGGCTAAAAAACATCAGCGGAGGCTTCCGTTGACATCAGGCTGCGGAAGACTCCGGAACTATAACCCAGAGCCGCGTAGTGGCCGTTATTGAGCCTCACAGAAGCATTAGAAGTCCCGTTTAGCAAAGAGCCTATAACAGCAAGCCCGGCTCGTCTCACGAAATCGGATTGGTGAAGGATACTCCGAGATGCTTGAAAAGCTTACGGAGGCCGGCGTATGCCTCGGGATTATCCACCCTTGGATTAGAAGAGGACGTCTCGATGCCCTCAGCGTCAATGCCGGGGCTGAAGGTTCGTACAAGTGAGAGCCATTTGTTCCAGTCTCCGGATAAACACTGGTAGAAAATCTGTTCAAGCAGAGAATAGCCGAGGAAATCAGGAGAAGCAGGAATGTCAGGGAACGAAGTGGCCCACCTGTGACTAAGTTGCCGAATCATCTGATACTGCAACCCGACAGTACGAAACGAAGATTCATCGTCTTCCGTATCGCTGAAGCGATTGGCGAAGTCTTCGAATTTCTCGACCAGTTCGGCATTGGTGGCATCGCCGTCGAGCCATTTGTCCATTATGCCGGTCACTTTTTCCGGAAAGGACAGGTTTTCAATAGCCTCCGTATCGAGACCGTTCGGTTCGAAATCGCAAAGCTCAATTTTCATTGTGATGAGCGAACAGCGGTCGAGCTGTTCCTTGGTGAGCAGACCAAGGCTTTCCATATTCGAGAGAAAGCTCCTGACAGTCTCGCGTGCCCATTGCCATTTCTGACCGAGGTCGGTAATTGAGATTACAATCTGAGACGGTTCCAGATAAAAGGGCTGGCCATAGGGCGGCTTAAAAGAGGTGCGGGTCTTCACACAATTAGTGAGAAGCCAGATGTAGGCTCCGAGCCGCGAGATGCCCTTGTTGGCCGAATCGCGGAGATATTCCAGAGCCTTGCGGTCAAGCGTCACAGCCCACAGCTGATGCTTGTGATTAGAAGAGTCAATTTTTCTGTTGGTCATAAAAGACTTGTAAAAGGTTTACTGTTTTTGCGTTATAAATCTGTCAATGTATTTGAATGTGAGGGAATAAAAGAGGGTTTACTTTTGTCGCTTGCGGAGTAAGGGATGCGCCGTGCCGTTGCCGGTCGTGTGCATCCCGGTTGTGCCGCATCGGATTTAGCCTATTTCTCCGCGCATGAGCTTCGCGTGTTCTTCCTCGCAGAAGCGTTCGTATTCTTCGGCGTCCTCTCCGCGTTCGATTGCCACGTCTATGACCTCACCGAGTTGGTCGAAATAGCATTCTTCGTGGATGCACTTTGTGCCGGATTCGTTCTGAAGATAGATTTCATAGTAATCCATCTCGTTGTAGGCAATGAGCACATAGCCCTTGAAGAGTCTGCCCTTGACATAGAACTTGAGGGCTGCCATATCCTTGAAGGTTGTTGCTTTGAAGCCATGGAGCGCGCCCCATGAGCAAATCACGTTCATCGGGGTTGTCCCGAGAAGCTGCTGGCGGATAGTCTCCGCAACTTGCATTACATATTCTCTTTCCATAATTCTGAGATTTGAATTTCTTCCCCTGCCTTTCGGAACTCTTTCCGTCCGGCTTCGGAGAACTGGTTGTTTTCTGCTTTGAAGTTGCCGGTTCTTACGAACCAAAATCTTTCGGAGCATCCGAAGGCCCTTGGCCTGTTTTGGTAAGTAAATTGAACCGGTGATTAACTTTGCAGATACACAACCACTCCGAAGTCAACGGGAATAGTAATACTTTATAGCAGCATCGCGATTCGCACAGAATCTGGTGAAGGTCTCCGGATTGTCCAATCGGTTCCGCAGCTTTCGCGAGGGATAGAACAGGGAACCCATGAAGATGAAGTAAAGGTTTACCGAGATCGGCAGTAATCCGGGTTGCACCACGCAAACGAGCATCGGTATGACAGCGACTGCCAAATATATGCGATTCTGAAGGACATATAGACTCTTTTCTGCCAGACGAAACGAGAACATCGAGATGCAGAGAATAGTGCCAATCCACAAAGCGACATTCATACCATTGGCCTGAAGATAACAGAAGTTGTAGATGAGCATAGCTATCATTAGGAGTGACACGAAGAGCTTGCGTGCCGACAGGCTCAGAGCCATTCGGCGATAGAAAGACTGCATCCGACGATTGTCGCGTTTGTAAAAGAACATAGCAACGGTCGTAGCGATTGCCGGATAAAACTGTATTAGAAGTTGCATATTTGATTCTGATTATTTTTCAAGTTCAAGGGGAAGATTTCCTTCCGTCGCGAGGGAAAATATTCGGTTCACATCCTCAAATGTAATCGCCAATGTGGCAACCCGACGCTCGAAAGCTTTCTCCTTGGAAAGCCTGTAAATGGCATTGTCAAGCTTTATCTCGGGTATGTTGAGAATCTGTTTCTTGAAATAGCCGTTTTGGGGAACGCGGACTTCAAGTCGGAAAAGGCGGCAACTGAAATGAGACATTTCTCCGGATGGAGTCAGCATGACAAATTCTCCAGTCGTATCGAAATCCTTGAATGCAATCCATGTGCGATGCCAGACGATTGTTTTGATGATATGCTCTGCAAGCTCTGATGTCATCAGAGAAAGCATGAGTAGAGTTCATCGTCCCCCATCTGGTAGGCAAACTCTCCGGGAATGGTTCTCATCCGATGAAGTTCTTCGGATAATTCCAGTTCCATGCGATCCATAGACTCGTAGATTTTTACATCTACGCTTGTTACTTCACCCCGGCCGTTTGTCGAGCCGTTGATCTGATACATTTCTCCCGTACCCGGCTGTTGGAACAGGCAGAAACTCTGACCGAAATCGGTGAGACGTGAACGGATGTGATGATAAAGCATGGTCATCCCATGAGCTTCATCTGTTGCATTGAGAAGCTCATTGATTGTAAGTGGTGCCGGAAGGTTGAATACAAGCAGGGCTACCTCTGCACGAACTTCACGGCGAGGGCGATGTTCATGTCCCGGCTTGATGATTGCCGGAACTTTCATCGCAGCAGATTCCAGGAATCGGATTATGGTTTCATTTCTCATTTCTGATGTGATAATATTGGTTAGGGTCGGCAAAATTAATTCGTAAAAATCGAAATCAGAAGGCTAAATCCTTGGCATTAAGACTAATTGTGAACTACCAAAATATTTATATATGACGTAAGTATATCACATGGTTAACGTTGTTGCGAAATCACATATAAATTCCGATGAATGATGAAACAATCTTTAATATCTACTATTATATTTATATGGTTAAATTATTGATAATTCGCGGTTTGAGAACATTATGGAACTACTTTTGCCGTTATAATCTTAAACCAATCACACAATGCAAAAAATAGGATACATATTCGGCGATGTTCCAGCTTCGTCCGTCGAATGGATGGACGAATACGGATGCTCGGCAATCTATAAAGAGAGCCGAGCTTGTTACATGATCCGTTCCAAATGGAAAGGAATGTTGCGCAAATTATCGGATGGCGATGAACTGATTGTCGCTCGGATAAGCAACGCCCTCGATAGCCTGAGCAAATTCTCTACTCTGCTCCGTTTCTGCAAAAGTAGGAATGTCAGACTCATCTCAATAGAAGACAGGATTGATACAAAGGGGGAATTGTTTCCCAATGAAAATCTTCTTGACCTTATAGCAGAACTACCCAAAGAAATCCTGACCTTAAAAAAGGAGCATGGCGAGGTACGGATAGACAATACCGTTGCCAATTCTGATAAGAAACTGGCAAGAAAGCAGTTCAACCAGAATGTAATCCAGTTCTATTTGACCGGTTTTACCCTGGATGTTATTCGCGAAAAATTTGGTATATCAAACTCTGAGATATACCGCGTCCTTCGGCACAATGGCATTAAAGCAAATCGTACCGTCAGAAAGAAAACGCTGAAGACTAAGGTCGTTTGATTACCTTGCGCTGTGGCTGTGGAAGCGGAACCACGCTGTCTGTAGGCTCGACAAATTCCTTGCTGAGAGCATTGGTCATAATGGTGTCCACTGCCTGAATCTTGGGATAATATTCATCCACTTTGGTTGCAAGTTCGTCAACGGCGTGCTTGCCACGGTGATAGACATAAAGCCCATCTGAGATTACATTGTCACCCTCCACAAGAATGTAGAGAAACAATAGGAAAAGTAATTTTTTCATATCTATGATTTTTATGTAGTATCAATAGCGATAGTAAGATTATTACCGTATATGCCTCTGAAAGCTGACGTTATAGCCTCAGTCAGTGGTGTACTGTCAGATTGTTCGATATAGAGATGCTTGCGCCAGTAGTCGAAACTAAAGGTTGCCAGTTCGCCCTCATATCGGTCTTTCGTCCGGTAGATGGTCGCCGCAAAGAAACCTCCCATACAGCTCTGCATTTCAACGAGGTGTCCATAGCACACAAACTGGCAGTTATCACTGGTTGCCATGGTCACTTTGTCTATGAGTGTCTTGATGTAGTTCAGTCGCGCCATAGTTCTTCTTTGTTACAAACCTCGATTAAGGCTTCAAGTAGTTCACTGACCATACTTTCTGCCTGTTCCATGTCTTTAATGATGTCGGAAAGACGGTAAGGCGCACCGTTCTTGCCGTGTCCATCCGAGCCGACCCACAACATGGCTTCTTCATCGGGGTCATATCCTTCATAATAGTCATTGACATCCTTAATGAGGGAATATATGTCTCCGTCATTCATCGATGCGGAGAATGAAAAATCCTGACCGAAGTCCGTTGATTGTGAAAACTCAAATTCCACAAGTGCATCTTTTGTTTCCGTGTATACTGACCAGCCTTTATCTTCGGCAATGTCAGTGATGCGATTTATAAGTTTCTCAAGTTCCATATCGTAGAGGTTTTACAGTGGCCAGCCATAGATTTCAGCCACATATGGGTAGAGTGATTCCGTGCATTTGATGAACTCGTCTTCGTTAATTTCACGGTTGTATATCATCTCGCCGACAAGTTCTGCGGCTTCCATATCCGGTACGATACGATAAAGTACATAATTGGTGCCGTCATGGTGGATGTGGCGGCTTCGTATATCCATGCCGTCACCATACCACTCATTTTCATCCTCGGAAGACTTCAAGATAGTGGCGATGTTAGTGTCATAGATTTTGAACCCTTGGCGTCTGCCGTGCCACAATCCGAGGTCAGCGAAAGCAATGATTATTCCGTTGACATCCCGGTTGAGATTGTTGCGCTCATCAACGAGAAAGCCTTGAACTACTTCCGACCACTCCTGATCAGCTACGCAATAATCCTCATCCTCAAGAAAGTCCCGCTGACTGTCTTGATAAACTGCTCTTGCAGTGTCATCATAGAAAGTCTCACTCGACCATATTATCTGTTTCATATCTTTTGGGGTTAAATGTGAGCTTGGTTATAGATAGCCGGTTCGGATGTCACGTTGTAAATGAATTTGCCTACTCGTACCAACAAGGCATCACGACCATAATACAGCTTCTTCATGCCGCGTACTGAACCCGAGGCTGAAAAGTTTGGGAAGCGACTGATATTTACTCGCTTGCCTTCATCTGTTGTCATTCTTTTTACTCTCATATCGGTGAAGTTTTCTCCCTCACTTTCTGCTCTTTCTGAGTCGTCCGTGAGGTGGTTATTTGCGCATTTCAGGGGCATCAGGAGAGATTGGCAAGACAAGGTTTTCAAGATGTTTTTTCAGTCGCAGACTGTAAAATCTCGATGAAACATAGCCTGACCTTGGCGGTCAATCCGGATGCCAACTTCGCGCCCATAACCACCGGCAGTACGGCTTCCGGAGAGCTATTGCCATATAAAATGGCACTTAGAATGAACTTTTAACAGGTTTGTTGGTTGACAATTCAGAAATAATTACTAACTTTGTCAACCAAAACAATCAGACTACAGAGCCATGAGCCAAGTCATTCACGAAATATTTCCTAAGCGGTTACAACAGGCACGCAAGATGCGCGGCTTGTCGCTTGATAATTTGTCTAAAGAGATGAATCAGATGGTTACCCGTCAGGCAATAAACAAGTACGAACAGGGGAAAATGATGCCTGATAGCCGAGTGCTATTGGCACTTGCATCGTCGCTTGGTGTCAAGGTTGACTTCTTTTTCCGTCCATATGCCGTGTCCATCGACAATATAGAGTTCCGGAAGAAGTCGAAGTTTTCAGCAGCAAAAGCTCAGTCACTCAGCGAGCGAGTACATGAGGAGTTGGAACGATACCTCGAAATAGAACAGATAAGCGGGGCTGCCTACGAGTTCAACTTAGAGCGTAAAATGGTTTCAACCATTCAGGATGCGATTGCCTTTGCAGGAGAAGTACGCAACGCGCTACAATTGGGAACCGACGGTATTTCCAGCGTTATCGAGGTACTTGAAGACAACAATATCAAGATTATTGAAATCGCGGAAGACAATGCTTTCGACGGTCTCAGCGGTTATGTAAATGGCAATATCCCGATCATAGTGGTGAATAAGACCTTCAATGCCGAACGTAAGCGCTTCACTTCATTGCATGAACTCGGGCATCTTTTGATGATTTTCCCGGATGAGTTGGATCAGAAGTCGGTTGAAAGACTTTGCAATGCCTTTGCAAATGAGATGCTATTGCCGTACAGCGTATTGACCTCTAAAATAGGAGAAAAGCGTCATGACATTTCACTTGCCGAGTTAAAGGATATTCAGATCCAGTTCGGCATATCAGTGGATGCAATAATGTTCACTCTGCATCAGCATGGAGTTATTTCAGACCAGCGTTATCGCACTTTCAATATAAAGAAGAACATGAATGCTGACTTCAAGACTCAGGTCGAAGTATCGCGCTTTGCCGAGAAATCTTCCGGTCGCTTCTTCCGCATGGTGTATCGTGCTCTTGCTGATGAGATTATCTCTATCTCTAAAGCAGCAGTTCTTCTAAATACTTCGGTAGAAAAGGTTAACGCGCAACTACAACTGGTCTGATAAATGAAGGTTATTGTCAACGATACGAATATCTTCATTGATCTGCAGTCCATTGGATTGCTGCGTAAGATGTGCGAGCTGCCGTTTGAGATACATACGGTCGATTTTGTTATAGCCGAGATTGCTACTCCGGAATATCGGACAGAGATACAGCAGGCGATAAATGAAAATCTCATTCATGTCAGAGAGTTTACAGCAGAAGAAATCGTAGAAATTGTAACAGAACAAGCATCTGCACCGGGCAATATTTCAATACAAGATTGTTCCGTATGTTATTACGCCAGAAATGGTGCATACACCCTTATAACCGGGGATCGCCAGCTTCGAGCGTATGCTGAAAATTGCAACGTAGAAGTCCATGGAGTTCTCTATCTTTTTGACCAAATGATAGAGAACAGCATACTGTTACCTTCAGAAGCATCTATAAAGTTGCGAGAACTGTTGGCTATAAATGTTCGACTTCCTCGGGCAGAGATTCTAAAACGGATAACGCTTTGGGAATCCAAATCCTAATAATCAAGCCTCTCCGACTGTTTCTTGCAATCGAAGAGGCTTGACTTTTAGTCTTTGCGCTCAATGTAGTCTGTATCATAGACTATCTCGTTCTCCACAAGACTGTCGTAAGCGGTGGCTGCTGCTTTGGCTGCCCATTCATTGCGGTCATCGAAACGTCCTGCATAGAAATTGAGTGCAAGTTGGCGCATATAGGCGACCACTACTTTGAACGCCTGTTGCTGAAGGTAACGGTGCATGGTTGACAGACCTTTGCCTACCTTCTCCGGATTTGACATGCGTCCGTTCACGAAACGTTCAAACTCTTTGACGAAAGCCTCGTCTTCCTTGGAGATAGGTTCTCCGAAAATCTCATAGTACGTCATATCTTCATTAGATAATAGTTAGTCCTCCCATTCCATCTCAGGGTCATCCAGTATGCCTTGGAGGATTTCACGGCATTGGGATGTGTCAGCTTCATCCATCATTTTTCGGATGCTACTGCGGTAGGTGGTTGAATAAGCCAAGTCTATCAGCTCTTCATCATTAGGTGTCAGTTGGTTGTTTGCCATTGATTGAGATTTTATCCCTCACTTTCTGCTCCATTGGAGCCGTCCGTAAGGAGGTTATTTGCGCATACCAAAGGCATCTTTCAAGGGTGCAAGCGACAAGGTTTTAAGCGAGATTTATCAGTCGCAGACCGTGAAATCTCGCCTAAATGTAGCCTGACCTTTTCGCTCAGCTCCGATGCCTAACTTCGCGCCGATAACCCGACAGGACGGTCTCACGGGAGAAGTTCCATTTATAAAGGGCAGACTTTGATTGACTTATAACCGGTAAATGAAAATGTAAAAAGGCTCGGCGAAAGGGACATGGCAATGCTGCGTTTGCCTCATTCGGCATAGCCATAAGCCAGCAAACTCGGAGTGAAGAGCGAACCGAGGGTATCGAAGATAGGCAGTCTTCGACCGCAGAGAGAAGTCTGACGGCCCTCGCTCGCCCTGAGCCGGAAGCCACTCGGAGTGCAGCGATAAGCGTTGGCGTTATGGCGACGAGGCAGATGATTGTGCATCGCCGTCCCTGCCGACTCGCCTCTGGCGTTTATAAAACCGACATTGGCAGTGACGGGTGTGCGCATGGCGAAGGTGAAAGGAAGGGCAAAGATGACAGCTGCCGTCACCGGAGTGTTATCGGCTTGCCGCTTTCGTAGCGCAGCGGAGAAAGAACAATGAATCGAGGGTATCGCAAATAGGCAGTCTTCGACTGCAGGGAGATGTCTGCCGGCCCTCGCTCATCCTGACCCGGAGGGCACTCGGGTGTCGCAAGCCGTCATTCCCTTCCTCGCTGAGCCAATGTAGTCACCCGTCGCGCCACCAGCGGCGTTTGCCGATTATAACTGGAACCGGCCCAACAAACCTTATAATAGGTATTGCGCCCTCTCGCAGGGCGCCGCGCGATATCAAAAAATCCGAGACTCCCGATTTGGAAGCCCCGGACATCCTGTCGGATAGTGAATTGTCGATTAAGAAGCGACTGCCTCGGGCTGTGCCTCTGCTTTCGGTTCCATCTGTGAGGCCGGTCGGGCGACCTCCTTCACGGAACGTGCTCCGAGGATGATGCGGGAGCGGTGGCTGCCGTCGGCTGCTTTCCACTCATTAGGTTTGAGCGTACCCTTGACCTCTACGAGGCGCCCTTTCTTGATGGCATCGAACGATGTGAGATTGGTGTTCTTTGCCCACTTCTCCACGGTGATGAGCGATGACTGGCTGGTTGTCTCGCCTGACTTCTTGGAAGTCGATTTGGTGCGGACTGCGAGAGCGAAGCGGATAACGCTTGCCTCAGCAAAGTTGTGGATTGCGGGTTCGGTGGCGATGAAACCACGGACTACGGTGTTGTTGACGAGGTTGTTGCCACGATTGGCGGTGCGGTTGGTGTTGTTAGCTTCCATAATTACGATGATGCTAAAAGTTAATGAATTGAGTTACTTGGTGAAATCTTGATTTTTCTCCCTTTCTTTAGGATCCCTTTCGGGAGGGTTGCCGAATCAATTTTTTCGGCAAATCTCAAAGGACGTGAACACAGGGGATTTCGACAAGGCTGCCACAGCAGCACGGGTGATGCCGTGGCACGCGCCGTTGGGCCTTGGCATATCCACGCGCGTCCTTAACTTCGCCGACTCAAAAATCGACGGCCACCCTTCCGGCAGGCATCGCAAGACCGCCAGGCTTTATAAAACAGGTCTAAAAGAACGTAGATTAACAAATATTTAAGAGCTTGTGCAAGAATGTGGAATTAGATGCTATAAATTTTACAGTCTAAAATAGTTTATCTTTATGGGATACAATGATATAAGGGACACGCCGTCCCAAGATAGCGAGAGTAACTCGGAAGACTTGGGAACGGTAAAAAAGTCGAAGACCTATTAAATAATGGAACTCAGGGATGTCCTCTTGTGTCCTGACGTAAACAGCTAAGCGATTCTTTATTATTTGATAGTGGTTGTCTTGACATATTTTGTCAATTGTGCTTGCATGTATTAGAAATTATCCTTATCTTTGCACAAAAATACAGCTATGATGCTTTTTCAAGAGAAATTAAAAGAATTGAGGGAGTCCTTAAATCTGTTGCAACGGCAAGTTGCAGCAGGCATTGATATGGATACGGCAGTCTACTGTAAAATTGAAAAAGGAGACAGACAGGCTCGGGAAGAACAAGTGCGACAGTTAGCCCATTTTTATGGCATACCATATGAAGAATTGCGTAAATATTGGTTAGCTAACAAAGTCTATAATCTTATTGAAGACGAAGAGGATGCCTCCGAAATTCTTTCTATGGTGGCAGAAGGTATGGCAGAATACGGACAAGCAAACTCATAATAGCATGGCAAGAATTGATGAATTTAAGAATTTCATAGGCAATTATCGGAATGCTTGTGAACGCGGTGAACTTGATAAGGCTTCAGAAGAGACTACCCGCACTTGGATTAACCAAATGCTAGCCATATTTGGGTGGAACGTCAGGAATACTACTCATGTATTACAAGAAGTTCCACTTGAGATTTCCGAACGCAATGCACTGAGTGAAATCGGTTCAACTAATACTCGTCCGGATTACACACTCGTAAATGGTCGCGTGCGGTTATTTTTCCTTGATGCGAAGAAAAGATCTGTAAATATAAAAACCGACAAAAGTGTGGCCTTCCAGATCAGATCGTATGGTTGGTCTATAGGTACCGGCTATTCCATCGTTACAAACATGGATGAATTGGCAATCTATGATTGTTCAGCTATGCCGAGGGTCTCGGATAATGCAGATTTTGCACGAATCCTTTATTTAAAGGTTTCGGATTTTGCTGATAACTTTGAAACACTCAACAAATACTTAGGGCGGGATGAGGCTATTTGCAATAATCTGAAAACAAAGTTCATAGGCAAAGACTCTATTGACAAGAACTTCTCAAAAGCTTTAAGTGACGTGCGGCTCAAACTTGCCAAGGCGATAGTAGAAGGTAATAATGGCGTTATTGGTATCAGTGATCTTAATTTATGGACTCAGATTATTCTTAATAGAATCCTATTCATTAGAGTATGTGAAGCTCGCGGACTTGAGCGTGAAGGCCTTTTGAAAGACTTCGCAAAAACTGATTTTTGGGCGCAGTTCAAAAATTCGTCATATCTCACCTTTTTTGAGCATTATGACGGACCGATGTTTGCAAGAATCAATAAAATTCATAAGTTGAACATCAACAACTCCGTTTTTGATGAGCTGCTTTCATTCCTATACTATCCGTCTCCTTATTGTTTTGATGTAATTCCATTGAAGAGCATCAGCGATATATATGACCTCTTTCTTGGTTATCACCTAGAATACGACGATGCCGGACTTCTCGGAAATGTCTTGAAATCGGAATTCCGCAAAAGCAATGGAGCTGTAACCACGCCTGAACACCTGGTTCATAATACTATAACCAATACAATTTCGCCGGAATATTTACAATCACTTACCAACAAGCAGATTTTAAGTAAAACCATTCTCGATCCAGCTTGTGGTAGTGGCGTGTTCTTGGTCGGGATTTACGATTATCTTGCTAAACAAATTGAAAGAAACCTGCAAGAAAACAAAGACTCTTTACCTATTCAATATCTGTATGAAAAGGATGGGAAAAAGTTTCTTAATCTTGAGGGTCGCAAGCTGATTGTGAACCAATGTTTGTATGGCGTTGACATTAACCAGGAATGCGTTGAAGTTGCTAAACTCTCATTGTCTTTAAAGATTATCGATGGATATGATCCGAGCGATTTTGGAAGTGCCGGTTTATATGGTTCTCAAATTCTTAGAGGGGTTGGAATAAATATAAAGTGTGGCAATTCGCTGGTAGAACCGGACATACTGGAACGTGTCCCTGAAATAAAAGATAATCTTGATGAATTGGCTGCGACCAATGTCTTCGATTATAAAAGCGCATTTAAACACGTTTTTACGCATGGAGGATTTGACTATGTGATTGGAAACCCACCGTATGTCGAAGTTAAGAATTACAATGGAGCACTACCAGCTATGTCTATTTACATTAAGCGACGTTACGCATCAAGCAAAAATGGTAAAATAGATTTAGCCATACCATTTATTGAAAGAGGAGTTGAGCTTCTGAATGAAAGGGGAAGCCTTGGATATATTGTACAAAAAAGATTCTTCAAAACAGACTACGGCAAAGGTATCCGAAAGTTTTTGAGCAGCAAACGGATTCTTCGGTCGATATATGACTATATCGAAACGGATTTGTTTGAAGACAGAATTACATACGTTGCTATAATTGTATGCGACAAGACATCTTTAAATGAGACGACAGTCAAATACACAAGCAGTATAAATGAAGAGTGTATTGAAATTGAAAAGGATACAATCTCAGAAACACCATGGTCATTTGAAAACCATCAAACCAATTCGTTGCGAGTGCGGCTGTCAAAAGATCTCGGGACTTTAGGAGATGTTTGTAATATCAAAGTTGGAGTTCAGGTGTTATGGGATAAGGCATACCATATTATTGCAAGTAGCTCTGATGATAAATACATTTACGGGAAATCAGCTCTGTGTGAAGATGTTAAAATTGAACGTGGGGCTTGCCGTGCTTTACTATGCAATGAACGTTTTATCCCGCTATCTGTCCGTGATGAATCTACATTCATCTTATTCCCGTATGATGTTATAGACGGAACTGTTTCTGAGATTGAATTCTCAGAATATGAGCATCGTTATCCATTGGCAGGGAAATATTTGCGTAATTTCCGTGCACTTATTGAAGAGAATGTTCAAACATTAACGAGTCGCTTTCCTAAGTTGGATAAGAATGAATATTGGCACTTGTTTACAAGAGCCAATAATCACAATGCTGTTTATAAGAAAATATGCATTCCAATGACGGCGCAGAATCCACAGGCTTCTGTTGTTATGCATGAGGATACATATTGTGATAATGCCAATATGTTTTTTGTGCAGATTCCAGAAATAAATGATGATAAACTATATGCGATGGCAGCAATCATCAATTCCACCCCATTTGCATATTTCGCAAAATCGATTGCGAATCCACAACAGGGAGGGTTTTATAAATTTAACAAACAATTTCTCGCCCCGGTTCCTTTTCCGAAAGAAGAATTCATCTTATTTGGAGAGAGAATGAAACGTCTCGTATCAATCGCAAAACGCATTGAAGAAACAAACAGTGCCATTGCGACAAATATTAGTTCTGCTTCACGATACTATCCCCTCCTTAATAATCTGTGGGATGAGATTGACCAGATATGCTGTAATCTCTATGGGCTAACTGATGCAGAAAAGTCCACTATAATGGCAAATCCTCGTATAGATCATAAATATGAATAAGGAATTACAGAATATTATAAACCAGTATGCTGAACAAGACTTATGTCTTGAGAGTATGGTCGTGTCATCATTCGTGATAAACAACTCATTAACAGTTCAAACTGGTTTATTGGCCGAATATTATCTGGAAGACATCCCTATTATAGGCATTGAGTCAATCGAAGACGTTATCAACGTATTTGAGTTGGCAATTCCCAAAGCGGAGAGGACCAAGAATGGTGCAGTCTATACCCCTAAATATATTCGCGATTATATTGTGGAGCGAGTCGTAGCCACGGGAAATAGGGAGCTACAAAGATGTCTCGTCATTGATATAGCTTGCGGATGTGGAGCATTTCTATATACCTTGGCAAACTATCTTTATATCAACTGTGGACTGTCATATCGTGAGGCACTGCAACATTTATACGGCGTAGATGTTAGTGCGCTAAGTGTGAACCGATGCAAAATACTTCTTTCATTGGCTGCATTACAAAATGGTGAGATCTTAAATGATGACGATTTCAAAATTTTTCAGGGTAATTCCCTCAGCTTTGATTTTGTTTCAATGGATGGTGTTGCTGAAAATGGAGGATTTGATATCGTCGTTGGCAATCCTCCATATGTCCGTGCTAAACATATTGACAATGAGTCAAAAGCATTACTCCCAAACTGGAAAGTTGCAAAAACTGGGAACGCGGATTTATATCTTCCCTTTTTTGAAATCGCATACGGCATTTTACGGGAAGATGGTGTAATTGGATATATCACTCTCAACTCTTTTTTTAAAAGTGTAAATGCCCGACAGTTGAGAAGCTATTTTCGTGAAAATAATGCGACTCTCGAAATAGTGGATTTTGGTAATCAACTAGTGTTTGGCAAAACCCTTGCTTACACTTGTATTTCCTTGATTCATAAGCAAGGGAATGGTGGTATAAACTACACTAAAGGAATTTTAAATTCCCATGGATTTGTCGAACGACCCATGCTGTTCAATTATATATCATATGAAAGCCTTGATGACCATAAGGGATGGCATCTTAATAATGCCGATGTCCTTCTTAACATCCGAAAGATTGAGGGTGCTGGAAAATCTCTTGGGGAAATGTTCCAAATCAAGAATGGAATAGCAACACTCGCTAATGATGTCTATATTTTTAGGCCAATACGTTCGGATGAGTCATATTATTATTTGGAACTTAATGGAATGGAGTTTCCCATTGAAAAGGGTATTTGCCGCGACATTATTAAACCCAATATATTGCATTCTGAAGAAGAGATACCAGATATTATAGAGAAAGTAATCTTCCCATACGACAAGGACAACAGGGTTATTGCTGAAGCTGTATTTATGAGTAAGTATCCAAAGGCGTACAAGTATCTAACTCTTAATAAAATAAAATTATCCAAACGAGATAAGGGAGAAAAGACTTATGAAGCATGGTATGCCTTTGGTCGTTCGCAAGCAACTAACGACAGAGGACTGAAACTATTGTTCCCGTATATGACAGACCATCCGCATTTTGTCTATACGGACAATGAAAACATGCTCATTTACTGTGGATATGCTATTTTTGGCGATAATCAGGATGACCTACTTGTTCTAAAGCGCATTCTTGAGTCTTCGGTTTTTGACTATTATATGCAACATACAGCCAAACCTTATGCGACAGGTTACTACTCTTATGCAAAGAACTATGTAAAAGGGTTTGGCATTCCCAAGTTAAATGAACAGCAACGCGCTGTCTTACTTAGTTTACAGGACTCAAACGACATCAATAGCTATGTTGAGAATTTATATGGTGCCTCAGTATCTTTATAACATATTTAACAGAAATCATTATGTGGTCAGATAATATAGCGAAACGAGATTATTTGGGATTCGAGGTTCATGCCAACCTTATTAGTGGTTTGGTGGATGAACCTAATATGCTTCCTATTACTATTGGGGTTTTTGGTGATTGGGGAAGTGGAAAATCCACCATTATGGAGATTTTAAAAAAGCATTATGATGATGAACATGCATCAAACAAATCCATTGTATGTTTACAATTCAATGGTTGGGTTTTCGAAGGCTATGATGATGCTAAGGCAGCCTTAATTGGCGCTATTATTGAAAATTTCGAACGCAATAAATCATATGGGCGGAAAGTCGTAAATAAAGCAAAGAAACTTAGTAAATCTGTCAATTGGATGAGAATGTTAGGCTTTGGCGTTAAGAATATCGCCATACCTATTGTTGCAGCATCATTGACAGGAGGCACAAGTGTCGGTCTTCAAATTTTTAATTGGGCAAAAAATCTAGTATCAGACCCCCAACAGATTGCTGATGCGATTAAAGATACGGATTTTGCTAGCTTTCAAAAGAAATTCATAAAAGAAAGTGCCGCAATAAGTGTTGAGGAACAATACCAAATGGTTCGTAAATTCAGGGAGGATTTTAAAGAACTTCTCAATGAAGCTGGGATTAAAAAACTAATCATTTTAATTGACGATTTGGATAGATGTTTACCTGATAGAATTATAGATAATTTAGAAGCTATAAAACTATTCTTGAATGTAGAAAATACAGCATTTATTATAGGTGCTGACCCAAGAATTGTTCGTGACGCTATTCGTCATAGATATAAAGACTTAATCGAGCGAGATGATGCTGCGGAAAATGGCAGAGTTGTTATTGATTATCTTGAAAAGTTAATTCAAATTCCCTATTCTTTGCCGAAATTGTCAGATTCAGAAGTAGAGACATACATATCCTTATTATTTTGTGAGGATTTACTAGATGCATCTAATCTGAACAAAGTCCATAAAGCGTTTACTGAATTTAGAAAGAAGGATAGATACAGTATATTTGGAATTGAACAAATTGCATTGGCAATTTCTGATGCGTCGGTTGTCAAGCCACTTCGTACTCAAATAAGATTAATTTCTCAGCTTTCACCCTTGATAGCAGGAAACCTTGACGGAAATCCCCGACAGATAAAACGATTTTTAAATACATTTATGCTTCGTAAAAAATTGGCAGAAGTAGCTAATATCGCAGACTTTAGAGATGATATTTTAGCTAAGTTAATGATTCTTGAATATGCCGAACCAACTCTTTTCACTGAATTATATGCATGGCAAAGTCAGAACAAAGGTTATGCAATTCCTTTGAAAGAACTTGAAAATAAATCAGAGGAAAACACAAGCCTTTCTGGCGATAAACTAAAAAAATGGAATACTCCCAAAGTCAGCACATGGCTTAAGTCAAAACCATATCTGGGTTGTGAAGATCTTCGTGATTATTTTTGGATTTCTCGCGATAGGCTTGGATCAATATCTAACAATATGCTTCCTCCAATAGTTAAAACTGTTTTATCTGCTCTTATGGTATCTGGGCAGCCAGAAACTCTCATAATTAAAAAAATCCGGGAAGAAGTAAAAACTCTACCAGATAATCTTCAATATGAACTATACAATCAACTCGTAAAACAAGCAGAAATCAGTTCTGGTGACAGGGTTCACATTTTCAATTTATTCGAATACTTGCTTGACAATAAGTGTTCGTGTGAAGAGCAATTTAGAACTCTATGTTCCGAAAAAGTATTCAAATTAAAACCTGCACAAAATAAAATTATAGAGAGAATTGTAGGTAAACATTCAGACCTTCAGAGTATAATAAAACAATAATGCCATGGGAACATCGAAAGCATATGGTGGGCTAAAAGGAGTCCCGACGTGGAGCAATCTTAGTAGTTCTGTTACGAAAGCCGTTAATGACGGACATCCAACACAGGATAGTCTAAGAAAAATCATGTCAAATGCTGTAGCACATTTTGGCGGTTCCAATCGCGCATATTCGGGAGGCTCTAAAACGGGAGGTAGAGCTGGCGTGAAGACGGCTCAACGCTTGGGATCATTCTTAGGCAATGTTCAAAATAATGGCTTTATAAGTTCCTTGAATGGTTTAGGAAAGGGAATTGATATTAACGATGTATCTCAAGCAAAGGGGATTATAATTGAACATTGTGCTAATAATGCCGGAACTTTAGATGAAGTGGCAGCAAAAGCTGCCATGCGAGATCTGCTGAATGATATAGGTGCAGATGCATTATCAATAAATGAGTTTGGGGAAAAGTTCGAATCCGCTATTAAAGATTATGGTCCCAAAGAATTAATTGTTAAGTATTTCGGCAATTACTTATATGAGCATTTAGCCACTGATTTCTATGAAAAGCTAATAAAAGAGAAAGGTATTAAAGAAACGAATAGTTTTTATAGAGACCTTAAAGAATATATCATTGAGCAAACTAAAACTATATCCGAAAACCACGATTTGAGAAGTATAGACTGGCAATCTCGTTCTGGACAGACCGTAATACAAGAACTCTTTAGAGAAACGTTAATAGCATTTGAAGGATATGAAGATTAATATTACAATATCAGAGCCTCAATACACCTACGGATTCGCAAGAATAATATTAGGGTATGAATCTTCTGTAAAAACGGAAGTATCTTTAAATGTGGATTACCGTAATTTGTATAAATTCACAAGATGCACTTCTGGTGTATCATTTGATCTGTTTGTTATAGGATGTCTCGTTTATGGTATTGATATCTTATTGCCAAGACAAACTAAAGAACTGGATGGCTGGAGTAGAGAATTTGAGGTAACTTTCCCCGTCGAAAATTTAAATTTATTCCAATCAATAAAAGACAGTCTGGAAGATACACTTAATTTCTTAACCGGAGATCTGTGGAATATCTCTTTTGAAGAAAGAAAACTTCATACTCTTTATAAGAAAGGGAAACATCAGAAAGTATTTAAAACTGAATTTAAGGAAAAACATAAGTGCGTTAATTTGTTCTCAGGTGGAATGGATTCCTTAATTGGAGCCATAGACCAGCTTGAATCATCTTCTGAAAGAGTCTGCTTAGTTTCTCATACAGATTCAATGTTCAAGGGCGCAAAAAAAGATCAGGATGCTATATTACAGGTAATTCAAAAGAATTATAAGCATTTTCATCATATCCAGACTCGTGTTGATATGGATAAGCATGATGTTTATGGTTCCGAATATCAAAAAGAAACAACATTAAGATCTCGTTCTTTCTTGTTTATAAGCATGGCTGTATTAGTCGCTGATTCTATAAGTCAAGAAATGCCGGTTTTTATACCCGAAAATGGTACGATTTCTTTAAATTTTCCTTTGACACCTTCACGGAGAAGCAGTTGTAGTACGAGAACTACTCATCCGCACTTCTTGAGTTTAATGCAATCACTTCTTTTTTCTTTAGGCTTGAAGCATAAGATTGTAAACAAGTATCAATTATGTACAAAAGGAGAGATGATAGAGAAATGCAAGAATCGTAATCTATTACTCT
The DNA here is from genome assembly GCA_947629175.1 of uncultured Muribaculaceae bacterium. Taxonomy (GTDB): domain Bacteria; phylum Bacteroidota; class Bacteroidia; order Bacteroidales; family Muribaculaceae; genus Paramuribaculum. The sequence goes on along the minus strand of CANRCT010000025.1, from coordinate 24,247 downwards.
CAACTTATGCTTTATCTTGTTCGTGTGGTAAACGAGGAACGAGGAAAGATATTAGGGATGATGCTCATGCAACTCACTGTGGTGTCTGCATGCCATGTATATATAGACGAGCAGCCCTTCACAAAATATATGTAGAAGAGCATGTCGGAACCGACATATTTAATTCTCGGAAACGGGATATTATGCAAATTCCAGATATGCCGGCGTTAATCAGTTACTTGCAAAATGATTTAACCAAAGAGGAGATTGAAATGGGGCTTATTGAAAATGGACCTCTTCCCCTTGATAAACTTGGCGAGTTTTCCGACGTCGTGATGCGTACTCGTAAAGAACTTAAACTTTGGATAGATGACTGTGCTCCAGAAAACATTAAGAAATATTTCAGATGATTATTGATACTCATTGTCATTTCGATATGATTCCTAATCCCGAGTCTCATCTCAAAAGATGGGAACAAAATGGAAATATTATAATCGGAATGACTAATTCACCACAACATTTCAGAATCGGCCATCCCCATGTCTTAGGTTTTAAGCATATTAGATTGGCTCTTGGATTCCATCCACAGCTGGCAACCGACAACTATCAAGAATTAAGTTTGTTTAAGTCATTATTTTCTTCGACATCTTATATCGGTGAAGTTGGCTTGGATTTTAGTAAAGACTTTATACACTCAAAAGATGTCCAATTATCTTCATTTGCTTATATTTGCGAATGCCTAAGAGGACAGAATAAAATTGTAAGTGTTCATTCTCGTAAAGGTGAGGTAGAAACTTTAAACATGCTAAAAGAATATTCTGTCAATAATGTAATATTTCATTGGTACAGCGGTCCATTACGACTTATTGAAGAGATTGTTGTAGCAGGTTATTATTTTTCAGTTAATGAAGCTATGACTATATCGGAGTCTGGTCGAAAAATAATTAGTCGAATTCCACTGGACCGAATTTTAACTGAATCCGATGCTCCTTTTAATAGAAAATCGAATATAAAAAATGCACTGACTAATTTGGGAATTTCAGAATATCAGATTTATAATAATTTTCAGACTCTCTTAAATCGTATAAAGTAAGGCTATGTATCCATCACTCGTTTTATATATCGAAAGAGAGGTGCTTCCGAGGTATGAGCGGTTTGACGCCGCGCATCGGGAGGATCATGCGCAGATGGTTATCAAGCAGAGTCTTGGGATTGCCAGGCATTATCCGGTGATTCAAGAGATGGTGTATGCGATTGCAGCCTTCCATGACCTCGGTCTGGAGGTCGACCGAAAAACGCATCATCTGGAATCAGGACGTATCGTCCGGGAAACGGAACGACTGAAAGAGTGGTTCTCTCCGGAAGAAATAGAGACAATGGCCCAGGCTGTAGAAGATCACCGTGCATCTTCTGACCATGAGCCGCGAAGCATCTATGGCAAGATCGTTGCAGAAGCCGACCGCTACATCGTGCCGGAGAAGATTATAGAGCGCACTATCCAATATGGTCTCGACCATTATCCGGATTTGGATAAAGAAGGGCATTGGCAGCGCACCCTCGACCATCTCCATGAGAAGTATTCCGAAGGTGGATACTTGAAGCTATGGGTTCCGGAGTCGCCCAATGTTGCTCGGCTTAAATCCCTCCGGGAGATTATAAAAGATGAAGCTCAATTGAGATTGATTTTCGAAAGGATTTATACTTCGCTACTATAAATATGGCTGATATCAAAAGAATAATCGCTCTGATAGATTCTTATCTCGAAATGAAGGGATTAGACTATGTTGAGCCCAACGAGGTTTCAAAGCATCTGGAGCAACAAGGAGTGCTGAGTTATTCCACAAAGGGGCAACCTTTACGCAAACTTCTGCGTGAAGGTCTAATACCCAGTGCCTCACAGCCATCCGGCAACCGATGGATAATCAGACACTCCGGAAACAGCAAGGGGGCAGCCAAGCGCGTTGAAGCCCATGGGGTTGCGAAGGTTACCGGACATGCAACATCTCCTTCGGTGAAAATAACGAAAGGCTTGCCTCCTATTGCCCACGCTAACTCCGAGATTCTTATATTAGGAACCCTGCCGGGAAAGCTGTCATTGCAGAAAAGGGAATATTACGCCAATCCCGGAAATCAACTTTGGAGGATTATAGCACAACTTTTCAATGAGGCTATTCCTGATTCGTATATGGCAAAATTGTCCTTGTTGGAACGGCGTAAAATCGCCCTTTGGGACGTTCTTGACTCCGCTGTAAGGGAAAGCAGCGGGGATGCTGATATTACAGATGGCAATGCGAATGATATAGTTAGATTTGTTGCTCAGCATCCATCATTAAGAATTATCGGATTCAACGGTAAAAAGTCGATGAACTTATTTAGGGAACATACTGATATATCTTGTCTCCCGGCGCAAATCAGATTAGTGTTGTTGCCAAGTACTAGTCCTACAAACACTCATTCAACATTGGAGGAGAAGATAGCCAGTTGGAAGACTATATTAGAGTAAAATGAAGGCATATACATACATAGAAAAAGGGCGGTTTGAATTGATTGACAAGCCGAGACCGGAATTGAAGGATCCGCAGGATGCAATCGTGCGTGTTACACTCGGAAGCATCTGCACGAGCGACCTTCATATAAAGCATGGCAGCGTACCTCAAGTAGTGCCCGGAATAACCGTTGGTCACGAAATGGTCGGTGTTGTAGAAGAGGTTGGCTCTGATGTTCGCAATGTCAAGGTAGGTGACCGTGTAACCGTCAACGTAGAGACCTTTTGCGGGGAATGCTTTTTCTGTAAGCGTGGATATGTCAACAACTGCGAGTCGGAGCATGGCGGCTGGGCTCTTGGCTGCCGAATCGACGGTGGTCAGACTGAATATGTGCGCGTTCCTTTGGCCAATCAGGGATTGAACCGCATACCCGACAGTGTGAGCGATGAGCAGGCTCTTTTTGTAGGTGATATTCTCGCCACAGGTTCTTGGGCTGCCCGTATATCGGAGATAACGCCAGAGGATACTGTTCTCATTCTCGGAGCCGGACCGACCGGCCTCTGCACATTGCAGTGCGTGGCTCTCTACAATCCCAAGCAGATTGTAGTCTGCGAGCCGGATGAATTTCGACGCAATTTCGTCCGTGAACATTACCCCGATGTGTATGTCGTCGAGCCGTGGGAATGCGCGGAAGTTATTGATGAACTCACCGATGATCGCAGGGCCGACCGAGTTATAGAAGTGGCCGGAGCCAAGGATACATTTCAGATGGCATGGGAATGTGCCCGTCCCAATGCCATAGTCACGATTGTTGCTCTCTACGACAAACCGCAGGAGTTGCCTTTGCCGTGGATGTATGGTAAGAACCTAACTTTCAAGACAGGTGGTGTCGACGGTTGCGACTGCGCGGAGATACTCAAGCTGATAGAGGCCGGCAAGATTGACACAACTCCGCTAATTACACATCGTTATCCATTGTCTCAAATAGACAAGGCATATAAGCTTTTCGAGAAAAAGAAGGACAATGTCATAAAGGTAGCCATTATGCCGGATTTAATGGAATGATATGGAAACAGAAGAAGAAAAACCGGAAGATAGTCAGCCGACACAACAGGAATGTTGTCCTGAATGTCAGTGCCGGAATTGCACCTGCAATAGAGGCACTCGCTACCGCACCTTATATTTTCATGAACCGTCCCCGGATGACTTTGCCGACTGGGATTAAAGCATCAAATATATGAGGATAATCAGCTGGAATATCAATGGAATAGATAAACGGTATGATGAACTGGAAGAACTGGCTTATCGATACCGTCCGGATTTCATTTGCCTACAGAAGGTGCGTTGCAACGATGGTCGAGACGAATACAAGATTGAAGGGTATCGCCAACTCTTCAATCTCAACGATTATGGCAGTTGGAGCGGCGTTACAGCCTACTGGAAGATTCCGGAGGATGCAGGCATGTTTCCTGGTTTCCTTTCTCCGGAACGGATAAATGATGATTTTCTTGGCAAGGATGGGCATATGCAGGCTTTCGACTGCAAGGATTTCTTCCTTGTCAATGCCTATGTGCCATTTGCAAATAAGACTTTAGAAGGAGCTGAGGTATATCGACAACGTTGGGACACAGCATTTCAGGACTTTATCAAGCAACTAACTGTTCAGAAGCCTGTTGTCATCTGCGGTGACTTAAACATCGTCCATACAATAAAGGATACCTGCGAGAAGCGTCTGGAACATAATCGTCCTTGCTTCTATAAATGGGAACGTGAAAATTTTAACGACCTGTTGAAAAATTGTAGTCTCGTTGATAGCTTCAGAGAGATCAATCCCGATGCCAATATCCCAACTTTCTACGGTAATTACCGTTCTACCGGTCTCGGCAATCGAATAGACTATTTTCTAATCAGCCATTCCTTGCTTTCATCTGTAACTGTTGCCGACATCCTGTCGGACTTCGGTACCGGTCAAAGCGTCCCCATAATTTTAGATTTCGAAGATGATGATGTTTAGCGGAGCATTGATTGGTGATTTGGCAGCCTGGACATACGAGCATGACCAAGAATGCTTCAATGAAAGATTGGTTTCTCCGCAGGCAAAGCTATCAGCAATAGGGCTGTGTATCAAAACGGAGTTGCCGTTTTTCTGCGATGGCGGGAATTACTATAAGCATCGGTTTTATACCAAACTCTCTTATGCTTTTAATCATCCGGATTCAGAAAAATATGAGAATCATCTGAATCTCGAGACATGGAACTATGATTATTATTATGGTCCTCGAATTGGCATCCCATTCAAGATGAAGCAAGCCATGATTACGGCAGCTTTCATCCTTTCGGGGAATGAAACTGAAGAAAGGCAGACGCATCTTGATTGGGTATCTTTCTTTCACGGAGGTAAGCAAGAGCATTATGCTCGGGCATTGATGCCTATACTCAGAAGGTTAAAAGAGGGTCAATCCAAGGATGAGATTGCAAAGGATTATCCGGTTACGCTCAACTACTACAAAAGTGGTTCGGAGCATCATTGGCGTGACTATCTGGAGTACATAACATTTGCCTGGCGATGCTTCTATTATAGCCATAGCTTCAACGAGGCAATTATAAACGCATCAAAATGCTCCCGCGATAGACATCTTGCAATGGTTTTGGCCGGAGCCTTTGCAGAGGCTTATTATGGTGATGCTTCGATTGATGCCAATTATATAGCCATCTGTAACCAACTTTTGGGTCATTCAGAATGAAAAAACTCCGGCTCGCGCATCTCTGCGAGAGTCGGAGGGTATCAGAACTTGGAACTTTATGCGGTAGCCTTGGCTTGAAGGAAGCGGTAGGCGTTAGTGTTAACAAGATTAACTATTCTGTCATGGTATTCGGTGTTAGAGTTACATACTCCTCGACTTTGTATCACGCGGCCTTCTACGATTGAAAACTCGACGGTTTCGATGCGGTTACCCTCGCGGTCATGTGCCGAGAGGATTATTGACTCCGGTTTGGTATAATATGACGCTCTGAATACGCAGTGCTTCATGTGTTCACCCTCGTTCTTATATGCCTCGATGGAGTCGAGCACTGATATTTCGATGTCTTTGTCTGCGATGACAATTCCGAAGTAGCGGCTCTTTGTAGCATAAAAGTTGGCTTCATCTTCCTTGGCTTTCTTCAACTGAATTTCATCGCGCTTCTTTTGCTCTGCCTTTCTGACTTTATTGAGCCAATGGTCATGCTCGGCTTTGAGGTCTGTGGGGCATACATATTTGGGGTTACGTATGTCGCGTCCGCACTTGTCAAGCAGTTTTATGAGGTCGCACCACATCATCATATCATCGGGAAGATAGCCTCTGCGCATCGCTATCTTGTAAGAGTCCCAACAATGCTTAAGGTCGCTCCCGTTCTGAAGGAAATGCTTCAACGCATTGTGGTCGCTTCGCTTTTGAAGGGTTTCAATGCGCGGGTCGGTCAGGAGTGCCTTCATCAGTGATATGGGATGAACGTCCATGGAGATAGATTTCAGGCCGTTCCTGCGAAGTTCGGGAAGCAAACGGTAATGAGGATAAATGTAGCAATCGGATATGTGCATCAGCACGTCTGACAACTGGCGCAGTTCAATTTTGCTTTGCCAATTGAACGAATCGACATACCAACCCAAACACCTTCTGAGACTTGTGGCGGCTAATTGTCCTTTATTGCTGACCCACAGGCGGCAGACCTCTCCGGCAAAAGATTTCAGTTCGTGTCCTTTGCGATATTTCACTTCAAGAAGATGCACACGCAAAACTTGTATTACGTCTATGATTTCAAGCGTCCCGAAATAGGTCTTATATTCGATATTGCGCTTCTTGGTATCATTGATTGTCAGCAATTTTTCGCAGTGAGGGCAACGGATGTTCTTGGCTTTGCCGTCATAGATAAAGGAATGACCGCAGTCTCCGCAGACACATTTGTCGTGGGCATTTCTGAATGCAACATGACTGACGCATTTGTTCACTGCCCAATCTATCTGCTTTTGGGCAATATCGGTTAGACGCTCATTTGCGGCTACCACTGATTTCTCGAAAGATGTTCTTGCTTTCATTTGCTTAGAAGTCAAAGAGTGATGGTTCTGCCTGGGGCTGCGGTTTTACCGCTTTCGGCTTGGAGTTACGGGTCTGTAACTTGCGTAGTTCTTCCTCTTGATAGCGTTTGAGTGCGGCGGCACGTTGTTCTGCCTTTTCTTCCTCGGTCAGTTCGATGTGATGGTTCACGACCACTCCGCAATTGATAGGCTTGCCGATTTCGATTGTTTCTTCCTCAGCAAAATGGGTGGCGAGTCCGAAGATTTCTTCATCGCTGAAACCATTGCAACCGGATTTCTGCACGTAGTTGAGTATTGCGGTGATGATGTCATCTATCGGTCGGTTAACGCGCCCGGCTTTCTCGCGGAAAAGCGCATCCTCGGCTTTTCTCTGCTCCAGGTAGTTTTGGATGATTTCTTTGAAGTGTTCTGTTCCTTTCATTGTTCTGAGATTTATATGGTTACTTACGCATGAGAATATTGCAGTCTACGACCTCTGCTCCTTTCCCGAAAATGGGATATGCTTTGAAGTATGGCGACCAATTGCCCTCGCTATCGGTGATGGGAGATACAATGTCGATTTTGAGGTCAGTCAACCATTGGTTGATTTCTGCGGTTTCTTCCTCGGAAATACCCTCGGAGTCACCATTGATGATATAGCATAATGCCCATGTCGGCACTGCTTTGATTGTCCTTTGATAGTCCATAGTTCCAAGTTTTGACGTTCTGAGTATTGATTGTTTCCCTCTCTTTCAAGAATCCTTTCGGGAGGGAGCCGAATCAATTTTTTTCGGCAAATCTCAAAGGACGTGACAGAGAGGATTTCGACAAGGCTGCCGGCACGGCATTCATCTTGGCCTTGGCATATCCACACACGGCCTTAACTTCGCCGACCCAAAAATCGACGGCTTCCCTCCGGATGGTATTCCAAAAGTCATTAATTACAAAGGGAAAAAGATGGAAAGTTTGCAAAATATTTGTCAGTCTCAGTATTTTACATTATTTTTGCATCGTTACAAAGTAAACGTAATTATGCAAATATTTCGTAACGCAAAAAACTATATGGGGAATGTCCTCGGATTAGAAGCTGAGGATAAAGGGGTTTATGCGCTTCCAGTCCCATTGAGTCATTTCTTTGATGTGCGCAAAAGCCTGATAGGAGGCCATGAATTCCTATTACTGTCACCGACCATGGCAGATGTGAAGCCGGAACTTCTCTGCAAGCGGTATTACAAAACCATGGAAATGTCGGGCATCCCGTGCATATTGGTTATCCCGACTATAACAGGCGTGCTGCGAAGGCAGTTAATCAAGAAAAAAGTAAGTTTTATTGTCCCCGATAAGCAGGTGTTCATCCCTGAACTGGGTACTATACTCTCGGAAAGCAAGCTGGATAACGGTTCCGAGAAATCGGTATTCTCGGCCAATACTCAGTTTCTTTTGCTGTTTCATCTTCTCAAAAAGGACTTGAACGGGTGCAGTTATAATGAGATTATGAATGCAACCGGGATTATAAAAAAGAATATCAGCACCGCTGCCTCTGAACTTGCCAATGCCGGCATCTGCGAGCTGCAGTCAGGACCGGGAAGAGAAAAGATGATCGTATTTTCAGGTGATAAAAAGGATATCTGGTCCAAATCTCTCCCGATGATGACTAATCCAGTTAAACGAGTCGGATATGTCTCTGCCATCGTGCCAAACGCAGAGAAGATGCCGGAATCATACGAGGCAGCCCTTTCTCATTACACCGATGTGGTTGGTGAGGAAGTAAAAGCATACGCAACATACCGACTTTCTGATGAGGCAAAGGCACTCAACGGCATTATTCAGTCGGAGTACGAAGACGGCATGGCCAGGGTTGAATTCTGGGCATACGACCCCGTTAAACTTTCCGACAATGGGTTCATTGATCCATTATCGCTATATCTGTATTATCGCAATGATGACGATGAACGAATACAAGGTGAACTTTCAAGATTAATAGATAGGACATTATGACAGTACAAGGAATTGAACGCATACGTGAATACCTCGGAGAATACAAAGGCAACTATGTGATTATCGGAGGAACGGCAACCAATATAAATTTGGAAGATGCCGCTCTTGAGGGTCGTGTTACTCACGACATAGACATGATAATGGTATGCGAGGCCATCACACCGGACTATCTTGCCCGGTTCTGGGAAATGATTCGTGCTGCGGGTTATGAGCCGGCTGTCATCAAAACGGATACCGGTGTCAAACGCACATTCTATCGTTTCGTTAACCCGAAGGACTCAACCTTCCCCCGATATATCGAACTGTTCTGTCGCGTACCTGACAGCATCGACGTACCCGAGGATATGCATCTGGTGCATATCAGTAGCGAAGATGAGTATCTGTCAAGCTTCTCCGCCATAATGATGGATGACGATTATTACAACTTTGCAGTCAGACATAGTGTCGAAATGCAAGGGGTGCAGGTGCTTGACAAGTTTGCGCTTATAGTCCTGAAGGCAAAAGCCTACATCAGCAATCTTGCACGTAAGGAATCGGGGAATCGTGTACAAAGCGATGACATCATCAAGCATAAAAAGGATGTCTATCGCCTGTCGTTCCTTCTCGATGAGACTGCCGACCGAATCAGCCTGACCGATACTCTTAAAACAGATATGCGTAGTTTCATTGAGACAGTGCGGGCGCATGAGCTGAATACAAAGGCTCTCTCCAACAATATGGGTGTTGCCGAAATCAGTCAGGCAGACTTTCTGAGCAAACTTGCCACAATATTTCAGCTATGATGAAACTCCAATACGCATCCGATCTTCATCTGGAATTTAAGGAGAACAGCGAATTGCTCGCTTCGACTCCACTTGATGTCCAGGCTGATATTTTGATATTGGCCGGTGACATCACGCTCCTTGGCAAAAGCAAATACTATCGCAACCCGTTCTTCGACTGGTGCTCTGAGCATTTTAAGGAAACCTATATTGTCCCGGGCAATCACGAATATTACAACGGTTTCGAGCTTGCAGATACAATGGCTGACTTTCAAATGTCAATCCGCCCTAACGTGCATTATATCAACAATCGGTCGGTAGTAATCAATGATACTGAAATCTTCTTCTCCACGTTATGGTGCAAAATTGATCCGCTGGAAATAGTACCGGTACAGATGGGTATGACCGATTGCTACCGGATCATATATAAGGGACGCGACTTTAACGCCAATGATTATGATGAGCTTCATACCCAAAGCATGAACTGGCTGACAGATGCCATCGCAAAATCCGAGGCTAAGCATAAAATTGTAGTGACGCATCATTGCCCCACCAAGCGATTCGTTGACCCACGCTTCCCCAGCAGCACAATCAATTCTGCCTTTTGTGTTGACCTTGACCGATATATTGAGCAATCCGGCATCGAGACCTGGATATATGGTCACACGCATTACAATGGAGGCAATGACAACATCGTCGGTAACACCCGACTACACTGCAACCAGCTTGGATACGTCCGTCACGGAGAGAACAAGGCTTTCAATCCGAAAGCTGTGATTGAAGTCTGTTGAGCCTTGTCAGACGCACAGCGTTGTGACATGGCTTCCGTCAATTGATATGCAGCACGAAATGTCGGTCAATATGCGGGTCAATCCGCGTGCCAATATGCGTGTCAAAACAAGTTGCAATTCCAACATTAAAAAGCGAGTCCGATTGCGGTGTGAAAACTGCAACCGGACTTTGTATTGAATGGAAGGGATAGGACGTATCAATCGAGGTATCCTATCATCTCTTTCTTCAGGTCATCATCGATTTCTCGATAGCGGGCAAAAGCTCTGCTTCCATCCTTGTGACCGCTGAGGGCACCGACAAGACTCGGATCTTTCACTTTCTTATAAAGATTGCCGACAAATGTACGTCTGGCAATATGACTGCTGGCAACTTCGTTTATGGGGCGTTGCTCCTCTTGGCCTGTGGTAGGATTCAGGATAGTGACAAGGCGTGTAATTTGCTCGCTATATACTCAATGGCTCCGTTGATTATATTCTTCGGTGTCATACGATAAAGATCGGAGACGCGGCAGCCGATGAGAGTCTGGAAGATGAAGATGTCACGCTGAAGGGCATCCGAAGGAGACTTGGAAAAGTCATGGTCGGCGATGATATTACGTTCATCAAGAGTGATGTAGTAAGGCGTACCATAGTTCTCAGACACGATACCGTGGTATTTTTGAAAGGGCGAAGATGTTATGATCCCATTTGCGACAAGTTCTTTGAAGAATGAGCGCAAACAGCTGAACATATTGAAAATAGTATTGTCGCCGCGTTTCTGTGGCCCACGATATATCATCTCATCTTCCTCCTCGCGTGTCCTGATTTTCTTCTGCGCAACCTTGTTGGTCTGCACCTTCTTCCGTGAAACAGGACGTGTATCGGCCGGATTCTTTTTATAAATAACCTTGTACTTCGCAATCTCATAGATTTCATGTTCATTTCGCAGGAATGTTTCGAAACCTAAAAGGTCATCGGCAGAGAAGGTATTGACGTCAAGGATGGGGTCTTTGTGACGTGACAGCCTACGGTAGTGCTCGTAACGCTTCAGGGCGCGAAGCAGTACGAGATAACGGCGCTTACGCCATTCGGAGAGACGACGCTTTTCAATGAATTCGTGCATATAGTCGAAGAAAGTCGAAACTTTCTTCTCCTGAACCTTCACCTGAGCTTTCTCCTCTTCCTCTATTATCTGAGGACGCAGGAAGTCCGCGATCTTTGCCTCCAGCTTCTCGCGTGTGAGTATAGAGACATCATCGGTTTCGCACACTTTATAAAGGAGGGATTCGATGTCCTTCAGAGTCTCGTCAAGCTGACGAAGCTCATTAATCATTGAACGGTCAAGTCGAGGGAAACGTATCCTTTTATCCTCGTCATCCCAGAACTCAGGGAGAATTCTGAGCGAAGTATGAAGCCTCCATTGGAGACCTCTCCGGATAGTAAAACGGAGAAGAAATTCAGCCTTCCCGTCGCCGTCTTTTTTGGCAGTCAATTCACGTCTGATGGTAGCCATTTTTGAGCAGTTTTTAGAGAGAAATTTTTACTGTTTTAGAGGGTTCAATTTTTGGATTTTCGGCAAGAATCAGTCGTTTTCTGACTACCGAGGCCCCTTACCTCTATATACAAAGATAACAAATTTATGTTTAAGTTCAAAGTGCTCTGACTACCGTCTGACTACGAAACCGAAATCCGACTACACCAGACTATCCTTAAAATTTACATGAAAATACTCAACTTTTCTCGTAACACGTTGATACACAATATCCACTTTCGCACGCCCGCAACTTGAACCCTACACCTCAAATTACCTTCGGTTGTGCTCAGTTCCGGAGCACCATCCCTGTTCTGGGCACCATTAAAGCGACTTAATAAGATGTAAATCACCAAATTGAGTCGCTTTCTTTTTACGTGCATATTACGTGCAAAAGGTCTGCACGCAGCCTGGATATTAGTTCACTCTTCTTCGTAATAGTAAGAGTAGTCGATGCCTTTCATGAACATCTCTCGGTCGTTGATTTTGTCGGTAAGCGCTCCTTTAAGCAGCGCTTTGATATGTGTGGAATCTACAACGCTCTCGCGCATCGCTGTCAGATATTCGTTCTTATCAATCCGGCTCCAGTCCACACAGCGTTTGAGCGAGCGACGGAGCATCAGGTCAAGCCAGATGCGTGTGCTGCGTCCATTGCCTTCCATAAATGGATGAACCACGTTCATCTCCACATACTTGTCGGCGATTTCATCGAGAGTGGTTTCCGGCATACGTTCAATGGTCGGAATGATGGTTGGGAAGTGTAGACAGTTGGCAAACGTGAATCCACCCTTCGAGATATTCTTGTTCCGTATTTGTTCGGCAAACTAATATAAGCCTCCAAACAGATAGGCGTGAATCTGTTGCAGACATTTTATGCTACCAGGCTCAAGTGAATTTAGCAAGCCGCTTTCAAAAAGTGTGTATGCCTTTTTGCGGCTCTGCCCGTCAATGGTATTGTCGCTGTAAGTAAACCAGTCAAGAAACTTACTCGCCCGGTTATTGGGATAATGCTTTGCAAGAATAATAATATCCTCAGCCGACAGCGCATCGCTATTATACTGTTTACCGTCAGCAGCGACAATTTTCAGTTTGTGAGTGCCACTCACGAACTGAACACCCTCCTGCTTCAGCTTACGTTTAAGCCAACGCCAATAGTTGCCGGCCTTGGTATAGTCCGGCTCATCATTGATAGCACGCACCACATCGGTAGCCGAGAACCACCAGCCGTTGTTCTCGTCATCCCATACCGCCCTCACCTCGCGGTCATTGAAAAATCGTATCGATTTCTTACTCATTGTCTGCGATCTGTTTATTTCTTGGAGCGGAGTCGCTTTTGTTCGGCTTCAAAGGCTTCGAGAAAGTGGATTTCGACCGGAGATAGTTGATACTGGGTACGTTCACGGAATTTGTCGTACTCCTCATTGGCTTTGAGCTTGGCAACTTCGGCTGACACGCTGCCGGCATGGTTCAGTAACTCCTTACCCGACAGCTTCAGGAAATCGTCGAGTTTCTGAATCCAGTCTTTCATATACATCGGGACATGGCTCTTGGCCTGAAGTTCGGCAAAGTCAAGATACAGGTTGACAATTCGGTTGAGCATATCGACTTCTTCCTCCCAAAGATAATTCTTCGCAATCTCAGCCTCATGTTTGGTAGGCATGGCACCTCGCCATGTTGTCAAACCCATGAAATCCTTTTCGGCATTGGCACGGTCATAGATAACCTCTGCGGCAGTATGTCCGTGGGCGGCAAAGTGCATCTTATTCTGCACTGTCTTGAAGAACTGTTGCGTGATGGAAGTACGAGGGTCATAGTCGATGCTGAGGGCATAAATCTCCAGCACCTTGCGATAGAATACCTTCTCCGAACTGCGTATGTCGCGGATGCGAGCCAACAGTTCGTCAAAATAATTCCCTTGTCCGGCGTTTTTGAGTAAATCGTCATTAAGAACGAACCCCTTAATCATGTACTCTTTCAACACCTGAGTAGCCCACTGACGGAATTGCACGCCACGATGAGAGTTGACGCGATACCCCACGCTGATAATCATGTCAAGATTATAAATGGGATTCTTACGCTCAACCAGCCGTTTCCCTTCCGTTTGAACTTGTGCAAAAAATGCACAAGTTGAATCGGTAGTTAACTCACCTTCATCGTAGATTCTTTTGATATGACGTTGTATAGTTGAGCGGTCACGCTGAAACAACTCCGCCATCTGGTCTGCAGTGAGCCACACAGTCTCATTTGAGAGCCGAACCTCAATCTTCGTCTCTCCGCCCTGCGTCTGAAATAATATTATCTGTCCGTTATCCATATCTTCATTTCTGATGCTATGATGATACACTCTCCAAGCGACTGTTTCATGTTTATGTCGGCAGCTGCCTTTCTTGTTGTCTTTCAGCTCTAACTCGAGCTTTCTTGGCCCTTATCAATCATGTATTATTGAGAATTGTATCCTTTGTATATCGGAATTAATTTGATAATGGAATATTCTTATCTTTACAATACTGCATAAGTTCTTCTTCTGAAGAAAAACCTTTGTCACAGAATTGAATCAGACCTCCCTTTACGTCATCCAGCATATCAGACTGAGCATTGAGCACTCTTGCCGTCCTCTCCATGAATCTACGGAAGTCATCGTTAATACGGCAAAGCTTGTCAACGGTAAAATAATCGACCTCGTTCTTCCGGGCTGTATAAAGAATTTTTGTGTCCGTGTCATAAGGAGACAATTGGATTATTCCAATCCCGAAGGCTCTGTTCAGCCGCTCCATTTCTTCCAGCAGAGTATCATTGATCTCAAAGGCGACAAGATATCCATAGTTGGCCCAGTTGCTGTTTGACAGTGCTTGGAAGAAAGCCTCCTTTAATTCATGGTCATTCTGAAGCGAACGCTTGAGTTCAAATGAGTATAGGTCAACATACTGCTTGATATCGGCTGCTTTTAGCAAAGCGACTGTAGCCTTATCTTGGAACTCGCTAAAACTGACTCCAATCATATCCGGATGAATCCATTTCTGATTTTGGTCAGATTTCTTGGTAGTCTCGTGAAAAATAGTCTTGGAAAGTATATTGCGACGAGAGACCAAGTAATTTGAGAGTAACCGATGCAAATCACGCTCTTTATATTTGTCTGGTTGCGGTGTGGGCATTGCTGACATGGAAGATTCGCCTGAAGATTCACCACTGATCAGACTGTCGATTTCATCGGCATATTTTGTTATATTGCAGCACGTACCTATTGATCCGCTTGAATTCTGCAGATTTTGAGACATGTCTTTGCGGGCAATCAAATTATCAAGCCATTTCACTGCACGTCTATGGCAAAGATTACCTCCGGGATTATAATAATAATCTCCATCGATGACTCCTACTCTATAAGCACCTTCACCATTTGATGCCAATACGATATCGCCTTTATGCAAGCCAAAACTTACCGTCCACAAAAAACCGATTGCATTTCTGGCTGTACCGATACTTCTGTCAGGATGGGCTTCAAGATATTTAGCGACCATGCTTTTACGCCATAACGATTCTTCTGAAGTGTCTGTATTGGACAAATCCATATTTGGAAGGAAGTCTGTGCCAACAAAACTGCCTTCAACACATTCCTGTAGGTATTTGCCATGCTCGCCAAGCATTATGCGGTTATATTGTTTCATGATTGCTTTCTATTTAAGAAATCCATATTGATATATCTTTGGCTCTATGCGTGATGCCAACACCTTCAAAGCCTCGCGAAGATTCTTGATAAGCAACGTATAATGTTCATCATCGCTGACTGGCCTCATTTGAATTTTGCCGTTCTTCAAGGTCTTTGTACCTTGGAAATACATCTTTATGTCGTATAACGATGCGTCCGGATTTGAGTCTTCTTGAGAATGATAATATCGCCACAACTCTTTTCCTGCATCGAAAACAGCAGTTGCTTCAGGAGAAAATATTAATGGTTTAGTATTGTCTACAGTCGGAGTAAAAAACGCAGCTTCTATCTTAGGTCGGTTTTTCCCCGATATATAATCCGTCATGAAATGACTTTTAAAAGTATCTCTTGCTTCAACCTCTTCTTCCGTAAATGGGATCCAATGATTAATCCCCTTTTCAGATTGTATTGTGTTAGCTCCAGAGAAAATAGAATAAGCCAAACAATCTGATATAAACACAGAATCCTCTTCACATCTATAATCTGGTGTCAGAAATTGATCTCTGTCATTTAACCAATTTGCATCAATGGCATGTCTTACTGCAACAAATATCATCATTCGTTGCAGATTGTTAGGGGTAATCCACCATCCTCGTGGCGTGGGCATCTGTTCCTTACTGTTCATAAAGTAAACGAGTTTCTGATTCTGAAAATCATTCCTTCCGTTACTCATGAACCCCAGCCGTTTAGAGTTATAGTCATCTCGTTGTTTATTGACCCAATGTCCTATATTATTGATGCTTCCATCAAGTGACACTATTTTCTTGGAGCCAATTTTATTTGATTTGGAATCATATACGTCTGCAATTATCTCGGTAAATGGTTGAAGGGCACTTGTGTCCCAAATAAAAAAGCCTATCGGGAAAGATCCCTTTACATTATCAAATGTATTTGCAGGGACTAAAAACAATCTTGATAACTTAGGTCTGAAATTACGCCGGAAATCCTTAAAATTGGGAGCTTGCAAATTCTTCAATTTGGAAAAATTTGCAATAATAGCTGATGGAATTTCATCGTATATCCGGAATAAAAACTGAGCAAACACTTCTCTTCCTGCTATCCCAATTCTATCGAGATATTTATGATATGTTGCATGTATTACCGCCACATCTTTCTTATTCATTCCCGAAGATGACAGTTGCTTACTATCACCAGCTTCTGCATAAGGCGGATTGATATATATGACAAGCTTCTTACGTCTTTCCGGATCATTGATTATCTCCCGTAAACTATCGGGAAGTTTGTCAAAGGAATCATTTAAGAAGTCAAATTGAAAAACATGGGATGGAAGCAGATTAGCACCGTTTTTGATGGTTTCCTGCATGACATCAACATCCGCCTTGTCTAACGTGGAAGCCCAAATTTTATATTTGTCGAGCAATCCATTCAGAAGGTTACCGGTACCTGCGGCGCAATCCCAAATGTAATATTCGTCTTGCCAATTATCGCCTAATTCCTTAGCAATATATTGTTGTGACAATTCAACCCATTGCTGTGGAGTAAAGAACGAACCCTTACGTTCTCTTAAATCCGGTGGAACGAGTAAATCTCTGCGACTTACAATGTAATCCCAATATTCTCTTTTGGGAGGTCGGTCATAACGATTCCAAAATTGGGTATGAGCCTTTTGCTCATCATTAAAGGATGCCTGCTTTGATGCAAACATACCATAGTCATCGCGTTTGCGGTCAAGTTCATAATAAGTATCTCTCAGCAATACAAACAGTTTTTCGCGCAGCGAAATGTTATGTTCAGAAAGAATATCGGCAAGATAGAAGTCCGCGTCTATAACTCCTGTTTTTTTAACATCGTCCCACTTTATATCAATTGTCGGCCTTACCTCTTTCAGCCATTTCTGATAGATTGACACAAAGTTGTTTTTGCTTATGCGTATCTTTGAGAGTTTAGATTTCCCTACTTTAAAATTCTTTTTTATAAATTTTTCAAGTTCTTTGCCATCATGCTCATAGTGAAAGATAAGCATTTCCTTCTCCAGACATTCCTTTACTGCTTCAAAGACGGAGGTAAACTCTTTTGTATTATGATCAGACGGGGTGATGTTCCAGTTAAAATCGTTACGATAAAATAATTCAAGGAGATGATTATATTGTATGAATGCGATCTTATCAGAATCAAATGCTCCTAAAAATTTAGGAGGCAGGTTATGTTCAAAAGTACGAGCTTTGCCTATCGTTATGATAAGTTGAACGAAAGATTCTTCAATCGAAGCCTTTCCTCCTTTTTTTGCCTCGGCCCAGAGCAAATATTCCGTTTCAATCTGGTTTGGATTGGTCGGCATTGCAACGGAAAAATCAACGTTGCCTAGTATGTGCGTTGTATCGAATGCACTAAACCAATCCTTGGCAATCAGATTCTTTAATTCCTCTTCACGAATATTATGCTGATAAGCCATTCTTAATCTTTATTGCTATTAATCAGATTCTTAACATCTATGTCCAATAATTCCGCTATTCTATTAAGCGTAGACAGATCC
The DNA here is from genome assembly GCA_947629175.1 of uncultured Muribaculaceae bacterium. Taxonomy (GTDB): domain Bacteria; phylum Bacteroidota; class Bacteroidia; order Bacteroidales; family Muribaculaceae; genus Paramuribaculum. The sequence goes on along the minus strand of CANRCT010000025.1, from coordinate 6,471 downwards.
GGCTGGGAAGTGTTGGTGCACCATTTTGAGACAGTGACAGGATCTTTACCTAATTGCTCGGCGAGCCATTTGCCCGTGTGTCCAGTCTCTGCTAAAACAGCTTTTATCCTATTTAACTTCTGTCGTTCTGTTTTTGTCTCCATTAATTGATTTATTAAATTTGAACACAAAGTTACTGAAGATAAATGAGACGACAAACGATTATGCTGTAAAACATAGTCATTGCCGTCTCGTTTTGTCTAGATTTTAGTTACAGCGTCACTTACGGGAATCTATCCGATGCTTTCGGAGGAAGGTGTCGAGGTCGGTGCGGTTGATGTAGATTTTGCGGCCGATCTGCGAGAAGGGGATGAGGCGTTGGTCGCGGTAGTTCTGCCACGTCTTTGGGGAGATGCCGAGGAGCTTGCGGGCTGTTTCGGATTCTATCCATTCGGAGTTGGATTCATCGGCGTTGCGCCGAGTGATGAGGTCGATGATTTGCTCCAGTGTGGCATGGAGGTTGCGCCATTCTTCTTCCGGCACTGCGAACAGCAGTGTTGAAGGGGTGATATTTTGCGTGGTGCTTTGCATTCGGGCGTAAGGGTTCTGATTCCATCTACAAAGAAGATAGAATCGGTTGATAATTCAGTTGTCTAATCGCTTGACCGCTCACTCAACTGAATATGCAACTGCCTGACCACTCATTCAACTGGTCGCACAGGCGATTGACTGATTGGTTGAAGTGCTGACTAATCAGGACATCAACCAATCAACCGGTTAATCGCGCAACTGCGCAGTCAGATGATTGGGTAGGCGATTGATTGGGTAGGTGTATAATCAGTTGGGTGAAATGTCGATTGAATTGCCGTGGGACCACATGGGCGGCAACAATTGACGGTCATAGGGGCGGTAACATTTACCATCCACGCATAGGCATGAGCCTATCGCGCTGAAAATCAATACTGACTTGACGGGGATCCAGTTGATTGACTGATTAGTCAACCAGTCAATCACCGTCGGGTGTCATAGTATTATTAAGAGACCTCTCGTATTATTGACCCGACTTAGGAGCCTCCCGTCGGAGGCGTTTCGTGTCGTTGCCGTTGCAAAGTAAGGGATAATTTGTCATTCTTACCAAACATTTTTGGCCGGATATAGCATAAGGTTGTACATGTATATAGCTATAAACAATAGATATAGCACCAACCGGTATCGTTCCATCCGAAATATTTGTCCTCAACATCCGCACGGTCTTCAGACAGACTGCCACAGAGGCAAGCCATTCAGGTTTTCTTATAGGAGAGTGTGCCCATTGGAGCACAGCAAGGTGTCCAAACAGTTACCGTTTGGATTTCGGGTAACTCTGCCGTTACCACGAACCCCGAAGGGCTCGGGGAACGCAGGTGACCCAAATGACCTTGCCGTGCCGGGGCTTGGGACCGCTCCGAAGTCGCAGTCCCCATGTTTTCTTATAGTTTCACAGCCTCAAAGCATCCATTAAGGCATTCGCCAAATCAGATGAGGCCATCCGTATAACATTGGTGTCAGCAAGAGAACGACCGATGAGGTTGACGCTGCCGTACCACCCTATACATTGGTCTATGATGGCGCATTGCATCTTGCATTCCGGACGGTGAATGATGTTGAAGCCCATCGCCTGAAGTTCGGTTTCTCGATGGCCTGTTTCAGAGATGGCGATTGTGACACTTATACCGCGTAGTGTGGTGGCGGCGAGCAGGTCGATGATTCGTGGTGTCTTATTCCAGCGCAAACGCATTGTCGAAATTACGATACTTTGTTTCGCTGATGCAAGATCGTCATGGAATGGTTTTTCAAAATCCGACGCATCGAAGATGGTCTCAGTTGTAGGTTCGGCAAACAGCCCTTCGTTAGCGACAGCGATGGAATAGCCTACCGCTTTGTAACCTTGAAGACGCTTACGATACATCGAGTCACAGACCGGAACGCGCAGGTCGATGTAGTCGTAGATACGGGTTTCGTTTTTACCGGGATAGTTGCGATGCAGTCGTCCGGTGTATTGTGCAATAAGTCCTTTCCATGACACAGGGAGGGCAAGCATCAGAGTGTCGAGCCGCGGAAGGTCGAAACCTTCTCCGACGTATTTGCCGGTGGCGACAATAATCAATAGTTCGTTTGCCGGAATATCGTTCAGTCGGGACATCACCTCTCGCTTGGCTTTTGCTGAATCATTGCCTACGAGTCGTATTACATTCGGACAGATTTTGCGACACTGTTTAGTAAGAATGTCAACGTGAGCCGTGCGTGCAGTAAGAATTATCGGAGTGCGCCCTTCGGCAAGGTTGGAAGCAACATCATCCAGTATGAGCTTATTTCGCGATTCGTTTTCGGTTAACTCTTCGAGAATCTGCGCGTAGTTGCTGCCATCGGCATTGAGATTGCGGTGAGAAGTAAAACGCGGGATAAGGAGTCGCCGGAAGGATTGTTTAGACAACTGTGCTTTTGCATCGGACGTATAACGGATTTCACCGCATTGCATAAAGATGATTGGTTGATGACCATCCTTGCGTATTGGCGTAGCAGTAAGGCCATAGACATAACGGGCGTTCACCTCACGAAGAACGCGCTCAAAGTTGAACGCCGGGGCATGATGGCACTCATCAACTATCACCATGCCATATTCTCGCACAAACGGTTTTACCTCATTGTCGTTAATACACGATTGCAGTAGTGCGATGTCAATATTGCCATTGAGTGTGTTCTCAGTAGATGACAATGCTCCGAATTGTTGGAATTTCTTGCGTCGGCCACGGCCTTTAGGTTGTTCTTCCGGTTGAAAATCTGTTATCAGGTATTCCGATAGACATTTGCGCCATTGGTCGAGCAAAGCCTTGGTGTGTACCAATATCAGGGTGTTGACTTTCTTCCGGGCTATCATGGCAGCGGCGGTAACGGTTTTGCCAAAGGCAGTTGTGGCATATAGAGTTCCGCAACGATGCCTGGCAAGTTCCTCAATCGCGTGTTCTTGCTCAGAATACAGCTGACCATTGAACTCTACCGTAATCGGCATTCCCGGATTAGCCTTATCCTGAATTTCGACATCCACATTATTTTCTCTTAGGAAATCTATCGCGGATTCCTCACAACCTCGCGGCAGAATGAGATAATCGTCGGTTATCTCCGAGCATGAGATTATGCGCGGAAGATTATAGACAGGCAGTCGCATTCCGAGTTTCGCATAAAATTCAGGATTCTTGAAAGCCGCCAGACGCTTAAGATGATTAACGGCCTTGGCAGACAATCCTTTTGTCGGAATATAAATGCCGGATGAACGTACGATGGTGATATGTTTAGGAAAGTCCGCCGTTGACATAGGCTTTGGCAACGAGCGTTCCCATGGCGCGGATTCGCTGGACTTTGACAGTTCGCCAAGCGGCTCTCGGTCATATCTCGACACTAACTTCTCAACCTCTGCGGCTGTCATCTTCGTCATTCTTTGCAGATATTCCCATTGGTCGGTTAACGGGATGAAGTCTTCATCAACAAACACGCTGTTACCGTCTTTACGAGCTCTCCCTTGCAGCGGCAAGGCAACGAGATTGCCGAATCCGCCCGTAGGCATAAAGTCCTGGTTTGGGAAGAAACGGTCGTATGACTTGAACGACATCCGGCCTTCTCGCTCCATAGCTTCTGTCAGAATTGCATTACCCAATCGCCGTGCCGTCTGAGCTTTGATATGTTCGTCAAACAGAATCCAGACATGAGCGCCATTGCCGGAGCGAGATCGCTCGATATATGCCGGAACGCCCCAGTCGCGACAGACAGACACATATGCTCTTACATCATCTTGATACCCATGCTCGCAACTCTTGTCATCAAAGTCACAACAAAGAAAACAGCATGAATTATCCGGCAAAATTGCATAAACTCCTACAACGTCACGTCCATTTGGGTCTTTCCCTTCAAGATGCCTGTAAATATCATTGTAGCCTAACGGCTGGAATTCGCGGTTGGGACATTCCGCACATTTATACTTTTTCTTGTCGCACTTCTCCCGATTCCATTCCCGAGCGCATACCGGCTGATAGCCGCTTTTACCTGAGGAGGAACTAAACCATCTCCGAGCGAACACATCCTCTCGACCCTGAAACAAACCGCGAAAGAGTGCCACCTTCTCATCCAAGGATAGTGCCGGCTTTCGAGGCAACGCAGACTCCGATTTGTCCGCCGCAATCCCGTGACGTGTCAACAACGCCCTCAGCCGTGCATTCTCTGCTCGCAACCGATTTAATTCGTTGATTTCCGCCTCGTTCATAAGGATAACAGCCGGGAGCTATTCTATAACTTCCCATGTGCCAGACTTTAAATCTCCAACACGTTTGATCCGGTTTTCAGACTTCAATATATCAATGATTCTAAATAGGGTCCGGCGAGGGATATTCAAGGACTTGGATATTTGAGTGACACTGACACGTTTATTATGTTTCATCATCTCTATTATAGCAATTTTTCGCTGAACATCATTATTGGTGCCACTATTGGTGCCAACACCATTATTATTGGTGCCATCTATGTTCTCATTGGTGCCACTCTTGGTGCCAGCCTCATCATCATTGGTGCCAGTTTCGTTAGAATTAACTATGACATTGGGAGATTTTGCAGTGTCATTGGTGCCACTCTCTATGACATCGGCATTCTGGACAATTACCTTGAACGTTGTATAATCACCAAGTAGGAACTCAGCAGGATTACTTTTATTCTCTTCAAGAAGCGTCGAAACTGTATTCACACCGCTACCGAAACGGTTGACATAACCGAGATTGAGCATTATCTCGGCTATGTTGGGATTGCGATAGTCTGTTTCGTTGGGAAAGTTCTCTAAGTTCACCTTGCCATATAAGTTGCCCGGATTGTCAATCTCTATGCGGTCGCTATACTCGTAGAATTTTATCGGGGAGTTGTTGCCGTTATAGGCTCGGTGCATTACGGCATTCATGGCAAGCTCGCGGATAGCCTCCCACGGATAGTTGATGCGTGGCTCTTCGCGCAATACGCTGACAAATTCAGGGCGCTTGCTTTCAATGGAATATTTGATGAAATACTCCAACTCTTTTAACATTGAAATTAGATTGCCCTTGAAGCGGTTTTCTTTCAAAACCTTTGTGGCACGGTTTGTCCCAGCAAACTTAACATACTGAATGTATGCGCCGGGAATGAAGTATTGAGGGTCGTATCCGAGTAGAAGTATCCCAGCATAAGTCGGGCAATTAAACCGTGTATCGAAAAGGCGCAACGATGCCATCTGCTGGATAGGCGTGCGTTTATCCTTAGCTAATGTTGCCGGAGAGACTGCTTTAGGCAGATACTCTTTCTTGAATAGTTCCACGTCAACATCTTCAATAGTTGCTTCACGGCATGGACGACCATCGAAAGAAGAACTATGCACCTGTCCTTTCTCAGTCAAAATTCGTTCCTCCTCCGTATTTGCCTCGGCTTTCCTGGCACCGATTCTAACCCAAATCACACCCTTGTACCTGACTGGAGTATCCTCGCTTGGCTGAACTTCTATGACGGCAATTTCACCTTCAGGGAAAGTTTCCTTATAGACCATCATCGCTGGTGGTGGAAGTATTGTTCCGGAATTGCGAAGCCCGGCATAGGAACGGAGCTGTTCGTCGGCGAATATCTGACCATCGAGATTTCCGTCATCATCGGCGCCAATCATGAAATAGCCAGGCTTCTTCGTGTTGCGGATATCGTTGGCAAACGCGCAGATTGCCTCCGACATCTTCTTGGTGTTGTCGGTGGATAATGTGCGCTCCACACGCTCATTCTCAATATCGCTTAAAAGCGATTTTATTTCATTTTTTGTCAGAGGCATATCTTTGTCGTTTAGATTGCAAATTTACTGATTATTTGTTGATTGCCGAAATTACTGCCATGATTTGTTCCGGGGTCATCCCCTTTAGCAACTCGATGGCTTGCTCCTCTTTGCTGGCTGTCGATTCTTCAGTCACCATTGCCGAGGATTGTTTCTTGGCGAATACATTGCGAAGCGTCTCATCAGTTTTGGATGTGTCGAAACTGCCCATATATCGCTCGGTCGTGGCGAGATTGCTATGTCCGAGAATGTTCTTGATGGCGGATGATTCGGCTCCAGCCTCCTGAGCTATGTGGGCGAACGAGTGACGGCTGATGTGCATTGAGAGGGGTTTTGCTATTTCGGCTTTTTCTGCAATTTTTTTCAGATATTTGTTGATTAGCGCATTCTTCGATGATACATCTTTAGTAGTGGTGCGATAAAAATCTTACCACTGTTATTAAAATATTAATATTTAGTCAAATACAAGAGGACATTGATTTTTTGATTTGAAATTGATTTATTACAATACTTCGGAAAGAAATGGACTAATCAATTAATCTGTAATAGCATAAATAAGTAGGGTGTTCAGTTTGATGTTCCAAAAAAACGTCATTCAAAACACCTGAAAAATTAATAAAAACACGTGCTTA
>CANRCT010000024.1 GCA_947629175.1 uncultured Muribaculaceae bacterium | reverse complement strand
TTAAGCCTGTCGCTAGCGTTCATCCTGAGCCAGGATCAAACTCTCCGCTGTTGTTATCTTTTGTTATCTTTTTTTCTTGTGCTAAAGCCGCATGGACTGTCGCTTAAAAAGATCTTCCAGAACACCGACAGCCTCGGAGCGTCATTGCTTCCCGGCCGACAATCTTGAATCTAAACGCTGGTCGAATTTGACAGAGACTTCATCCGTGGACCGGCTCGCGCCTGGTCCGCGGCCCTTGTTCTCTTGTACTACTTCGTCTATTGCAATTATTTCAATGTGCTCTGATTTTGAATGCTCCGTCCGAAACTCGGACGGAAATGTTTTGCAAAGTTACAACCAATTTTTGAAACCTGCAAATCTTTAACATTCTTTTTGGTTTTCGGCGCGCCTTTCAGCATCGCCTCAATCCCGCTTCCGAGACCCGCGGCCTCTGCCGCATGGCTTGCTTCTCAAAAGCGAGTGCAAAGGTAGGCACTTTTTGCTTCCCCACCAAATAATTTCATGATTATTTTAGCAAGAAAAATCCCCGAAAATCGCAAATACACACCTAACAACTTGCGCTACCGCCATTTACATTCATCCGATTTTTATGCCCGAAAATCCCATAAATGCCATGGCGAGGAGCCCGGCACATATCAGAGCTATCGGCACGCCCCTCATCGGACGCGGAACATCCACCAGTTCGAGCTGCTGACGTATACCGGCGAACAGCACCAGCGCCAGCAGGAATCCGAGCGCAGTGGCTATGGCATAGACAAGACTCTGCAAGAACGGCATCGCTTTCTGAACAGTCAGAAGGGCTACTCCGAGCACGGCGCAGTTGGTGGTAATGAGAGGAAGATATACTCCGAGGGCCGCGTAAAGCACCGGATGGATCTTGCGCAATATTATCTCAAGCATCTGCACCAGAGCCGCAATCACAAGGATAAACGCGATCGTCTGCATATAATCCAGTCCCAACGGATGAAGCACGCAGGTCTGCAGGAGCCACGTGGCACTCGTGGAGAGAGCCATCACGAAAGTCACTGCAAGCCCCATTCCAGCGGCTGAAGAGATCTTGCGCGAAACGCCTATAAAAGGACAGATGCCGAGAAACTGCGCAAAAACGATATTGTTGACAAATATCGCCGTGATTATTATGGATAAATACGTCAGCATTTCTTACGGATACGGTTGAACAATGCTATAATAAGACCGAGAACGATAAACGCCCCGGGCGCAAGAATGAATACAAGCGAAGCGAACTCGTCGGAATAGAGCCGGAGGCCGAACACAGTGCCGGCCCCGAGAAATTCGCGCACGACGCCGAGAAGCGTCAGCGCCAGAGTGAAGCCGATACCGATCCCGAGCCCGTCGAGCATGGAGTCGACAACCGAGCGACGTGACGCGAATGCCTCGGCGCGCCCGAGCAGGATGCAGTTGACCACTATAAGCGGTATGAATATGCCGAGAGCAGCGTCGAGCGCAGGCATATAAGCCTTCATCAGCATCTGCAGGATAGTGACAAAGGTGGCGATGACTACTATATATACGGGAATGCGCACTTTCGACGGCACGATGCTCTTTATGGCCGATACCGCGCAGTTGGAACATATCAGCACGCACATAGTGGCCAGTCCCATGCTCATACCGGTCATCGCCGTGGCGGTAGTGCCGAGTGTAGGACACATGCCGAGAAGCAACACGAATGTCGGGTTCTCGGTAATCAGGCCGTTAATGACGATCTTCAGCTTGCTCATTGTAATACGTATTAAATGCTTCCGAAGCACGATTGACAGCCTCAAGAAACGCCCGCGATGTTATCGTGGCGCCGGTAATGGCATCGACATTGCCGCCGTCGGCCTTGACTTTCAGATGCTCGTCATGACGTCCTACAATAGTTGTGCGGCGCGGGTCGCCGCCGAACCATTCGCCCATCTTGGCCCCGAGACCGGGTGTCTCCGCATGGCTCATCACACGAAATCCGGTGACGCTACGGTCGGCCGAGAAACACACGAGCAGACGGATGTCACCTCCAAAACCGTTGTGACTCACGCTCTCTATCGCAGCCCCGACAAGGCTCCCCTGCCCGCTGCATGGATAAAGAGTCAGACTATCGCCATCCACGGCAATGCGTTTCGCGTCGGCAAGCGGATCGTTTGAAAACGGAGGCATAAGCTCGGCGAGCGATTCCGACAGCTGTCGGGCCGATGCCTCAGCTATCGGACCGGCAGTAAGATCGTGGAAAAATCCGAGGAGCGCACCCGACAGAAGCGCCGTCAGTCCAAGCACCGCGATCATGCGCCACAGGGAATCCCGTACTTTCATGCGCACCTCCTTTCCACCTGTCGTCGCGGCCTCACATAGCGGTTTATGAGCGGAGTGGCGCCGTTCATTACAAGTATGGCGAACGATACCCCCTCGGGATAAACTCCCCAACGGCGTATTATTATTGTGATGACACCTATCATCACGCCATATATCAGCTGTCCGCGACGCGTCATCGGCGACGTCGCGTAATCAGTGGCCATAAATACAGCCCCGAGCAGCACACCGCCCGATACGACGTCGAACAGCGGATTTCCGCCGGTCAGCCATGACATGACACCTACCGAGAGGATGACCGACACAGGAATATGCCACGTGATCACCCTGACGACCAACAGATAGGCCAGCCCGATCAGAATGGCGATGGCGCCGACCTCGCCGAGCGAACCGCCCACACTGCCCGCGAGCTCATCAAGTATCATTGCCCGATCCGGAATCATCCCTTGCTTTGCAAGCATTAGCGGAGTGGCGCCGGTAGCAGCATCGGCCAGCGACAGACGTCCCTCCCCCGCCAGAGGCCACGAGGTCATCAGCGCCGGGAACGACAGCAACAGAAACACACGCCCTACAAGCGCCGGATTGAATATATTGCATCCGAGACCGCCGAACGCCATCTTTCCGATGCCTATGGCAATCAGCGAACCGATCACTACGGTCCAGACCGGCAATCCGGCCGGGAGATTCATGCCGAGAAGCAACCCGGTGACAAGGGGCGCCCAAGCAAAAAAACTCACCTTTCGGCCCATCATGAACCGTGATATCGCCCACTCGAACGCCAGGCACGACAATGCGGCACTCGCTACAACAACAGCAGCCGACACGCCGAACCACCAGAGCCCGACCGCCAAGGCCGGCAACAGCGCGATCACCACATGACGCATGGCTCCCGCCGTGGTATTCGGCGAATGTATATGAGGTGCCTGGGATATAACAAAAGTCTTCATTTAAGTGATTTTCTTATCAGATATTTAGCCACACGTATCATGTCGGTAATAGGCCGCGACGACGGGCACACATAGCTGCACGATCCGCACTCCATGCACATCATAGCTCCGGCCCGGGCCGCATCGTCTACTCTTCCGAGCTTGCCGCAGGTGGCTATCAGATACGGCTCAAGGGCGTTGGGACACACGTCGACACACCGTCCGCATCTCACGCACGGATCCATCGGCCGCCTGTAGGCCTCCTGACCCGAGAAGGCCACCACTGCCGACAGGGCTTTAGTGACAGGAGCGTCGACCGTCTCTATGGCATGGCCCATCATAGGACCGCCCGCCACGAGCTTGTCGATGCGCTCCATATCGGCGCCGGCCTGCTGCAACAGGGCGGATATAGACATTCCTACAGGCACAAGATAGTCGGCCGGACGCGCTATGCCTGCACCGGCCACCGTCACAATACGCTTTGTCAGCGGTTCGCCGAAAGCCACGGCCCGATAGAGTGCGCGCGCCGTAGCCACGTTCTGCACTACGACACCCACGCTCATGGGCAGTTTGCCGGGAGTGATTATGCGCCCGGTCAGAGCCTGCACGAGCTGTCGCTCGCCGCCCTGCGGATACTTGGCCTTAAGCACGGCGACTGTCACGGAGCCGGCATATGGCGCGGCCGACTCGCGCAGATGCGCTATCGCCTCCGGCTTATTGTCCTCCACCCCGATAATGGCCTTATTAGCGCCGGTCGCCTTCATCACGAGCCGCGCGCCAGCCACTACCTCGCCGGGATGCCCGCACATAAGCGCGTCGTCGCACGTAAGCACGGGCTCGCACTCGGCTCCGTTGATCACCACGGTATCTATCGCATTATCCTCCGGCACATGAATCTTGAAAGCCGTGGGAAACGCCGCACCTCCAAGTCCTACGAGACCTGCGGCAGATGCAGCCGCAACGATCTCAGCTGCAGTGGCATGCCCGATATCCGCCATGGGCATCCCGACATCCTCCACCGACTGTCCCTCCTCGACGCGGATCGTCACGGATCTGACCGGAATGCCGCTGTAATTGCGCTTCATGCCGATTTCCGTGACCGTTCCCGATAAAGGAGTATGTATCGCTGCCGAAATGCCGTCGGCCACTCTTGCTATCAGCTGGCCCGCTCCTACCGTTTCGCCCCTCGACACGACAGGTTCGGCCGTCCGGCCTATATGCTGGTCGAGCGGCAAAACAATTGTATCAGGCGTAGACACCGGTATGACAGGGGTTCCGGCTGTATTTTTTTGCTGAGGTGGATGGATTCCTCCTGGTGAGAAAGTGTAGACTTTCATAAGTGATGATATAGCGCGGCAAAATTACAAAAAATTTCAATAAAAATATCACCGTCCGGAGCATACCGGCCCCATTCGGCGACGCTTCGCTTCTATAACGCATACCCTCTATTTTCAGTCGCTGACATTTTGTTAAAAAAGTATATTAGGATCTCATCGAATTTTTTTTAATTTTGCGACGTCGGACACCACCTGAACCTCCGGCATCAGTATGTCACATTTTCTAATACCCGCCGACCATGATTTCGTTCAGAATCATCCCGTTCGTCAAGCGCCTCGCGGCAATATGCGTGGCAGCCCTGTCGCTGACCGGATGCGACGGGGCCGGTCAGCAACGTATCGTATGCCCATAAATGATTCGGCAAAAGCGGAGGTTGAAGAATAATTTTGTAACTTTGCGGAACGTACATGAAGCGCTACCGCGCTGAAATGTGCGCTAACGAATCATTTCAGGAGCATGAACCGAAGAGGCAAGCTATATTTCCGTTACGGCACGATGGGATCGGCGAAGACCGCTCTTCTGCTGACGACGGCCTACAATCTTGAGGAAAGGGGTATGAAACACGTATGCCTCAAACCGGTAGTAGACACGCGCGAAAACAACAACGTCATCCGCTCGCGCATCGGTATCGAACGCCCGTGCATGTGGATCTACGGCGACACCGATCTGTATCAGCTTGCCGAGAAGCTGTTTGAAGAAAACATGGCCGTCATTGACTGGTTTCTGATCGACGAGGCACAGTTTCTCACCGAGGCGCAGGTCGACCAGCTTTCACGCGTGGTCGACGACTTCGGCAGCAACGTGATATGCTACGGACTGCGCACCGACTTCCGCACCCGTCTGTTCGAAGGATCGCGGCGTCTCTTCGAGATAGCCGATTCGATCGACGAGATAAAGTCGACCTGCACATGCGGACGCAAGACGATAGTCAACGCGCGCATTGACGCCAACGGCGACTTCGTCGACTCAGGTCAGCAGGTGGAGATAGGCGGCAACGACCGGTATATATCCGTGTGTCGCAAATGCTGGCGCAACAAGCGTATCGAACAGGCCTCACGGTCAGCGCTCCCCTTCCCCGACCTCAATTCGCGACTATGAAAACACTCTTTATATCATTACTGATACTTTTATCGGCATTAATACCGGCATCGGCTGTAGACTTCACCGACGAGACGCTCAACTACAAAGTGATGTTCAAGTGGGGCATCGTACAGAAACAGGCCGGCAGAGCCACATTGCGGCTCGCAGCAGCTCCCGATCACTTCCAGGCGACGCTCTATGCCCGTTCCGAACCATGGGCCGACCATTTCTATATGCTGCGCGACACCCTGATATCCGTCATGGACCGCAACGACATGCTTCCCCGCCGCTACGAGCGCATAGCCCACGAGGACGGACGTTTTGACCACGACGTAATCCATATCAGCCGCAGCGGCGACCTGTTCACCGGCACCTCACACCGCATGCGCCGCAAAAAGAAGGGCGATATCAGCCGCTCGGAGATAACGCTGAAAGCCGAAGGGCCGACGGTGGATCTCGTCAGTGTGTTCTATTATCTGCGCATGCTCGATTTCGCGGCGATGCAACCGGGATATACCAAGACACTCAACATTTTTTCAGGCAAACGTAAAGAACTCCTCACTATCAGATATGTAGGCAAAGAGAATCTGAAACTCGACGGCCGCACATATCCCACCTACCGCATAAGCTTCACCTTCACCGACGAAAAATCATCAAAGACATCCGACGACATCGATACATGGATCAGCACGGCCGCCGACCACATACCGCTGAAACTGGAAGGGAAGCTGAAAGTAGGAAAAATCCGCTGCCTCTACACCGGCAGCAACTGAACAACCTGGAATAAACTGCCGCAACGTCTGCCTGGACTCATCACCCACTTAACAGAACGCCACGACGATGAAACTAATCAAACCGATCGCTCTCCTTACTGCCATGGGCATAACATTGGCGGCAACAGCCGCAGACAGCGCGCACACCCCGCCGAAAGAGGTGAATCTGAAGATCGTGGAGACCTCCGATGTCCACGGCAACTTCTTCCCGTACAATTTCATCACGAGGACACCGTGGGACGGGAGCATGGCGAGGATCGCGACACTGGTCGACTCGCTGCGAGCATCGGACGGCGATGAATCCATAATATTGCTCGACAATGGAGACATATTGCAGGGACAGCCTACGGTCTATTACTATAATTTCGTCGACACGGCATCGCGCCACATAGCTTCGGAGATCTACGATTTCATGGCCTACGACGCAGCCACGATAGGCAATCACGACGTTGAGACCGGCCACAACGTATATGACCGGTGGATCCGCGATACAAACGTGCCTGTGCTCGGGGCCAACGTCATAGACATATCTACCGGTAGCCCGTATCTGAAACCCTATACCGTCATAGAACGCCAGGGAGTAAAAATCGCCGTGATAGGCATGCTCACACCAGGCATACCTATGTGGCTCCCCGAACCACTATGGAGCGGACTCCGGTTTGACGACATCACGACCTCGGCCCGCAAATGGATCGACATCGTAAGACAGCGCGAGAATCCCGATATCATCGTCGGTCTGTTTCATTCAGGCCACTCCGATACCAATCCGCGACCGGGAATTACAGAGAACGCGTGCCTCGATGTAGCACGCAATGTGGCCGGATTTGACATCATACTCGGAGGCCACGACCACCAGCGTGACAATCGTGTGGTAACGAATCCCGACGGCAAGCCGGTGGTAATCCTCAATCCGGCCAACGATGCGAAAACCGTCGGAATGGTGAGCATCGCAGTCAATCTCGACGAAGAGGGCAAGATGACCGGCAAAAAGGTAAGCGGCACGCTTGTCGATGTCGACAGCCTGGCACCATCCAAGCGGTTCCTTGACCGCTTCGACGCCAACAGGCAGGCTGTGGAGGATTTTACCGGCCGTATCATCGGCCGCAGCGAAGGGACGTTTGACTCTTCGGAATCGTTGTTCGGCCCATCGGCATTCATGACACTGATCCACCGGCTGCAGCTGAAACTGACAGGCGCCGACATATCTTTTGCCGCGCCACTGTCGATAGATGCTGTCATCCACCCGGGTGATATAAGAGTCAGCGACATGTTCGGACTATACAAGTATGAGAACATGCTTCTGACCATGGGTCTCACCGGCGAAGAGATCAGGAATTATCTCGAAGAATCATATTCGATATGGGTTGACACCGCTGCAACACGTCCCGACGGACATCTGCTGCTCTTCCGGTCGAAACACCCGTCGGTCCGTGACAACCGCCTGCGCAATCCGGCATACAACTTCGATTCGGCAGCCGGAATAGAATATACCGTCGACATCACGCGTCCGAAAGGCCAGCGCGTCACTATCATGTCGATGGCCGACGGCACACCGTTCGATCCGAAGAAGACCTACACCGTAGCCGTCAACTCTTACCGTGGCAACGGAGGTGGCGACCTGATGACGCGCGGAGCCGGACTGTCGAAAGAGGAGCTTAAACGCCGCACGCTCTCAAGCACCGAAGCTGATCTGCGCTTCTATATGATGAAAGAGATCGAAAAACACGGAGCCATCACACCGGATACCGACCGCAACTGGCGTTTCGTCCCGGAAAATCTCGCCGACAGACTCGCCGGGCGCGACCGCAAAATCATCAAGGGGAAACAAAACCGCTGAAAAGATGTTGAGATATATCTGCAAGATTGCTTTTACATTCCTGCTGACTGTAGCTCTGTTTGCAGTCGGCAAAATAGCTTTCATGCTATGTCATCTGCCGGTATACCGGTCCTTCGGCCTCAGTCAGGCCGCCGCTGCGATAGGCCACGGACTTCCGATGGACTGCACCATGGCCGGCTACATAAGCGTCATCCCGGCGCTCCTTGCCATAGCCCGTCTATGGACCAGCAGCCGGTTGCCGGAGATTGCCGAGAAGATATATTTCATAATCATAAGCCTGCTTGCAGGCACTGTGCTCGTGCTCGACGCCGCGCTGTATTCCCACTGGGGTTTCAAGCTCGACATGACCCCGATTTTCTACTTCATCACATCTCCGTCGGCTGTCACCGGAGGCATGACCCTCCTGCAGAAAGCCGGCGGCAGCGCCTGCATCATCATCACCTCCATAGCGATATTCCTGCTCTATGACCGGCTGATTGTCAGGCTGCAGCTTCCGCGCCCCCGCAAGGAAGCGAGAGTGAAGGCCACAATAGTCATGGCTTTGATCACGGGGCTCCTCTTTATCCCTATCCGCGGCGGCTTCACAGTGTCGACGATGAACCCCGGCAGAGCATATTTCAGCCCGGAGATGCGGCTCAACCACGCAGCCACCAACCCTGCCTTCAATCTTCTCTACTCGGCCACGCATCAGGACAAGGAGGTGAAAAGCCTCAACTCGCTGAGCGACGCCGAGATCGAAAAGCTCCGCCCAAGTCTGATCAATACCTCGCTCCGCGACCGCGACACGGCCTTGCTGTCGACCGACCGGCCCGACATCTGCCTGATACTCCTCGAAAGCTTCTCAACACACCTGATGCCGTCGGCCGGAGGAGAAGCCATAGCCGTGCGCCTCGACAGCATAGCAACCTCCGGACTCAACTTCACAGAATTCTATGCCAACAGCTTCCGCACCGACCGTGCTCTCGCCTCAGTGCTATCGGCCTATCCGGGCATTCCTACGGTGAGCGTCATGAAGTCGGTCGGCAAGATCGAATCGCTGCCCTCCCTGCCTCTGGCGCTGAAGGATGCAGGGTATGACCTGACATATTATTATGGCGGCGACGTCAATTTCACCAACATGCGGGCATTGCTCGCAGCCGGAGGGTTCGAAAACATCGTGGCTGATACTGACTTCCCCCTGTCTCAGAGGCTCGGGAAATGGGGCGCCCACGACGACGTGCTTTTCCGACGCGTTGAAGCCGATATGGCATCGCCACGCAGCGACGCATCACCCCGCCTGACAGTCATACAGACATCGAGCAGCCATGAGCCGTTTGAGGTGCCGATGACAAAACTGCCCGGCAAGGAGGCTAATGCATTCGCGTTCACCGACAGCGTAGTGGGCCGTTTTGTCGACCGTCTGAGCCACACCGGCCGATGGGGTTCGACACTGGTAGTGCTCGTGGCTGACCATTACGGATGCCATCCGCGCGACCTCACTTCGATGCGCGACCGCCACCACATACCGCTCGTGATGACCGGCGGAGCGCTGCGGTGCCACGGCACCGTCGACACACCTGCATCGCAGTCCGACATAGCTGCCACCCTCCTCGGCATGCTCGGCATCGACCACAGCAGTTTCATGTTCTCTAAAGACATATTCGATCCCGGCGCTCCCAAATTCGCATATTTCGCACGTCCGGAACAGGCTGCGATGATCGACACCTGCGGCTACCGGGTGATCGACATCTATACCGGAAACACTCTTGAGAAGAGTGGCCGGAGCGATTCTACCCTGACCTTTCTAAAGGCTTATCTACAGCTTCTCAACCACGATTTCAACCGACGATGAAAATACTTATCTCACCGGAATATGAATATCTGCGGCCATATCTGGCCGAACTCCCGCGCCATTTCGCTCAGGGACGCGAGATCCATTCGGGCCGCAACCATATAAGGGTCATAAGCCCTGACGGCCGCTTGCAGCTCAATGTGAAACGCTACGCCGTGCCCCGCTGGCCCAACCGTCTGATATATTCATGCCTTCGCAAACCAAAGGGGCTGCGTGCATTCATTTACCCGCAGAAACTGCTTGAGGCAGGCATCGACACGCCGCGTGCGGTCGCCTATATGGAAGAGCGTCGCGGCGGACTGCTCGGCTACAGTTACTTCGTCAGCATACAGTCGGATATGCCGGGACGCCTCTACGAACTCGGCAACGCCCGCATGGACACTCCCCAACAGATAAGGCTTGTGCGCGACGTAGCCCGTTTCGCAGCCCGTATCCATGATGCCGGACTGACCCATCTCGACTTCTCTCCGGGCAATATCCTCTACGACACTCTCGCCGACGGCTCTCACCGTTTCACACTCGTCGACATCAACCGTATGCGGTTCGGCGAAGTGGATATCAGACACGGATGTGCCAATTTCGCACGTCTGTGGGGACAGCCCCGCATGTTCGAGATCCTGGCCGAAGAATATGCCGCAGCACGCGGATTCGACGCCAGCGAATGCTTCCGGCTCATGATGGCCGCACGCCGACGCTTCTGGAGCCGGTTTGTGCGTCGTCACAAGGTGAAATATGACTTAAAACTCGACTGAATCATGGAAAGATCACCCCACCGATATCTCCTCTATGCCTCGTTGAGCTATGCTTTCGCCATCCTTCGGCCCCTCCAGGAAGAGATCCGGCGCCGGGGCGACGAGGCAGCATGGTTTCTCGAACCGTCGTGCCCCGACCTGCTGCAGGCGGATGAACGACGGATCGTCAGCCTGCAGGAGGCCGTGAAATGGAATCCCCGCGCCGTTTTCGCACCCGGCAACCAAATTCCGGATTTTCTTCCAGGAGTGAAAGTAGCCGTATTCCACGGCTACCCCATGAAAAAACGCATTGAAAAGATCGACGACCACTTCACCATACGCGGATGGTTTGACATCTACTGTACGCAAGGCCCGAGCTCGACTCCGTATTTCAGGCAGCTCGAAGAGCGTCACGGTTTTTTCAAGGTCTACGAGACCGGATGGACAAAAGCTGACTCGTTTTTCAGGGCTGCCGGAATCGAAGGACGCAACAATGAACGTCCGGTCATTCTATACTCCCCCACTTTCACCAAAGGCATATCATCGGCGTGGGATCTGCTGCCGGTCATAAAACGACTTGCAGCTACAAAACCATGGGACTGGATAATCACTTTCCATCCAAAACTCGACGACCCTCAGCTGATAGAGGATTATCAGCGGATGGCCGACGAAATGGCCAATGTGGAATTCGCACGCCTCAACAAAGGACTGGCGACATTCAGGCGCAGCGACGTGATGCTCTGCGACTCATCGAGCATCACAGTGGAATATATGATGCTTGGAAAACCTGTCGTCACCTACCGCAACACACATCCAGGCCCGCATCTGCTCGACGTGAGGGATACCGAAGAAATCGGTCAGGCCATAGAGAGAGCGCTGACGCATCCTCAGGAGCTGATGAAAGAGATCGACCGGTATACGGCTTACCATGAAGCTCACCGCGACGGTCAGAATTCAGCCCGTGTGCTCGATGCCGTAGAAGATTTCATTGCCAACTGGAAAGGACGATTGCGCCATAAACCTCTCAATCTCGTGCGCCGCATCAAGCTGCGTATTCAGCTCGGCTACTATAAATTTTGACATAAAACGACATTATCCCCCGCAAGTCAATAAAATCCTTACGGGGGATAATGTCGTCAATGATCAGGCATCTTCAGCAGCCGTAAGATATCTCCGCCGCTTCTGCCGATCCATTATTTGCCGCTGTTGGCAGGAGCAGCTACGGAAGCGCCACCGTTGCCATGACGGTGACCGCCGCGATTGCGGTCGCCCTTGCGGGCGTTCTCCTTACGGTTCTTGTCGAATTTAAGTCCGTCGGCGCGCATTCCCTTGCCGTTGACGAAATTGTTCTCAAGCATCTGCACATACTGTTCAGGAGTGAGGATCTTCTTCATCTCTGCAAGATAGTTCTTACGGTCGGCCTGACGCTGTTCGTACACGGCCTTACGGTCTTTGTTGCGCTGTTCGCGACGGGTCTGGATATCTTTTTTCTGACGGGCCTGCAGAGCTGCGATCTCTGTCTGCTGCTTCTCGGTCAGTGTGATACCCTGGAGACAGCATGTCTGCTGGGAATACGCCTTGTTGTCGTTTTTCTTATTGTTGTCGTCGGCCATGGCGGTCATGCTGCCGAGTCCGATGGTTGCTGCGAGAGCGAATGCTGCTATTCTGTTAAGTTTCATTTCGTAGATCTTGTTTTTGAAATTATTCTTGCTTTTTTGTTTCTTCGAAGTCAACGCTTATTTGACTGCAGTAGTTGAATGAAGTTTAACCGTCGACAAGTATTTAACGGTTTTTATCTTCCTGTAAGTTTTGCTCGCATTTCATTACGGATGATCTTTAACGACTCATCATTTCCGTATGATTTCTCAACATTTTATTCCAATGCTTTCGGGTTAGTCTTTTTATTTGTAACTTTGACAATCAGGAAATCCGACAGAGATACCGCATCATAACAGCTATAACAATATCCCGTTCGTCATGATAACCCGATCATTATTAGGCGCGGCGGTGGTAGGAGCCATTCCGTCGCTCGCATTTCAGGCTTACGGAGCCGACAACAAAGCTCCCGACCGTCAGCCCAACATCATCTATATTCTGGCAGATGATTTAGGCTATGGTGAGCTCGGCTGTTTCGGTCAGACACGGATCGAGACGCCCAACATCGACCGTCTCGCCACAGAAGGCATGCGCTTCACCAACCATTATGCCGGACAGGCAGTATCGGCGCCATCGCGCTGCGTGCTGCTGACCGGACTTCACACCGGCCACGCCGCCATACGCGGTAACGACGAGGTAGCTTCACGTGGGCCTGTCCACTCCCATAAGGCCATGCTTGCCGATTCGACCCTTGAAGGGCAGCGACCGGTGCCGGCAAACACAATCATGATCCCCCGACAGCTGAAAGAGGTCGGCTACACTACCGCATGCATAGGCAAATGGGGATTGGGATGGCCGACATGATGCCGACCATGTGTGAGATCGCCGGCGCAGAGTGCCCTCCCACCGACGGAATAAGCATGCTCCCCGAACTTCTCGGCAAAAAAGACGAGCAGCAGAAGCACGATTTTCTCTACTGGGAGTATCCTGAACAGGGGGGACAGAAAGCTGTCAGAATGGGCAAATGGAAAGCATTTCTGCCTGATGTCAGGAAAGGCAACCGGAAGGTAGAACTTTATGACCTGTCGGTCGATCCGCGTGAACAGAA
Source organism: uncultured Muribaculaceae bacterium (assembly GCA_947629175.1). Lineage (GTDB taxonomy): Bacteria > Bacteroidota > Bacteroidia > Bacteroidales > Muribaculaceae > Paramuribaculum. Next base: position 35,381 of record CANRCT010000024.1, on the reverse strand, counting down.
CGATGTGGCCGCGCTCCACCCGGATGTCATCGACAGGATCCACGAGATATTCCGCGCAGAGCATGTGGATTCCGACAACGAACTGTTTTATATGCCTGCAGAATAATCTTGCACGCGTCAAGCGTTTTTTATGCTGACAAATGTGTAAATATACCGTCATTTTGTTAAATTTGTAGCATGAAACTGATTGCCGACTGCGGAAGCACCACGACCAAGTGGGCGATGGTTGGCGACAACGGAGGGCTCGTCGAGCGGTTTACATCGCCGGGCATGAATGCAAGCCTCCTGTCGCCCGACGATCTGCACACCACTCTGCTATGCTCGCTCCCCACATCACGCCGCGCCCCGGAAGTGGATACGGTCTACTTCTATGCTGCCGGATGCCGCACAGGCGCCCAGCGGGCCACTATAGCCGACGCTCTGGGCGCCGTGTATCCGCGCGCCCGCATACATGTCGACGGCGACCTGATAGCTGCCGCCAGAGCCTTGTGCGGACACAATCCGGGCATTGCCTGCATACTGGGCACAGGCTCCAACTGTTGCCTTTACAGCCCCGAAAGCGGAGGCAGGATAGTAAAATCCGTATCGCCGCTGGGATATGTGCTCGGCGACGAAGGGTCGGGATCAGCCATAGGCAAACGTCTGGTAGCCGATACGCTCAGAGGCATACTGCCTGAAGATCTTCGCGAAGCTGTCATTAAATTCGCCGGAACGGATGCAACCGGAATTATCGAGCACATATACCGGCGCAACGATGCCAACCGTTTTCTCGCATCATTCGCACGTCTGGCAAGCGAGCACATTGCCCGCCCTGAGGTGGAGGCTATAGTCCGCGGATGCTTCGACGCATTCATCGAGCGCAACCTTATGCTGCTTCCAGATTACGATAAGCTGCCTATAGGATTCACCGGCTCAATAGCGGCAAACTTCGGCAGGCAACTTGAGGATTCCCTCCGGCGTCACGGTCTTGAAGCGTCGCCCATTGTGGCGTCGCCCATGCAGGGACTTATCGAATATCATACCCACAAACAATAAACATCAACAATCCTTAGAATACCGCAATGAAAACCGATCGAGAAAGCAACATTGAGCTGATGCTGCTCAACATCACGGGCAACGACCGTCCGGGTGTTACTGACGCTTTGTCTGAAATTCTGGCCCGCTACGATGCCACGATACTCGATATCGGACAGGCCGACATACATCATACGCTCGCACTCGGAATCCTGATAAAGACCGACAGCAGGATATCCGGCGACCTCATGAAGGATCTTCTCTTCAAGGCCTATGAGATCGACGTCAACATACGCTTCAGCCCGGTCAGCGAGAGCGATTACGAGCAGTGGGTCGGCCTGCAGGGCAAAGACCGGTGGATCATCACTCTGCTGGGCCGGCGGTTGCCGGCCGCGGCCATAGCGGCTGTCAGCCACGTTGTCGCCGAAATGGGGCTGAATATCGACGGCATCAAACGTCTGACCGGACGCATGCCGCTTCATGGAGAGGATCCGCTGAGCAAGTCGTGCGTACAGATATCGGTCAGAGGCAGTCTCGATGACCAGACCGAGATGCAGAAACGGTTTATGGAGATCGCCAACCAGCAGGAAGTGGACATATCGCTGCAGGAGGATACCATGTACCGCCGCGCACGCCGTCTGGTATGCTTCGACATGGACTCCACCCTCATAGGCACGGAAGTGATCGACGAACTCGCCGACCGTGCCGGAGTCGGTGCGGAGGTAAGAGCCATCACCGAGAGCGCCATGCGCGGCGAGATCGACTTCTGCGAGAGCTTCACCCGAAGAGTGGCCCTGCTCAAGGGTCTCGACGAAAGCGTGATGCGCGATATCGCGGAGAATCTCCCGATAACCGAAGGGGTTGACCGCATGATGAAAGCGCTCAAACGCACCGGCTACAAGACAGCTATACTTTCGGGAGGATTCACTTATTTCGGCAACTATCTCAAGCAGCGCTTCGGATTTGACTATGTGTATGCCAACGAACTGGAGATCAAAAACGGCAAGCTGACCGGCCGCTATGTGGGCGACATCGTCGACGGACGACGCAAGGCCGAGCTGCTGAAACTCCTCGCGCAGGTTGAGAACGTCAACATCAAGCAGACCATCGCCGTCGGCGACGGCGCCAACGACCTCCCCATGCTCGCCACCGCCGGACTCGGCATTGCATTCCACGCCAAACCGAAAGTAAAAGCCACTGCCGACCAGTCGCTCTCGACGATAGGACTTGACGGCATACTCTATTTCATCGGCTTCAAGGATTCACTCATATCATAAAGCCGACGGCCAATGATGAACAACATCATAGCCAATATGCGCCGCGACTGGCCCAGGATGCCCGACGCGGCGCTGTTGCGTCTGGCCGAAAAGCTTGAACCTGTAAGGATCCGGCGCCGGCAGCTTCTGATCGAAGCCGACAAGAGATGTCCGTGGGCTTACTTCATCGAGACAGGAGTGACACGGTCATACTGGCTTGTCGACGGTCAGGAGATCACCACGTCATTCTCTATTGAAGGAAGCATCGTTTTCAGCATGGACGAACTTTATTATGACAGGCCGAGTGAAGAATTTGTCGAAGCTCTTGAAGACGCCGAAGGATTCAGGATCAGGGTAGATGATCTTCGCGAGCTTTTCGCCACGGATCTTGATCTAGCCAATTGGGGGCGTGTCATCCACCAGAATGAATACCGTCGTCTCCACCGTTCCCACAAGGAGAGGCTGACACTCCCTGCGGCAGAACGATACGAGGCTTTCCGACATCAGTTTCCTGAAGTTTGCCGCCGTGTGAAACTCGGATATATCGCCTCATATCTCGGCATCACCCTCCCAACGCTCTCGCGCCTGCGGCGAAAGAGCCGAATTTGACCTGCGACAATTTTTTTGTCGGCCATTGCGCCTAATTTTGCGGTGCAAAACCAATCGCAAGATAATAAACCACGATAAAAATGTCAGCATCAACAGCATCAAGCATCTTCTCTACCTCCAAACCCCACTACGAGCTGCTCGACGGCCTGCGAGGCGTAGCGGCCCTGATGGTCATATGGTATCACTTTTTCGAGGGATTCGCCACTTCGCCTGTCGACCAGGGGTTCAACCACGGCTACCTTGCAGTGGATTTCTTTTTCGTGCTTTCGGGCTTCGTCATAGGCTACGCCTACGACGGCCGATGGCGTCAGGGACTGACCAAGGGAGAGTTCATGCTGCGGCGTGTGATACGCCTGCACCCGATGCTGATCATGGGAGTCATATTCGGCGTTGTCGCTTTCATAATACAGGGAGCCGAACACTGGGATCATACCAAAGTGGCGCCCTGGGCCATATGCGTCAGCTTCCTGCTCGGAATATTAATGCTGCCGACTTATCCCGGTGCACATTCCGAAGTAAGAGGCAACGGCGAGATGTTCCCGCTAAACGGCCCGAGCTGGTCGCTTTTCTTTGAATACATAGCGAGCATCGGCTATGCCCTGATCCTCCACAGGCTGTCGAGCCGCGCACTCCGGTGGGTAGTCATCATAAGCGGTCTCGGACTTGCCGCCACGGCAGTGACGAATCTTTCGGGCGCATACCACATAGGTATGGGATGGTCGATGGCCGACTATGGCTGGATCGGCGGCCTGTTCAGAGTATCGTTCTCATTCGGCATAGGTCTGCTCATGTCGAGGGGATTCAAGCCCGTGAAGATCCGCGGAGCCTTCTGGATATGCAGCGCCGCCATCATAGGTATAATGTGCGTGCCGTATATCACTCCCGACGGAGAACCGAGCGTATGGAACGGCATTTTCGACTCTGTAATGACACTGGGCGTATTCCCAGCCGGTGTCTACATCGGAGCGTCAGGCATTACGACCGACAGCTTCTCCCGCAGCCTCTGCAATTTCTTCGGCAACATATCATATCCTATCTACATTATCCATTATCCTTTCATGTATCTCCTCTACTCGTGGATATGGACCGATCCGTCACAGCGCACATTCGCCGACATCTGGCCCATCTGCGTGACAATGTGGTTCGGCCTGATACTTCTCGCATGGATTATGCTCAAGGTCTACGACGAGCCTGTCAGACGCTGGCTCAACCGGAAGGCTTTCGGACGTTGATCAGTCGGCAGGCCCGTCGCCTCCGGTGACTGCCTGCTCGAACTCGTGGCGGTCAGCGCGGTCGATCACATAATGGTCGTAATACGACAGCAGCAGGGTGGTCAGCGGCAACGCTATGATCATGCCGATAAATCCGAGCAACGTGCCCCATACCGACAGCGACAGCAATATGATCGCCGGATTGAGCCCCATGGTCTTGCCCATGATTTTGGGCGTCAGTATCAGATCCTGTATGGCCTGCACCACACAATATACTGCTATGGCCTGCCAGAATATGCTCCAGAAGTCGCCTCCTCCGCCGGCCGAATAGACCATGCACAGTATGACAGTGGGCACTATCGACACAAGCTGCAGATAGGGCACCATGTTGAGGATGCCGATGAAAAGCCCAAGCACCACGGCCATCGGCAGACCGATTATAAGGAAACCTACTGCAAACAGGATTCCGACGATGAATGCCACAAGCGCCTGTCCGCGGAAATAATGATTCATCGACTCCTTAATATCGCCTCCCACCTTGAAAACCATATGCCGGTATTTGGGTGGCACCATGCGCTTCATGGCCATGAAAAAACGCGGATAGTCGATCATGATGAACACCACGTAAAGCACCACGATAAACCAGTTGAAGATACCGAGAAGCAACGATATCGAACCCGTCAGTATGCTCCATGTAGTTGCGAGGGCGTTTTCTATCAGCGACATCCATTCCTGGCGTGTCAGCATGTCGGATATCGCAGCGAAATCCACCTGGCTTCTGAGAAACTCATGAATGCCTGCCGGAAGGAATGAGATCTGAATCTCGCTCGAAGCATAGTTGCGGAGTATCCTTGCCATAGAGTGCATCTCCTCGGTCAGCATCGGCACGAGCAGCCATCCGAGCACGGAGAGGAAAAACACCGACTCAAACAGGGTGACGAATATTGCGACCACTCTGCCTTTGAGATGCAGGAGGCGGCGGTTGAACTGCACGAACGGCTCGAACATATACGCTATCAGACAAGCTACGAAAAATGGCAGGAGCACATTGCGCAGCACATTGATAAGCCATACGGCTCCACAAATGAGTGCCACTGTGATAAGGAGGCGTACTACTCGGTCAAATGTAAACGGACGGGGCATAGCTTTTTGTATCAGGGGATAAAGCGGTCAAGCACGGTGTCGATCAGATCGACCACAGCCGTCCGGTAATTCGGAGTGGCATTGCCGTTCATCCGGTTGGCTATTATCGAGCACACGGTCATGGCCTTATGACCCATCAGCAGCGAGAGTCCCTGAAGAGGAGCCGATTCCATTTCATAGTTGGTGACACGCTGTCCGAGGTAAGAAAATGACTCCAAACGGCTGTTGATATCCGGATTGGCCAGCGGCAGACGAAGCTCGCGCCCCTGAGGCCCGTAAAAACCGACAGCCGAAATCGTATTGCCGAGCACCATGTCGTCGCCGCCGATAAGCTTCACCAGCCCGGGATCTGACGGCACTACATACGGGCGCGCCCACAGAGGATTCCATCCGGTATGTTCACATAGAGCCTTTTCATATCCGAGATCGGCCACATCATTGCGATGCGCATAGTAGTTGAGCACGCCGTCAAATCCTATCGACTTGGCAGCTATGACCGGCGTACCGATGGGTATGTCGGGCTGCAGCGATCCGGAGGTGCCTATTCTCACCATTTCCAGAGACCTCCTGCGGTCTCTGACCTCACGAGTTGTAAAATCCACGTTGGCGAGAGCGTCAAGCTCATTGACCACGATATCAATGTTGTCGGGGCCGATTCCATGGCTGAGGCACATTATGCGATGCCCGCGCAACTCGCCTCCGATAGTGCGGAATTCGCGGTTTTGCACGGTAAAATCTATCCGGTCAAAACGCTCGGCCACGAGGTCGACTCTTGAAGGATCGCCGACAAGTATGATTTTGTCGGCAAGCTGTTCGGGCCGGAGATGAAGATGAAACACACTCCCGTCGGAGTTGATGATGAGTTCGGATGATTCGATAATGCGTGCCATGATCATTAATTGTATTGTGTCGTTAAGTTCGAAATTATGCCAGCCTGTATTTTGCTCCCGGAAATGGAAGTACGATCCCCTTGAATTCCATCTCTATAAGCATTCCTGTCAGACGTCCGACCGGGATATCGAGATCCACCGACAGACGATTGATCTGCGCCTCCCCCTTTTCGCGGAGATAATCAGTCACCCTCTGCTCCTCAGGACTCATCTCCCGAAAGAGTGTCGGTTGGCTCTGGCCTGTGGGCCTCACCGGCCACCGCATAGCCTCAATAAGATCGTCGGCCGAACCTATTAGCGAGGCAATATTCCTTCGGATCAGACTGTTGCATCCGGCGCTATATATGTCCGATGTACGCCCGGGAAGAGCGAAAACATCGCGGTCGTAGTCCGACGCTATGCGGGCGGTGACCATCGCTCCACCTTTCTCGGCCGACTCCACGACCAGCAGACAGTCGCTCAATCCGGCCACTATGCGGTTGCGCGCCAGAAAGTTGCCTTTGTGCACAGGAGTGGAACTCGTGTAGTCTGTCAGCAGCATTCCGCCGTGTCTGACTATATCGACCGCCGTGCGGCGGTGCGCGGCCGGATATATGGTGTTGAGGCCATGGGCCAGAACCGCCACCGTAGGGAGACCATATTCAAGAGCGGCTCTGTGAGCCGCGACATCTATCCCGTAAGCCAGCCCGCTTACTACTGCCACTGTGGCGTTTACCTTGGTGGCAAGCCCTTCCACAAGCTTGCGGCAGAAATCAGTCCCGTAAGGAGTGGCATGACGGGTGCCAACTATGCCGATAGTAAGCATTTCGTTAATCGGACAGTCGCCGGCTGCATACAGCATCAGGGGTGCATCGGCGCAGTCGTGCAGACGCGAAGGATATTTCTGATCAGTATAATAAATTGGAGCCACGTTGCCGGCGGCAGTAAAATCAGCCTCTATCGCCGCTGCCTCTATAATGGTGTCGCGGTAAGCCCTTTCGAATATCCTGTTGGAGAAGCCCATGACGGCAGCAAGCTGTCGGTCGGTAGCCTTGAAAAATTCTTCTTCCGAACCGATGCGCGATAATATCTCCGAAGCGAGCGCCTGATTGATGCCCCTCAGTTGAGAAAACGCTATGCGATATACAAGCCTGTCGCGATCCATATCGAGAGAGGTCAGTCGTTGACATATTCCGAAAATGCTTCGGCGAGAGCGTCGCCACGTGTCAGACGCCCGTTCTCCAGACACACTACCTCCACACGTGCCTTCACTACCGGGTCGCCCCCGGGCGAACGATAGATATCCTGCCTGAATACAAATTTTGCACCCTCACGCCGGATTGCAAGGCATGACTCCATCATATCCCCCGAACGAAGCGGATTTAGATATTCGATATCTACTCTGCGAAGCACCGGATCGATGCCACTGGCATGCATGGCAGCAAACGACAAGCCTGCCGCATCGCAGAATGCATGGCGCGTATGCTCCAGATAGTGCAGATAGTTGGCATTATTGACTATACCCTGCACATCAAGCTCATAATCACGCACTTTAAGCGTCAATCTGAAATCGTAATCATTCTTGTCGGCTTGATCTCTTACCATGTGAAGTAAATTTTTGGTGTAAAAATACGCAAAAAATGCGGGTTGATCAGTAATTTTGCAGGCAAATTTTCAATATCAAGAGTATGTCACCAGCATTATCCACAATAATTCTGCTCATTGTCAGCAACATTTTCATGACATTTGCCTGGTATGGCCATCTGAAGCTGTCTTCAGCAGGGATTTCTACCAGCTGGCCCCTTTATATGGTCATTCTGTTTTCCTGGGGGATAGCACTCCTGGAATACTGCTGTCAGGTACCGGCCAACCGCATCGGTTTCGAAGGCAACGGAGGGCCTTATTCACTCATTCAGCTCAAAGTGATGCAGGAAGTCATCACGCTGATAGTATTTGTGGTGTTCAGTCTCATGGCCTTTGAAGGCTTCGAGTTGAGATGGAACCATATAGCTGCTTTCGCATTGCTTGTCGGCGCAGTCTACCTGGTGTTCATGAAATGACACTGGCCGCCGGATCCATATAAATGGCGCCATGTCTCCCATAGCTGGGTTGACACGGCGCCTCTTGTCGTTTGCATTCCGGCTTCAAGGCCGGCAATGACTGGCATTATTTGTTCACACGATATTTATCGATACCTTCCTTAAGGAAATCTACAATCTGACGTGCGGCGGCTATGCCGGCATTGATATTGGCCTCGCTGGTCTGGGCGCCCATTTTCTTGGGCGTGAAAAACACTCTTTCGCCAAAACGTGCCGATAGTTCATCGGCATTGTCGGGCTTCACGTCAGCCACATATTTGAGATCGGGCCTCTCCTCAAGGGCCTGCAGAAGCCCCTCCTCGTCAATCACCTCCTTGCGAGCGGTATTGATCAGCACTCCCCCCTTGGGCATCAGTGTTATCAGCTCGCGGCCGACCGACCGGCGCGTGGCGTCAGTGGCAGGAATATGGAGTGATACGATCTTATTGTCGGAGTAAAGCGATTTCAGGTCGTGCACCGGTTTCACTCCTGCCTGCGCTATCACTTCGTCGGGACAGAAAGGATCCAGCGCCGACACCTCCATGCCGAAGCCTTTGGCGATACGGGCCACGTTGCGGCCTACCTGACCGAACGCATGGATGCCGAGACTCTTTTCCTTGAGTTCCGAACCGGATGTGCCGTTATAACCGTTGCGCACTGCCATCACGGCCAGGCCAAACACCAGTTCGGCCACAGCGTTGGAATTCTGTCCGGGAGTATTTTCTACGCAGACCCCATGAGCCGTTGCGGCCTGCAAGTCCACGTTGTCATATCCGGCTCCGGCTCTTACTACAATTTTCAGATTTCCGGCAGCATCAAGCACCTCCGCATCGACCTTGTCGGAACGCACAATAAGCGCGTCGACATCGGCCACTGCTTCAAGCAACTGCTTTTTGTCCTGATATTTTTCGAGAAGCAGGAGCTCATAGCCTGCATCCTCCACCACTTTACGGATCCCCTCCACAGCCACAGGCGCAAAGGGTTTTTCGGTAGCTACAAGTACTTTCATTTCAGCGTCAGTGTTTGGTCTGGAACTCATTCATTGCCTCGATGAGGGCGCGCACGCTCTCGATCGGAAGCGCATTGTAGAGCGATGCGCGGAAGCCGCCTACGGAGCGGTGTCCCTTGATGCCCACTATGCCGCGTGCCGATGCGAAGTCGACGAATTCTTTTTCAAGCTCCTTGTATTCGGGCTTCATGACGAAGCACACGTTCATGATCGAACGGTCGGCGTGATCTTTTACCGTTCCCTCGAACATACGCGACGAATCTATGGCTTCATACAGGAGAGCCGCTTTGGCGAGATCACGTTTCTCAAGCTCGCGCACACCCCCCTGCTCCTTATACCAGCGCAACGTCTGGAGAGCTGAGAATACCGGAAGCACCGGAGGAGTGTTGAACATCGAATCCTTCTTGATATGCGTGCGGTAATCGAGCATTGTGGGGATGACGCGGTCGACATGTCCGAGAGCATCCTCCCTTACTATTACTATGGTAGCCCCGGCAGGTGCGAGATTTTTCTGTGCGCCTGCATATATTATGTCGTACTTGGCCACATCGACCGGACGCGAGAAGATATCGGACGACATGTCGCATACCAGACGTACATTACCGGCATCGGGATCCTTGCGTATCTCCGTGCCATAGATCGTATTGTTGGAGGTATAGTGGAAATAGTCGGCATCCTGCGGGATTGTGTAATCCTTGGGAATATAGTTGAAGTTGGAATCTTTCGACGAGGCCACCACATCGACTTCGCCGAAGATCCTTGCCTCCTTTATGGCATTTACAGCCCATGTGCCGGTCTCAAGATAGGCGGCCTTGCGGGCCAGGAGATTGAACGGCACCATGCAGAACTGCAGGCTGGCGCCTCCGCCGAGGAACAACACAGAGTATCCTTCAGGAACGTCAAGAAGCTCCTTGACAAGCGAGCGGGCTTCTTCCATTACGGCGACGAATTCCTTGCTGCGGTGCGACACCTCGAGGAGCGACAGCCCGGTTCCGGCGAAGTCGATCACGGCTTCGGCGGTATTTTTGATTGTGTACTGGCTCAGTATGGATGGGCCTGCGTAGAAATTGTGTTTGTGCATGAGGCAAATGTTTTAGAGTAGATGTTGTGACGGCAAATATAGAGAAAAAATTCTGTAATTGACAAATATTCATGAGAAACTTTTCACGAGTCAATGACGATTGACAACGAACCAATATCGCCATTGAAATGTTGTAATCTTGTAACATGATTGTCACATATAAGCCTGTTACCTGAACATTTAGAATCAACAACAACGAACATAAAATTATTACTACTATGAACACAGCTCCTTTACAAGGCATCAAAGTGGTAGACTTCACCAACGTCCAGTCTGGCCCTTCATGTACACAGCTCCTCGCGTGGCTTGGCGCGGACGTTGTCAAGATCGAACGTCCCGGCACGGGCGACGCGACCCGTAACGAACTGCAGTTTGATCCCGACTGCCCGAGCTACTACTTCCTGCAGCTCAACTCCGACAAGAAATCTCTTGCCCTCGACGCAGCCACCCCCGACGGCAAGGATATCCTCACACGCCTCATCAAGGAGTGTGATATATTTGTGGAAAACCTCCATCCGGGGGCCATGGACAAGCTCGGCTTCAGCTGGGAAGTGGTCCACAAACTCAATCCGAGATGTATCTACGGCACGATCAAGGGATTCCCCTCAAGCTCCAAATATGCCGATCTCAAGGCCTACGAGCCTGTAGCCCAAGTGACGGCAGGCGCAGCTTCCACCACCGGATGGTGGGAAGGCCCCGACAACGTGCCTACTCAGAGCGGCGCCGCTCTTGGTGATTCCAACACCGGCATGCATCTTACCATCGGATTGCTCGCCGCTCTCTGCCAGAGAGAGAAGACCGGCGAGGGATGCTATGTGTATCAGTCGATGCACAACGCATGCCTCAACCTCTGCCGAATCAAGACCCGCGACCAGCTGACTCTCGACCGCATCGGATATCTGACACAGTTCCCGCAGTATCCCGACGGCAAGTTCGGCGACTTCGTTCCCCGTTCGGGCAACCAGGAAGGATCGGGAGTGCTCGGATGGACCTACAAATGCAAGAACTGGGCCAACGATCCCAACGATTACGTCTACGTGATACTCCAGCGCGGAGCAAAAGACTTCGAGCTCGCATGCAAGGCTTTCGGCTTCGAGGACTGGCTTACCAACCCCGACTTCAACACAGCCGATGCCCGCGACAAGCACAAACAGGAAGTATGGGCCCGCATACAGAAGTTCTGTATCGACAAGACCAAGTTTGAAGTCACCGAGATCCTGTCAAAAGCCGGTGTGCCCGTAGCCCCGGTATTGAGCACAAAGGAGATCATGACCGACGAGAGCCTGTATGACGGCAATACCCTCGTAAAGATCAACCAGGGAGGAAAGATCGGTGAATTCGTCACTGTAGGCGTTCCTTTCACGCTCTCCAATTATCAGCCCACCTACGGGCCTTGTCCGACGCTCGGCGGCAATACGGATGAAGTCCTGAAGAGTATCGGCTATACCGACGAACAGATCGCATCGTTCGCCAAGAACGGCACTACAGCCCCGATGCCAAAGGCAGCTGCCAAATAATATACTCCGGACCCAGCGTCCGACTCTACCCGGCCGGAAAACGATTCCCGTTCCCGGCCGGGTATCCGACAAAAAGTCATTTTATTAACATTACCTATCATTTAAGTACATCCGATGTCAACCACACCAACCACACCCAATCCCTCAACGCAAGCTCCCCACTTCCCGGAGCAGGTGACAGGCATGTATATTCTCGCACGAGCGCTCAAAAACGTCGGAATCGACGTCATGTATGGCCTTGTAGGCATTCCGGTGACCGAAATGGCATATATCGCCCAGGCACAGGGCATCCGTTTCATAAGCTTCAGGCATGAACAGCAGGCAGGCATGGCGGCCGCCACCCACGGCTTCCTGACAAAAAAACCGGGAGTATTGCTCACCGTATCATCCTTAGGCTTCATGAACGGACTGACAGCCACTGCCAATGCCACTGTCAACTGTTATCCCATGATACAGATCTCCGGATCAAGTGTCAGAGAACCGATAGATCTCGAGCAGGGCACTTACGAAGGACTCGATCAGCTCAACGTGGCCAAAGGCCTTGTCAAAGCCGCCTATCGCGTGAACCGTCCTGAAGACATACCCACAGCCGTTGCAAGAGCCTACAGAGCAGCCGTCTCGGGTCGTCCGGGCGGAGTATATCTTGATGTCACCACTCCATGCCTCGGGGCCGTGATGAACCATGATGACGCAGAGAAGCTGCTTTTCAAGCCGGTGGATCCCTGTCCGGCCATGGTGCCGTCGCCTGAATCCGTGGATCGCGCGATAGAATTGCTGGCTTCAGCACGGCAGCCGGCCATCCTGCTCGGAAAAGGAGCTGCCTATGCACAGGTCGACGACAAGATCAAGCAACTCGTCGAAAAGACCGGCATACCGTTCTATCCGATGTCGATGGCAAAGGGACTAATGCCCGACAACCATCCGTTGAGCGCCATCTCAGCCAGAAGCACTATCATGGAGAAGGCCGACGTAGTGATGCTCATCGGCGCCAGACTCAACTGGCTCCTCTCGCGCGGACATGGCAAATGGAATCCCGACGGCAAATTCATACAGCTTGAGATCGATCCCGAGGAGATCGACTGCAACCGCCCGATAGCGGCGCCGGTGGTAGGCGATATCGAAAGCTCGCTCGACGCGATACTCGCCAAACTCCCCGGAACGAAGCTCAATATGGATCCGGCATGGGTGAAAGGCATTCAGGACGAGTCGAAAGTCAAGAACGCCAAGTTCCTGCAGCGTCTTGAGCCGCAGACCGTGCCGATGACCCACTGGAGCGCGCTGAGCGCAGTGAAGAAAGTGCTTGAGGCCAATCCCGACACTATCCTGGTCAATGAGGGTGCCAACACTCTCGACGACACCCGCGACAGTGTCGACATGTTCCTTCCCCGCCACCGTATCGACTGCGCCACATGGGCCATCATGGGCATGGGCATGGGATCGGCGATAGGCGCAGCCGTAGCCACTGGTAAGAGCGTAGTGGCAGTTGAAGGCGACAGCGCCTTCGGCTTCTCCGGCATGGATTTCAGCACCATATGCCGGTTCAATCTCCCTGTGACGGTAGTGATATTCAACAACGGAGGCATATACAACGGTATCGGTGAAAACCTCAGCAAGGATGGCGACCCCGCTCCGACCACACTCGATGTAAAGGCTCGCTATGACAAACTGGGCGACGCATTCGGTGCCAAGACTTACTATGCGACCACTCCTGCCGAACTCGAAAGCGCGCTGACCGAGGCTGTAGCCTCGAAGCAGCCGTGTCTGATCGACGCGCAGCTCGCCGCCGATTCCGGCAAGGAAAGCGGACATATCGGATATCTTAATCCTACGCCTCTTATCAATATCGTAGTATAATACGCGTATACCTTAAAGCCCGGGGCTGCCGCCATCCGGTGATGTGAGCCCCGGGCTTTTCGAATTTCACGTTTCCAGAATTAAAACATTCAACCCCAAAATCCCCTGTTATGCAACACATTATTCTCTATGCCATAGTCCCGATCCTCGTGGTGATGGCAGCCGGATATATCTCCGGCAAGAAAGGGGTGTTTTCGGCCAAGGACGGCAAAGCATTCAATAAAGTAGTGCTTGATTACGCACTGCCGGCAGCATTGTTTGTTTCGATTGTCGACGCCAACCGCAAGATGCTCGTTTCGGACCTGAAGCTCTCGATCATATCGCTTGTAGTGATCATGTTCGTCTTCATGCTCGTGTACTGGATCTATAAATATTGTTTCCGCAAGGATGGTGTCACCCAGGCCGATGCCGCCGTCATGGCGCTTATCAATGGATCTCCTACCATTGGATTCCTCGGCTTTGCAGTGCTGGAGCCTATTTTCGGCACCAACGCCTATGTGGCTCTCGTTGTGGCTATTGTAGGCATCGTGGTCAACGCTGTAGGCATCCCGGTCGGACTTTCGCTGATGAACGCCGGCAAGGAGGCTCAGCTCGCACAGAAAGGCTCACAGAAGCCCAATCCCTGGAAACCGGTGCTCCATGCACTCGCCCAGCCTGTGGCATGGGCTCCAATACTTGCTGTCATCTGGGTCATCGCAGGTATTCCCTGGCCCGAATGGGCAAGCCCGTCGTTTGATCTGATCAAGGGCGCCAATGCCTCGATGGCCGTATTCGCAGCCGGCATCACCCTGTCGTCAGTGAAAGTGACCATCAACTGGCAGGCTATCCTCGGCGTGATCCTTAAGCTCATCGTAATGCCCGCGATGCTCCTCATTGTCGGCCTGATTTTCAAGATGTCGCCCGACAATCTCGCGATGCTTGTCGTGGCCGGAGCGCTTCCTCCCGCATTTTCAGGCATCATCATCGCCGACCAGAACGACATATATGTCGCCACAGGTACGTCATCGCTTGCCATATCCGTCATACTGTTCATGGCATTCTGCCCGCTGTGGATATGGATCACCAAGCTCTGCGTGGGCAATATTCCCGGCGTAGCTATCTGACGTCAGGACTTTATTGCTGACCCACCCTGACCATCGGCCGTCGGAAAACGTCGTCGTCAAAGACCGTATTCCGGCGGCTTCGGTCATATGAGGCTTTTTCCATCCACGATACACACGAAGTAATACCTACACCAAAATGAATGAATCCGACAAACAAATAATGGACGGCTGCACGGCGGCAACACACATAGCCTATGCTTTGAGCGAGATCGCCACGATATATCCCATGACCCCGATAGCATCGATGGGCGAGACAGCCGACAAATGGGCGCTCCAGGGTCGTCTCAACATATGGGGCCGTCCGATGCAAGTCAAAGAGATGGAGAGTGAGCTCGGGGCTGCCGGCGCTACTCACGGAGCGGCCGTTGCCGGAGCTCTGGCTACGACTTTCACAGCATCACAGGGTCTCCTGCTTATGATCCCGAATATGTACAAGATCGCGGGAGAACTGCTGCCGGTAGTGTTCCATGTAGGCACCCGTTCGATAGCCGCACATGCATTGTCGATTTTCGGGGACCATCAGGACGTCATGGCTTGCCGTGGCACCGGTTTTGCCATGTTGAGTTCGAGCAGCGTACAGGAAGTGATGGATCTCGCGCTGGTAGCACATCTGGCAGCCATAGAGGGAAGAGTGCCGGTGCTGCACTTTTTCGACGGATGGCGCACGAGCAACGAGATATCCACTATCGAGACTATCCCGTACGATACCATAGCCCGGCTCGTCGACAATGAGAAAGTGGCGCAATTTCGGGCCCGCGCCATGAATCCCGATCACCCCGATCAGCGCGGCACGGCCCAGAATCCCGACGTATACTTCCAGATGCGCGAGGCTGCCAATCCTTATTATGAGAAGTTTCCTGCCATTGTGCAGCGGGCCATGGATCGTGTAGGCGAAGCTACAGGCCGTCATTACCGTCTGTTCGATTATAATGGCGCGCCCGATGCCGACCGCGTCATTGTGATCATGGGTTCGGGAGCCGAAGTGGCCTCACAGGCTTCAGAATACCTCAACCGGCACGGGGAGCGCACCGGAGTGCTCAATGTCAGGCTTTTCCGACCGTTCTCTGCCGACGCCATGATAGCAGCATTGCCGTCGACTGTAAAGTCTCTTGCTGTCATGGACCGCTGCAAAGAGCCGGGATCGGAGGGTGAACCGCTGCTTCTCGACGTATCGTCGGCTGTGCTCGGATCAGGCCGTGATATAAAAGTGACAGGCGGACGGTTCGGTCTGTCGAGCAAGGATTTCAGTCCGGCCATGGCCATAGCCATTTTCAATGAGATGGCACGGAAGAATCCCCGACGTCGTTTCACCATAGGAATAACCGATGATGTCAGCCATCTCTCGCTCACGGTCGGCGCCAACCCCGATCTGACGCCTGACGACATGCATCAGGCTATATTCTACGGCATGGGATCCGACGGCACTGTCGGGGCGACTAAACAGATTGCCGGTATTATCGGCGCCACGCCCGGACTGTATGCCCAGGCATATTTCCATTATTCCGCAAAGAAATCGGGAGGCTATACCATATCACAGCTCCGAATCGCTCCACATCCGGTCAAGGCAGCCTATGCGATCGAGAATGCCGACTATGTGGGATGCAACAAGGATGCCTACGTAGGCCGGTTCGAGTTGCTCGACAAGATAAAGGATGGAGGCACTTTCGTGCTAAACACCCCTTGGACACCGGAAGATATGGAGACCTTGCTGCCGGCATCGCTGAAAAGGGCCATAGCAGGAAAGCATGTGAAATTCTATACAGTCGACGCCACCTCGATTGCCGCAGCCCACGGGCTCGGAGCGAGAATCAACACCATAATGGCTACCGTATATCTGAAACTTGGCGCAGCCGTTGCATTCGACGAGGCAATTGATCAACTGAAAAAACTTGCCGGCGAGACTTACCGTCATGAAGGGAACGCTATGGTCGACGCGAACATTGCGGCAATCGACGATGCTTCCTCCGCCGCACGTCAGATAGATTATCCGGCATCCTGGGCCGACGCGGCTGAAAATCCGACAGCCCAGCCTGCACATGCCTTACCCGACTTTGTCAGCCGGATTGCCCGGCCATGCATGAGGCTCGAAGGCGACTCTCTGCCCGTATCGCTTTTCAGGCCCGACGGTGTCATCCCGATGGGAACCACAGCATACGAAAAACGCTGTATCGCCATCAACGTGCCGCAGTGGGATCCGTCGAAATGCATCCAGTGCACACTATGCTCTCTCGTATGCTCGCATGCCGCCATCAGACCGGTCGCAGCCACTCCCACGGAGATGAAGGGTGCGCCGGCACAATTCACTACGGCCGAAGGCAATGCCAGAAATTTCAAGGGACTGAAATACCGGATACAGGTCTATGCGGCCGACTGCACGGGATGCGGATCCTGCGCCGTAGTCTGCCCCGGGCACGCTCTGACCATGCATCCGCTTTCCAGTCAGCTTGCCTTGCAGAGCCGGATGCTCGACTTTGCCGAAACCCATATCAGCGAGAAGCCTGATCTTCTGCCGAGATTCACCATCCAGGGCTCTCAGCTCCAGCGTCCGCTGCTGCAATTCTCGGGCGCTTGCGGCGGATGCGGAGAGACCCCTTACGTAAAACTGCTGACCCAGCTCTTCGGCGAGCGTATGATCATCGCCAATGCCACAGGGTGCTCCTCGATATGGGGAGCCAACTACCCGAGCAACGCATATGCCACCCGCGCCGACGGTCGCGGACCCGCCTGGGGCAACTCCCTGTTTGAGGACAACGCCGAATACGGCTACGGAATGGCCTGCGCGCTTCACGACCGGCGCAAGTCGCTGAAAGCCGACGTCGAAAAAGCTGCCGCAGATGCTTCCACTCCCGACGCAATCGTCTCGGCCATGAACGGATGGCTCCGATCATACGATGATCCTGAGAAATCATATTCATCCGGCAAAGCCATGATCGACGCTATCGGGCCTCATCCGGCCGACAGCCTGCTCGCCTCAATAGCCGGGCGAGCCGATCTGACAGGCGTAAAGAGCATCTGGGCAATCGGAGGCGACGGCTGGGCCTACGATATAGGATTTGCCGGGCTCGATCATGTGCTCGCGCAAAACGCGAACATCAACATAATGGTGATGGACACCGAATGCTACTCCAATACAGGCGGCCAGACATCAAAAGCCACTCCACTTGGCGCGGTGGCCAAATATTCAGCCGACGGCAAGCGCACGTTCAAAAAGGATCTCGGACGCATGATGATGACGTACCGCACTGTCTATGTGGCATCCATTGCCTTGGGTGCCAACTATCTCCAGGCGATAACCGCCATGCGTGAGGCAGAGTCATACGCCGGCCCGTCATTAGTGATCGCATATTGCCCATGCATAGCCCACGGCATACGCAAGGGCATGAGCTACAGCATCATCGAAGAGCGTCAGGCCGTGGCGACCGGCTACTGGCCGCTCTACCGGTTTGATCCACGTCTGGAAGCGCAAGGGAAGAATCCTCTTACTATCGACGCTCCCTCGCCACAGACATCGGGTCTGATTGATTTCATAAACGGAGAGAACCGGTATGCCGATCTCCGTATGGTAGATCCTGCCGAAGCGGCAATATTGCAGCCCGATTTAAGCCAGCGATGCGCACTGCTCCACTCCCTTCTGACGAAACAGCCATAAAACCCCTCCGCCGGCTGTGAACTTTTTATCACAGCCTGCGTTTTTGATAGTGTAACACCAAACCAATTACAGACAGACTATGGACAACATCAACACCCAGATGGCACAGAAAGCCGCGCAAGTGTCGGCTGACGCAGCCCGAATCAGCGCACAGGCCGCCAAAATAGCCGCTGCCGAAGAGATGGATGCCGTAAAGGACGCCGCCTCTCAGCACCAGCAGAACGTCGCGGACAAAATCAATGAGATCAAACATCAGGCTTCCGACAAATTAGGGGATCTGAAAGATCAGGCAGCCGACAAATTCAACGACGTCAAAGAGCAGGCAGGCGACTTCGCCTCGCAGGCATCCGACAAGATCAACGATATAACCTCGCAGGCCGGAGAAAAAATCTCGGGTTTTACCGACAAAATCAAGGATATGGCCGCAGATGCACTCGAATCAGGAGCCAACGCAGCCCACAACCTTGCTGCCAAACTCAAGAATTGACTCTGAATCATACATTACATCCCGGCCGGTAGCTTCATATCGGCCGGGATGTCTGTGTATAGAGAAAAAGTTATTGACAAAAACATGGCGAGTTATCTACACCGTGTCGATAAGAAGATTTCATGCATGCCTGTCGTTTTAGTACTTTTGTAGCTGAAAACGGGGCACAGATAATCTACCGTAAACCCCCGCCACACCAAGCATTATCTTATGAGCGATATAATCAGACTTTTACCCGATTCGGTAGCCAATCAGATAGCAGCCGGGGAAGTGATTCAGCGCCCGGCGTCAGTTGTCAAAGAGCTTGTGGAGAACGCCGTCGACGCCGGAGCCACGTCCATACAAATCATCATACGCGACGCCGGACGCACACTCATACAGGTAGTCGACAACGGATGCGGCATGACGGATACCGACGCCCGAATGGCTTTTGAGCGTCATGCCACCTCTAAAATAGCCGACGCTTCCGATCTTTTCAGCCTCTCAACCATGGGCTTCAGAGGAGAAGCCCTCGCATCGATAGCCGCTGTGGCCCACGTAGAGCTGCGCACCATGCGACGCGATGCACAGCTCGGCACACGTCTGGTCATCAAAGGCTCTGTCGTGGAGAGTCAGGAGCCCGAGGCAGGGGTGCCGGGGAGCAACATGATGGTCAAAAACCTGTTTTTCAATGTCCCGGCAAGAAGAAAGTTTCTCAAAAAGGATTCGGTGGAGCTGGCGAACATCATGCATGAGTTCGAGCGTCTGGCGCTTGTCAATCCCGGGATCGAATTTACCCTTGTCAACAACGACACCGTAATGCACCAGCTCCTGAAAGGATCGCTGAAACAGCGCATCGTGGAGCTTTTCGGCAAAAACATAGAGAGGCAGCTCATCCCGATACATACCGACACTTCGATAGTAAAGATCAGCGGGTTCATCGGCATGCCCGAAAGCAGCCGCCGCCGCAACGCCCTCCAATATCTCTTTGTCAACGGCCGGAATATGCGTCACCCATATTTCCACAAAGCGGTGATGACATGCTATGAGCCTCTGATAGCATCGGATGTCCAGCCCAACTATTTCATTAATTTCGATGTTGACCCGTCGACTATCGACGTAAACATACACCCTACGAAACACGAGATAAAGTTTGAGGACGAACAAGCCATCTGGCAGATACTCGTCGCAGCCGTCAAGGAATCACTCGGACGATTCAACGGCATGCCCGGAATAGACTTCTCGACCGACGACGCTTCCCTGCCTCTTTTCAATCCCAACGCACAGGCTGATGCAGAGCTGAATCTCGATCCGTCATATAATCCCTTTACCCAACCGGTCGAATTGCCGACGGGGGTCGCGACACCTGCTGCAAACTGCGGGAATGCATTCAGAAACGGAGAAGCTTTGAGAAACGCCACCCGCGACTGGGAAAAACTATACGAGGGATTCAGGAGCGACACCGGGACTATATCACCGGCCTCAACCGTGGCTGGAAGCGCTCTCAACAGCATGTCGGCCGAGAATCCGGCCGAGGGATCTCCCGACATTTTCGGCGACACGGCCGACAATGACCCGTCGCAGCGTCACTGCATTAGTGTCAGGGGAAGATATATCATCAGTCCGTCACGGTCGGGTCTGATGGTCATAGACCAGCACAGAGCGCATCTGCGGGTGCTTTACGATCAGTTCATGACGATGGCGGCCGATTCTTCGTTTGCCACACAGCGCCTTATGTTTCCGGAGATAGTAAGACTGTCGCCGGCACAGGCGGCCGTTCTCGAAGGACTTCTTCCCGAAGTATCGTCGATAGGATTCGACCTCTCACCTCTCGGCGACGGCGACTGGAGCATGAACGGCGCCCCTGCGGTGCTCGGCGATGTCAATCCCGTCGACACTCTCCTGCGCATCATCGAGGACGAGACCGAAGGGGGCGACAAACCGGCGGATACTCTCCGGCAACGGCTCGCGCTCTCGATGGCGGCGGCAGCGGCCGTAAGACCGGGCAAACAGCTGAGCGACGAAGAGATGGAACACCTTATGGCATCGCTGTTCAGCCTCAAGTCGCCGAATTATACCCCCGACGGACGGCTTATTGTGAGCATCATTACTACGGATGAACTCGCGAGCCGTCTCTGAAACATTTTTGACCAACCAATATGTCCGTTTTGCAAAAAATGTCTAAATTTGCACTTGTGAATACTCTGACACCCCACATACAGTATCTGATCGTCAACAACGACTGCGTGGTGATCCCCGGCTGGGGAGCGCTGGTGGCTTCTGTCGGCCATTCGCGTCTGGAGAACGGGCAGCTTACTCCCCCCTGCCGTTCGCTCGGGTTCAACCAGTCGCTCAACCATACCGACGGCATGCTTGCCTCAAGCATTGCGCGTCGCGACGGAGTGAGCTATCAGGTGGCGGATTCAATCGTCAGGGAAGGAGTGGACGAGATGAGAAACATCTATGATGTCAACGGAGAGGTCAGCATCGACCGGATCGGCACCTTTTCCCGCGACGCCAACGGATCAATGCTTTTCTCGCCTGCAGCCGACGGCATGGCCAACGCAAAGTTCTTCGGACTGCCGGCGCTTGCCCTCGCCGCTGAAGAAAATGAGGTGAAGCCTGAACACAATGTCAGATTCGTGCATCTGCGCAGAGCCGTCAGAGTAGCGGCCTCCGTGGCCATACTGACTCTGCTCGGATTTGTCCTTTCCACCCCCGTACTTGTCGACCGTCAGCACCACGACTTCGCTTCTCTCGCATATCCCGAGATAAAGCCCGGCAAGCCCGTTGACATCCCGCAACCCGAGGGCGCCGCTCCGCAACAACAGCCTGCGCCAAAACTCTATATCTCGATGCCGCCGGCCGATGCCGTTTCGAGCGAGATTCCGACACAGCGACCCCAGGTGAAAGCCAGAAGCAAAAGCTATTATCTGATCGTGGCCTCGCACGCTACCCGCCGTCAGGCTGAAGATTATATCGCAGCCCGCGGAGACGAACGGCTCGACATACTTGAACGTGACGGCCGTTTCCGCGTATATGCCGCCACGGGAGCCACCCTCGAAGAAGCCCGCAAGCCTATGGCCGACAAGGCATTCGCAAGCCTTCATCCCGACGGATGGGTCTATCGGGCCAGATGAGGCATGAGGTATTCCGCATCCCTCCGTACTAATGCGCCGGATGCTTCCGAAACTGATTATCCACCAGCAACCAATATCAATCCATGACATCATTCCACGATTTACTCATAAACCGCCGCAGCATACGCCGCTATACCGACGAACCCGTGGCGGCCGAAGATGTGCGTCTTATTCTTGAGGCCGCGCTAATGTCGCCCACCTCCAAAAGCTCGCGTTCCTGGCAGTTTGTGGCTGTCGACGACAAGGCAACGCTTGAGCGCCTTGCGCAGTGCAAGCCGATGGGAGCAGCTCCTGTCGGCGCATGCCCGCTTGCGATCGTGGTAGTCGGAGACTCGACCAAGTCTGACCCATGGATTGAGGATGCCTCGATAGCAGCGGTCATGATGCAGCTGCAGGCTGCCGATCTCGGACTCGGCTCTTGCTGGATACAGGTAAGAGGACGCATGACTGCCGACCAGGTGCCGTCTGACGAATATGTCGGCCAGCTGCTCGGCATACCCGAACACCTGAACACCCTTTGCATCATCACAATCGGTCACAAGAATGAAGAGCGTCGCCCCATCGACCCGTCGAAACTCGAATGGGAGAAGGTGCATATCGGATCATGGCAGTAATAATCGGATCGGGCAATGTCGCTTCGGCGCTCGCTCCGGCGCTTGAATCGGCCGGAGTAAACATCAGTCAGATTTGGAGCCGCGACAGATCCCATGCCGGGCGTCTGGCCTCCGGACTCAGATGTAATCCGGAACCGATAGATGATCTGTCGGCACTGCGGCCGGACGAAGATCTGTATCTTGTGGCCGTGGCCGACGATGCGATAAAAGAGATAGCCGGATCACTTGAAGGATTCGGCGGACTTTGGGCTCATACCTCCGGATCGGTGTCGGCCGACACTCTTTCAGCTATAACGGACACATACGGAGTGTTCTACCCGCTTCAGACATTCACACGAGGCATATCAGTGGATATGTCGAAGGTGCCTCTTTATATCGAAGGCGCCGATCAGTCTACTGAAAAACGACTTCTCGGGCTTGCACGACGCATCAGCAGCCATGTCAGCGTGGCCGACAGCGTCAGACGCCGCCGGCTGCATGCCGCCGCAGTATTCGCCTGCAATTTTGTCAACTACATGTGGAGTGTGGCCGACGACATACTGCGCGAGGAGGGCGACGACATCAGAGTGCTTTTCCCTCTTATCGAGGAGACAATGCGCAAGATGGAGACCACAGCCGATCCGGCATCGGTACAGACCGGGCCTGCCCGACGCAACGATCAGGGAGTGATGGAAGGGCATATGCGCCTACTGCCCACTGAGACAGCTGAACTTTACCGGACTATTTCCAGCAAGATAATCAACCGATACCACCATGAGTGCGATCAACTATGACCTGAGCAAGATACGCGGAATGGCGTTTGACATCGACGGTGTCCTGTCTCCGTCGACGATACCGATGGATATCAGCGGCACCCCGCAGAGGATGGTCAACATCAAGGACGGATATGCATTGCAGCTGGCTGTGAAACGCGGCCTGAAAATCGCCATCATAAGTGGAGCCGACAGCCCGGCTCTCAGGGTGAGATATGCCGGACTTGGCATAACCGACATATATCTGAAGGCGTCGGTGAAACTCCCTGTGCTCGCCGACTGGATGGCCAGGGAAGGATTGACTCAGGAAGAGGTGGCCTACGCAGGCGATGATATCCCCGACATAGAGGCCATGCGCCACGTCGGTCTCGGTATCGCTCCGGCCGACGCCGCTCCTGAAGTGAAGGAGATAGCCGGATATATCTCTGCGGCGCCGGGAGGATATGGAGTGGCACGCGATCTCATCGAGCAGGTGCTCCGCGATCGCGGTGAATGGATGTCTGACGCCAAAGCATTCGGATGGTGATGGAAAATCCTCTTGCAAATCTTCAGCGCTACAACATCAAGCTTGCCAGCGCTTCTCCACGCCGCAAGGAGCTTCTGAGCATGCTCGGCATTGATTTCGAGGTAGCCCGCGGCATTACAGTCGACGAGACATACCCGCCTACGCTCTCACCCGATTACGTGCCGGAATATCTCGCGCGCAAGAAAGCGGTCGCCTATGCCGCTCACGCGGCTGCCGACGATCTGATAATAACGGCCGACACAGTGGTGATACTCGGAGGAGAAGTATTGGGCAAACCGAAAAATGAAGAGGATGCGCGGCTCATGCTTACCCAGCTGTCCAACAGAGTGCATCAGGTAGTGACCGGTGTCGCAGTCGTAGCCCGAGGCGAGATCCACAGCCTGTCGGCCTCTACTTTTGTTGAATTCGCTCCGCTGACACAGGAAGAGATCACTTGGTATGTAAAACAATACCTGCCTCTTGACAAGGCGGGCGCTTACGGCATTCAGGAATGGATCGGCGCTGTGGGCGTCAGCCGTATAGACGGGAGTTTCTACAATGTGATGGGCCTTCCGGTCCACCGTCTGTTCAACCTGCTGAAAACGCTGTAGGCGACGTATCAGTCCCCTACCGCAGCGGAGAGGCTATGATGTGCATAGCCGCCGGAGCCGACACGGGCGACAAATCAATCTGACCGCTTCCGGCAGCCGGATCGCGCGAGACCGACAGCAGCATATCCATACCTAACCGATCATATATGAAGCGGGCCACCACACCCATCGTCATGCGCACATTGGCTTCGACGCAAGGGACGATTTCAAGACTTCCCGACGGATTCTCTTCGGTCATCATGTCGATGCCTACCCAGCCGTCATAATACGGAGCAATCACTGACGTAAGTGCACGCGTAAGAGGAGCGGCCCAGACGCGTGGATCCACTCCCAGACGTCCAATTATCGTCTCATCCGACGCAATCAGATTTCCAAGATAACGGCCCGCGGCATCGGTGTGAAATCCCGACATAGCCACAAATGCAGCTGTGCCGCCGCTGCATCGGAAAAGCATGGCGAAATCCTTTGCCTTACGACGTGCTCGCTCCACCATAATGCTGCCCTGCCGACGTATAAACCCATCAATATACCGCGTCAGCGTGGAAGAATCGAGCCGCCTGACATCAAATACGCCCCTGCCGCTGCTCGACCAGGGCAGCTTTATGAATGCCTGGCCGTCAAAACGACTGATGGCCCCCAGAGCATCCTGCCTGCTGAAGGCCTCGACAGGCAGAAGATCTTCGGGTATACCGATCTCCCTTGAAATACGTGCCGACACTCTGCGATGGCTCAGCAGGCGATGATGTTCAAGCCATTCATCCGACGGCAGCGCCTCTCTCCTGACACCAGCCGATTCATAGCGCCAACGCGTGTTGCGGCTCCATCCCCACGGGCTGCACACACCTGCCGAAGAGAAATCTTCAGTAACGCCTGTCTTTCCATCCAATCCGTATCTGCTGCACAGACAGGCGCCCGCGGCGGCATCCGATGCAGGAGCCATTATGACATCGTCGGGGCCGCTCCACCACAAAGGCAGTAACGCCCCGGCACGCGACAGGGCCGCAGCCGCAGGCGGAGGGGTATAGCGCAGGGTATCGGCTGCAAGAGCCAGATCATTTTCCGGATTAAACAGCAGCGCGCGACGCATATCAAATCGAGCGGGCGTGTCAACGCGCCTTGATGGAGTCGGTTGGTGCCTCTATGGTTACGGCAGGAATGCTGTCGGAGGCTTCGACAGAGATGTTTTCAGACTTAACGGCTGCCGGGAGATCCTTTCCGGTTTGTCCGGAGGAACCTCCCTCAGGATCGGCGCTGCGGCGCACCTTGCGGATCTCCTTACGGCGTTTCGATGCCTCAGCCGCTTCCGGAGCGGGGATTTCCGACCGCATGAGCGCCCGCTGGCTTTCCGGGACCACAAACACATCGTCGGGCGACACCGGGCGCATATCCTCATACCAGGCAAATCTCGGAAGGAAATATGAATTGCGCTTTGCCAGATAAAGGGGAGTCACTTTGCCTGTAGTGGCCGGACGGAAATGGACTGACTCTATATCATTGTCGCGGAAGAAAGCATCCATTTCCGAACTCTCTACATATGCATACTTATTGTAAGTGGAATCACTCTCCATCGGAAACATTATCAGCATCACGTTTCCTTCGGCGAAAAGACGGCTGATTGTCGAATCGTTGAACCACGTAGTCATCTCCGAGGCGCTCATCTGCTGGTAGCAGTCCTCCGCCACATGCTCGGCAGTGAACCCGAATTCGGGAAGCCGTGCCCAGTCGACAGTCGAGTCATTGACATGCACCTCGATGATATTGCCGAAAACCTGGCGGCGTCCGCTCCATACCACGGGATGATGATACATATGCATCAGCGAGTCGCGCTCTGTTGAGCTTAACGAATCGCAGAGCCCCTGCATGTCGGAGCGGAAAAACCTCACATTATGATAAACGTTCATCACGCGTGTGGAGTCGGGATCCATGTAAGCGTAGATGGTGTCGCCATGCAGATAGAGAGTATCAGCCTTCGAATATTCTTTTGCAAGCGCGCGACCTGTCACAAAAGCGCTGTCGGCAAGCTCATCATACCAGCCGTAATCGCCATGCAGCGACGACTGGCGTGCAGAGTCGGTAAGCACCATATTGCCGAACGCCTCACCTATGCCCTGATTACGGTCATAAAACAGCGTGTCGCCCGTGAGGGTATTGCCCTGCCGTGTCAGCACAAGGGAGCGCTTGTAAAGATCGGCAAGACCGGTAAGAGTGTTGTATGTGCCGGATGACGACAGTATCTCGCCGTCGGCGCTGACTATTCTTGTATGGGCGATGAGCTCACACAGATGCGTCCCGGTGTTATATACCAGCGAATCAGTGTAAAGCCTCAGAGTATCGCTGCCGTTGGGCGCCTCAAGATCCACATTAAAGTAGAAATAAGCGTATTTGGTGTCGGGATGATACTCTCCTTCCTGTGACCGGAGAGTGTTGACAGCATCGTCAAGCACTCCGCCTACGTTGTAGAAACCGATATTTGAAGCGAGATCATAGTTGAACACGTCGGTCGATAGCTTGACATCACGGTTGATCAGACGCACCTTCTTGCCAGGATCAGCATAAAGCACGGCCATCTCGTCGGCGCCGGAATATTCAAGTTCATCGGCATACACAAAAAGCGTATCGCCCTGCTCCATGCGCACATTGCTGAAGGCATCGAATGAATTGGCCGTTTCATAGAAATGGGCGCTGTCGCAGTACATGAACATGTCATTTTTGCGGAACACCACATTGCCCGTGAGCACCTGATATTGCGAATCAGGGGACACGCCCGGCTGCTCAAGATAGCTCCATGTGTCAGCGTGCTCCAGAAACACCTTGCCCTGCTGATATCGGTCGGCTCCCGGGATCACCGGCCGCAATTGCTGTGTGTCGGCCGGAGATGCTTCCGAAAGCGCAGCCGACCCTCCGGCCGACGATGCGAGCATGGGAGGCAAAGCCACCGCGGCCATGACCGCGACAGCAGCTGCCGAGCGTTTGAAATGGATCATTGACCGATGTCGCGGCATGACGTTAAAACAAATCTTTATCGCGTCCCGTCCATATCATCTGACCGAATCGGAAACGCAGCAGATTATTTTTCCTTGATCCAGCCATCGTGGGTAAACTCGCAGTTTCGCCAGCCATCCTCGATGCGCACATAAGTCTGGGCTATCTTCTGCTTTAACCAGTCGCGGATGATCTTCTCGTTGAGCGACTGCTCATACATCGACAGCAGCAGCTGATAGTCATCCGACAGATTGGCCTTGTGTCCCTCTATACGGTTTGTCAGCTTGACGATCGACACCACCTCCCGGTTGAGTTTCGGATCGATCATGAGGAAAGGCTTCGAAATCTCGCCAGGCTGCAGTTCGCTTACCTGTTTGGCGATATCCTGCGGCAGATCCTTCATCTCAAACCGTATTGTACCGTTCTCCTCGTTGACCATTATGCCCTTGTTGTAACGGGTGTCTTTGTCCTGCGAGAGATAGCCCACTACATCCTCAAACTTAAAACGCTTCGTGTCCACGATATCCGTCCGCAGCGAATCAAGACGGTGCATAGCCTCGTTGATGTCGTTTTCAGATACTTTCGGCTTTAGCAATATATGACGGGTGTTGATGCGGTTGCCCCGCTTCTCTATAAGCTGTATGATATGGTAGCCATACTCCGACTCTACTATGCGGGATACCTTGCGGGGATCATTGAGATTGAATGCCACCGCCGCATATTCCGGATCAAGCTCGCCACGGCCCATAAAACCGGTTTCGCCGCCACGCATTGCCGTGCCATGATCCTCCGAATAAAGTATGGCCAGAGTCGACATCTCGCTTTCTCCCTTGTTGATACGCTCCGAGTAGTCACGGAGCCGCGATTTGACATCCTCCACCTCCTGACGCGGGATACTCGGATGGAAAGTGATGATCTGCACTTCTACCTGCATAGGCACGAATGGCACACTGTCGGCCGGAAGCTGCTGGAAATATTTACGCACATCCGACGGCGTCACCTTGGCGTCCTTGGTCAGCGACCGCTGTACTTCCCTGACACGATAACCGTTTCTGGTGCTCTCAATCATCTGCTGCCTTATGTCGGGCATCGGTCGACGGAAATATTCCTCGACCTTCTCTTTCGTACCGAATCTATTAATAAACAGATTGATACGGGCGTCCACCTCTGCCATGACCATAGCGTCTGATACTTCTACTGTATCGATATCGGCCTGATGAAGATAAAGTTTTTCGACTGCAATCATCTCGGGCACCACACAATATGGATCGCCCTTGATAGACCGCTGCTCGTATATCAGATTATTGTAATAATCCTCAATCTCCGATTTCCAGATCGGCTGATCGCCAACAACCCATGCGACCTCTTCGGCCACATTGTTCTGAGCGTTGACGGCCACTGCTGTAAGAAACAAGGTGGCAAATGCAATAATGTTTCGGAATTTCACTGTGTCAGAATTTGTGAGAAACAATGCGGCAAATTTAGTGAAAAATGTTGATAGGGCTGCAACAGCAATTACAAAAAAGCTTAATCAGCTACAACAAATTATAGCTGACCCATAAATAAGTTATAGTTTATCACAAACGTCCTGACAACTTAAGCCGAGATAAACAAGCCCACAATCAACTAAAAACCAACCAAATATCAACAACCGACAACACTCTCAATAAAAATTGAATCAACTCAAAAATTATAGATAGTAATCATAGAAAATTATCGTTATGTGCGTTCATCCCGTTTACTACCCGCTCTAATGATAAATCCCTTTAAGCGGCTGGCTTAAAGGGATTTATGACGATTTTGTGGCGGGGACAGGACCTTTCCTATTGTTTTTTATATGTCTGACTACAAATTTTAATAGCATCAACTATTGTTTTTTGAGCATGGCTTGGCGTCTTGCGAGCGTCCCTGCTTGAGAATTTCGATCATCTGTTCAAGGAGTTCGATTCTTTTGTCCTTTTCTTCGATTAGTTTTTGCTGAACTTCGATCGTTTTTTGGCCAGCCTCTGCCTGGATGTGATGAATGTGATTGTTATTTCCGGACGCAAGGACACCTACTAATGTGCTGTCCCTGTCAAAGAAATAATCAATAGATACGCCGAAATAATCGGCGATCTTTTCGAGGTTTGAAACCTTGATGTCATTTTGATCCTTGCCAAGGAGCGAATTGACCATTCCATTACTGTTTTTCTTACCGATAGCTTCTAAAAGTTCTCGTTGCGACTTACCGGCAGCTTCCAGTAATTCATAGATTCTCTGAGTTATGAACATAAACCGCGCTCTGTATTTAGATTTATTAACTATTTTTCTGCTCTAAAAATAATAGTTCGAGCTATTATTTTTTGTAGTTTTGCTTTCCAAATTTAAGAATTAATTTTGAAATGAGAGAAGCGGATTCTGTAAAAAATGACGATTTGGTCATTTCTGACTATTACAATGGTCTGACGAAGGAGCAGAAGATTTTCTTTCGCGACAGCATCATGAAAGCTATGGAGATATCCATGGCGACCTTCTACTATCGTATGCGTACGGGGAGGTTCAAGGGGATAGAGCGCGATTACATTTTCAACAAATTGATCAATAAGCCATGCTGAAAAACGCGGAATTTTACATTTGTCCTGACGGTTCAATCAATGTGCAGCAAAAGGATGAGCCGATGGTTGTCTATGATCAGAACTGCAGGGAGATCACGGAAGAAATGCTCCTGAAGATTCGTGATCTTTATCCGACGGCGTTTGAAGCTTTGTCAAAGCTTTACGCAGGGAGTCGACTGAATCGTCCCTTTTATGAGTACCAGATGGTGCATCGTTTCATACGATGCAACTTCGGCGAATATGATTCGACGTTTGATGTTTCAGACTGCGGACGTTTCGTGCTCGAAGAGGTCAAGTGCCCTCTACGCGGTGAGTGTGTGTTCGAGGGTACGATCTGTAAGGCTAAAATGAAAACAGTTTTGTCAGACCGTGAAATGGAAGTCGCGCAGCGCATGGGCGCCGGTCTGTCAAAAACGGAGATCGCCGAGGATCTGCATATTTCGATATGCACTGTCGCCAGGCATATCTCAAATATAAAGTCAAGGCTGAAGCTGAAACACAGCAATCAGATAGTTTCGTGGTTCAGCAAGCAGAACAACTGACATGTACAGTGAGCGAGACATAGAGCGCATTTTGGACGCTGCAGACATATACGACGTCGCCAAAGAGTTTCTGACACTAAAGCCGGCGAAGTCGAATTATGTCTGCTGCTGCCCTATCCACAACGAGCGCACTCCATCCTTCACGATCACGCCGGCGAAGAATATGTTTCATTGCTTCGGCTGCGGAGTGACCGGGAACGCAATATCATTCCTGATGAAAGTTCAGGGAATGACGTTCCCGGAAGCGATGAAGTGGCTGGCGAACCGGTACGGAATCAAGATCGAGGAAGACAAGCCGGAGTCAGAACAGGATAAGCAGGAGCGGATCAAGGTCGACGTCATGAGAGCGGCCATGACGAATGCCGTAGCATTCTATTCCGCCAATATGTTTCGTCCGACGGAAGAAACAGAGGCGGTGATCAATGCCCGAAAATACGTTGATGGCCGCTGGGGACTGGACTTTGCGCGCTCGGAAGAAATCGGCTTCGCTCCGGCTTCCTGGGATTCGCTCTACAAATGGGTTCAGGAGAAAGGACATCCTGTCGATATCTTCATCGAATTAGGATTACTGGTCAGGAAAGGTGAACGCATCTACGATTTTTTCCGGAACCGCATCATGATCCCGATCAAGGATCGCGCGGGCCGTCCGATCGGCTTTACCGCGCGAGCTCTCGATGATGACGGGCCGAAGTATCTCAACTCGAAAGAGTCTCAGCTTTACAAGAAAGGCGAGTCGATATTCGGCATTCAGAACGCGTTGCGAATGGCGGCCAAGGAGGAACTTTTCTATCTCGTGGAGGGGGCGCCTGACGTGCTGCGCCTCCACTCGCTGAAAGCTTACAATACCGTGGCGTCTTTGGGCACTGCGTGGACGCAGGAACAGCGCAATCAACTCCGGAGGCTGAATGCGCGGCTGTGCTTCATTCCGGATTCTGACCGGGTAAAGCCGGGCGAGCAGTTCGGCGCCGGATTCGCGGCCGTGATGAAGAATGGCCTTGCGGCCATGCTCGACGGATTCAACGTGACCGTCAAGGAGATTCCGTCGAACTCCGGAGAGAAGAATGATCCGGATTCATTCATCACGACGATCGCAATTCTGCGCGAACTCGAGGAGCAGGACTTCATTCTCTGGTACGCGAGAAAGCTGTCAGAGGGTAAAGAAACGGCGCTCGAGAAATCAGACGTCATCAAGACCGTTGCCGGCATTCTGGCAAAGAAGCCGGACAAGGTCAAAAACGAGATCTATGTCAAAGAGCTCATCAAGATTTTGGGTGGGAATCAAAATCTTTGGAAGACGGCTATCAACGAGGCCGTCAGAAAGAATGTCGAGAACAGCACGAAGTCCGGATCTCGGCTCCTCGATCAGGAATTATATCAAAAGTATGGCTTCTACGAACGGCACCATTGCTATTACTCGATGGATGATAAGGGCCAGGATAAGGAGTGGAGCAATTTTATCATGGTGCCGTTGTTTCATATCAAGGATGATCTCAACCCGAAGCGCCTTTACAAGCTGATCAACAATGAGGGCGAGAACTGTATCGTCGAAATGAAGATGGAGGATCTTTGCTCGGTGCTGAAATTCAAGATCAAGGTCGGAGGCAAAGGCAATTTTGTTTGGGCTGCAAAGGACGAGCAGCTTACAAAGCTGCAACGGTTCCTGTTCGGTACGACCGAATCGGCCACCGAGATTAAGCAGTTAGGCTGGAACTATGACGGGTTCTTTGCTTTCGGCAATGGCGCATTCTATCAGGGTACGTGGTACCCTGTCGACGAATACGGCATTGTCCGGTTGCCTGGGCTCGGCAACTATTATCTTCCAGGAGCGTCGACGATCTACAAACAGAGTCGCGAGCTCTTCCAGTTCGAGCGTCGGTTCGTACACACGAACTATTCGACGATCTCATTGAGGGAATACACCGATAAGCTTATCGATGTATTCGGAAACAATGCAAAGGTCGGCATCTGTTTTCTGCTGGCTACGCTGTTCAAGGACGTGGTGACCTCGGTCACCAAGAATTTCCCGATTCTCAATATGTTCGGACCGAAAGGCTCCGGCAAATCGGAGCTCGGACACTCTCTGATGTCATTCTTTATTATCCGGAACGAGCCGCCGAATCTGTCGACGTCGACAGATGCCGGTCTGGCCGATGCGGTAGCCCAGTGCTCGAATGCGCTTGTGCACATCGATGAGTATAAAAATACTATCGAGTTGAGCAGACGCGAGTTTCTGAAAGGCCTGTATGACGGTGTCGGCCGAACTCGAATGAATATGGATCGCGACAAGAAGCGCGAGACTACGGCGGTAGACTGCGGCATCATGCTTTCAGGACAGGAAATGCCGACTATTGATATCGCGCTGTTTTCGCGGTTGGTATTTCTGACGTTCAACACTTCGGAATTTACCGCGGAGGCTAAGCGGAAATTCGATGATCTTAAGAACGTCAGAGATCTGGGCTGCTCGCACCTGACTGTCGAGCTGCTGAAGCATCGGGCTAAGTTCGAGGCGGAATTTCCGTCGAACTATCGATCGACGCTGTCAGATGTGATCACGCAGTTGTCATCGATGACAGTCGAGGATCGCATCCTCCGGAACTGGGTGATTCCTCTGGCTGCTTTCAGATCTCTTTCAGGAGTGATTGACGTTGGATTCGATTACAAAGAAATGCTGGCTGTGAGTGTGAAAGGAATTATTCGGCAGAATGAGGAGTGCTTAAGCAATAATGAGATCTCCAACTTCTGGAGCTCTGTCGACTTCCTCCATCAGAACGGTGAGATCTTCATCGATGCGGACTACCGGATCAAATATGACTTGAAGTTCAAGTCAAAAGAAATGAAGGAGGCTATGCAGTTCCGGGAGAAGCGTCCAATCCTCTACATGTGCACGAAACGCATCTTCAAGTTATACCAGAAGAATGCGAAGATGACCGGAGAAACAGTGATGTCTGAAGCCTCGCTACGGTATTACCTGACGATTTCTAAAGAGTTCCTTGGAACAAAGAATGCGGTTCGCTTCGCTAACCTTGTCAATCCGAAAGATAATGTGACGGTCACAGATAACAACGGGAAGCCGGTGTTGGAGAAGACGCAGCGCACTGACTGGGCGCTCTGCTTCGACTATCAGGCTCTGGCCGAGAAATACGGCATCAACCTCGAAGTGGAAGTTTGGGATGATATCGATCCGGATGATATAGACACAACAGATAAAGAGTTGCCTTACTAAATAATCAGATATGGTTGTAATCAAAGGAAATGGAGTGCAGCTTCTTGAAGCGCTTCTCCAGTTACACAAAGAGAATCAGCTGGAACTGTCAGTTGAAGTTTCGGCGAGTGTAAATGGTAGACTGATCACGCTGCAGGAGCCAAGTGCTTTTCTCAATGACACTGCCGGTCATGAGTTAATAATCAATGTGATCACTCGGTCGAGGAGACTGTTACGGGGATATTTCGAAGAAGTTGAGGAGAACGGCACGCCGGGAAATTTCGCGGTATATATCCGGAAAGTGGATAAGGACGAGTGTTTCGTGATCCCTTATAATGATATCCTGGCATTCTTCTATGAACGCTAAAGGGTTCTTCGATCTCGTCGCGGCCATGCGCGCCGCTCAGCGTCGAGCTGAGCGGAATCGGAATGACCGGATGGCGATGACCTACGCCAGAGATTACGAGCGTAAGGTCGATGAGGAGATAAAGAGAGTGCAGCTGATAACAAAAGAAAATTTGAATCCAAGACTGGAGTTATGATGACAGAGAATGAAATCACCGCCATCGCCAACGAGTATGCGGAGGAGTGCGTAGACCCTCAGGAATTTTCAGAGGGTACATACAAGGAATTGGTTGAAGAGAAAGCGGAGAGTGTAGCTTACGTACTCCGCTGGCTCTCCAGCCGCTACTACTTCGTGGACAGGGATATACTACTTAATCAAGACATAGCGAAGCGTGTAAAAGAGCATCGATGCGTTATGCTCGACATCGAAGAGGTGTACGATCTCTTCCCCGAACTTGCAAAGGAGGTGCAATGACCATGGGAGATAAAGACGATAACATTTTTAACAGGAAAGCCGAATTGTATTTAATCAAGGACGGCGAAATAAAGCAACTCGGAAAGGTTGTGGAGAAGAGTACAATAATTGGATCAGAGGACGGTTACGATTGTGTTCCGACAAAGGATAGTTTCTCATTCTCATGTGAAATGCCGTGTCTGTCTAAGTGGTTTGAGGATAATCATGATCTTAAACCAATACGGGAGGCACAGGATATGCTTACGCAATTACGCAACTATAAAGCCATATGGAATAAATATTACGGATTCGGTATGCGCAAGGAGCGTAGGAGGATTGAGCGGAATTTCAAAAAACTTGCACAGCGTTTTGTGATTCATTGCAGGTTATATGGTATAACAGTAAAGCAAAAAAGTCATGACTAACAAAGAATACGAATGGAAACGAGCCGAGTGCTGGATAGAGTTTTGTAAAGAACATCCAATAGAAACACCAAATATGGCAATAGGAGAAGCCTTCTGCGCTGCTTTCGACCGCGCCTACGCACTCGGCAAGCAGGAGAAGTATGCGGAGGGAGAGCGGGTTGTTACATGGAGGAGAAAGGAGTTAATTCGTCTATATAAAGAGAAAGTCGAGATAAAAGGCAATGCTCGAAGCTCTCAACGAGAGAAAGACAGGGCTATCGGTTGGTGCAACGCGTTAAGATAACGTGAGTTCGACGAAAATAATTAAAAGAGTGTCAACTGATTATCGTAGACTCTTTCGATATTGATCATCGGCT
>CANRCT010000023.1 GCA_947629175.1 uncultured Muribaculaceae bacterium | reverse complement strand
AAGGGCTGACTCCTGCAATAGGTGCCAGCCCTTATTTCGTACCTGTCTCAAAAAGTTTTATCGGACAGCAATAATTTCCTTAAAGAATTCGGTTCTGATTTTGCATTTGTCGACCGCCAGAAACGCATCCCTGTTGACGGAGTGGATTATCGACTTGACCTGCTGTTTTACCACAGAGGACTGCGCCGACTGGTGGCGATCGACCTCAAACTTGGAAAATTCAAGCCGGCATACGAGGGGCAGATGTTGCTATATCTCCGCTATCTCAACCGTCATGACAGGAAAGAGGGCGAGGCTTCGCCTATAGGCTTGATTCTTTGTTCAGAAGGCAACACAGAACATATTGAGTATCTTATGCTTGATGAAGAATCACCCATCAAAGTCGCCCAATATTACACGAAACTACCGGATAAAAAGCTGCTTTCCGAGAAATTGCAACGTGCCATTGCCATAGCAAAAGAACATTACCGCTTGGAATAAAATAAAACTATCTACGCAAGAATACCGACATACTTAATTTCGCACATACGGAGGCAATCACAAAATTGAACTATACCCAAAAGTCAAATAACAGTCCGTGGAAAGTCGAGCGACATAATCAAGGATTTTATCGGCCTATTTATGACAAGTTAACGAAGAAATGATTAATTTTGCCTGTTGACAATCATTTCACACACTATAAATACTTAACGAATATGGCAGAGTCCAAAAAATTTCTCCTGCAGGAGGCCGACATACCCACGGCATGGTACAATATCATCCCGTCGATGCCCGTGAAGCCGCGCCCCATGCTCAATCCGGCCACAAAGCAGCCGCTGACGGCCGAAGACCTCTTCCCGCTCTTTTCGGAGGAGGCGTCGCGACAGGAAATGAACGTCACCGACACATGGATCGAGATACCTGAAGAGGTGCGCGACCTCTACAAGATATGGCGCCCCACGCCGCTGGTGCGCGCCCGAGGCCTTGAAAAGGCGCTCGACACCCCCGCCCGCATATACTTCAAGAACGAAAGCGTGAGCCCCGTAGGCTCCCACAAGCTCAACTCGGCCATACCGCAGGCCTACTACTGCAAGAAACAGGGGGTCACCAACATCACCACCGAGACCGGCGCCGGCCAGTGGGGCGCGGCCCTCTCGCTCGCCTCGCGCATGTTCGGCCTCGAACTGGCCGTCTACATGGTCAAGATCTCCTACAACCAGAAGCCCTACCGCCGCTCGATCATGCAGACCTACGGCGCCGAAGTAGTCGCTTCTCCGAGCATGTCGACCAAGGCCGGCCGCAAGATCATCACCGAGCATCCCAACTATCAGGGTTCGCTCGGCACAGCCATCAGCGAGGCCGTGGAGCTCGCCATGTCTACCCCCAACTGCAAGTACGCCCTCGGATCGGTGCTCAACCATGTCGCACTCCACCAGACCGTCATCGGCCTCGAAGCCGAGAAGCAGATGGAGATGGCCGGCGACTACCCCGACATAGTGATCGGATGCTTCGGCGGAGGCAGCAACTTCTCAGGCATAGCGTTCCCCTTCATGCGCCACAATTTCGCCGGAGAGCGCCATACCACATTCATAGCCGCCGAGCCTTCGAGCTGCCCCAAGCTCACCCGCGGCGTCATGCAGTATGACTTCGGCGACGAAGCCGGCTACACTCCCCTCATACCGATGCTCACGCTCGGCCACAACTTCTCGCCGGCCAACATCCACGCCGGCGGACTGCGCTACCACGGAGCCGGAGCTGTCGTAAGCCAGCTGAAATCCGACGGTCTGATGGATGCCGTCGACATACCGCAGCTCGAATCGTTCGCCGCCGCCACCCTCTTCGCCAAAGCCGAGGGTATCATCCCGGCTCCCGAGAGCGCCCACGCTATAGCAGCCGCCATCCGCGAGGCCAATAAGGCTAAAGAGGAAGGCCGCGAAAAGGTGATACTCTTCAATCTCTCGGGCCACGGCCTGATCGACATGACCGCCTACGACCGCTACCTCGCCGGCGACCTCGCCAACTATGAGGTGACCGACGAAGAGGTGGCCGCCAATCTGGCACAGATCGAAAAAATAATCTGAACCTATGACAAGTTAACGAAGAAATGATTAATTTTGCCTGTTGACAATCATTTCACACACTATAAATACTTAACGAATATGGCAGAGTCCAAAAAATTTCTCCTGCAGGAGGCCGACATACCCACGGCATGGTACAATATCATCCCGTCGATGCCCGTGAAGCCGCGCCCCATGCTCAATCCGGCCACAAAGCAGCCGCTGACGGCCGAAGACCTCTTCCCGCTCTTTTCGGAGGAGGCGTCGCGACAGGAAATGAACGTCACCGACACATGGATCGAGATACCTGAAGAGGTGCGCGACCTCTACAAGATATGGCGCCCCACGCCGCTGGTGCGCGCCCGAGGCCTTGAAAAGGCGCTCGACACCCCCGCCCGCATATACTTCAAGAACGAAAGCGTGAGCCCCGTAGGCTCCCACAAGCTCAACTCGGCCATACCGCAGGCCTACTACTGCAAGAAACAGGGGGTCACCAACATCACCACCGAGACCGGCGCCGGCCAGTGGGGCGCGGCCCTCTCGCTCGCCTCGCGCATGTTCGGCCTCGAACTGGCCGTCTACATGGTCAAGATCTCCTACAACCAGAAGCCCTACCGCCGCTCGATCATGCAGACCTACGGCGCCGAAGTAGTCGCTTCTCCGAGCATGTCGACCAAGGCCGGCCGCAAGATCATCACCGAGCATCCCAACTATCAGGGTTCGCTCGGCACAGCCATCAGCGAGGCCGTGGAGCTCGCCATGTCTACCCCCAACTGCAAGTACGCCCTCGGATCGGTGCTCAACCATGTCGCACTCCACCAGACCGTCATCGGCCTCGAAGCCGAGAAGCAGATGGAGATGGCCGGCGACTACCCCGACATAGTGATCGGATGCTTCGGCGGAGGCAGCAACTTCTCAGGCATAGCGTTCCCCTTCATGCGCCACAATTTCGCCGGAGAGCGCCATACCACATTCATAGCCGCCGAGCCTTCGAGCTGCCCCAAGCTCACCCGCGGCGTCATGCAGTATGACTTCGGCGACGAAGCCGGCTACACTCCCCTCATACCGATGCTCACGCTCGGCCACAACTTCTCGCCGGCCAACATCCACGCCGGCGGACTGCGCTACCACGGAGCCGGAGCTGTCGTAAGCCAGCTGAAATCCGACGGTCTGATGGATGCCGTCGACATACCGCAGCTCGAATCGTTCGCCGCCGCCACCCTCTTCGCCAAAGCCGAGGGTATCATCCCGGCTCCCGAGAGCGCCCACGCTATAGCAGCCGCCATCCGCGAGGCCAATAAGGCTAAAGAGGAAGGCCGCGAAAAGGTGATACTCTTCAATCTCTCGGGCCACGGCCTGATCGACATGACCGCCTACGACCGCTACCTCGCCGGCGACCTCGCCAACTATGAGGTGACCGACGAAGAGGTGGCCGCCAATCTGGCACAGATCGAAAAAATAATCTGAACCACGACCGGATTCCGAACCATACGGCCCCCGCGGCAGTTATAACATCACAACGCGGGGGCCGCATGGCCCCAGGCCAAATTTCATGTTTCAATCACAGCACAGCAGAGGAATGACACGATTTTTCACATCCATAGCGCTTCTGGCTTCCCTCACTGCCGCCACAATGCCTTCGCTGGCGCAATCGCCGACGGTTTCCGCCACAGATGGCAGTCAGGCCATGACCGTAAGCCTTGACTCGTGCCGCAACATGGCCCTGCGCAGCAACAAACGGCTCCTCCTCAGAGGCGAGGCTGTCATCGCGGCGCATTACGACAACCGCGCTGCTTTCGCGGCATATCTGCCGTCGATCGATTTCGCCGGAGGCTATACCTACAACCAGAAGAAAATCTCGATCTTCGATTCCGACCAGCTGCTGCCCACAAAGACATTCGATCCGGCCACACAGAAATACGAGTTCAACCTCGCCAAGAATCCGCTGACCGGCGAGCTGCTCAAACAGCCCGACGGCCAGTATGTGCCCGAAACTGTGGCACTCATTCCCAAGGAGGCTATGACCTACGATATCCACAACGTGTTTTTCGGCGCCGTCACTCTGACGCAGCCGGTCTACATGGGGGGCAAGATCGTGGCCATGAACCGCCTGACCCACTTCGCCGAGGAGCTGGCCCGCGAAATGCGCAGCAATGAGGCGCAGAACATCGTCTATGCCGTCGACGCGGCCTACTGGCAGGTGGTCTCGCTCAAGGCCAAGCAGAAACTCACACTCAGCTACGTGGCGCTGCTCGACACCCTGCGCGCCAACGTCCAGGCCATGGTCAATGAAGGCGTGGCCACCCGTTCCGACCTGCTGACGGTGGAAGTGAAGCTCAACCAGGCCCAGGTCGACCAGACTAAGGTAGACAACGGGCTCGTATTGTCGAAAATGGCGCTCGCACAGCTCTGCGGGCTCCCTGTCGACACCCCCCTCACTCTCGCCGACGAGGACGCCGATCTGCGTCACACCGCCGAATCCACCCCTATGGCGGCTTCGAGCTACGACATGAACGACGTGTATGAACGCCGCGCCGACCTCCGAGCCCTCGGCTACGGAGTGAAGATGCTCGAACAGGGCGAGAAGGTGGCTCTCTCCGCGATGCTCCCCAACCTCGCCATCGTCGGGGCCTACTCCTTCAGCAACCCCAACATGTTCGACGGATTCAAGAAACGCTTCTCGGGCGCTTTCTCCGTGGGAGCGATGCTGACCGTGCCGATCTGGCACTGGGGCGGCAACTACAACAAGCTCCGCGCCGCCCGGTCGCGCACCGCCATGGCACGCCTTGAGCTTGCCGACGCCCGCGAGATGGTGAGCCTCCAGGTGAGCCAGAGCGCATTCCGCGCCCAGGAAGCGCAGAAGACCTTCATCATGACCACATCGAATCTGGCCAAAGCCAATGAGAATCTGCGCCAAGCCGACATCGGCTTCCGCGAGGGCGTCATGACCACAGACAATGTCATGGAGGCCCAGACAGCATGGCTCAAAGCCAATTCAGAGAACATCGACGCCATGATCGACGTCAGGCTCTGCGACGTATATCTCTCCAAAGTGCTCGGCACTCTGCAACACTGAAAACCTCAACCGGATCAAACTGAAGAAAAACCAACAATTACTGACATATGGACGCTGAAAAGACCGAAAACCGATCACTGATGTTCGGACTGCTCGCCGTAGTGGGCGTCACTCTGCTTCTCGCCATAATAGGCTTTTTATTCATGCGCCAGCCCGACGAGATAATCGAGGGACAGGCCGACGCCACCTCCGTGCGCATTTCCGGCAAGCTGCCGGGCCGAGTGGTGGAGCTGATGGTAAGCGAAGGCGACATGGTCAAGGCCGGCGACACGCTGGTCCACATCCATTCCTCGCTCGCCGAAGCCCGCCTCATGCAGGCCGAGGCCATGGAGAACGCCGCCGCCGCCCAGAACAAGAAGATCGACGCCGGCACCCGGTCGCAGATAATCAGCGCGGCCGCCGAGCTCGTGGCACAGGCCAAGGCAGCCACCACCATCACCCGCAAGACCTACGAGCGCATGCAGCGACTGTTTGAGCAGGGAGTGGTGTCGGAGCAGAAACGCGACGAGGCCAAGGCAGCCTACGACGCTGCGGCCGCCGCACAGCAGGCCGCAGAGAGCCAGCTCAGCCTCGCACGCGCCGGTGCGCAGAGCGAAGACAAGGAGAGCGCCGCTGCCCTCGTCAACGCTGCCCGAGGCGGAGTGGCCGAAGTGGAAAGCCTGCTCGAAGACCAGTATCTCACCGCGCCCTGCGACGGCCAGATCGACCAGATCTATCCCACGACAGGCGAGCTCGTAAGCCTCGGAGCACCGATCATGAGTCTGCTTAAGATTTCCGACAAGTGGGTGACATTCAACGTGCGCGAGGAGCTCCTCAGCCAGATGAAGCTCGGCGACTCCATAACCGTCGAAATACCCGCCCTCGACCATCTGTCAACATCGGCCCGCATCTACTACGTGCGCGACATGGGCAGCTACGCCACATGGCGCGCCACCAAGGCCACAGGCGACTGGGACAGCCGCACGTTTGAAGTCAAGGCCCGCACCTCCGAGCCGCTGCCCGACCTGCGCCCCGGCATGACAGTGCTTTACCGCAAGAAATAATAATCCACCTCACTTGATCCGCGATGTTGACCCTCCTGAAGCAATCACTCGCCTACGGCTGGCGCCGGCTATGTTCACGCAAGCTCTACATAGCCGCGATGGTCGTGGTGCCCGTGGCCTTTGCCATCTACTTCGTGGATCTGATGAAGGAGGGATTGCCCCTGAAAGTGCCGGTATCGGTGGTTGATCTCGACCATTCGCAGCTGTCGCGGCGCATCGCCCGCAACCTCAACGCCGCCGAACTGATCGACATACGCCACAGCGACCTGAGCTACAGCGAGGCGCTCGACCGCGTGCGCCGCGGCGAGACGTTCGGATTCTTCCTCATACCGGACAATTTTGAGCGCGACGCTGTCGGAGGCGCCGGGGCCACGCTGACATTCTACAGCGACATGACTGTGTTCGTGCCCGGCACTCTGGCTTTCAAAGGGTTCAAGACCCAGGCGGTCACCACAGCCGGAGGGCTCGTGGCTACGACACTGACGAGCATGGGAGTGAACGAAAGCACGGCGCAATCACTGTTGCAGCCTGTGGTCATCAGCAACAACCCGATAGGCAATCCCTGGCTCAACTATCTCATATATCTGGCCAACTCCTTCATCCCGTCGGTGCTCGCACTGATGGCGATGCTCATGACCTCCTACACCATCTGCGACGAGATCAAGCGACAGACCTCCCCGCAATGGCTCCGCGAGGCTGGCGGGTCAATGTTCATAGCGCTTATGGGCAAGCTGCTGCCGCAGTGGGTCATAATGACGGTGGTGGGATTTTTCTGCCAGGCAGTACTCTACGGATTCTGCCACAGTCCGCTCAACTGTCCGCTCTGGCACATGCTCCTGGCGATGGCGCTGATGGTCATGGGATCGCAGGCTTTCGCCGTGATAGTATGCTGCGCCGTGCCCAACCTGCGCCTGTCGTTGAGCATCTGTTCCCTCACAGGCATACTGACTTTCTCGATCGCCGCCTACTCCTTCCCGGTGCCAAGCATGTATCCGGCCGTGGGCATATTCAGCTACATCCTGCCGATGCGCTACTACTTCCTCATATATGCCGACCAGGCCCTCAACGGGGTACCGCTCTACTATTCGCGCTGGTATTATGCGGCCCTGCTGATGTTCCCGCTCGTGGCCATGCTGCCGCTGCGCCGGCTCAGAAAGCATTGTCTAAACCCCGTATACGTACCTTGACCGCGTCATGAACAGATACCGCGACAACTGGCTGACATCGCTCTTCAAAGTATGGCGAAGAGAGTTTTACCTGGTGTTTCACGACGCCGGAGTATTGCTCTTCTTCTTCGCCCTGCCGCTGATGTATCCTGTGGTCTACACGATCATCTACAATCCTGAAGTGATCCGCGACATGCCGGTGGCAGTTGTCGACCACAG
The DNA here is from genome assembly GCA_947629175.1 of uncultured Muribaculaceae bacterium. Classification (GTDB taxonomy): domain Bacteria; phylum Bacteroidota; class Bacteroidia; order Bacteroidales; family Muribaculaceae; genus Paramuribaculum. Next base: position 45,864 of record CANRCT010000023.1, on the reverse strand, counting down.
CCGCACGGCGCAGAGCCGCGAACTGGCCCGCATGGTCGACGCCACCGACGGACTGGAGGTGTATCAGTATGCGCCCGACATGGGAGCCGCCCGCAGGATGATGAACGAGAAGGAAGTGTTCGGAATCCTTGAGATTCCCGCCGATTACGCCAGATGCATAGGCCGCGGCGAGCAGGCCAACGTGACGTATTACGCCGACGTAAGCCTGCTGCTGCGCTATCGCCAGGCGCTGCTCAATCTCACCGACGTGCAGCTCGCCCTCGCCACGCGCTACCAGCAGGAGAAGATCGCCTCAGGCGGCCTGCTGCTGCAGGATATCGGCGGCTCACCTGTCGACGTGCAGTCAGTCATGATGGGCGACCCCACCCAGGGATTCGCTTCATTCATCATGCCGGGTGTGCTCGTGCTGATTCTCCACCAGAGCCTCATACTGGGGGTGACGATGCTTGCCGGAGGAGCTGCCGAACGTCGCCGCCGCAACGGCGGGTTCGATCCGATGGCTGTCGACGCGCCGCCCACGGCTACGATATTGGGCAAGGTGCTGTGCTATGTCGCCATCTACATACCGATGTCGCTTTATGCGCTCCACTTCGTGCCGTGGATGTTCACTCTTCCCCACCTTGAATCGATGCTCGACTGCCTCATATTCATCTTCCCGATGCTGATCGCCGCTTCCATGCTCGGCCTCTGCGTGGCTTCGTTTGTCACCGAGCGAGAGGCATCGCTGATGGTGGTGGTGTTCACCTCCGTCGTATTCCTGTTCCTCTCGGGTCTCACATGGCCCAGATATGCCATGAGCCCCTTCTGGCAGCTTATTGGCGACTGCATCCCTGCCACGTGGGGAGTGGAGGGATTTATCCGCCTCAACTCCAACGGGGCTACTTTCGCCCAGGAGAGCCATCCCACTCTCATGCTCTGGACGCTCGCCGCAGTCTACTTCAGCGTGGCATGGCTGCTCGTGCGCCGATTCGGGCTTTTCGGCACAAGGCGCGCTGTCCGCTGACGATGTTTTTGCCGCGCAGGGGCTGTTATTAGGGAAATAATGGCTAAATTTGCAGAAAATTGCATCAAAGCGTTCAAATTAAGCAGACACTTATTAGCTTATGACCAATATTCTTGAACTCAGCGAACAGGAAATAGTGCGCCGCGGCAGCCTCGAAGAGATGAGGCGTCTCGGCATAGAGCCCTACCCCGCAGCCGAATATAAGGTGACGGCATATACCGACGACATCCGCCGCGAATTCTCCGACGACGCCCCCCGGCGCCAGGTGAGCGTGGCCGGCCGTGTGATGGGTCGCCGTGTGATGGGAAAGGCATCATTTCTTGAACTGCAGGACTCACGCGGCCGCATACAGATCTACGTCAGCCGCGATGACATCTGCCCCGGCGAAGACAAGGAATTCTACAATACCGTAGTCAAGAAACTGCTCGACATCGGCGACTTCATCGGAGTGGAAGGATACGTGTTCCGCACTCAGATGGGCGAGATCACCGTGCATGCCGAGCGTATCACGGTGCTCGGCAAATCGCTCCGCCCGCTCCCGATCGTCAAGGTGAAGGACGGAGTGACCTACGACGCGTTCGACGATCCAGAGCTGCGCTACCGCCGCCGCTACGTGGATCTCGTGGTCAACGACGGAGTGAAGGAGATCTTCATCAAGCGCACGAAGGTCTACAACTCCATGCGCGAATATTTCAACAACGCAGGCTACATGGAGGTGGAGACCCCCATACTGCAGTCGATACCCGGAGGAGCCTCGGCCCGTCCGTTCGTCACACACCACAACGCCCTCGACATACCCCTCTATCTCCGCATCGCCGACGAGCTTTATCTCAAACGCCTTATCGTGGGCGGCTTTGAAGGCGTGTATGAGTTCTCCAAGAACTTCCGCAACGAGGGCATGGACCGCACGCACAATCCGGAGTTCACCTGCATGGAGATCTACGTAGCCTACAAGGACTACAACTGGATGATGGACTTCACCGAGAAGATGCTCGAAAAGATATGCCTCGACGTCAACGGCACCACAGAGGTTAAAGTCGGCGACAACGTCATATCGTTCAAGGCGCCGTTCAAGCGCGTCACCATGATCGACTCCATCAAAGAGTTCACCGGCATCGACATCACCGGCATGGGAGAGGATGACCTCCGCCAGGTATGCCGCCAGCTCGATATCGAGGTGGATCCCTCGATGGGCAAAGGCAAGCTGATCGACGAGATCTTCGGCGAGAAATGCGAGGGCCGCTACATACAGCCCACATTCATCATCGACTACCCGATAGAGATGTCGCCTCTTACCAAGCGCCACCGCAACAACCCCGAGCTCACCGAACGCTTCGAGCTCATGGTCAACGGCAAGGAGCTGGCCAACGCCTACTCCGAGCTCAACGATCCGATCGACCAGTATGAGCGCTTCGTGGAGCAGATGCGGCTGAGCGAGAAAGGCGACGACGAAGCCATGATCATCGACAAGGACTTCATCCGCGCACTCGAATATGGAATGCCCCCCACCTCGGGCATGGGCATCGGCATGGATCGCCTTGTGATGCTCATGACCGGCCAGACCACCATACAGGAGGTGCTCTTCTTCCCGCAGATGCGTCCGGAGAAGACCGCCCGGCGCGACAGCGCAGAGCAGTTTACCCAGGCAGGCGTACCGGCAGAATGGGTGCCTGCCCTCTACAAGCTTGGAATGCTCACCCTGCAGCAGCTCGCATCGGCCGCCTCGGCCGGCAAGCTCCAGCAGGATCTCTGCGGACTCAACAAGAAATTCAAGCTCGGACTGGCCAATCCCTCGGCCGACGATGTGAAGCAGTGGATCGCCGCGGCTTCAGCGCTTGGAGAGTGAATCATTACAGAGCCGTCCACACCGCGGAGCCGCCACTGAAAGCGGCTCCGCGCGAAGCGGCCGACAGTATACAACACATACCATGAAACGTTTCAGAATATGAATTTTCCAGGTACAATAGCGGTAATGGGCGGCGGAAGCTGGGCCACGGCACTCGCCAAACTGCTGCTCGAAAACTGCGAGTCGATCATATGGTATATGCGGCGCGACGACCGCATAGCCGACTTCAAGCGTCTGCGACGCAATCCGGCCTATCTCAGCGATGTGATATTCGACATTGAGCGGATTGAATTCTCCTCGGATATCAACGAGGCATGCCGCAACGCCGATACCCTGCTGCTGGTCATGCCCTCGCCTTATTTCAAGGCCCACGTCGACAAGATCACTGAAGATATCTCCGACAAGTATATCGTATCGGCCGTAAAGGGGATCGTACCCGACGGCAACCAGCTAATCTCCACATATATGCAGCGGCGCTTCGGCGTCCTGCCGGAGCACACGCTGGTAGTCAGCGGCCCCTGTCATGCCGAGGAAGTGGCTCTCGGGCGCCAAAGCTACCTGACGGTCGGAGGCCATGACCTTTTCATGGCCGAGAAATTCGCCAACTGCCTGAGCGGAAAAACCCTGAAGACCATAACGTCGAGCGATGTCGACGGCATTGAATACGCCGCCGTATTGAAAAACGTCTATTCCATAGCCGCCGGCATAGTCCACGGGCTGAAAAACGGCGACAACTTCCTGGCGATGCTCGTCAGCAACGCCATCAGGGAGATGGAGCGCTTTGTCGACACCGTCTACCCCCGTCCGCGCCAGATCTGCGACTCCGTATATCTCGGCGACCTGCTCGTGACATCCTACTCCCGCTTCAGCCGCAACCACAACTTCGGCTCCATGATCGGACGCGGCTATTCAGTGAAGGCCGCCCGCATGGAGATGGAGCAGACCGCCGAAGGCTACTACGGCACGAAGTGCATCCACGAGATCAACGAGCGCTACGACGTGGCCATGCCGATACTCGACGGAGTGTTCGACATACTATATCGCGGCATAAATCCGTCGAAAGCCATCGCCAAGATGAGCGAGACCTTCATCTGACACTCCAAAACAAAGCAACTACACTTATTTCTTCATCCAAATGAAAACCATAAAAGTAAACATCAGCAATGCCTTCGGCGCAATCAGCGAAGGCACCGTCAGCGGCATGCTTCCCGAAGCATCCGAGGCCCTCTCCAAAGTCGAAAACGGCACCGGAGCCGGCAACGACTTCCTCGGCTGGGTGAAACTCCCCTTGGAGACCACCCCCGACCTCGTCGACGACATCATGGCCACGGCCCGACGCCTGCGCTCGGAGTGTGAATATGTAGTATGCGTAGGCATCGGCGGCTCATATCTCGGCGCCAAAGCCGTCATAGAGGCCCTCAGCGACTCGTTCGCGGCTTATCGCGAGGACGGCTCGACGAAAGTGGTGTTTGCCGGACAGAATATTGGCGAAGACTACATGCATGAGCTGCTTCAGCTCCTCGACGGCAAGAAATTCGGCATCGTGGTGATATCCAAATCGGGCACCACCACAGAGCCGGCCATCGCCTTCCGCCTGCTCAAGGAAAAGCTTGAGAAACAAGCGGGCAAGAAGAAGGCTGCCGAGCTCACAGTAGCCATCACCGACGCCAAGCGCGGCGCCCTGAGGCAGCTCGCCACAGAGGAGGGATACAAGACGTTCGTCATCGCCGACAACGTGGGCGGACGCTTCTCCGTGCTCACTCCCGTAGGTCTGCTTCCGATCGCCGTAGCCGGATTCGATATCCGCGCCCTGCTTCACGGAGCCGCCGAGATGGAGGAAGCCACCAAGGCTGCCACACTCGAAAACCAGTCGCTACTTTACGCCGCCACGCGCAATGCTCTCTACCGCGCCGGCAAGAAGACCGAGATCCTGGCCAACTTCAATCCGAAGCTCCACTACTTCGGCGAATGGTGGAAACAGCTCTACGGCGAGAGCGAGGGCAAGGACGGCAAGGGCATCTTCCCGGCAGCCGTCGACCTCACCACCGATCTACACTCGATGGGCCAGTGGATACAGGAGGGCGAGCGCACCATCTTCGAGACTGTGATATCAGTCGAAACTTCAGAGCATGAGCTTCGCGTGCCGTCCGACGCCGACAATCTCAACTATATCGCCGGTAAGCGCATCGACGAAGTCAACAAGATGGCCGAGCTCGGCACACGCATCGCCCACGTTGACGGCGGAGTGCCCAACATACAGATCACCATCCCCGCGCTTCACGAACAGTGGCTCGGACAGCTCATCTATTTCTTCGAGAAAGCGTGCGGCATCAGCGGCTACCTGCTCGGAGTCAATCCCTTCAACCAGCCGGGAGTAGAGGCCTACAAGCGCAACATGTTCGCCCTGCTTGAGAAGCCGGGCTACGAGAACGAGACCGCAGCCATCCGCGCCAAGATGTAACCGACACCGACGTGACCGCCGGTCATAGCCGGCATAAAACCACCGCACCCTGCATTGCCCTCTATGTCATGCAGGGTGCGGCTTTTTAAGATGAGGTTCAGGATCAGCGCTCGTAGTTGTAAACTTTCAGATTCTTGACGGTGCTCTTGAACTGCCCAGCTTTTGCAAGCGGCAATACGAGTGTCTGGAGCCGGTACATCTTGTTCTTGCCCTCGTTGTACCACTCCGTCGTGTTGTCAAGGCTGGAGTAGAGCTTGCCGTTGACATACAGCTTGGTCGACTTGTTGGTGCCGGTAATCCTTATATCGGCCTTTTCGCCGGGATAGGGACGGAAGCCGAAGTCGTAGAGATAACCGTCGCGCTTGAAGCCCATCATGCCCTTCACCGGATCGGCGAGATAAAGCGTGGCGTTGTCGGATTCAAGCAGAGCCGTTCCCGGCTGCTCGGGCTGGGCGTCGAGAGAAAACTCGAGAGTCCAGTCATAGCCTACGTCGGGAATGCCCGTGGTCTGACCGTTTTTGAGGCTTCCGGTCTCATAGACGAGCGAATGCGGCTCGCCGACACGTGCAAGCCGGTTGACGCCCGGAGCCTCGTCAAGACGCTGCGAGGCCGCCATGAAATCATCGTAGGGCACTGTGACCGAGGGGCCGTCCCATAGCTTGGCCGCCATGGTGGGAAGAGCGGCCATTATGCGGTGGTGCACATCCTGCACCGACACGCCGTTGCCCACATGGTCGTTCCACACGGCGAAGTAGCCGCCGACGAGCGCCGGATCACGCTCCTCGAACTGCACGTTGCCAACTTTGGCCGGAGTCCACTCCGAGTAGAGCCATTTTGTGTTGAGATAATCATGATAGTAGCCGGCATTGGGCACGATATACACCATTCCGTCGGGGATGGAATTGATCTTGAACCCGAGCTTCACCATCTCCTTCGGATCGGCATAGCCGTTATACCATGCGTCGAGCATTACGCCTTCGGTCTTGATGGGAGTCTCGCCGGGAGCCGTCGAGAGCGAACCCCACACCCACGGGGTCTTGCCGTAACCTTCCACGAGGCGGATATAGTGGTCCATGAAGCCGCGGAATTTCTCGGCGGTCTCCTTTTTCTTGTCAAATCCGGGATAATCCTTGCCGAATTCATCGGTGCCTATATGCATATAGCGGCTGGTGAATACCGGATCGGGGCCCGCGAGATATTCATGGAACAGCGAGTCGAGAAACGGCATCGTAGCCGGATTGAACAGGTCGAGATGATCCTCGCCGAACTCCTTGCTGCCTATGCCGCGGTAGCGTGCGAAAGCGAGTGCATGGGCAGGAATGTCGATCTCCGGGACTATATCCACCATATCGCCGGCCGCAGTGCGCTGCATGTCGCGCATCTGCTGCTTGGTATAGTAGCCGTCGCGCGCTGTCAGTCCGGGGAATGTCTCGCTCTCCATGCGGAAAGCCGCATAGGTCTTGTCCCAGTCATTGGAGAAGTAGCACAGGAAACCGTTGTCGTTGAGATGCAGACGCAGGGAGTTGAACTTGTAATACGACAGGATTTTCACAAGGTCGTCGACATAGTCGACGGGGAAGAACTTGCGGCCCACATCGAGCGACAGACCTCTGACCGGATAGTCGGGCCAGTCGGTGATCTTGCCTTTAGGCACTGCCTGTCCCTGATTCTGCCGGACGATCTGAAGCAAGGTGCGTGTGCCCCAGTATACTCCCGTCGGAGTCGGCGATGAGATGGTCAGACGCTTGTCGGCCACCAGCGTATAGCCTTCGTCGCCGAGCTTGCGGTCAGCTTTGAGCTTCAGCTCCACATCGGCATCGGCTGCCTTGCCCGACACCACCTCCGGACGGACGCCGAACATCCGCTGCCAGTCGGCTGCAAGCGAATCACCCACGGCCTGAAGGGCCTGATCGGCAATGACTATACGTGACGACGGTTTAATGCTCAGAGACCCGGCAGCGCCTTGCCACTGGCGCACTTCCGGCACCACGAACGGCTTGGGATTCCTGACACTCGTTGCGGCCGATGCATGCATCAGCGCTAAAGCCACCGCGATGGCTGCTGTAAGAAGTTTCTTCATGATGATTTTTGGTGAAATGGATTTTCTACAAAATTAGCAATTATTTCTATAAAGTTACCGCCAAGGGGTGAAATGATATGCCGCCAGGGGCGGTTTCTTGGGGATTATAAATAAAAACAGTAACTTTGCACCCTCAAAACCAAATCATTTCTCCTTAATGAGATATATACGACTATTATCCGCACTTCTGACGATATCGGCCACCGTCATCTTCGCCGAAGCGGCAGAGATCCCCGACAGTGCTTTCCGTTATTCAGCAGAGGTCAACGCCAGCGTAAGCTCCGGAGCCAACACGCCGTTCTGGCTTGTCAACAACCGGTTTGGCCTCTCATCCATCGAGAAAAACAACGGCTACGTGCGCGCCGGTCTCTTCAAGGACGCCCGAAAGGAGGGCAAACGCTTCAGCTGGGGAGCCGGAGTGGATCTTGCGGTGCCCTGGAACTTCACTTCCTCTTTCGTGGTGCAGCAGCTCTATGCCGATCTCCGCTACCGCAACGCCGAATTGTCGGTCGGCTCCAAGGAGTGGACCGGAGGATTCAACAACATACGCCTCTCAAGCGGCGATCTGCTCTTCTCAAACAACTCGCGTCCCATACCCCAGGCACGGCTATCGCTCCCCGACTACATCGCCATACCGTTTACCAACCGATGGGTAAGCCTGAAAGGCTATATAGCCTACGGAGCCTTCACCGACGACAGCTGGCAGCGTCACGCCGCTAAAAACGGAGCGAAGCATACCAAGCATGTGCTGTTCCACTCCAAAGGGGGCTCGATCCTATTCGGCGACACGCAGCGCTTCCCCCTCACTTTCGAGGCAGGACTGCAGATGGGAGCACAGTTCGGCGGCCAGTCGATCAGCGACGGGCGCGTAATCGACATGCCCAACGGCATCAAGGACTGGATCAAGGTGTTCTGGCCGTCGGCCGGAGGGGGCGACACCCCGTCGTCGGAACAGCTCAACGTCTACGGCAACCATACCGGAGAATGGGATTTCCGTCTCAAATGGGCACCCAAAGGCTCCGACTGGTCGGCGGCTCTCTATTATGAGCACTTCTTCGAGGATCATTCGATGATGTTTTTCGACTACACATGGCGCGACATGCTGCTCGGGCTGGAGGTCAGCCTGCCATCCAACCCCATCGTGAGCGCACTGGTCTACGAATATCTCTATACCAAGGATCAGGCAGGCCCTGTCTACTGGGACCACACCCCCGAGATACCCGAGCAGGTCAGCGGACGCGACCAGTACTACAACCACGGCATCTACTCCGGATGGCAACACTGGGGTATGGGCATAGGGAATCCGCTGCTCATCTCGCCGATATACAACCGCGACGGCACGATCTCTTTTCAGCACAACCGCATCAAGGGCCATCATCTCGGAGTGGAGGGGAAGCCCACGCGCTGGCTGACCTGGCGCATGCTTCTGAGCTATTCGCGAAGCTGGGGCACATACGACGCTCCCACCCCGCGCGTACTCAGCAATGTCAATACGCTTTTCGAAGCGACAGTCAGACCTCCGCAGCTTAAAGGATGGTCGGCAACGCTCTCTTTCGCCACCGACGGCGGTTCGCTTCTCGGACCGAGCCGCGGCGCTATGCTCTCAATCAAAAAGACCGGATGGCTATGAAAAGACCGAACATCACAAGAACAGCAGCCGCGCTTGCGGCGCTCATCATCACCTTCGCCATATCCTCATGCCGCAAAGGGGGCATAAACGGCGACCTCGACGGGCAATGGCGAGTGATAGCAGTGGAACACCTTGCCGACGGCACGGTCAGCGAACCCTACAACCACTTCTACTGCCTGTATCTCCACACCGCCAACCTCACCAATCCGGGAGTCGCGGCCACAGCCAACATGACCTACGACCGCAAAGGGCGCCGGCTGACGCTGGAGTTTCCCTACGGAGCGGAGAATCTGGCTCCGTGGGGCATCTACGACATCACCACGACATTCACCATAGAGCACCTCAACAGCCACTCACTCGTCATCGTATCCGACAAGGCGAGGGTGACTATGAAGAAATTCTGAGCGAATCGCTTGCCGGATCGGTCTGAATTTATTAACTTTGCAGACCGTCTCCATGCGCGACGGCCGTGCTTCGATGCCTTAACCATAACATTAAAAGCAAAGATGACTGCAACTCTCCCTTCAGCACAAACACATTTTTTGACCGATCTATGACCACCTGGATAATCTGCTGCTTCCTGTCGACGTTGCTCAGCGTCCTCTTTGCGGGCATACTGATTCCGCAGATTCTGCTGGTGTCGTATCGCCGCAAGCTCTTCGACATGCCCGATGAGCGCAAGATACACCGCGGAGCCGTCCCACGCCTGGGCGGCATCGCGTTCACCCCGGTTATAATCTTCTGTGTGTCGCTCCTGCTCGGCATGTCGATACTGATGGGCAACACGGAGATGGAAAACATGATGCGCATCAACGCCCAGGCTGTCGCTTTCGGTCTGTGCGCGCTCCTGCTGATGTATCTGACCGGCATGGCCGACGATCTCATAGGCGTGCGCTACCGTGCCAAATTCGTCGTGCAGATATTCTGCGCCATATTGCTTATCGGCGCGGGGCTCTACGTAAGCGATCTTCACGGCGTGCTCGGCCTGCACTCCATCTCGCCATGGCTCGGCATACCCCTGACCATACTGCTGGTGGTCTTCGTGGTCAACGCGATCAACCTTATCGACGGCATCGACGGCCTCGCTTCAGGCCTGTCGAGCGCCGCCTTCATCATCTACGGCGTGGCGTTCCTGCTTATAGGCAACCCGATCTTCGCCATGCTTTCGTTCGCATGTCTGGGAGTGCTGATCCAGTTCTTCTATTACAATGTGTTCGGCCGCGCCGACCGCCAGAAAAAGATCTTCATGGGCGATACCGGCAGCCTCACGATCGGGCTGCTCCTCGCATTCCTTGGGCTCGCACTGCTCCAGTGGTCGCCTGAGAAATTCCCGACATTCCACACCAATCCGCTGATCCTGGCGGTTTCGCCTCTGATAGTGCCCTGCTTCGATGTGGTGAGAGTGTTTCTCCACAGGGTGCGCCGCCATGGCAATCCGTTCCTGCCCGACAAGACCCACATCCACCACAAGATGCTCGCCATCGGCCTCAACCAGCGCATGGCGATGGTGCTGATCGTCGTGGCATCCATTACATTCAGCGGAGTAAACATACTGGTTTCACGCTATATAGAGGTCAACCTGCTGCTCATTCTCGACATCGCGCTGTGGACGCTGGCCAACCTGTGGCTCACACGCCGCATACGCCAGCGGGAGAAGCGGCTCGGCATCAAGCTCATGAGCCTCAAGGAGAGACCGACCGACAACGACACTGACAACCAACCGCACAAGAACAACAACGACTGATGACGTCAAGAAGAATTTTCAGTTTCGCCCTGATTGTCGCCGCCTTGCTGACGGCGATGAGCGCAGCGGCCAAAATGACCGACCAACAGGTAATCGACTATATCAAGCGGCAGAGCGCTGTCGGGAAGACCGAGCAGCAGATCGGCAAGGAACTGCTCGCCAAAGGAGTCACTCCCGAACAGATAGAGCGTCTGCGCGCCAAATATGAAGGGGAGGAGACCGGCTCGAAAAAGAAGAGCACAAAAAAGACTGGCGGCACCGCCACCGGCAAACTCGAAGGCACACGCGAAAGCCGCCTGCGCAAGGCGCTCGAACCTGACGAAAACACCGTCACCACCATGACGGAGGTGTTTGAGATCATGACTCCCGACTCGCTCGCACTGGAAGAGGACACCGTGGCCAAGCGCAAGATTTTCGGTCATGATCTGTTCAACAACAAGTCGCTGACATTCGAGCCCAACGAAAACATGGCCACTCCGTCCGACTACCGTCTGGGGCCGGGCGATGAGGTAGTGATCGACATATGGGGAGCGAGCGAGGACGAGATACGCGACGTCATCTCGCCCGAAGGACGCATCATGATAGAGCAGATCGGGCCGGTGTATCTCAACGGACTTACCGTGCAGGAGGCCAACGACCGGCTGCGCAAGGCATTCGCTTCAAAATATGCAGGCGTGGCCGAGGATGAGACAGATGTAAGCCTCACGCTCGGCCAGATCCGCTCGATACTTGTCAACGTGATGGGCGAGGTCAACATCCCGGGCTCATACCGGCTGTCGCCGTTCTCGACGGTGTTCAACGCTCTGTATCGTGCCGGAGGCATCAACGACATCGGCACGATGCGCAACATCCACGTGCTGCGCAACGGCACGCGCCTGGTAGATGTCGATATCTACGACTATCTCTTCGGAGGCAAGCCCAACTCCTCGGCCGTCAGGCTTCAGGAGGGCGACGTCATCATAGTGCCCCCTTACGACCAGCTTGTCAGCGTGGAGGGCGGAGTAAAGCGTCCGATGTTCTATGAAGTGCGCGAGGGCGAGACCCTTGCCAAACTGCTCGGTTACTCCGGCGGAATGGCCGGCGACGCTTTCACGGGACTGGTGACAGTGAGCCGCCCCACCGGCTCGCAGAATGAGATATTCAACGTAGAACAGCCCGATTTCAACTCTTATACTTTACGCGACGGCGACGTGGTGAAGGTAGGCACCGTTGTCGACCGCTTCGCCAACAGAGTAGAGCTCCGCGGATCCGTGATGCGTCCTGGCATGTACGCTATCGGCGAGGGCACCATGACTCTGAAAACGCTGCTGAAGCAGGCTCAGGGACTGGCCGACGACGCATTCACCACCCGCGCCATCCTCTACCGCGAGGGAGAGGGTGAGACGCTCAAGGCCAACGGCGTGCCGCTCGGCGACATTCTGGCCGGAAGATCGGCCGACATAACCCTCCGGCCCAACGACATCCTCGTGGTATCGAGCGTCAGCGAGATACTCGATCAGGGCGAACTGACGATCAACGGTCAGGTGACCAATCCGGGTGATTATCCTTTTGCCGAGGGCACAACGGTGGAGGACCTCATAGTCATGGCCGGAGGACTCCTGCAGGGAGCTTCGACGGCACGCGTCGACGTGTCGCGCCGCATCATCGACCCGCAGAGCCTCAAGCCTACTGAAAACACAGCTGAGATATTCACTTTCAGCCTCAAGGACGGACTGGTGATGGATGGCGATCCGGAGTTCAGGCTCAAACCCTACGACATAGTGGAGGTGCGCCGCTCGCCGGGCTACCAGGTCCAGAAGCTCATCGACGTCGACGGCGAGGTGCTTTTCGGCGGCCAGTATACCTTGCAGCGCAAGAACGAGCGTATCAGCGACATAGTGCGGCGCGCCGGCGGCGTGACCGACGGAGCGTATCTCAAAGGCGCCCGTCTTCTGCGCAAGATGAGCGAGGACGAGAAAGCGGCACGCGACGAGTCGCTGAAACTCGCGATGGCTCAGTCGGAAGACTCGATCAACATCGAGCAGCTCTCGCTGAGCGACGTCTACTCGGTGGGCTTCGATCTTGAAAAAGCCCTCTCGCAACCCGGCAGCTGTTACGACCTCGTGCTTAAGGACGGCGACAAGCTCGTGATCCCCGAAGAGGTCAGCACCGTCAAGATCTCGGGCGACGTGATGTTCCCCAACGTGGTAGGCTACGTACCCGGCAAGAAGCTCAAATACTACATCAACCAGGCCGGCGGATACGGCGAGCGTGCGCGCAAGAGCAAAGCGTTCATCGTATATATGAACGGCACCGTGGCCCGCGCCAAGGGCAACTCCGTCATCGAACCCGGATGCCAGATCATAGTGCCGTCGAAGCCGAAGACCGGAGGCACCAACTGGGCGCAGGTGATCAGCTACGTAAGCTCGTTCGCATCGCTCGGCACCATGGCTGCGACCATCTACTCAATATTCAAGAAGTGATGACCAACGACAAACGCGATAATCTGACAGAGGCGGCCGCCCACCGGCATGACGACCGGGAGCAACCGGCCGCAAAGACCGACAACAGTCCTGAAACCGACGACTCCCAGGAGATAGATCTCCTTGAGCTTGCACGGAAGCTGTGGGACGGACGCCGGATGCTGCTCAAATGGGCCATCTATGGCGCTGTTGCAGGCCTGGTGATAGCATTCTCGATACCCAAAGAATACACCACCACCATAAAACTCGCTCCGGAAGCCCGCAACAACCAGAGCGTCGGAGGCAATCTGGGAGCGCTCGCGGCCATGGCCGGCATTTCGGCCGGATCGGGAAGCGGAGCCGATGCGATCGGCACACAGCTTTACCCCGACATTGTCAGCTCCATACCGTTCGCCATCGACCTCTTCGACGTGAAGGTGACCGACATCGAGGGACGCGACACCGTCACCGTAAGGGAATACCTCACGGAGGACATCTCCTCACCCTGGTGGAGCTACATCACTTCGCTGCCGGGACGCGCCATCGGGGGGATCATGAGTCTCTTCAGAAGTTCTGACGTGGCCGGCGACCCGCAGAAACCCGATGCGTTCCGCCTCACTCCGGCCGAAAGCGGCATCGCCGGGGCGCTCGCTTCGAGAGTCAACGTGGAATCGGCCGCCAAGACATCGGTCATCAGCATCAGCGTCACCATGCAGGATCCCATGGTCTCGGCAATGCTCGCCGACACCGTGGCGGAGAAGCTAAAGGAATACGTGATCGACTACCGCACCAACAAGGCGCGCAAGGATATGGAATATGTCCAGAAACTCAACGACGAGGCACGTCAGGCATATTATGAGGCGCAGCAGCGCTACGCCAATTATCTCGACAACAATCAGGGCATCATACTCCGCTCGCGGCGCAACGAGGAGGAACGGCTGCAGAACGAGCAGTCTCTGGCATTCAATCTCTACAACACTACCGCGCAGCAGCTTCAGGTGGCGAAAGCCAAGGTGCAGGAGATCACCCCGGTGTTCACCGTCGTGCAGCCATCGACTGTGCCGCTCGCTCCATCCAAGCCATCGAAGATGCTGATCATCGTAGGATGCGTGTTTCTGGCCTTCGTAGCGGCCTCGGCATGGACGCTGTTCGGACGCGATATGCTGGCCACACTGCGTTCCGCTCGAAATAAAGAATAAGGCCATGAGGTGGACGCGGCTTCTGTCACTGCTGATCGCGGCCACGATGCTGGCCGGAAGCGGAGCCTACGCCGCGCCCCGCAAAAAAAAGCCCCGCATAGCCAAGCCGCTCCGCAAGATCCATACCGATACGATCGCCATACCCGACCATATAGTGTTTGATGATTTCGGAGAATCCGACGCATCGGCCGACAGCGCTGAACCGGCTACCGCTACCACTGTCGACTTCACTTCCGACGGCTCGATAATGGGCCCTACGGAAATCGACGCGGAGACGATGTGGCTCTTCGTCATCCAGCGCAACGCAGACTTCCCCTTTGAGATCGCCCAGGCATTCTACGACGTAGGCCGGAAATACGGCATCCGCGGTGATGTGGCCCTCTGCCAGTCGATCCTGGAGACAGGATGGTTTCTATATACCGGCGGAACGGCCGTACGCCCCGACCAGCACAACTACTGCGGCCTCGGAGTGACGCGCAAAGGATTGCGGGGACACTCATTCAAAAGCCCGGAGCAGGGAGTGACTGCCCAGATACAGCATCTCTATGCCTATGCCTGCAGAAAGCGGCTCCCACGGGGGGAGGATATGATAGATCCGCGTTTCACTCTCGTCAGCCGCGGCACAGCTCCCACATGGCACGATCTCAACGGCCGCTGGGCAGCCAACAGCAATTACGGCACGCACATACTGCAACTCTACGCCGACCTGTGCGCGTTCAGCGCATCCCGATGTCAGAACGGAAAAACGTATAGTGACTCAACACATTAACCTACAGTCTATGGATTATAACCGCAAGGACGACCATCTTTCGCTTCTCGGACAGTCGAAAGCCACTAAATATCCCACCGATTACGCACCGCAGCTGCTCGAATCATTCGTCAACCGTCATCCCGACCGCGAATATCTCGTGACGCTACGGTGTCCCGAGTTCACATCGCTCTGCCCCATCACCGGCCAGCCCGACTTCGCGGAGATCGTCATCAACTACATTCCTCGCGAGCGCATGGTGGAGAGCAAATCGCTCAAACTCTATCTTTTCAGCTTCCGCAACCACGGCGATTTCCACGAAGACTGCGTCAACATCATCCTCAACGATCTCGTCAGGCTAATGGATCCGCGTTATATCGAGGTACGCGGCATATTCACCCCGCGCGGCGGCATAGCCATACATCCGTTTGCCAGTCACGCCGACGACGAGCACAAGGAGCTGGCACGCCAGCGCATGCTCGCCGCTCTGTCCGACAACTGAACGAAACTCCGTAACAATGCAAAAAGACACCCTGCTGATATATAGCGGCGGACTCGACTCCACCACCCTGCTCTGGGAATACGCCGCGAGGATAGCTCTTGCAGTCAACTTCTCCTACGGCTCCAACCACAACGAGCGCGAGGCCGAATGCGCCCGGTGGCAGTGCCGCAAGGCTGGGATAGAACTGATCGAGATACCGCTGGGCTTCATGAGCCGCTATTTCAAAAGCGCCCTCCTCGATGGCCCCGACGCCATACCCGACGGAGAATACGACGGCGACAACATGGCCTCTACCGTAGTCCCCTTCCGCAACGGAATCATGCTCTCCATCGCCGCCGGACTCGCAGAAAGCCGCGGCCTGAGCCACGTCATGATGGCCAACCATTCGGGCGACCACGAGGTATACCCCGACTGCCGTCCGGAATTCGTCGACGCCATCAGCGCCGCCATCAGCGCCGGCACATATGCAGGCATCACCCTGCTGGCGCCCTACACCGATCTCACCAAAGCCGAGATCGCCCTCCGAGGCCTTAGGCTCGGAGTGGACTACGACCACACCTATTCATGCTACCGCGGCACGCCCGAACCATGCGGCCGCTGCGCCACCTGCCGCGAACGCGCCGCCGCCCTCGCGGCCGCCCGGAAAGCTATTGGCCTACACTGACGACACTCCAGAAGTTTTTGATCCGAACTCCATTCCATATACAGGACGGAAGCATCCGTTCCACCCCATTTCAACCTCACATTATATACCAAGGGAAGTCACTGCAAAGAAACGGCATTGGACTCGTCGAGATCTTTCGAGATCTTTCGAATGAATCCATGAACTTTTTCTCCGGCAAAACGTTTGCCCGAAAGAAAAAATTCACTACTTTTGCGCTCCCTGCAGAGACGTATAAAACAAACTCGCGCAGACACGCAAACAGGAATAATGATTAAAACAGACAATAACCATGTACTGGACACTCGAACTTGCATCTAAACTCGAAGACGCACCCTGGCCCGCTACCAAAGACGAGCTCATCGACTACGCCATGCGCTCCGGCGCCCCCCTCGAAGTGATCGAAAACCTTCAGGAAATCGAAGACGAAGGCGAAACCTACGAATCCATCGAAGAAATCTGGCCCGACTACCCCTCCAAAGAAGACTTCCTCTTTAACGAAGACGAATATTGACATAAAATCTGCCCGATTTTAAGACATAAACAACTAATATCCAAGCGATTGACAAGCATCAAAATAAACTTGTCAATCGCTTTTTGTATCCTTTTTCCGCAAAACAAAAATCTATTAGTGGAAATATAGTTTGCTCAACGGGAACTTAAAAAAACGGACTTAGGCAACACTTTATGGTTGCAAGCAACAAACGCAACCAATTTTAGTTGCCAGCTTCAATGGTAATGTTTATATTTGCACAAAATTTCAGATAATGAAAATTGGAGCGATAATAACCGGCGATATTGTGGATTCCACAAAAATGGTTGCAGAGGAGCGCAACTCAATGTTGCTTATGCTGCAATCCCTACCGGAATTGCTGTCAACATTTACAAAAATCAATTTAGAGATTTTTCGTGGGGATAGCTTTCAGATTAGAGTTTGGGCCCCGGTTGACTCATTAAAGGTTGCGCTTGCCATACGCGCCCATATCCGTTCTTTTAAGTTTGCCGAGTACAACCGCCAATGGGATGCCCGCGTGGCAATTGGAATCGGAACTATGGAATATGATACCGGCACTCTTGCCATGAGTGACGGAGAGGCATACAGAGCGTCAGGCAGAGGACTTGATGCCATCGGTAAATGTCGGCTGACCATAGAGACGCCTTGGAAAGAAGTCAATAAGGAGTTGCGTGTCTCGACTGCTTTTGCTGACGATATCGTTTCCGGATGGACTCAGAGCCAAAGCCGGGTCATGTTTCAAAGTCTGACAACCAGCCTCAACCATGCCGAAATCGGGAACATACTCGGAATTACCCGGCAGATGGTTGGCAAGGCACTGAGAGCAGGTAAGGAAGATTTAATGACTTTGTATATCAACAGATTTGAGGAATTGATTAAGGGACGGCTCGGATGAATACAATCATACTCATAAAACTTATTGCGGCACATCTAACTGGAGATTTTCTTCTACAGAGCGACAGACTGTGTGTTGATAAATTCTCAAACAATTCCAAAACAAAATTCAAGGCTCTAATTCTTCATGCCTTTGTCCAGGCCGCTTTGGCATACGTTTTCGTTACTCAATGGGATTGCTGGATTATACCGGTAGTGATTGGTGTAAGCCATTTTGCAATAGATCTGGTTAAAACAATGAGCAAGAGGAAAGGCTTTATCAGTCTTATATGGGACCAGCTTGCACATTTCTGCATTATAATTGGCTTATGGTGGTTCGCTTTTGCAGGAATGCCTCAATTTGATATAGCCGATGAAATCTTGTCATCAAATTTCTGGCTCATTGCTACGGCATACATCGCTGTGCTTGTACCTACCTCGGTTTTGATAAAGTCCTTTATTGAATTTGAAAAATGGATGCCATCCGAATCTTCATCACAAGGCCTGCCCAACGCCGGCAAGTGGATTGGGTATCTGGAGAGGATACTGATTCTGACCTTCATATTCACAGATAATATAGAAGGTATCGGTTTCCTATTGGCCGCGAAATCAGTTTTCAGATTCGGAGAACTGAACAAAGCCAAAGACATAAAGATTACAGAGTATGTGCTCATAGGCACATTCGCCAGTTTCACGATTGCCATATTGATTGGTTTCGGCATCAATTGGCTCATCGGTATGAATTTTGAATAATACGATATAGGGTATGTTTGTATGGGAATATTCCTGACTGGCGTTTGATGCCATCAAATGGTAAAATATGCTTGTATTTAGGTCGGTCAACAATGGTTAAATAACTGAAATACAGTGCCAAAACCATTCTTGAACGAGGACGAGTATTGAGCAGAGATTTTAACACAAACGCCTGATCATCAATAACCAAGCAAAAAACATTTGGCCAGTGGTGTTTTATAGTCCTAAATAACGTGGTTTGTTTGGCTAAAATTCATTATCACCATTACTTGTTCTCATAGAAGACGAATATTATCAGGTTTAATATTTCTTAATCTTGCTGTGTCGGGTATCTGCGCATATTGAGCCGTATCTTTGTGCTTCGATAATTCCACCATTATGAAACATCAGACCATATCCATACGCAACGACAATGGAACAGAAGTCATTGCACAGGCTCCTCTGATAATATCGGCAAGCCGGGCTACCGACATTCCGGCGTTTTATGCCGACTGGTTTTTCCACCGTCTCGAAAAAGGTTATGTCAGGTGGCGAAATCCTTTCTCCGGGCAGGATAGCTATGTGTCGTTCGGCAATACCCGCTTCATTGTTTTCTGGTCAAAGAATCCCGCGCCTCTGTTGTCTCATCTGTCGTGGCTTAAAGAGCGAGGAATCGGGTGTTTCATACAATATACCCTTAATGATTACGAAACCGAAGGGCTGGAGCCAAACGTCCCCCCCTTACAGCAGCGGATAGAAACTTTCCGTCGGCTCGTTGATGCTCTCGGCATTGGAGCAGTAGTATGGCGTTTTGACCCGCTTATTCTTACTGACAGAATAACCATAGATACTTTACTTGAAAAAATAGCGCACATCGCCGATGCTCTGGTCGGTTATACCGAAAAACTCGTTTTCAGTTTCGCCGACATTGAGTCGTATAAAAAAGTGTCGCGCAATCTCAGGCATAGCGGCATCAATTATCGTGAATGGGATGAAGCGAGTATGCGCGTATTTGCATCGCTACTCTCAACGCTGAACCGTGATAATTGGAATTTTCGACTCGCGACGTGTGCCGAATTTATTGACCTTTCGGAATATGGCATCGAGCATAACCGCTGCATCGACCCCGAACTGATAAGCCGTAGTTCTCCCGATGATACCGTTTTGCAAAACTTTCTTTTTAACGCCAAGACAGACAATGGACAGCGAAAGGCCTGCGGCTGCATTCTCTCAAAAGACATCGGCGCATACAACACCTGTCCGCATTGTTGTCTCTACTGCTATGCCAACATGTCTTCTGCCTCGGCATTTGAAAATCATAGTAAATCTCTGGCCAATCCGCTTACCGATTCAATCATTTAATCCCTGAACTTCACATCCAAGACCCGGAAAATCTCGCAGTGACAGATATTAGAATTCACATGACCGAACTGCCGGATTCTTAAAAAATCGCTATCTTTGCAGATGATAAACGACACCAATCATTAATCTGCATCCACATATTTTGATTTATGGCTTATACGCTGTTTCGGACAATCGCAAGAAGTTTGTCGATTTGTGTCATTCTGACTATTTCGTCGGCTACCGCCATGGCGGCACAGCCAACCTCTGCGCCGTCAATAAAAGAGCTGCATGAGTATGCCGATAAAAACGGCATATCGCCTAACGACTATATATTCAAGCTGTTTGAAAAATCGGATATCGTCGTGCTGGGCGAACGCGACCATCGCGACTCCCTGCAATATAATTTTATTCTCGACCTGCTTGCCGATCACCGCTTTGCCGAGCGGGTGGGCCACGTCTATACCGAAGTCGGAGGCATAAATATGACCGGGGAGGTCAACCGTCTGCTTCAAGGCTTCTACTCTTCAGAACACGAATTCATGGACAGCCTTTACGCCTATTACCGCAAAGGAGAGTGTTTCTATCCGTTATGGGAAAAATACAACCGCATCAAGTTTCTCAAAGGCCTGTACAATATCAACAAGAAAACCTCCCGGAAGATACATCTGGGTCTGACCGACCTGAATTTCTCATGGGACAGCATTCAGACGGTGGATGATTACAAGGCTTTCTGGAAATCTCTTAACAAGACCAACCGCGACAGCCTCCTGAGCGCCAACTTCGCCTCGATGTACGAACGCCAGCCCCTCGTAAATGGCACACGCAAAGCCCTGGTGATAACCAGTCATCCACACGCCATCAGCTATTCGGGCTACTTCAAGCCGTGGAAGCGCGACTACGGCACGCAAGGATGGTGGATGAAAAAGACTTTTGGCGATGAGCGGGTCAGGATTGTCGTGCTTAACTGGTTTGATTGGGTATTATGGAACGGACAGAACTGTCCGATGACCGCCAACGGTGCCTGGGACGCTGCTTTCGAGCAAATGGATTGTCACCCTTTCGGCATCGATCTGAAAGACACCCCCTACGGAGCGACGGATTACAACGGCGATGCCGGAGGCGGTCCGACATTCATAAAGGGCCGGAAATTGCAGGATGTGGCCGACGGGCTCATTTATGACGCCCCACTGTATGACCATGTGGCAGCTATAGGAATAGAGGGTATCATCTCCAAAGATTTTGAACCGGAAACCAGACGTCGCACAGAGCTATTCTGGAGAACAGCCCACCCCAAAGATACCATCGTCCCATTTGATGCTATTATCGAAGAATATAACGTTCCCATCACGGCTCCTGCTACATTCAAGAGCAAGGAGGAGATAAAACGATTGATACAGGAAGCCGAATCAAAGCAACAGGAATGACCCGACGCGATCCTGGCGCCGGACGGGCAGCATGCAATAGCTATTAATCAATTCCATCAGTCATAACTATAGTGAAAATAGCCATATTCGCCTCCGGAAACGGAAGCAATGCAGAGAACATAATCCGTTATTTCCGCGCCCGCGCCGCCGAAGGCATCGAGGTGGCTCTTGTGGTGTGCAACAGACCGGGAGCCATGGTCATCAGCCGCGCGTCGGCGCTTGGAGTGCCCGTAGCGACAGTCTCTGCCGCCGACCTGCGCAGCCCCGACACCATCCTCCCCCTGCTCGACGGCTACGGCATCGGAGCCATCATCCTCGCCGGATTTCTTCAGATCGTGCCCTCCTTCATTACTGCCCGTTATGCCGGACGCATCCTCAACATCCATCCGTCACTCCTTCCCCGCTTCGGCGGCAAAGGCATGTATGGCCGGCATGTCCACGAAGCCGTCGTGGCCTCCGGAGCTTCAGAGACCGGCATCACCGTGCATCATGTGACGGAAAGATACGACGAAGGAGCCATAGTGTTTCAGACCTCCATACCCGTCAGTCCCGAAGACACACCCGGCACCGTCGAGGCCCGCATCCACGAGCTTGAGCGCATCCACTTCCCGCGGGTGATTGCCGAAACGCTGCGCCGCCTACCCGACAATCTGTGACTTTTTTACGACATGGAAAAGATCTATAAATCCAGAGTCGCCCGGTGGTATCGTTGGACATGCATCGGAGTTGCCGCTGCATTTGGATGCAGCCTGTTTTTATGTTTTCAGTCCACATGGCTGCTCCTTATTGATGCTCTGTTTATCGGGCTCTGTGTAGCCCTGATGTTCGACATCCTGCTGCACACAGATTACACCATCAAAGATGACAGGTTATTTATCCGTTGCGGAGTATTGTTCCATATGACATTGCCGATAGACAGAATCACTGAAATCACCCATAAATCCACCATCCTGTCATCGCCGGCATTGTCCGCGAAGCGGATAGGCATCAGATACGGTCGTAATAACTGGGTCTATATCTCCCCGCAGAATCAGGAAGCTTTCATATCCGATCTGAAATCCATCAATCCCAGAATAACAGAGATGTCAAAAAATAAAATGGCATATGTTAATAGAGGGGAATGAACTGCCTGCAGAATCCTCTAAACATTTCCGAAAATTTGCGTTAGATTAGTCCTCGAATATGCTTAAATATACAATCGAACAGCTCAAACAGATGCGTGAATCTGAAGATCACGTGGAGTTCAAGAAAGGCGAACATGGCAATGTGTCCTATAACGGCGCAGGCAAAGACAAGCCACAGGAACGTCGCCGCTGTATCCTTGGATATGTCGCAGCCCTCTGCAATGAAGGCGGCGGTCGCATCGTCATAGGCATGCATGATACTTATCCCCACAAAGTTATCGGGACCAAGCAGTGTCTGAACGGCATCGGGCAACTTGAAAGTGACATATACCGGGACATGGGCATACGCCCCTATATATACGAATTGTATGAAGACGAAAATGCAAAATCCGGCCGAGTTCTCGTGATAGAGGTGCCTCCGCATCCAATTGGCAAGGTATTCAAATTTGAGGATGTCGCGCTCATGCGTGTCGGAGAGGAACTGAAACCGATGGACGACAAGACCTATATATCAATAATTCAAGAACAGGAACCTGATTTTTCGGAGCATATTTGCGATGGAATCACGATTGATGATTTGGACAAAGATGCCATCAGAGTAATGAAAGAACGGTATGCCGAAAAACAGAAGAATCCGTCATTTGTATCATTGGCTGACGCACAGGCATTAAGCGACCTGAAACTTATAATTGGAGATAGAGTTACGAATGCCGCCCTACTATTGGTTGGCAAGGAAGAAGTAATTGCACGTCTATATCCTCAGGCAAAAGTAATGCTTGAATACAGAAACACCGAAAGTCAGATACACTTTGACAGCAGGAAATCTTTCGGACAGCCCTTCTTTCTTCTGATTGATGAGCTGTGGAAAGAAATAAACCTGCGCAACGGCTCTGTACCGGTAAGGAAAGGCCCATATATATTCGACATTCCTTTTTTAACGAGGCTGTCATACGCGAAATTGTGAACAACGCTTTCTCCCACAGAGATTATCGGTTTGGCAGTGAAATTGTAATAAAACAATATCCTCTCAAATTTACGATAATCAATGGTGGCGGTTTCCCTCATGGCGTATCGGTCGACAATCTTCTGACAACTCCAAGTATGCCACGCAACAGACTCATTGCTGATGTCCTCTCGAAGACAGGTATAGTTGAACGCTCAGGTCAGGGAGTGGACAAGATATTTCTATACACTCTGTCAGAAGGGAAGCCAGCTCCAGATTACTCCCAGACTGATGACTTTAATGTAACTGCAACCTTATTTGCTACGGTGAAAGACACAGGTTTCGCTCTGTACGTACAGGAAATCCAGGACTCTTTGCCGGATGATCAAAAACTCACCGTTTTTGACGTACTTGCTTTATGTGAGATCCGTGATGGCGCTAAACGGCCAAGCAATCGTGGCATTGCACTTAAGCTGGAAAAACTCGGTTTTCTCGAAAAGCACGGCAAGACCAACGCTCAGTATTACATACTCCCACGTAAATACTATGAATTCAGTGGCGATTTAGGCACCTATTCTTTGATGACCGATTGGGATATCAATCAAATGTGGGCTGTGTTGTGCCCATTTCTTGAAAAATACGGCAAAGTAAAACGTGCTGAAATAAATAAGGTATTGGGAAACCACATTTCTGATAAACAATTCCGTAATTTTATTGATGAGTTAAAAGGAAGAGGTCTTGTTCGTACAGAAGGGGAAAGAGGTCAAATGACTTATTCGTTAGGGGACAGATACAACGTACAGAAGGCTCTCATAAATAAAGCTCTTGAAATTGGTCTTGACAGGCTTCATTATAACGGGGAGGCATTTGGTTCTAAGGGCGAATAAAAGGGCGTATATTTTAGTGTTTTTCTGCGTTTCATCGCCCGCTACACACCTACAAATCATTGATTGCCAATCATTCACGCTTAGAATAGAAAGGGCGAATAAAACGGCTGACAGATTAACTGAATCCGAACACTTCGGGGACTTCCGGGAAGTGCATGCTCTTGATTTATAAAGACTTTCATTCACTCCGAAATATCGCCAAACCCACTTCAATAATATATTGCCTGAAAACTCCCCATGAAGCGAAGCGCCCCCTGAAATTCTGTCGCTTTCAGGGGGCGGCTCAAATTACAGGCGGCCGCCGATCAGAGGCGACAGAAGCTTCGGAGTATAGCGTTTCATCACAATGTATAGCGCCAGCAGTCCGCAGCATGTCACCACGTCGGTCAGCAGATAGAGCATTACGGCATTGAAATCGCTGACAGGCGGAAACAGGAGCGACACGATTTTCTTGACATATTCAAGCACTATCAGATGGGCGGCATATACGAAAAACGCCGCCGACGAAAGCAGCTTCGACGGACGGATATGATATTTCTCTATCAGATGCACTGCCAGATTATAGGCGAAAAACAGTCCGGCAATGATAGTGATGTTCTTCACAAACATCATTTCCGAATCAGCGAAGCCAAACATCACCACACGCTTTATATTTCCCGAGAAATAGGTATAGGCAAGGAGGTAGAGCGCCGAAAGGACATACACGTAGTAACTCGTGGTGCGGTATTTACGGAACTCCTCCACCATATCAAACTGATGAAAGCTGAAGTATGCCCCGAACGAGAAGAAAAACAATGCAGTAATAAGCTGATAGACGTGTCCGAGCCCCAAATTGGGCGTACAGAACCAAATTATGCCGCTGATGGCCGGCAACATCACGCCGAATTTTTTCAGCAGCCAGCTGATCGCCGGAGTCAGCGCCGCCACTATCATCAGATCCCTTACAAACCACATCGCCCCATCGACCGGAAAAGTCGCTGGATCGCCCGGCAGAGTGCTCTGAGCCGCGTTTATCGGACGGTCGATCAGGCCGACTGTGCCCGGCTCGGCATAATTCCAGAAACATGACAGTATAGTCCGGAAAGAAATGTTGAGATCATGCCAGTCACATCCCGGAAAGATGGAGTGCAGAGCCGGGATGAAAGGGAAAAGCACCATGACGATACCCAGCACATTCCAAAGCACGTAGGGGATAAACAACGACCGGAAACGGTTTTTCATCTTCCTGAAATAGGTCTCCTTCGTAAGGGTTATTCCGAGAAAAAACACATAGCCGGCTATGAAGAAATACACCGGCACGCTCTGCGCAGCCAGAAAAGCCTTCGCAAACGCGGTCAGGGCCATAAATACCCCGTAGCCGCTCAAATCAAATTCTTCTCCTTGAATCGCGAAGTCACAGCCTGCAAACACATGGATCGTGACTACCACACACGCAAGAGGGAATCTCAGCAGGTCAAGTGCCTGCGATCTGACAGATCTTGTCTGGTTCATAAATAATTTATTGTATTAACTGTAAAATCAATTCATACGCATCGGCCGCATCGTCATCGCCGACTCCGCATAAAGCGGCAGCCCCCAGATATGACTTCCTGTCAAGACAGGAATCATAGCGGGGGGCGATAACAGTCTCATGCCACAGGCCCGACAATGCGTAGCAGGCCACACCGTCGCTAAGATGGAATCCGTCAGGCGCATATATGCGGCTGTCGGCGGCGCAACCGCGCAGGCGGTCGATCATCAGTCCCGAGGGGATGACGAAATCAGCCACTCCGCGTGCCGCATCGGTAGCTTCAGCGATATCCTCAAGCATGCGGTTATAGTCATTTCCATACCTGTAGAATTCCGCGTGGCTTGAATACGGCGCATAGGCCCATGTCATCTGCCAGCCTATCGCCATGTCAGGATTTTTCCACCGCAGACGATCGGCGATATTCTCAAGCCACGGATAATAGCTTGCGCTTATGCCGGCAAGCCACGACACCTGCTGCACCACTACAACATCCCAGTCAGCGAAATCCATTGCATATTCGAGCGAGCGGTTTCCCATGTGCTTCCAGGCACCTCCGCAGGCATACGACATCCCGTAGACCTCCGCACCGCTCTGATAATTTTCCCAATGCTGCTGCAGAGTGCTGTTGCCCAATACCGTCTTTGCGAAAAAAAGATCCTGCCCTGTCCCGAGTGCCGACAGGAGTTGCGGGATATACTGTGTGGCGTTGTCCGTGAAACTGTTGCCTATGGCGAGCACTCTGAGGCGCGACGACGAAGCGAGAGCCGACGCCTCGGCCAGATCGGGTTGCTGTCCGGGTTCGCCGCACGACACTGCCACCGATATGAAAAGAATTGAGAACAGATAATTTACGAGTCTAAAAATCTGCATAATACGTTTACCGGCATGCGTTCCCCAGACCCGGAATTTACGACATAAAGAAAAGCGTGGAACGATGTTCAGTTTATTTTTCCGAGGCATCGCCAAACGCCCACAACAGAATAAACAGTCCACTCCCACGCCTTATCGGATATACCAATAGTCACCCCTTGCCGGGGAGTAGATATACACGACAAGCATGAGCGTTTTCTTGACTGCTTTCTCCTCTATTGTTGAAATTTTGGCGATTTCCGGAAAAGGATAAAGCATGAAACGCTTTTACTAACAATATGTTGGCAGAGCCGTCACTCCTGGCGTCATCTGCCGTGCTGCAAAATTAGCTAATTGTCGCGTCATGTGCAAGACCTGATGCGCGACACATCGCGGCGCGCCCCGCTATCGGCCGCTCTCACGGAAGTAGCCGCATGAAGCCTCCGGACTGCGGCGCACTGTAGAGGCCACGTATACGGCCATCGCACGGGTCATCACCACATCATCGTGACACCCGTCGCGCGCCGCGTATGCGCCTCCCGGCAGCTGAGCGTAGGTCATCATCTCGTCGCATGCAAGGTGGTCGCGTTCGAGATACTCGTGCTCCCTGACCGCCCTGATGAGGCTCTCAACTACGAGCCCCTTGGTCTGGCGGTTGGTGTGGAAACCGAGGCGCCGCTCGCGCTGCGGATTGAAAGTGTCGCGTAGCGTGCGGGCATACAGATGTCCGTAGACCTCGCTCAGCTGCTCCAGGATATAGGTCGACGATCCTGCACTCTCAGTCTCCAGAGTGTTGCTCTCCACCACCAGCAGCGCATCGTTGTAGAATGACGCTATCGCGGCGGCCTTCCATCCGAGCAGGTCATGGTCGATATGGCCGCGCCACTGGGCGGCTATCCTCATCGGCCCGCTGCCGTCGGCCTCTCCGCGGTCCATCACGGCTATAACAGACCAGTCGGCCCCTGCGCTGCGGCCGCCGATATCCACCGTCACCACATACCGGTCGCTGCTCTGCCGCTCACGGACCGGCCATTCCCATACTTTCAGGCCGCCGCGGGCGTCTGCGGCAAATTTAATCCCGCGCAAAGCCTCCGGCCCGGTCATGGCGTGCCCCGCCACCTCGCCCGTGGCCACAGGATCGAGGCACGTTGACCGCATGCGGTCAACCAGCTCGGGAGCGAACACTCCGAAGCCAGTGTTGACAAACGCTTCCGTATCGTCAGTCGGATATTCGGCCATCACCTTCGAGTGATCGGCCGCCTCGCGCCGCTTGAGCTGATACCAGCGTATCTGTTCGAGCGTAAGTCCCCGGCGCCACAGATTGCGCTCATATTCGTCCATCGCGCCTACAAGCGCGGCGACATCGGTCACCTCCACGGCATTCTCCTCTATCTCATACCAGGCCACAAACACCGGAGTCTTGTCGCTCAGTCCCTCCCTGGCCCGGAGCCACTCCTTGTGGAAATAATTTCCGACACCGTTGGCCGTGCTCTCTATCACCACAGCCGTAAGCGGCCGCATGGCTATGCCCGAACAGATGGCCCTGACGAAGTCGGCCGGCTTCATCAGTTCCGTATCGCGCCAGAATGCCACTTCGCTCAGGTGGGCCAGCCTGATGTCGAGACCGCGCACAGCATCCTGGCCGAACGAGGAGCCTACCGTCACCGTAGCCCTTCGGCCGCTGACCATCCGGGTGCTTGCGCCGTCGCCCGACGCCACAAGTCCCTTTTTCAGCATCGTGTGTTCCTCGTCGGTAGCGCACAGCTGTCGCGGATAGCGGCGCAGCAGGCGGTCATACATCCGGCGTATAGTGCCCGAAGTGTTGAGCACCTGCGCGCATATCAGCGAATTCAGTCCCTCGGCCACCACCGTCTGCAGCCATGCGAAATAAATCTGGGTGAGAGTGCTTCCGCCCCACTGGCGCGCTTTCAGCAGTATTATCCTGACGGGACAGCCGGCGCGACGCTGGCTCTCCATAGCGGCAAGAAGCTTGCGCTGCGGGCGGTTGAGCCTGAAAGGGATCATGCGGCCCGTCTGCTTGTCGGATATCTCCACGCAGCGCCACGCCCAGTACTCGAAATCGCACGCGGCGCGGAGCCGCTCGTAGTCGGGCGCCGTGCGGCACGAACTGAAGCGGCTGTCAGTCAGCATCTCTTCCGGCACCAGCCATCGCCTGCGGCAGCGTTTAAGCTCCACACGTTTCCCGCAGCATCCTTCGCCGCTCTCCGGATCATACACTGCAGCGCGGCCCGACTTGCGGCGCTCGTTTTCAGCCAAAAGTGCCCCAATGTCGGCCGTCTGGAAATCCGCCCTCTTTATCCCTTCGTCACTCATCATCCACTTTTATTGTCTCGATAGCGGCCGAATATATCCTCAGATCGGCCGACGTCCGCCCTGTCAGCCTCAGCTCCACATACGGCCTGACAGGACAGATTATGTTGCCGATCCGCAGCGGGCGGCATATCTCCCCATCCACCTTCACGCGGCATATCCTCTGAAGCGTACGCTTACCTCCCGCCATAATCTCCACCTCGCCATGAAACTCCGAGGCACGCATACGCAGCTCGATGCCCCGCACACGTTCGTCGGCCGAAAGCTCCGCGCCGACGGTCCATTCCACCTCGTCGGGGTGCTCCCTGTCAGCCATATATTCGGTGCCGTCACTGCCGGAAGTCCATATCATTCCTGCTGCATCCTCCGTCAGCAGAAGCCCTGTAGCCGGATCCCGGCCGGCTCTCTTCCACCGGCTCGCGCCCTCCACAGCCTTGACCTGGCTACCTGTCAGCTCCACCACCCCCTCGGCGGTCGAGGCATAATATCCATCTCCCGAAGCAGTCAGGCGCCCCTCGGCCACCAGAGGAGTGAGATTGGTGGCTGTCAGTCTACCTTCGGCAAGATCGGCACTGGCACCATAGATGCCGTCGGTAGTGGAGGCATAGAGCCGGCACCGCGTGGAGTCGGCCGACGTGCGCCGGCGGTCGGCAATCACCATCTCCTTCACTTCCACGCCCTCGCCGAGCAGACATGCTGCCACCGGATGACGGTTCCGGCCGCTCTCCGACGCCACGAGCGCGTTGTCGATCCTCGCAGCGGCTGAAACCATAGGGACATCAGCATATTCCGGCGCGGCCTCATCATCGGGCGTAGGCGATGCCAGACCGCAGGCGACATGAATGGCACGGCTCAGATCGGCCGCGGGCGTAAGCATGGCTCCGAAATGCACGTTCTTTCCGCCGCACGTGGCGGTGATATGCAGCTCCGAAGCGTCGGCCGAAGGATACCCTACAAGCGGCGCACGCCGCAGACCGTTGAAATCGCCAGTCATCACAGCCTCGCTGACTGCCGACGGCAATCCGGGGCCTGTCACCGTGGCGCGAAGCGCTATCACGTCGTTCCCCTCCGGGGCCGTCACCATTTCCAGGGGCGACACCCCGCCGAAACGCAACGGAGTGATGCCGCCCATCACCATCGTATCGCCCGACCTGACCGCCAGCCGGGCATCGAATCCGTTAGGGCTGCATATGGCGGCGAGCAGACGTCCCTCGGCCGTCCGCGCATGCCGGGCCTCCGCTTCGGCCCGCGCCACAGCCGCGTCGGCAAGCCGTATCGCCTCGGCCACATCGCCGCGCGAAGCTCCGCCGACAGTCACAGTTGCCGCCTCGCCGCTCCTCACCCGTGCCACGAGCCTCATGCCTCGCATTCCCCCTGCGGCGAGAGCCGCTGCCTTAGCCGTCAGCCGCTGCAAGCCGGGCGCCATGGCCGTGGAGGCTCCCGGAAGAAATAGCCTCACCGAGGGCTCGCTGCCGCCGGCCCCGTCGATCCTGATCTCTGCCCGCTCCGAAGGATCCACCGGATGAAGCTGCTCGCCTGCGTAGATCTCTACCTCGGCCACCCCGTCGTCCGCGCCATACTCCGGGATCTCGGCCGTCAGACGGTAGGCCTCAGCGCCGAGAGTGAAACCGGCTATGGTGAAATCCGTGTTGCTCCGCACCTCTATGGCCGGATGCAGCTCGCCGCACAGCTGCACGCCGTCGGCCGGTCCCGCATACACCACGCCCGACTCATAAAGCGTCTGCCCGTCATGACCTGTCAGCCGATAGCCGCACGCTATCGGCTGAAGCAGCGCTCCCCCGCCGGCCGCCTCCTCCACAAGCCCGCAGTACGTGTCGCTCAGCATGGCCGAAAAGGCCGCCATGTCCCGTTCGCCCATTCCCCGGTCGCTCCCTGCGTCGCCATCGGCAGGAGTGAAGGCTCTGGTCTGCCGCTGCATTCTCCCGATGGATCGGGCCACAAGCCTCACCGGCGCATACGACGCCGGAGCCGACGAATACGCCGCTCCATCATCGCTGCCGTCCTCATCATCGCCTGCGGGCAGCGACGGCAACGGCATCATGCGTTTCAGGCCATGACGGGCCTCCGTCAGGTTGACGCACCGCCTGACAGCTCCACCGCGCCGGGCCACTCCCGCAGCCGCTATTCTCACTTCTCGTCTCTTCTTCATCTGTCTCATCCATTTTAGGCCGTGACAGCCGGTCCGTCACGGGATTGCAAAATTACTCCCGCGGAGCCCGCATGCCGCCGCGCGTTTGTCGTTTGATTTTTTAACAGATGCTTAACAGCCCCTTAACATCCCGCAATAGCGACAGTATGCGCCATTATCACTATATTTGCCGCAGATCTCTCTTCAGGTTGTCATTCCATAAACCGTAAGCCGATAATGAGCCAGATACTTGTCTTCAACAACGAGGTAGCCGCGGCCATCGACGCCATAGTCGACGAAGCCACGCCCAAAGGAGTCTACGTCATAACCGACAGCAATGTGCGCCGCGCTGTCGTCGAGCCGCTTGCGCGCGAATGCCGCGCTGTGGCCGGCGCCGTTGTCATAGAGTGCGGCGCGGGCGACGAGGCCAAGAATCTCGACAGCCTCGCCATGATATGGAGCCGGCTCGTGGCCGGAGGCTGCTCGCGCAGCTCACTGGTGATCAACATCGGGGGCGGCGTGGTCACCGATATGGGCGGCTTCGCTGCGGCCACGTTCAAGCGCGGGGTGAAGTTCATCAATGTCCCCACCACTCTGCTCGCCGCGGTCGATGCGGCAGTCGGCGGCAAGACAGGCATAAACTTCGAGGGTCTGAAAAACGAGATCGGCGTATTTAAGGAGGCTGTGGCAGTCATCATATCGACCCGTTTCTTCCGCTCCCTCCCCACCGAGGAACTGCTTTCGGGCTACGCCGAAATGCTCAAGCACGGACTGCTCGACTCCCCGGAGGCCGCGGCCGAACTCCTCGCATTTCCGGTAGGCGAATCCGCCGACGATGAGAAGCTCCTGCAGCTGCTCCGCAAAAGTGTCATGGTCAAAAAGCGCGTGGTCGACGAGGATCCGTTCGAGAAGGGACTCCGCAAGGCGCTCAATCTCGGCCACACCATGGCTCACGCCATGGAGGCTCTCGCCATGAAGGAGGGGCGCCATCTGGCCCACGGCTACGCCGTTGCCCGCGGACTGGTGGCCGATCTGGTGCTATCGCACATGAAGCATGGCTTCCCCTCTGACCAGCTGCATGCCGTGGCGTCGTTCGTCCGCGAGCGTTACGGCGCGCCTCAGCTGAATTGCGACGACTATCCCGCGCTCATAGAATACATGCGCCACGACAAGAAAAACGCCGACCCGTCGGCAATCAACTTCACACTGCTGGCCGCTCCGGGCGATCTGCGCCTCGACTCCACCGCCTCGCCCGAAGAGATCGCCGCCGCCCTCGACATCACCCGCGACCTCCTCGGCGCCTGACGCGTGACTTCGTGGCTACAGCAAGGAGTGCGCCACCCGGCAGTGCGATGAACCGTATGGTCATTCCTGGCTGCAGGCTTACTGAATCTCCCGAGCGCCATGCTTCCATATGGTCGGCACTCAGCAGACTGATCTGGCCCAGGGTAAGGGTGGCGTTGTCGGGCGTAAGCTTGTAGACGGCCTCCTTAGCCGTCCATATCCGCAGAAGCAGGGCGATGTCGCATGTCGCGGCATCGGGCAGTATCTCAGCCTCTCCGGGGGTAAGAATGCGGCGTACTACCCGGCGGAGCTGTGCGCGCGGCGACTCAACGTCGATACCCACTCGGCGCCCGGCATCGCACACTGCGAGTGCGGCATATCCGGCACCGTGGCTCACCGACACCCGCCCCTCCTCCACACCGTCGACGAGCGGCGCCCCTGCCGCGGAATGCGTCAGAGCCGCTCCGCTGCCAAACGCAGTCTCAACCAGGCGGCTCACTGCCTCCCGCTCGGCCTCGTGCATCGGCTGCGAAATGGCTGCGACCGGGATAATGCTGATTTCCACACCGTCCGATTTTATATGCTTGATCTTTTGTGGCATCAGTCAGTAACGATAATTGAGTCGAGGCCCGCGAGCATGTCGCGCTGTATGGCGTCGAGGATCGGGGCGAGGCTGTCGGGCGACGCTGCGGCGTCGAAGCCTGTCAATGCTCCGCTGACGGTCAGGCGCCTGCGGCGCGCAAGCAATTGAAGCGGCGTGACCGACGGCTCGTCGACGCGGTAAAAGGCCACCGCCGTAGTGCCGTTGCCGATAAGAGTGTCGCTGACGCTGACATGCGCCTGACCGGCATTCAGAGCTATCCGCTCAAGCCGATTGCCGGCCACGGCGTCGGGATCGTCCGACAGAGTGAACGACAGATGCATCGCGGCGCCACCGTAAGCGGGGTAAACAATAGTGAGCCACCGGCTCCGGGCGTCGCCTCCGAGGCGCACCTCGGCCCGGTCGTTGACAGCAAAGCCCATCGGCAGCGAATCGGCGCGGTGAAAAGAGGCCTCCGTCACCGGCACCCGGGGATAGGCACGCGGACGCGGCACGGGCGCATGGTCGCCACCACGGCCGCCACATGAGACCAACACCATGGCCACAGCGGCCAGAGCCGTAACTATTCTCATTATTCCTTTTTGTCGCCGACCTCCTCAGGCATCACCTTGACGCGCACGTTGGCTATACGGTGGCCGTTGATCTCAAGCACCAGAAAGCGGCAGCGGCCGTAGACGAGCGGCTCCTTCTCCTTGGGGAAATCTCCCTTGATGGCCAGAAGCATTCCGGCCAGCGTCTCGCAGTCGGCCGCCACGTCGGCATAGTCGGCCTCGTCGAGACCGGTTATGCGGAAGAAGTCGCCGAGGAGCGTCTTTCCCTCGAAAATGAATGTGTCGTCGGGGAGACGGCGATAGGTTTTTTCCTCATCGTCGTATTCGTCGTTGATATCCCCGACTATCTCCTCAAGCACATCCTCAAGCGTGACAAGTCCCTGGGTGCCTCCGAACTCGTCGATCACTATGGCCATGTGGATATGACGCCGGCGAAAGTCCTCAAGCAGATCGTCGATCGACCGGGCTTCGGGCACGAAATAGGGCTCGCGGAGCAGCTTGTGCCAGTCGAAGTCGGCATCGGCCTTGCCGATATAGGGGAGAAGGTCGCGCGCATAGAGCACCCCCTTGATGTCGTCCTGCGAGCCGTCGCAGGCCGGCAGCCGCGAATAGCCCGACTCCACTACCGTGGCCATCACCTCGTCGAAAGTCGACGAAAGGTCGACGCACGTCATGTCGACGCGCGGGGTCATCACTTCGTTGGCCGTCTTGTCGCCGAAGCGGAGTATGCCTTCGAGCATCTCCTTTTCGTCGCCGGCCTTCACGTCGGTGATCTCAAGAGCTTTCGACAGCTCCTCGGCCGTCACGTCGCTCTCCTTCTTCACCACTACCTTGTTGACGATCGTCGACCCTCTGACCAGCAGCGAAGAGATAGGCCTGAAAACCGCCATCATAAACCGCACACCGCCCGACGCGAAGCGTATCCACCGCATGTTGTCGGAATTTGCTATCAGTTTGGGCAATATCTCGCCGAACAGCAATATGAGGAACGTCAGTATGACTGTCTGCAACAGGAAGCTGAGCCACGCCGCCATGCCCTGAAACACCGGGCCGAGAGCATAATTGCAGAGTATGACTATTGTCACATTGACCAGATTATTGGCTATCAGTATCGTAGCGAGAAGGCGCTCCGGATTGCGCACAAGATCAAGCGCACTCTTGCCCCGCGGCGTCTCATCGAGCTCGTCGCACTGCTCAGGTGTAAGCGAGAAAAATGCTATTTCACTGCCCGACACGAAGCCGGAGATCATCAGGGCGCCGACAGCCACTATCAGGGCTATGATCTGGTCGAGGCCGAAATTGGCCGGAAAACTAAGCTGCAAGGCCGACACTACCGCTCCGAGCGAGTCGGCCATGGCTGGTAAAGGATCTATATCCAAGACTTATTATATTGGTTTTACTTCGAAGTTGTTGCGCTGCCGCTGCGGTCCCTCGTGTGCCGCCGCGTCATCACGCCGCAAAGTTAGCCATTTTCCCGCTTCCCTCCAAATCCTCACACCGTCCGCACTATTTCCGCACTAATTCCGCACACTTCCGCACACCATCCGCACTATTTCCGCACTATTTCCGCACATTTTCCGCACATTTTCCGCACACTATCCGCACACCCGACTTCAATTCTAATCAATCAAAGTGGTAAGGATTCCCTGATTATAGCTTCGACTTAAGATAGTCGACCAACTGCGGATCGTGAAAATGCGGGATTCCCTCTTCAAACATGTCATTAGAATCTGGATAATAATTCAGTGCCGGTCATCACCTCCATTTTTGAGAAAGCAAACAGTTTCTTTCCAAGGTCTTTGAGCGAATGCCCTATATGATAGACAGCCTCGTCAATAATAAGAAAACGATCGTGAGCCTTTTTGTAAGCGTGCAACGCGACACCCGGATACTGCGCATTGTGACGGGCAACATCCTGACGGAGCTGCGGCGAAATTTTGCCGTCGTAAATATCCACGGTCACACCGGGTTTCCGTTTTGCCAGTTGCACCAGCACTGAATCGTCAATGTAGCCGATGACAGCTATCCGTTTATCAGCTTTTCGGATTAATCCGGCAATGAAAGCATACGCATCGAAAATCTGTCCCTCGAAAAACACACCCTCTTCAGGTTCCGTATGTTCATTCAGACGATCAAGAATCGCATCAACCTTTTCATCTGTCTTCAACTGTTTCATCTCAATACGTTCCATCCTTTGGAAGATTGAAGCATTATTCATCAGAAAATTTCGCATAGCCACGAAAGCATCGATGATACGAATACTTGTGTTTACAGCGGTTTCGCTTTTCAATACTGCAGAGAGCATTGCAACACCCTGTTCGGTAAATGCGAAAGGTTTGGACGATGAATGTTTGAGACCATTGAACCGGTCGCAATTTGCGACCAGTTCATCTTTCTCCTGCTTCGAGAGCTGGAATCTGAAACGTTCCGGGAATCGGTCGATGTTTCTTTTTACTTGTTCGTTAAGCCTTTTTGTGTCAACACCATACAATTCTGCCAGATCTCTGTCAATCATCACTTGTTTCCCCCGCAAGGTAAGGATGCGGTTTTCTATTGGCATTACCAACCGGTCACAATTTGTGACCGGTTCATTATCCTGAGTATTTTGGACTGTTAATTTGTTTTCTTGAGTAGATTCCATATGCACGGCACCTAATTGGACAGTTGTGATTACGTTGCAAAATTACAAAATCATCAGTATCCTGCACTATAATTTCGCATGTCGATGCCATCTCTTCCACAATAAAAGCGAGGCGGTGAGCCACAGCCCCCGGATTGGGGGTCATATGACTCACCGCCTTATCTTTAGAGCCGGCTGCGGCGGAGCGCAGTCAGGTTTATGAATCTATCACTTGGGCAGGTTGCCGATCTCGGGATCGACGCCCCACTGCTGCTGGGCCAGACGGCGATAGTTGTTGTAGCGCCACTGGGCGTTGGCTTTCGCTGCCGCGAAGAGCTCGCCGGCCTCGGCGGGATACTGCTTGGCAAGCGATGCGTAGCGCACCTCGCCCTTGAGGAAGTCCTCAAACTTATCCCAGTCGGGAGCCTTGCTGTCGAGCGAGAAGGGGTTCTGACCCGACTCCTCGAGGGCGGGATTGTAGCGCCAGAGGTGCCAGTATCCGCACTCCACAGCCTTCTGCTCCTCCATCTGCGAGTGACCCATGCCGGCCTTGATGCCGTGGTTGATACAGGGAGCGTAAGCGATGATCAGCGACGGGCCGTCGTAGGCCTCGGCCTCGCGGATAGCCTTGAGGGTCTGAGCCTGGTCGGCGCCCATGGCTATCTGAGCGCAGTATACGTAGCCGTAGGTCGACGCGATCAGACCGAGATCCTTCTTGCGGATGCGCTTGCCGCTCGCAGCGAACTTGGCGATGGCGCCGAGCGGGGTAGCCTTCGAAGCCTGGCCGCCGGTGTTGGAGTAAACCTCTGTGTCGACAACGAGCACATTGATATTCTTGCCGCTTGCGAGTACGTGATCGAGACCGCCGAAGCCGATATCGTAGGAAGCGCCGTCGCCGGCGATGATCCAGTGCGAACGTTTCACGAGATAGTGCTTCAGGTCAAGGATGGTCTTGCATATGTCGCATCCGCATGCCTCGCAGAGAGGTATCAGCTTGTCGGCGATGGCGCGGGTGGCGACAGCGTCGTCGGCAGCGTCGAGCCACTGCTGTGCGAGCTCGTGGATCTCCTG
This sequence comes from uncultured Muribaculaceae bacterium, assembly GCA_947629175.1. Lineage (GTDB taxonomy): Bacteria > Bacteroidota > Bacteroidia > Bacteroidales > Muribaculaceae > Paramuribaculum. The sequence continues at coordinate 8,742 of CANRCT010000023.1, read as the reverse complement.
GCTGCATGTCGGGCAGGTAGTGGCGGCCTTCATCGTCTCTGTCAGACGGCGGTGGAGCTGCTCGTTGGCAATGAACATGCCCAGACCGAACTCAGCGAAGTCCTCGAAGAGCGAGTTGCCCCATGCCGGGCCATGACCCTGCTTGTTGACGGTGTAAGGTGTAGAGGGAACGGAGCCTGAATAGATCGACGAGCAGCCGGTAGCGTTGGCCACCATCTCGTGGTCGCCGAAGAGCTGCGATATCAGCTTCACGTAGGGAGTCTCGCCGCAGCCCGAGCATGCGCCCGAGAACTCGAAGTAAGGCATTGCGAACTGTGAGTTCTTCACGTTGGCCTTCACGTCGACCAGATCCTGCTTCGAGGCAACCTCCTTCACGCAGTAGTCCCATTCTTTCTGAACGTCCATCTGAGTTTCGAGAGGCTTCATCACGAGAGCCTTCTCGCCCTTCTTGCCCGGGCAGACATCGGCACAGTTGCCGCAACCCAGACAGTCGAGCACGTCGACAGCCTGAACGAAGCGCATGCCGGTGAAAGTCTTGCCGATTGCGGGGATCGAATGACCCTCGGCGATAGGCGACGCTGCCATCTCCTTCTCGTCGAGCACGAACGGACGGATAGCGGCATGGGGGCAGACATAGGCGCACTTGTTGCACTGTATGCAGTTGTCGGCGATCCATTCGGGCACGAAAGTAGCTACACCGCGCTTCTCATAGCGGGCGGTAGCCTGCTGCCATGTGCCGTCCTCGATGCCCTTGAAGTCGGAAACCTTCAGCAGGTCGCCGTCCTGTGCGTTGATGGGGCGCACGAGCTTGTTGATGAATTCCGGATCGTTGTTCTTCACCTCCGGATCCTCCGGCAGGTTGCTCCACGACGGATCGACGTCGAGCTTGGCGTATTCGCCACCGCGGTCGACGGCCGCATAGTTCTTGTCGACAACGTCCTGACCCTTCTTGCCATAGCTCTTGACGATGAATTTCTTCATCTGCTCTACGGCCAGATCCACGGGGATAACCTCGGTGATGCGGAAGAACGCACTCTGAAGGATGGTATTGGTGCGGTTGCCCAGGCCGATCTCCTGCGCGATCTTGGTGGCGTCGATATAGTAGACGGTGATATTGTGGTCAGCAAAGTATTTCTTCACCTTGTTGGGAAGATTCTTGGCCAGTTCCTCGCCCTTCCAGATGGTGTTGAGCAGGAATGTGCCGCCGTCGCGCAGTCCGCGGGTGACGTCATAGAGATGCAGATAAGCCTGCACGTGGCATGCCACGAAGTTGGGGGTGGTCACCAGATATGTCGAGCGGATGGGCTCGTCGCCGAAGCGCAGGTGAGAGCAGGTGAAGCCGCCCGACTTCTTCGAGTCATATGCGAAGTAGGCCTGGCAGTATTTGTCGGTGTTGTCGCCGATAATCTTCACGGAGTTCTTGTTGGCGCCCACTGTGCCGTCGGCTCCGAGGCCGTAGAACTTGGCCTCGAACATCGTGTCACTCACCACGATAGGATCTACCGGGGGAAGCGATGTGAAGTTCACGTCGTCGACGATGCCGATCGTGAAGTGATCCTTGGGCATCGGCAGGGCCAGATTGTTGTAGACGGCGATCATGTCGGCCGGAGTGGTATCCTTCGATGCCAGACCGAAACGGCCCGCATAGATGGCGGGAGCGTCGGCGCGGTTCTTGTAGACCTCGCACACGTCGAGATAGAGCGGTTCGCCCGGAGCGCCCGGCTCCTTGGTGCGGTCGAGCACGGCGATACGCTTGGCGGTGGCGGGGATGGCGGCCAGCAGATGTTTTGCCGAGAACGGACGGTAGAGATGGACACTTACGAGGCCCACTTTCTCGCCCTTTGCGAGCAGATGGTCCACGGCCTCCTGAGCGGCCTGTGTGCCCGAACCCATGGCTATGATGACGCGCTCGGCCTGAGGATCGCCATAGTAGTTGAAGAGGTGATATTCGCGGCCGGTGATGGCGGAGATCTGCTTCATGTAGTCCTCCACGATCTCGGGGACAGCCTCATAGTAGGGATTGCTTGATTCGCGGTGCTGGAAGAAGACGTCGCCGTTCTCGGCCATGCCGCGTGCCACGGGAGCGTCGGGGTTGAGAGCGCGTTCGCGGAAAGCGGCCACTGCGTCGCGGTCGAGCAGCGGAGCCAGGTCATCCTGTTCGAGCATCTCGATCTTCTGTATCTCATGCGAGGTGCGGAATCCGTCGAAGAAGTTGACGAACGGTATGCGCGACTTTATCGTGGCGAGATGAGCCACACCCGAGAGGTCCATGACCTCCTGTACGGAGCCTTCGGCCAGCATGGCGAAGCCTGTCTGGCGCGTGGCCATCACATCCTGATGGTCACCGAAGATGCTGAGCGCATGCGAAGCGATTGTACGGGCCGATACGTGGAACACGCTCGGCAGCATTTCGCCGGCTATCTTGTACATGTTGGGGATCATCAGCAGCAGACCCTGCGAAGCCGTGTAGGTCGTCGTCAGAGCGCCTGCCTGCAGAGAGCCGTGCACCGCACCCGCTGCGCCGCCCTCCGACTGCATCTCCTGTACGAGAACCGTCTCGCCGAAGATGTTCTTTCGGCCGGCTGCGGCCCACTCGTCGACATATTCTGCCATAGTCGACGACGGGGTGATCGGGTAAATGGCCGCCACTTCCGTAAACATGTACGAGATGTGGGCTGCTGCCTGATTACCGTCACAAGTCAAGAATTTCTTTTCCTTACTCATAAGTCTGTAATCTATGTTTGTTTAGATGGATATGAAAGTCTTTTTTGGTTTTGTCGCCGCACAGACAGTGCGCAAGGCGCATGTCTATGCACCGCGAAGTTACAACTTTTTTCCGAAAAATCAACACTCTCACCCCTATGCTTCTCGCTGCATGCGTATTAATTTTTCACAAAAATCCGCATCTCCCACTCCTTCGGCAAAACCGCTCCATCCGACGCGATACTTTTGCGGCGAGAGGAGCGGCGAAAGGAATAATTTTGTAAATTTGCGGCGTCAACTCCTGCGGCGCCCTGCGCGGCACCTTCTGGAGGAATAATTCTCACGCATCGCAATGGTTAGAAAATACGACTATCTGGTGATCGGCGGAGGTATCGCCGGCATGAGTTTCGCCCTCAAAGTAGCCCGGACGGGCCGCGTGGCTCTGATATGTAAAAGCTCGCTCGACGAGGCCAACACAGCGCTCGCCCAGGGAGGAGTGGCGTCGGTCACCGACCTGCGCGTCGACGACTTCGACAAGCATATCCACGACACCATGGTGGCCGGCGACTGGCTGAGCGACCCCGTCGCCGTCAGGAAAGTCGTCACCGAAGCTCCGGAGCAGATCCGCCAGCTGCTCGAATGGGGAGTCGATTTCGACCGTCGCGACGACGGCTCGTTCGACCTTCACCGCGAGGGCGGCCACTCCGAATTCCGTATCCTCCACCACGCCGACAACACCGGCTACGAGATACAGCAGAGCCTCATACGCCGCGTCAGGGAATCGGCCAACATCGACGTCTTTGAGCATCACTTCGCCATCGAGATCATCACACAGCACCATCTCGGAAAGATCGTCACCCGGCGCACACCCGACATCACCTGCTATGGCGCCTATGTGCTCGACGAGACCACCGGATCGGTCGACACATTCCTCTCGCGAGTGACCCTCATGGCCACCGGCGGCGTGGGCGCCGTATATACAACCACGACCAATCCGCTCGTAGCCACCGGCGACGGCATAGCCATGGTCTACCGCGCCAAGGGCACCGTGCGCGACATGGAGTTCATCCAGTTCCATCCCACAGCCCTCTTCCATCCCGGCGACCGCCCTTCGTTCCTCATCACAGAGGCCATGCGCGGCTACGGAGCCATACTCCGCAACCCGGCCGGAGAGCGGTTCATGGAGAAATACGACGAGCGGCTCGAACTTGCACCGCGCGACGTCGTGGCCCGCGCCATTGACTCGGAGATGAAAGCCGGCGGCTACGACCATGTATATCTCGACGTCACCCACAAGGATCCCGAGGAGACGCGCCATCATTTCCCCAACATCTACGCCAAGTGCCTCTCGCTCGGCATCGACATAACGAAAGACTATATCCCCGTGGCGCCGGCGGCCCACTATCTCTGCGGCGGCATCGTCGTCGACACCAATGCCGAGTCGAGCATAAAGCGTCTCTATGCCGTCGGCGAATGCTCCTGCACCGGACTCCACGGCGGCAACCGTCTGGCCTCAAACTCGCTCATCGAGGCAGTAGTCTACGCCGAGGCCGCCGCACGCCACGCCATGACCCACGCACACGGCTACGAGCTGCGCGACGACGTGCCCCTCTGGAACGACGAAGGCACCTCCCACCCCGAGGAAATGGTGCTCATCACGCAGAGCGCAAAAGAGGTGGGCCAGATCATGAGCACCTACGTTGGCATCGTCAGGTCCAATCTGCGCCTCGACCGCGCCTGGAACCGCCTCGACATTCTCTACGAGGAGACCGAGCGCCTCTTCAAGCAGTCGAAAGTGTCGCGCGCCATATGCGAGCTCCGCAACATCATCAACGTCGGATACCTCGTCATGCGTCAGGCCAAAGAGCGCAAGGAATCGCGCGGACTCCACTACACTCTCGATTATCCGCCTCAGCCCCACAACGAAACGCCGCGCTGAAGCGTTATTACCACAGCCGGCGCACGGCAGCCGGGCGCCCCTTGACACGACACACATCATCTCCCCTTGTATGCACCGACTCCTGACATATCTTATCATTATATGCGCGGCGCTGACAGCCGCCGCACAGACCGACATCGAGGTAAACATCCCGGTGGTGGAGAACCCGTCGGCACTGCGCGACACCTACAAAGGCTATTACTGGACCGACATCGACGGAGAGCACGTGAAAATGATCGTGCTCAACGAGATCACAGTTTTCCCTCCGCTGAAATTCAAAAACAAGAAGGAAGAGCAGTTCTACTGGCGCACCGTGCGCGACGTCAAGAAAACGCTCCCTTACGCAAAGCTCATTTGCGCTACACTGCTCGAAACGTATGAGTATATCGAGACATTCCCCACGCAGCGCGAACGGGAGGAATACCTCAAAAAGATGGAACAGGAGATTTTCAGGCAGTACAAACCCGTGCTGAAAAAATTCTCCAAAAGTCAGGCGCAGCTCCTGATCAAGCTCATCCGGCGCGAGACCGACCAAAGCTCCTACAACATCATCAAGGCATTTCTCGGATCCTTCCGCGCAAGCTTCTGGCAGACATTCGGACGCTTCTTCGGCGTCAACCTCAAAGGCGACTACCGCCCCGACAAATACCGCAAGGACGCCCTGATAGAGCGCATAGCCGTCAACGTCGAGGACGGCCTCCTCTGACCCTCCCGCCAAAACGCCAAAAAACGTCCAGGCGCCGCGTCACCCTACAGTGACACAGCGCCTGTTGCTTTATCTTTTGCCATCCGGATGGCGGGCGGCGTAAGAACGGTTCAGATGGTAGGAGCAAGGCAGCGAGGGCCGACGGGAGTTGACTGATGGTCAATGACCGAGGCCGAGCTGCCGCGCGACGACCCAGATGGGCCGTTATCACGACGCCCCTTAAGAAGCCCCTTAAACGGTCAGGATCTCCTTCTCCTTGGCCGCAAACACATCGTCGATCCGCTTCAGATACTTGTCGTGAAGCTTCTGCACGCTTGTCTCGGCGTCCTTCTCCACATCCTCGGGCATTCCCTGCTTCACAGCCTTCTTAAGACCGTCGATAGCATCGCGACGGGCGTTGCGCACCGACACCTTGGCCTGCTCGGCCTCGGCTTTCGACTGCTTTACGAGCTGTTTGCGGCGCTCCTCGGTCAGCGGAGGGATAGCCAGACGTATCACCTCTCCGTTGTTCTCCGGAGTGATGCCCAGCTCCGAGTTGATGATCGCCTTCTCGATCTCCTTGAACATCTGCTTCTCCCAGGGAGTGATGGCGATCGTGCGCGCATCGGGCACCGACACATTGGCCACCTGCGAGATGGGCACGGCGCTGCCGTAATACTCCACCTTTATACCGTCGATGATCTTGGGATTGGCCTTGCCTGCGCGGATATGCGCCAAAGCCTCGTCGAGATAAGCCACCGCGAGCTCCATCTTCTCCTCAGCGGGAGTCAAAAAATCTTTGGGTTCCATATATGGTAGTTTGATTAGTTTTTAACACATCGGCCGGTCAGTACACCAGCGTGCCGATCGGCTCGCCGGCTATCACTTTGGCCAGATTGCCGGGCGTGTCCATGCAGAACACCACTATCGGCAGACCGTTCTCCTTGCAGAGGGCCGTAGCCGTCAGGTCCATCACCTTCAGGCCGCGGGTATAGACCTCATCGTAGCTGATCTCGCTGAATTTCGTAGCTGCAGGATCTTTCTCCGGATCCGCGGTATAAATGCCGTCGACGCGCGTTCCCTTGAGCATCACGTCGGCCTCCACCTCAATGCCGCGCAGAGCGCTGCCGGTGTCGGTGGTGAAGAACGGATTGCCCGTGCCGCCTGCTATGATGGCCACCTCGCCGCGCTGCAGCGCCTCGATTGCCTTCCACTTGCTGTAGTGCTCGCCGATCGGAAACATGTTGATGGCCGTGAACACCTTTGCCGGCTGACCCACAGCTTCAAGAGCCGAACTCAGGGCGAGAGAATTGATCACGGTCGCGAGCATCCCCATCTGGTCGCCCTTCACGCGGTCGAAGCCGCGCGTGGCTCCCGACAGCCCGCGGAAGATATTACCTCCGCCGATCACTATCGCCACCTCTACTCCCTCGGAGGCTATCTCGTGGATTTGCTCGGCATACTGGCCGAGACGCTCGGTGTCGATGCCGGTGCCCTTGGCTCCGGCGAGCGATTCGCCGCTCAACTTGAGCAGCACGCGCTGGTATTTCGATCTCATTTCAGCTAACGGTTATATTGTTTCTGCAAAAATAGTCGTTTGCCCTGAATTGTGCAATTCGGGCAGACATTTTCCTGTTGACCCCTACTTGGCATCACTCCGGCGATTTTCCTTATGCACTGTGAGAAAAAATCCGTAAATTCGCGTACCATAAATCTTAACGACATACCCTACAGCATAAATCGACCAGCATATGGATTCCATCAGCAAGACCTCCTTATCAGACATTCCTTTCAACGAAGAAAGAAACGACTTCGGCACCGAACGCTACGTCAACGGACTGATACAGTTTATCAAAAACTCATCCTCACCCATCACCATCGCGCTACAGGGAGAATGGGGAAGCGGCAAGACATCGCTTATGAACCGTCTCGAACGGGCCCTGTGCTCCGCGCCCGATGCACGCTTTGCAGGCATCAAGATCAATACCTGGGAGTATTCCATGATGTCGTCGTCAAGGGACTCGAACCCAAGTTCGGCAAGCTGACCGACCAGAACGAACGAGAATTCCGCTCTTTCTTCGACAAGATTATCCAGGTGCCGTTCTCCCTGCCTGTCAACAGCTACCGCCCGATGGATTTTGTACTTCAATCCCTCGTAAGGATCGGATACATCACTGGAGTAGAGAAAGGCGACGGACGCATCAGCAAGCCTATCCAGCAAATAGTAGAATACTCCGTCGGCAAGAACCCGAGATCAATCAAACGGCTTATCAACACACTGTCGCTTCTTTCCTGTATATCCCATTGCGGCAAAGAAAATGCCGCCGACTTCGTCAACACCCCGCAGGGACGTATCGTCAACTTCGCCATTGTCGCGCTCCAGGTGTGCTACCCAAAGATCTACAAGATGCTCGCCCTCATGCCAGATTTCCCTCTCTGGGACAGCTCTATGTGCACCCGCATGAACCTGCATGTCGATTCGACCGGCGAAAACGAACCGGGATGGGAGGAGGTGCTCGAAGCCGCCTGCAATGCCGACAGCTATCTCACCCAGCGCCACAACGACATCCGCGAGCTGCTCTATCTCGTGCAGCAGACCACCGAAACGGTGTCGAAGAACGGCACAGCCGACTTCGAGAAAAACATCCGCTCCATCATCGACAAATCATCCGTCACCGGCGTCAACGACCCGGTAGCTCCGTCGGATGTCAACCAGAAACGGCTCATCGACACGCTCCACCGCATGGTCATCGACCGCCTGCAGGCCGTCCGGCCGGGCATTCCGAAAATAAAGCGCAAGAACAACACCGGCAACGGCGGCATGTTCCTGTTCTACTCCGATGAGACTTTTCTTGAGGTGATTTTCCGTCCAAGAGTCATTGCCGGCAAGATCGTTTTGGAGATAGTGCTCAGCACCCGTCTGCAACGCCCCGATCGTCTGACAGGAATGACTTTCGCCGAAATTATGACCGATCAGAAGATCAAAGTCGCCATGACCGCTTTCGACAAGTGCGTGGGCCCGCTTCTCAAGGATACTTACTACTTCGAAGGAGCTCATTATGCCGAGGCTCCCGACACCTACTTCAGAAGCTTCTCTGAAGAGCAGGCATGCATAGTCGACCACGAGTACACCGCCCCGGAGAACCTCTCCGAAAACGTATCTTACAGGATCGTCCTCGCCAACGAGTCGTTGTTCTCCGACAAAGCCGTCATCATGACGATCGCCGACGTCATTCTCGCCGCCTACGACTACCGAAGCTCCGTCACCGCCTGACACTAGAGTATTTGGCAACCGAAAGACTATAACATTCATTTTCCTATTGGCCTAAATTAGACTAATTACAATACTTCGGAAAGAAATGGACTAATCAATTAATCTGTAATAGCATAAATAAGCAAAGTTTAAGAGACAGCA
>CANRCT010000022.1 GCA_947629175.1 uncultured Muribaculaceae bacterium | reverse complement strand
TCAAATCAAAATGTCAAAGAACTCTCTTTATTTGATGATTTCTAAACTAACGCGATTTTATCGCACCAGTAGTATTTTGACAAGAATCTTGAAGTCACAGAGAGACACTACAATGCCCATGAGCAACAGGCTGCTATCATTCAGGCATCCATGTATGACTATTCGATTCATGAACGCGCACGCCAGCAGGCTGAAAGCGAAAACGACACACTGATTATCATACTGATTGGCGCTGTAGCCGTCATTATGGCCATTCTTTGCGTGATTCTGTTTCTCCGTTACCGCTATCAGCAATCAAAGAACGAACTGTTTGATGTAAATTACCGGCTGAATGTCCTGAATAAGGCATTTGAGATAAAATCATCAAAAACCTCTACCGCTGACGATTCATCACACTCAGAAAGTGACGTTGACGGTGATAGAGAAGCTACTGCATACCGCACTGATCTGAATGAATATATAGAATCGCTTGACAAACTGTCGGAAAAACGATACTCCGTCCCCGACCGCATTCTTAATTCCGAGACTTACGTACGCCTCAAGAATGCTATATCTCAAAACAGAGTAATCAACGACAATGATCAGATATGGGACGAGCTTCTTGAACTGATTTGCAAAGTATCACCAGATTTTGACAAAAAAATACGCATTCTTTCTGAAGGCAGGATCACTACTGAAGAATTCCACACCATTCTCCTGATCAAAGCGGGAATAAAACCGGCAGAACAAAGCAAAGTATTCGGACGGGAAGCCTGTACCATCACATTCCGTCGCAGAACCATCGGAGAAAAAATAATGAATGGAAAACTGAGCCCTGCCTTAGTCGACAAACTCATTCAAAACCTTTGAAAAATCATCACATGCCATAGGCTTCCCGAAGTATTCTCATATCTGAAGCTTTAACAGCACCTCAACATGCCCATATCGCAATATGCTATATTTCAACTACTTGATATCAGCTAAAGTTATACTAAACAAAAACTAAAGAAAAACTAAAGTCTAAAAATGTCGAATATCGGTGACAATCTGATAAATTTGCGTCTATGAAAACATCAACACATATAAGCATGATACAACGCATAATTATCGGAGTCATCTGCCTCCTCGGATCGTTGGCATTTTCAGTCGCTGCCGAAACACCGGTAACTCTTTTTCCGGAACCGGAACCTGAAAATACCGATCCCATCCCTGACCCGAAAGACAAAGGGCACCGTACACCGCCGCGGCCGATTAGCTGCATAATCGACACGGATGCACGCACGATCAAAAGTACGTCGGAAAAAGTCACCAACGCCGACACCTTCGAGATATGGGACGCCGACGGACAGTCCTGCCTGCAGGTGTTCGGCAGCAAAGAGGAGTTTCTCGACGCGCTCGCTGCATCATCTGATCAGGCCGTAGTGATCAAACTGCGCGGCGACGGCTACGCCCTCGCCGGATACCTCGTCCTCTAAACCTGACATTATATATACACCCCGCGCATGGCTCGGCTCGTCTACCTTATCCCCGTCCGCAAAGGGAGCAAGGGGGTCCCCGACAAGAACATGAAGCTTCTTGGCGGAAAGCCTCTCGTGGCCTGGGTACTCGACGCCATCGTGGCCTCGCAGACCGCCGACGAGATATGGGTGGCTACCGACGATGACCGGGCAGAGCGATACCTCCGGGAGTCGCACCCCTCGGTAGGCATTTACCGCCGCAGCGACTCGTCGGCCACCGATACATCCCCTGTCATCGAAGTGGTCAGGGAGTTTATCGCCGCCACAGACCATGACCCCGCCGACATGCTCGTGCTCGCGCAGGCCACCTTCCCATTCACCACGCCCGGCGACTTCCGCAGCCTGCAGAGCGCCGTCGAGGCGAAGCAAGCCGACTCCTATATCTCGTGCCTCCGGTCCAAGCGATTCATCTGGCAGAGCGACGGCACGCCGTTGAGCTACCAGCTCGACGCCAAGCCGCTCCGACAGGCTTTCGGGGGAACTCTCATAGAGACAGGAGCTTTCTATGCATCAACAGTCGGCGACATCACCCGCAGCGGACGCCTCCTTTCGGGACGTATATGCATCGTGGAGACATCGCCCGGCACCGACATCGACATCGACGAACCCATCGACTAGCTCAAAGCAGAGGCTTTGGCTAAAGCCGGCTCGATGATTCGATAATCAACATTTTTACAAACCCTAAAACTTTTCGACATGGAAAAAGAAAAATTCCAGTTCATCGAACTGCCCCGCCCGGAGATAACAATCTCCGCAGCCGGCACATCACACATTCTGGGAGGAACACTTTGTGAAATCAGGTACACGCAGTGTTTCGGAAACAAAGAGAGCACTTGCTCACTTGACTCACACGGTAAAGGGTACGATCTGAACTGCGATTGCCATGGGTCTACTACAGGAGATTCATTCTGTGCTGAACATTCTTCTACCTGCACGAATTACGTACTTCCCAAACCATAATCGGCATGGCAGAAAACCGCTTTTCCCGATTCAACTATCTCTTCTCGCGGGAAAATGTAAATCTTCTCTACAACTCCTTGTCCAATGCTTTCGTGGCTTTGGACAAGGAGTCATATGATCTGTTATCAAAGCTGCAACCAGGCGAAGACACCTCCACGCTACCTGAAGACATCAAAGAGATGCTCCTGAAGATAAAGGGCATAGCCAATGATGAATTTGAAGTGGAAAAAATCAAATATGTCATCCGTTCCACTCGTTTCAACGATTCACACCTTGCTCTGACCATCAATCCGACTCTCGCATGCAACTTCGCATGTCCATATTGTTTTGAATACGATCACAGCGGCAAGACTATGACCACCGAGATAGAGGATCAGATTGTAGAATTCATCAAGTCGCATAGTGAAGCCAGATCCATGCGCGTCACATGGTTTGGAGGCGAACCGCTCATCGCGTTCAATAGGATAGAAAGTCTTTCCAATAAACTGATGTCACTCGGACTTGAATACGATGCAGGAATAATAAGCAACGGATATCTGGTAAACGAGGATGTGGCAAAACGGATGTCACAGCTGAAAATAAGCACTATGCAGATCACCCTTGACGGACTAAAAGACCGGCATGACAGTCGTCGCTGTCTGAAAAACGGCGGACCGACATTCGATAAAATAATCTCTTCAATGAGACTGCTCCGCGAATTCGCTCCAGCAATCCGTATCGGCGTAAGAGTAAACATCGACCATGAGAACGACCGGGAATTCATCACATTATATAAGTTCATCGCAAAAGAATTCGATGGAAAGATAAGCGTATTCCCAGCCTTTACCGGTGATTCCACTGAAAAAGGCACATGCAACCTTTATGACAGAAACGAAAGGAAGTCATTTGCCATCAGGATGTTTAATGAACATGGACTGGTATTTGACAATTTTTATCCTCAATCATTCAGCATGGAATGCGCTATACGCAAGCGTGCTACCTATGTCATAGGGCCGGAAGGCGAGTTGTATGGCTGCTGGAACGATGTGGGGAATCCGTCAAGGGTATACGGCAACATCAGAGAGAATCTGACAAACGAGTCCCTGTTCATCTCATATAAAACCAAAGCTGATCCTCTCGAAGACTCTAACTGTCTGAAATGCTTGCTGTTTCCGGTATGCAACGGTGGTTGCCCCTACGAGCGCATCAAACGTCTCGAACGCGGAGAGACACAAAATGATTGCCCTTTGATTAAAGATAATATTGATGATTATCTATGGTTTCATTATCTTTGCAGGCAGAAAACCAAAAAAAATCCTTAAATTACACCGACATGAAAAAAATCATCTTTGTCATTGCGGCTATGCTATTGGCGGCGTTGACGGCGAGAGCCGACGGGCCGAAGCTTTCGCTGAAAGCGCGCGTGGTCGACGGGCTTACGATGGAGCCTGTCAAGAAGGCGCGGGTGGTGCTTCTCGATGCCGCCACCGGCGATACAATCTCAAAAGCCCGACCCAAGGCATATTACAAGTCGCAGGGTGGCGACATGGTGTTTATGCTCGACTATATATGCGAAGTCCCGCGCAGGGAGGGCAAATACACAATCGTCGTGGCCCACAACGACTACGACACGCTCCGCAACAGCGTAGATATCGGCCATATCGGAGGGCGGGAACTCGAGCGCGAGCTACCCGAACTGCCTGTCTACCGCAAGACCAAGGTGCTTGACGAAGTGGTGGTCAAGGCGACAAAGGTAAAGTTCTATCACAAGGGGGACACGCTCGTCTACAACGCCGACGCATTCAGCCTCGCCCACGGATCGATGCTCGACGTGCTTGTCAGGCAGCTGCCCGGCGTGGAGCTCAAGGACAACGGACAGATCTACGTCAACGGCAAATACGTGGAGAGCCTGCTGCTCAACGGCAAAGATTTTTTCAAGGGCGACAACCGGATAATGCTCAACAATCTCGGGGCATACACGGTCAAAAACATCGCCGTCTACGACAAGCTCGGCGAGCGAAGCATGCTGGCAGGCCGCGATCTGGGCGACAAGCAATACGTCATGGACGTCAGGCTCAAACGCGAATACATGAGCGGATATATCTTCAACATCGAGGCCGGAGGCGGCACGGCCGACCGCTATCTCGGACGGCTCTTCGGCATGTGGTATACCACCCGCTCGCGCCTGACGCTCGTCGGAGCCGTCAACAACCTCAATGACTCGCGCACGCCCGGACAGAACGGATCGTGGAGCGTCACCCGCACTCCCGGCGATTTCCGTACCAAAATGGCCGGACTCGACTACTACGTGTCGGCACGCGACGACAAGAGCTGGGAGTTCTCGGGCAACTCGACAGCCGAACATACCCGCTCCAACGACATCACCACCACCGACATCACCAACTTCATCCCGTCGGGCGACACCTACGACAACCGCTTCGCCCACGCCATCGGCCATAATCTCACCCTGACAACCGACAACAACCTGACACTGCGGCCCAAAGATAAATATATATCCCTCAGCCAGAATTTCAGCTACATCAGGCGCGACCGCACGGCCAGCCAGATATCAGGCACATTCAACAGTGAGCTTGCCGATGCCACGGCCGCACTGCTCGAACAGATCCACAACGGCCAGGCCGAATCGCTCGCCGACAAGGCTGTCAACACAAGCATCAAACGCTCGGCAATGGCCGGCCACACACTGAACGCGAAGATCTCCGCCAACGCCGAGGGCAAACTCTCTTACAGCCCCGATCTCGTAGGGCTGTATCTCGACGCCGACTACAACGCCAGCCATTACGGCGCGTTTGATCTCTACGACATCCGCTACGGCAACAGCGGACGCCCGGGCACCACCGACTACCAGTATGCCAAAAACGCTCCCGACCACGCATGGAGCTTCTTCGCATCGCCGAGCTACACTTACGTCTTCAGCGATAACGGCTCGCTCAACGTACAGCCCCGCTGGAGCTTCGCGCGCCACACCAAGGACTCCTACCTCTATCAGCTCGACAGGCTTTCCGACATGGGAGTGTTCGGACGTCTGCCCGATAACTACCGCTCGGCCCTCAACCATGACCAGACCTATTTCAGCACCGAACGGCAGAACCTCGCCGGAGCGCAGCTCACCCTCCATCAGGAGATAGAGATTGCCGACGACAGAAGTTTTTCACTCCACTTCAATCCATCTGTCGACTACCGCTGGCGCAGACTCGACTACCGTCAGAGCAACCTCAGTCAGAAAGTGAAGAAAAACGGTCTCGACATATCGGTTATGCAGATGTATCTTCTCTACCGGTTCGGACCGCAGCACCTGAAGCTCGAATACCGTCGCAATATCCGGCAAGTGGAGCTCAACCGGCTGGTGGATGTCACCGATCTGCGCGACCCGCTTAATATCTTCAGGGGAGCGTCCGACCTGAAAAACGCCGCCGACAACATCATCGAACTCCAGTGGTACAAATACAGCAGCGGACGTCACCGCTACAACGAACGCCTTGTACTCTCGGCCGACATAAAGCAGAACGCACTCGTCAACGGCTACAGCTACGACCCCACGACAGGCGTGCGCACGTATCAGGTCTACAACACCTCGGGCAACTGGAATCTGGGGCTCAACAACTACTATTCAAAGACATTCGGCATGACCGACCAGTTCACCCTCAGCTCCAACACCCAGGCCACATATCTGCGTGCTGCCGATATGGTAGGAACCGTCGGGGGCGAAGTGAGCCGCACAGCCGTCAAGAACACGGTACTCGGCCAGACCCTCGGGCTGTCATGGCAGATTGGCAAGCATGAACTCCGCGTGAACGGCAATGTCAACTGGCGCGACACGCAGGGCGACCGCACCGGCTTCAACAACTTCTCGGCCACCAACACCACAGCCACTCTGGCCGGAAAGCTCGCACTGCCCTACAACTTCGAGCTGTCGAGCGACTTCAACGTCTACACCCGCCGCGGTTACGCCGATCCGTCGCTCAACTCAACCGACCTTGTGTGGAACGCACGCCTCGCATGCTCCCTCAAAGGCGGACGGTGGACATTCATGCTCGACGGCTTCGATCTGCTCAACCAGCTCAGCAATGTCAGCTACAACGTCAACGCGCAAGGCCGCACCGAAGTCTACACCAACGTACTGCCCCGCTACGCACTCCTCCATGTGCAATACCGCTTCATGATACAGCCGAAGAAACGCTGACCGACAGAGCCCGTCATGAGTCAGACATCGAAAAACCCCGACGCATACATTACGGAATTTTTCACGCTGCTGAAAGATTCCGTAAGTGCGTGGATCACCACTTACAAAGATTTCATGGTGATGGGCGATGTGAATGTGAGCGGCTCGCTTGAAAGTTACGTCAACTACAGCAACTACCCGCTGCGCGATGAATATTGCCGCAGGAGAAGTGACGGAGAGCAGCCCGACAGGCTGATCGCATCCATGATCGCGCTTCCATCACCCACAGATGCCGACGTCATATCGCCGGAGCCCCTGCCATTGACATCGGTAGCACGCAAATGGATATCGGCGCTTTCGCCATTACAAGGCAGCGATTTGTATTACGCCAACTTCGAGCGGATGGCAGCCTGCCTGATACCTTGGATCAGATCAGGCCGGAAGAATGGGGTGATTGTCAGCGAGGATGAGATCGATTACGACCGGATCGGGCTGCCTCATTACATGACTGCCGTCAGGTTTTACGATCTGCGCATGCGCCTTTACAGGAATGATTTCATTGAACGGCATTTTCCGGTGTATTACTCTTTTTGCAACACTGTCAAATTGCTGGACTCGATAATTATGCCACAACGGTTCCACACGATCTGCGGATGTCAGGTGATAGGCAAAATCTGGGCGGAAATATGTGCGGCAAGAGGCGCCGAAAGCATCTGCTATCAGCAGGGATGGCCGGCATTCATGCATGCAGGATTTGTCGGGATGCCTTACACGCGCATGATCACATGGGGAGAAGCCTTCAACGATCTGTGGCATCATTACAATCCCGGAACGGAATGCCTGTCGGGCGGCTATCCCTACAAGGTGAAGGCTGAGGGGAGCCGCGACGCTGTGACGTTCTTCCTCCAGGAGCCATACTTTGCAAGCTCGCCGAGGATGGTCGGGCAGATGTACGACCTTATTGTGGCCACGGCACGGCGCTCTCCGGGGCTGCCCGTGCACTACCGGCTCCATCCGGAGTCGCGCATCGATCCCGCCGTAAGGCAGCGGCTCGACGCCGAGCCCGGCGTAAGGGATGTCAGCGACATGCCCCTGCCGGAGGTCTACGCCTCGACGCGGGTGGCAGTGTCGCACTATTCGTCGACCATCATGGAATGCATCGCCCACGGCTGCTGTCCGCTCGTGTTCAACCCCACTCCCGGCTGGGACTACACCCCCGATCTCGAAGCCGAAGGGATCGGATTCGTCTCCACAACCCCCGACGAATTCTTCGGCCGCCTCCCCCGCGCCATCGCCCATCACACCTCCCCCTCCGCAATCGCCCGCTGGTTCGCTCCGTTCGACCGGCCGACTCACTGACATGATCTCGCTGCGCTCCTTCCCCCACTACCGGCAGCTCGACGCGATGGACTGCGGGCCGACATGCCTGAGGATGATAGCGCGCCATTACGGAAAGGAGTATTCGCTCCCGACGCTGCGACGGCTCTGCCACATCACGCGGGGCGGAGTGTCGATGCTCGGCATCAGCGAGGCGGCTGAGGCGATAGGCTTCCGGACCAAAGCCGTGAAAATCGACATCGACATGCTCGCCCGGGAGGTGCCTATGCCATGCATACTCCACTGGAACCAGCGCCACTTCGTGGTGTGCCACCGGGTGACGCGCGGCCTCCGCGGGCGCCGCTTCCACATAGCCGATCCGGCCAGCAAAAAGCTCGTCTACAGCGAAGAGGAGATGCTGCGATGCTGGGGAGCCGAGGGCGAAGGGGCAGCAAGGCGCGGAGCGGTGCTCGCACTCGCCCCGGGCCCCGAACTGGAGCGCCGCAGCGACCCCGAGGCCACAGCCCGGTGCTCCATGCGCTTCTTCCTGGGCTATCTCAGGCCCTACGGCCGCGAGATCGGGCTGCTGGCGGCGGGGATGGTGCTGGCGAGCGTGCTGCAGCTGATATTCCCGTTTCTGACGCAGTCGCTGGTCGACACAGGCATCAACGGGCGCAATCTGCGGTTCATCGTGCTCATACTGATAGCGCAGCTCGTGCTGACGGCTTCGCAGACGGCGGTGGATTTCGTCAGAGGCTGGATCATGCTCCACGTGACGGCGCGCATCAACATATCGCTCATATCCGACTTCCTGTGCAAGCTGATGAGGCTGCCGCTCGACTTCTTCGACACCCGCAATGTGGGCGACATACTGCAGCGCATCGGCGACCACGGCCGCATAGAGCAGTTTCTGATGGGCTCGTCGCTCTCGACGCTCTTCTCGATGGTCAATTTCCTGGTGTTCGCGGTGGTGCTCGCCGTCTACAGCCCTCTCGTGCTCGGCATATTCCTTGCGGGCAACAGCTGCTACATACTGTGGGTGACCGCCTTCATGAAGCGCCGGCGCGATCTCGACATCCGCCGCTTCGAGCAGGCCGCAGCCGAGCAGAGCAGCCTCGTGCAGATGGTGACCGCAATGCAGGAGATCAAGCTCAACAACTGCGAGCGGCGCAAGCGTTGGCAGTGGGAGCGCATACAGGTGAAGCTGTTCGACATCGGTCTGCGCGGGCAGGCGCTGGGGCAGGTGCAGCAGGCCGGCTCGGTGTTTTTCAACCAGGCCACCGGCATAGTCATATCCTACATCGCCGCGCGCGGGGTGGTGGAGGGGACGATGACCCTGGGCATGATGGTGTCGCTGACCTACATCGTCGGCGCGCTCAACGGCCCGGTCAACTCCTTCATCGGATTCATACGCCAGTGGCAGGACGCGAAGATCAGCCTCGAACGCCTCAACGAGATCCACTCGCGCCGCGACGAGGAGCAGGGCATAGAGGCGAAGGGGGAGGTGCCCGCAGGCGACGCCGACCTGCGGCTCGAAGGCGTGAGCTTCGCCTACGACGGAACGGAGCGGTCGCGCGTGCTCCACGACATCAGCCTGACGATTCCGGCCGGGAAGGTGACAGCCATAGTGGGAGCGAGCGGCAGCGGCAAGACGACGCTGCTCAAGCTGCTCCTGGGCTTCTATGCGCCCGACCGCGGACGCATCACCGTCGGCGGCCGCGATCTGGCCGACATCAATCCACACTCGTGGCGCGCGGCCACCGGAGCGGTGGTGCAGGACGGATTCATTTTTTCCGACACCATAGCCGGCAACATAGCCGTCGATGCCGACCGTCCCGACCGGGAGCGCATGCGCCGGGCCGCCGCTACGGCCTGCATCGACACATTCATCGACTCGCTGCCGCTCGGCTACGACACGAAGATAGGCATGGAGGGGTGCGGCATCAGCCAGGGCCAGCGGCAGAGGATACTGATAGCGCGCACCGTCTACAAAAGCCCGCGATACATCTTTTTCGACGAGGCCACCAACGCCCTCGACGCCAACAACGAACGTGCCATCATGGGCAATCTGGCCGGATTCTACCGCGGGAAAACCGTGGTGACCGTGGCCCACCGTCTGAGCACCGTCCGCGACGCCGACTGCATCGTGGTGCTCGACGGCGGACGCATCGCCGAGCAGGGCACCCACAGTCAGCTCGTGGAGCGACGCGGACTCTACTACAATCTCGTCAGAAACCAGCTCGAACTCGGAAACGCATGAAAAACAACAGACACTCCACCGGCCACACAGTGGCCGACCACAGCGAAGAGGTCGGCCGAATCCTCTCGGGGGTGCCACGCGGCGTCATATGGTGGGCGGCGGGGATATTCCTTTTCGTGGCGGCCGCCGTCGCCGCCCTGCTGTGGCTGACCGGCCTCCCCCTCGACATACCGGGAATTAAGGTTATAATGCAGGGGCGCTGAACGCGATCACACGCCATGCTCCCGGAGACGCGGGAAGCGCCGCGGCCGGCCGCTGAATGCGGCGCCGCAGCGCTTCCTTTATGCATTGGATCAGATTTCAGCCGATCACTTCACGTCGAGCATCTCCACCTCGAAAATGAGGGTGGATCCGGCGGGAATGCTTCCGGCCTCGCTGTCGCCATATCCGAGCTCGGCAGGGATATACAGCACGTATTTCGAGCCTTTGTTCATCATCTTCAGACCCTCGGCGAAGCCCTTGATCACCTGGGTGACGGGGAAATCGGCCGGCTCGCCGCGGTCGACGGAGCTGTCGAACACAGTGCCGTCGATCAGTTTGCCGGTGTAGTGCACCTTGACAGTGCTCTCATCGGTAGGCATGGCGCCCTGGCCCTGCTTGATCACCTTGTAGGCCAGACCCGACTCGGTGGTCTTGATCTCGGGATCGGCGGCTATCTGCTCCTTGACGTAAGCAGCTCCCTTGGCCTCGTTGTCCTTGGCGGTTCCTGCGGCAGCCTTACGCTTGGCCTCTTCGGCGCGCATCTGGCGCTGACGCATGAGATCCTGGGCGCGGTTCATGAGCATCTGGAACTGTCCTACCTCCATCTGCACGGCTGTGGGGCTGAGCGTGTCGGTCTTCAGCGCCTTGGCAAACTCGGCATATACTGTGGCGCGGTCGATGTCGATCGAGTCCTGTGCCAGATAGTTGAGGTGCTGCGCCATGTTCATGCCCATATAGATGCCCTGCAGATAGTCGGCGTCGGCGGTGTCGGTCATGATCATCTGCTTGAATCCGCGCAGGAAGGCGTCGCGGTCAAACTTCTTCTGCTGCTCGGCCGTCATTGAGTTCTTGAAATGGTCGGCTACCATGAGGCCCTGTGAGCGGCCCATATAGTAGGCCAGAGAGTCGTTGAAACTCTCGGGTGCGGCGCTCGACGACTTTCCGCAGCCGGTGGCGCCGATCATCATTGCGGCGATGCCGCAAGCGATAACGATCTTTTTCATAACAATGGATTGATTATAGTTTTGTAAATTTTTTGTTTATTGTCTGCTGATCACGTCGACGAGCTTCACCTCGAATATGATCACTGCTCCGGGCGGGATGACGTCGCCCACGCCGGTCGACCCGTAGGCGAGGGCCGGCGGGATAAACAGCCTGTAGGTGCCCCCCTTGCGCATCTTGCGGAGCCCTTCGGCCATGCCGTCGACCACCCCGTTGAGCGGCAGCTCGATGGGAGTGTCGGCTCCGGTGGAGTCGAACTCGCGGCCGTCGGTAAATGTGCCGGTATACGTCACCAGAGCCGTGTCGTCGGCGCCCGGACTTTCGCCCGTACCCGGCTCAACGATCTCGAAGAGCAGTCCCGACGGCGTGCGCTCCACTCCGCTGCGGGCGGCCACTTCATCGAGAAAAGCCTGCTGTTCCTCTGCCGAGGGAGCCTGCGGACGCACCTCCACGTCTATAAGCGACGTGATGTAGGCCTCGGCGTCGAGCGGAGCCATAAGAGGCTTGCCTCCGCCGAAAATGCGGGCGAGAGCGGTCGTCAGGCGGCGGGAATCGACGTCGAGGCCCAGACCGTGGAGCGTGCGCAGACGCGAGGCGAGCTGCACTCCCTCGTAATAGCCCTGCACGTAGGTCTCGTCGATGCTGTCGCGCAGTCCCTTGCGGAAACCGTCGGTATAGGCTCTGAGCTTCTCGCTGTCGGCCGACATGCCGGGCGACGTCAGCGGAGTCAGATAATGGCTCCACATCGAAGCGAAAGCTTCGGCCACGGAGTCGGCGCGCTCCTGCGCCACGCCGGCAAAAGCGGACAGCAACATCAGCAGTGCGAGCGCATATCGCCGCCTGGAGGGGATCATTTGCCCTCTACCTTGATGAGTTCGACGTCAAATATCAGAGTGGAGTCCGGGCCGATGACCGGGCCGGCGCCGTTGGGGCCGTAGGCGAGCTGCGAGGGGATGAAGAGGCGCCACTTCGAGCCGGCCTTCATCATCTGCAGGGCCTCGACCCAGCCGGGTATCACCTGGCTGACGCCGAACGTGGCGGGCGCGCCGCGCTCCACGGAGCTGTCGAACACCGTGCCGTCGATAAGCTTGCCCGTATAGTGTACGGTGACAGAGTCCTGCGCCGTAGGCATCGGGCCGTCGCCCTCCTTGACGATCTCATACTGCAGCCCGGTGGCGGTGGTCTTCACCTCGGGGCGCTTTGCGTTCTCTGCCAGGAAAGCCTCGCCGGCCGCACGGTTGATCTTGCCTTTCTCGGCTGCCTCGGCATGCTGACGCTCCTCCATGGCAGTGAAATAGCGGCGTATCTCCTCCTTGGCCTCGTCGTAGGTCATGCGGGGCTTCTCGCCGGAATATACGGCTGCCACGCCATCGGCGAAATCCTTGAAGTCGATCTTGTCGATGCCGCTGCTGCGGAAATTGTTGCCCATGCTCAGACCGAGAGCATAGCTGATGCGGTCTAATTCTTTGTTTTCCATCATGATGGTGATTAAATGTTGTTGTTTTTTGACATGTCGGGAGCTTTGGCGGCACAAAGGTAGGGGAAAATCCGCTGACCTTGACTATATTTTAACAAAAAAATCTTAATGCCGTCCGCCGCATCCTTAAAGAGACAACAACTTCCCCCTCGCCATAGTTTAATTAAGATTATATCGTCGCATTTTATCTGACAGCATTCAATACCTTGCGGAGGGCGGGGGTTGGCGGATTGCGGAAAAATTAGTAATTTAGCGGCTAATTTAGGGCAATAATGCCCGCAACGCTTCATACATACCGCTACAGACTCAAATGGCTGACAACAAAAAACTCAAGATAGGCATCACACAGGGCGATATCAACGGTATCGGCTACGAGGTGATCATGAAGGCTCTGGAGGACGAGGCGATCCTCGAACTGTGCACTCCGGTGATCTACGGATCGGCCAAGATAGCAGCTTTCTACCGCAAGGCGCTGGAGCTGCCGGCACTACCGCTCAACCAGGTGCAGCAGGCGTCGGAGGCCCGCGACGAACACTACAATATAATCAACGTGGTCGGAGAAGACACCAAGGTGGAACCCGGACAGGCCACCCGCACGGCCGGCGAGGCTGCGATGACGGCTCTCGAGCGCGCCGTGGCTGACCTCAAAGCCGGCGACATCGACGTGCTCGTCACCGCGCCGATCAACAAGCACGAGATGCAGAGCGACACTTTCCGGTTCCCCGGCCATACGGAGTATCTGGAGTCGTCGCTCGGCGAGCCGGGCGAGAAGGCGCTGATGGTGATGTGCTCCGAGGCTCCGGCGCTGCGCGTGGCACTGCTGACCACCCACACCCCGATGGCCCGCGTGGCCCAGACCGTCACCCAGGAGGCGGTGGAGGAGAAGATCAAGGCTCTCGACTCGTCGCTCCGCCGCGATTTCGGCATCGTGCGCCCCCGCATAGCAGTGCTTGCCCTCAACCCCCATGCGGGCGAGCAGGGACTGCTCGGCACAGAGGAGCAGACTGCCATCATCCCGGCCATCGAGAGCGTGCGCAAGGAGCGCATCGAGGCGTTCGGCCCGTATGCGGCCGACGGATTCTTCGGCAACGGCCTCTTCAGCCGCTTCGACGGAGTGCTGGCGATGTATCACGACCAGGGACTCGCTCCATTCAAGACCATCGCGATGGACCGCGGCGTCAACCTGACGGCCGGACTCCCCTACGTGCGCACATCGCCCGACCACGGCACGGCCTACGACATCGCCGGCAAGGGAATGGCATCGGCCGAATCGATGCGCGAGGCCATCTACCGCGCAATCGACACCTACCGCTGCCGCGCCGCCTACGACGAGGCCCACGCCAACCCGCTCCGGCGCCAGTATGTGGAGAAGAACAAGAAAGACAACGTGGTGCTCGACCTCACCAAGACCGACGACAAATAACCACTCGCCGTCAGGCCTTTTTGGCCGGATGGGAAATAATGAGTAACTTAGCGCGCTGTTTTGGCCACATATCGCTTGCAATGATCAAGAAGTGTTTAATCCCCGCCGCCGTCACGGCCACGTCGCGACGCCGCACAATGCCTGCCGCACGATGAACTACGGTATCATCGCCGCCGGCAAAGGCGAGCGGCTCGCCACCGAAGGGATCCTCCTCCCCAAGCCGCTGGTAGCTCCCGACGGCGAGCCGCTGATCGACCGCCTCATGCGCATAATGTCGCTCCCGCAGGGAGAGGCCGCCCTGACGCGCCTCAACGTAATAGTGCGCGAGCAGGAGGTCGCCGGCCATGTGCAGACCGCGTGCGGACAGACAGGCATCGGCCAGCTGACACGCGTCATCGTCAAGGCCACGGCCGACTCAATGCTCAGCTTCGCAGAGGTGACTGCAGACTTCGACGGCGATTTCATCGTCACGACGGTCGACACCGTCTTCGCCGCCGACGAGATGGTGCGTCTGGCCGAAGCTTTCGCTTCCCGCACCGACGCCGACGGGTATATGGGCGTCAGCACATATGCCGACGACGAGAAACCGCTGTGGGTCAGCACCGACGACAAGGGGATGATTACGGCCTTCACCGACGTGCGCAGCGACGACTCGCGCTACGTGTCGGCCGGAGTCTACTGCCTTCCCCGGAAAGCGCTCGATTGCCTGGCCCGCTGCATCGCGGCAGGAACCACGCGCATGCGCCATTTCCAGCGCGAGCTCCTTGAGAGCGGCATGAAGCTGCGCGCATGGCCGATGGGAAAGGTGGTCGACGTGGACCACGCTTCCGACATCGCCCTGGCGCGTGACATAATCAAATCAGACTACGACCATCATCATGGCAGAGATTAAGATAGCGGCTGTGAAGCGCGCCGGGGTATACTCCCCCAACCATATAGGCAACGACACGGCCATACTCAACATTGTGGCGGAGCAGCTGCGCAAGCGCGGCTGCGAGGTCAGCGTCTACTCCGAGGAGCAGCTATGCGCAGGAGCCGTCGGCGAGCCGGTTGTGATCAACATGTGCCGCGAGCAGGGATCGCTCAAGACGCTGCAGCGCATGGAGGATGAGGGAAGACTCGTCATCAATTCGGGCTACGGCATCGAGAACTGCACGCGCGAGCGGATGACACGCATACTCGTAGGCTCGGGCATACCTTTCCCCGAAAGCATCACCGTTGGCACCGACGAGGCCGTGCGCCAGCGCCTCCACGACGCTGCCATGCACAAATGCTGGATAAAGCGCGGCGACTACTACACGATGCACAAGGAGGACGTAAGCTACGTCAGGCATCCCGAAGAGGCCCAGGAGGTGCTTCAGGAGTATTTCCTGCGCGGCATCAAGCGGGCAGTCATTTCGCGCCATCTCGAAGGCGACCTCATAAAGTTCTACGGCATCGCCGGGACGGATTTCTTCTACTGGTTCTACCCCTTCATCAACGACCACTCGAAATACGGCTACGAGCGCGTCAACGGTTGCGCCCGCGGCACCGAATTCGACATGAACCGCCTGCGGAGCCTCTGCAACCGGTCGGCCGAGATCCTCGACGTGATGATCTACGGCGGCGACTGCGTGGTGGCGCCCGACGGCGAGATACGCATCATCGACTTCAACGACTGGCCCTCCTTCGCCCCCTGCCGCGCGGAAGCCGCGCCGCATATAGCCAAGGCGATCATGGCTGCCATACGACAGTATACCGAATCAAAACGCACCGACAGATGAAACGCCACCCCCAGGACAACCGACCCGAAGGCTCCACGCGCCAGTTTCCCCTGCTGCCGCGCCTTATAGCCACCTCTCTTGGAGCCGGCTTTCTCCCTCTCGCTCCCGGCACGTGGGGTGCCATAGCCGGAGTCATACTCTGGCTCCCGCTCTACCTGTGGGCGTCGGCCGACGTCACTTTCTGGGTCACACTCGGCGCCATCGCCGTGCTGACCGTTCTCGGCACATGGGCCAGCGGCGTGGCCGAACGCTACTGGGGCAAGGATCCGGTGGTGGCATGCGTCGACGAGACCGTGGGCCAGTGGGTGTCGATGCTCCCCCTCACCCCGCTCTGTCCCTGGTGGGAGATACTTCTCGCGCTCCTGCTCTTCCGCCTTTTCGACATCTACAAGCCGCTCGGCATCAGGGCCACCGAGAAACTTCCGGGCGGATGGGGCATGATGGCCGACGATATCCTCGCCGGCATCTACTCTCTGCTTATAATATTCGCAATAAACCTCCTCATATTATGACCCAGATCAAGGACAGATCGAAAAAGGTGGCCGACAAGGTGCTGCGCAGCGACTCGCTCGTATTCACCTTTCTCCGCTCCATTGTGTCGTCGCAGGCCGCATCGTGGTCCGACATGATCGTGCGCATGGTGATGTTCGCTTTTGTCTTCCAGGCCGTCGACCCCTTCTACCGCAGCAACCTCTCGGTGGCTAGCGGCGCTCTCGTGGGGGGCATAGTCAACTGCACCATCAACTACCGCTTCACTTTCCACGCCGCCGGACAAAGCGTCAAGGCGGTCATCGTGAAATACGCACTTGTATGGACCGGCAGCCTGCTGCTCAACATGTACGGTACCACATTCACCTGCGAGGCTCTCTCGCGGTGGAAATTCCTGATCAATCTCGGCTTTACCCCCGACGGCATCTTCGCCGCGTCGACCCTTGCGGTGTCGCTGCTCGTGTCATGGTTCTGGAACTTCGCCCTGCAGCGCTACTTCGTCTACCGCCCGTCGGCGTTCGATCCGTGGGCCATCAGAATAGTCGACCTGTTCACATTCCGTCATAAAAAGCAAAACTGAACAAAACTTCATACCGGAACAACCAAAGATGGATATCAAAGCTACATCAAAACAGACCCGCGACGCGCTCCAGCTGGGCATCTACCGGGTGATAAACCCCTTCGTAAAGCTTCTAATCCGCATGGGCGTGACCCCCAACACAGTGACCACCATAGGATTTCTCGGAAATCTGGCGGCTGCCGTAGTGATCGTCATCGCAGGATACGGAGCGGCCCGCACCGGCACGGTCGACTGGTCGCTCGTCACATGGGCCGGAGCGCTCATCATCGGATTCTCGCTCTTCGACATGCTCGACGGACAGGTGGCCCGCCTCGGCGGCATGTCGTCGACATTCGGAGCCATGTATGACTCCGTGCTCGACCGCTACTGCGAGCTCGCCACCCTCGGCGGAGTGGCCTACTATCTGATCCAGACCGGCAGCTTCGTCGGCGCCGTGATTGCGTTCGTGGCCCTCACCGGCAGCATCATGGTGAGCTATGTCAGAGCACGCGCCGAAGGCCTCGGACTGGAGTGCAAGATCGGGTTCATGCAGCGTCCGGAGCGAGTGGTGGTGACAAGCGTGGCGACTCTCGCCACCGGCATCACCGGCCAGATATCTGGCTACCAGCCGGGAGCCGAGGGCTTCAACCCCGACACGATACTGGTCATCGCCATGACCGTCATCGCCATCTTCGCCAACCTCACGGCGATAGCACGCATCAACCACTGCCGCAAACTTCTCGCCGGACGCAAATGAGACTCTTCTCCGACCGCCTGCCTTCCCTGGCCGAATCGGCCACGTGCGTCGCAGCCCTGTGCCTGTGGCTCTCAGTCACGGCCCTCGGCATCGGCTTCCGACCGGAACACACCGTCATGGCCGTGGCCATCGCAGCCCTCTTCTTCGCCGCGCCGGCCACCCGACGGCTCACTGTGGCGCTCATACCCTTCTTCCTCTTCGGCATATCCTACGACTGGATGAACCTCCTGCCCAACTATGAGGTAAATCCGGTCGACGTCCGCGGCCTCTACGAGACGGAGCTCTCGCTCTTCGGCATCGCGGGACTCACGCCCAACGAATGGTGGGCGCTCCACACCTGCCGCGCGGCCGACTTCATGGCGGGAGTGTTCTACCTCTGCTGGGTGCCGCTGCCGGTCATATTCGGCCTCTGGCTCTACTTCACCGGCCGACGCGGACTCTACCTCCACTTCGCGATGGTGTTCCTGCTGACCAATCTGATCGGCTTCACGTTCTACTACATCCACCCGGCAGCGCCGCCATGGTATGTGGCGCTCCACGGCTTCGAAGCCGTGCCGGGCACGCCCGGATCCGTGGCCGGACTCGGCGCCTTCGACGAGATGACCGGGCTCGGCATCTTCAACGGCCTCTACGCCCGCAACAGCAACGTCTTCGCCGCCATGCCCTCGCTCCACTCGGCCTACACGCTCACCGCCCTACTCTACGCCCTGCGCGGCCGCGGCATAAGCCTGGCCTGGCGTCTGACCCTCGCGGTGGTGACTCTCGGCATATGGTGGACGGCCGTCTACACCTCCCACCACTACATACTCGACGTGGCCGGCGGCATCGCCTGCGCCCTCGCCGGATACCTCATTTTTGAATACGCGCTGATGAAGTGGCCCGCTTTCGCCCGATTCACGCGCCGCTACACCGAATATATCTCCAATGGACAACAACACTGAAACCAAACACGCCGCCGCAGAGTGCGAAGTGCGCCCCGACGTGCTCAACTATGACGACATACGCCAGATGGCACCCCGCCTCGACGGGCACGAGAAACTTGTCAACTGGCTGCTGCATTTCCTGTCGGTCGACAAGGTCAACGACATCCACCGACGCTTCTGCGACACTCCCGGCCCGGAATTCGTGCGCCGCATGCTCTTCGACGGCTTCCGCATAAAGCTGCGCATCGACGGCGAGGAGGTGCTCGACAATCTGCCCGAAGGCCCCTTCATCACCGTCAGCAACCATCCGTTCGGAGCGCTCGACGGCATCATGCTGATATATCTCATATCGTCGCGCCGCCCGAAATACCGGGTGATGGTCAACATGATCCTCAACAAGATCTCGGCCATGCGCCCCAACTTCATCGCCGTCGACGCATGGGCGCAGAAAGACCCCGCCAAGCGCGCCGTCAGCGTCAACGGCATCCGTCAGGCCATGCGTCAGCTCTCCGAGGGTGAGCCGCTCGGATTCTTCCCCGCCGGAGCCATGAGCAAGGTCGACTGGCACGGACATCTCGTCGACCGACCCTGGCAGAAATCGATACTGCAGCTGATCTACAAAGCAAAGGTGCCGGTAATACCTATATACTTCCACGGATCCAACTCGTGGTGGTTCAACATCCTGGGCCACATATGCTGGCCGGCCCGCTCGCTGCGCCTGCCGGCCGAAGTGTTCCGCAAGACCGGCAAAACCATGCACATCAGCGTGGAACAGCCCATCACACTGGCCGAACAGGAGCCGTACCGCAAGGATTTCGAGACCCTCGGGGCCTATCTGCGCCAGCAGACCTATAAACTCCGCGATCTCAAGTGATGGCTGAAAAGAAGGAGTCGGCCTACCGCCAGAGCCTCAAGTCGCTCGATACCGAGGAGGGGATCGATCTGGCTTTCTACCGTCCCATAGGCTACATGTGGGCTCGCTTGGCCGCACGCCTGGGCGTCACGCCCAACGCCATCACCATCGCCTCGATATTTCTCGGCATCGGAGCGGGAATCTGCTTCTATTTCGACTCCATGGCCGTCAACGTGGCCGGAATGCTTCTCCTGATCTGGGCCAACTCGTTCGACAGCGCCGACGGGCAGCTCGCGCGGATGACCCGCCAGTATTCACGCATCGGCCGGATACTCGACGGCGTCAGCGGCGACCTCTGGTTCGCGGCCATCTATATAGCCATATGCCTGCGCGAGAATGTCACCTCCACCTTCTTCATGGCCCATCCGTGGCTCATATGGGTGATCGCAGCGGTGACGGGCATATGCCATGCCAAGCAGGCCGCCATGGCCGACTACTACCGCCAGTTTCACCTCTACTTCCTCAAGGGGGAGGCCGGCAGCGAGCTCGACCGCGCCTTCACCCTCCGACGCCGCCTCGCCACGCTGAGCTGGCGCCATGATTTCTGGCAGAAGCTCACTCTCGCCTTCTATACGAGCTACACAGTGCAGCAGGAGGCCACATCCCCTGCCATGCAGCAGTTTCGGCGCGCCATTGCCGCCCGCTACCCCGACGGCACTCCCCTCCCCGAGAGTCTGCGCCAGGCCTTCCGCCGGGCGAGCCTCCCGCTTATGAAATACACCAACATCCTGTCGTTCAACTGGCGCACCATCGCCCTCTTCACGGCGCTCTTCCTGACGATGCCCTGGCTCTACTTCGTGTTTGAGCTCACGGTGCTCAACGCGCTGCTCGTCATGATGGTCATTCGCCACGAGCGCATATGCCGCCGCTTTGCCCGGCGCATCGAGCAGGGCGACTTCGACGAATAAACCGACCCGACATCCCCCCGACCATGGATATAAAAGGAGTGATATTCGACTATGGCGGCACTATCGACAGCCGCGGCGACCACTGGAGCGAAATAATCTGGGACGGCTGGTTCCGCGCAGGAGCCACATTCTCCAGGGAGGCGTTCCGCGAGGCCTATGTGGCTACGGAGCGCTACTTCGCCACACATCCGGTGGTGAAGTCCGACTTCGACTTCATGCAGCTCATGCAGGCAAAGACTGCCACCGAGGCCCGCTTCCTCCGCGACAGCGGCTACACCGCCACCGACGCGATGGCCGAGGAGGCGGCCCGTTACTGCTATGACCGCGCCCGGGAGTGCGTCGAAGAGTCGCGCCCCGTCATCGAGGGAGTGACCGCCCGAGTTCCGGCGGTGCTCGTCAGCAATTTCTACGGCAATATCGGGGCCGTGCTCGCCGATTTCGGCCTCGACCATCTGTTCCGTGCCGTCATTGAGAGCGCGGTGGTGGGTGTAAGGAAGCCGGATCCGCGCATCTTCATGCTCGGCGTCGACGCCCTCGGGCTGCAGCCCCGGGAGGTGCTCGTGGTGGGCGACAGCCTGAAAAAAGACATACTGCCCGCAGAGTCCATAGGCTGCCCCACGGCGTGGCTCAAAGGCAAAGGCTGGACGCCGGAAGAGGATCTCGCCACCCATCCCTCGCAGATAGGCCGCCTCGCCGACATACTCGGGATGATCTGAAAGCGGGGAGAGGATCGGATAGCCAATTAGACCAATCAGGCCAATTAGACCAATTAGGCCAATACACTTCCTCTTCTTCCCGCCGAGGGCTATTAACTTCCATTCACATTCTTTGCCGACTGTATTTCAACATTTAACAATATTTTATTGTTATTGTGGCAGGTTTGTTATCTTTAACGAATCAAATTGAAGATAACTGTTGAAATTCTTTCACAATTGAAAAATATAGGGTAATTTTACGCTCGTTTTTCGGCCCTCGCCTGAACGAGCGCCCATTAAAGAAATTTTAACAACTATATAACCAATCTAATTAAATTATGAGCAAATCAAATGTCAAGCCTGCCGAAGGTAAGCTCGGAGTCCTCGTGGTAGGTCTCGGAGCAGTCTCCTCCACCTTCATGACCGGCGTACTCATGGCCCGCAA
Organism: uncultured Muribaculaceae bacterium; assembly: GCA_947629175.1. Classification (GTDB taxonomy): domain Bacteria; phylum Bacteroidota; class Bacteroidia; order Bacteroidales; family Muribaculaceae; genus Paramuribaculum. The sequence goes on along the minus strand of CANRCT010000022.1, from coordinate 32,857 downwards.
AGGCCTTGCAAAACCTGTCGGTTCGATGACGCAGTACGACAAAATCCGCGTTGGAAAAGGTGCTGACAAAAAATATCTGAAATACAACGAAATCGTGCCCATCGCCGACCTCAACGACATCGTGTTCGGAGCATGGGACGTTTATCCCGCCAACGCCTACGAGAGCGCCATCAACTGCGAGGTGCTCAAGGAGAAGGACATCAACCCCGTGAAGGACGAGCTCGAGAAGATCGTCCCCATGAAGGCCGCATTCGACCACAACTACGCCAAGCGTCTCGACGGCGACAACGTTAAGACCGTCAAGGACCGCTGGGACATGACCGAGCAGATCCGCGAGGATATCCGCCGCTTCAAGAAGGAGACAGGCGTCGACCGCGTCGTAGTGCTCTGGGCGGCTTCTACCGAGGTTTACGTTCCGGTCGACGAGAAGGTACACGGCTCGCTCGCCGCTCTTGAAGCAGCCATGAAGGCCGACGACAAGGAGCATATCGCTCCCTCGATGTGCTACGCCTACGCAGCTCTCAAGGAGGGCGCACCCTTCATCATGGGCGCACCCAACACCACTGTCGACATCCCCGCCATGTGGGAGCTCTCCGAGCAGACCGGCATGCCCATCGCAGGCAAGGACTTCAAGACAGGCCAGACCCTCGTGAAGAGCGGCTTCGCACCCATCATCGGCACCCGCTGCCTCGGCCTCTCCGGATGGTTCTCGACCAACATCCTCGGCAACCGCGACGGCCTCGTGCTCGACGAGCCCGCCAACTTCCGCACCAAGGAGGTTTCGAAGCTCTCCACTCTGGAGTCGATCCTCGTACCCGAGGAGCAGCCCGACCTCTACACCGACTACTACCACAAGGTGCGCATCAACTACTATCCCCCGCGCAACGACAACAAGGAGGGCTGGGACAACATCGACATCTTCGGATGGATGGGCTATCCCATGCAGATCAAGATCAACTTCCTCTGCCGCGACTCCATCCTCGCCGCTCCCCTCTGCCTCGACCTCGTGCTGCTCAGCGACCTCGCCGCACGCGCCGGCCGCCACGGCATACAGCGCTTCCTGAGCTTCTTCCTCAAGAGCCCGATGCACGACTACACCAAGGGTGAAGTGCCCGTCAATCATCTCTTCCAGCAGTACGTCATGCTCAAGAACGCCCTCCGCGAGATGGGCGGCTACGAGGCTGACGAAGAGATCGACTGATCCGCAGTCGGTCCGACTGACAAATACAAGATAACCGCAAAGGCGGTGCGCCGCAGCTCGCGAGAGCCCGGCGCACCGCCTTTTTTACGTCCCTGCCGATACGCCGCGGCATCACCGCGGCTGAGATAACCATGCGGAGGCGGACGCAACACGCCTGGGCGGACGCGCCATGCGGAGGCGGACGCGATGTATCGCGTCCCCACAAATTATATGCATTTTTCTTGCACTATTGATACAGTCGCAGTGAAAGCGTCACTTCGGCGCGACACGCGCCTCGTGTTACCTTTTGTATACATTTTTGTACCCCCCCCCCCGACACACTTTTACAATTCTGTTAAACTTTTCGACCAAAGTATTCGCAATAATCTCAAAAACTTAATTTCAACCGTGGTTTTTGAGACCGATCTGTCTATTTACAGGGATTCAGGAAAATATTCTTATTTTATACAATACCAAATCTTATTTTTCACTAAACAGGAACGTGATTATGAAAAAACTTCTACTCACCCTACTCGGGGCCGCGGCCCTCTGTGGTCTCTCCCCACACCCCGCCCAAGCCCAGACGACAACGCCTGAAGAGAAAACCGTCTCATTCACATTCTCTTCCGACGCCTATACCGGCGGCAAAGTCAAGGCGGGCAACCGCGCCAAAGCGGTGCTTTACTCATCGACCGATCCCACTGATTTCACTCTCGACACCGGCGACAAAGTAAAAACGCTCACAGAAGCGCCAATCGGTCCGAAACAATACGGCTGGGGAAAAATCATCCTAACAGGCAATAACGGGGAAGAAGACGTAGACATTTTCGTGGATTTCGACTTCTCAAAAAGCCCGATAGCATCAGGCTCAAACATCCCCTTCCAATCTACCAACCAATTGACTGCAGACTACCTGCAGGTAATGCACAAACTCACTACCGATCCCGGCACGGCATTCAGCATAAGCCTCGGAGAGGGAAAACGCATTAAATCAGTCAAACTTATAACCCACAAAAGTGGTTCTTCGTCCGACTTCTATTATAAATCTGGAACTGTCGTAGATTTTCTACGACCTATAGAATGTCTGGGCAATATAGATCTATCAACTACAATCAATGCTTCAGGGGTAAATTCAAATTACTACTGGACATCGGTTTCATTCGTACCTGCATCTCCAATAGGGACGGAATCCTTAAATCTGATAGGAGTAAAACCCACCGCAGATGCCATAATCAATTTCAGCGGCATCGAGGTCACCTATTTCGAAACAACTGAAGACACGCCGAAATACGACCACACGTTTAGCGTAGGCAAAGATTTTGGCACTCCAATCCTGTATAAAGTCGGCGAAGCAACCGAATGGGAGGAAGTCATCGGAGCCGAGACCGTCAAGATCACAGAATCGCCCGTAAAAGTAAAATTAGGCGAAGCGATAACCGAATTCACTCTCCCCGCCAGTCCAAAGACAGGACAACTGACAGCTATCATCAACGGAGCAGAACGATGGATAGGCACTACTGCCGGATGCAAGTTCCGGACATATCTTGATCCTGAGTTCACAGCCTTAGGCAACAACGAAGCCTATAAAGTCACTTATACCCTCAGAGGCAAAGCCCCTGCATATACTTACTCCACTCTTGCCGGCCGCCTTATCAGCAACATAACTATAGGAAGCAACGGCGTCAGAGGTAGCGGCTCAACGACAGAGATGCTCGCAACATTCACCAACCCTACAGGACTTACAGATGCCGATTGTATCACAGCCAATGCCAGTCCCACGTATGATGGCATTACCGGTGGCAACAAAACGAACGATCACACAAACGGCCTCGCTCCCACTGTAATCTTCCAGGAGCTGACGCTCTCCTACACATCCAACAACCCCAGAGAACAGCGCACGCCTATGGCGGCATCTCTCACGATGCCCGACAAAATCACTGTTGACAACAAGGGCATCTATCAGATATACGGGGCCGGAAAAGCCACAATGACATTCACCGACCCGCTCTATCCCGAAGCGAAGGTCTACTGCCAGTGGAGTGACGATGCTCTGACCACGGAAACATTCGACCGCGCAAAAGCCACAGAACTCACCTCCGGATCCACCATCGACATCGACGGCGCCAAGCCGCATCTCGCGCTACGCGTCTACGCTACCGGAACCGACGGTAAAGAAACCGCTTCGCCTGTGATAGCATATCAGTTTGAGAAGGCCGAAACCGTCATGCTCGACAACGCCTCGCAGATCACCGCAGCGCTTGACGGCAAAACAGTTTGGCTCAATTTCCCTGTCAACGTAATAGCAGCAGGTACTCTTGGCACCGACAAACTGACATACATGACTTATGGCCGAGATCTCGACAACAATCCGGTGGTTATGATGTCAAAACTTGCCAAAACTACTGACGCCCAAGTTCCCGGAAATGCCTTCAAAGGCGCAGCCTATACAATGTCGGGGACGACATTCAATATGTTCATTCCCTCGAAAGGGGTTGTAGCGACTGTGAAAGTAAACAAGCAGGGACACCCCATACTGATTCTCAAAGATGCATCTGCCGGCATCGATCATTTCAGCGAATGCCATCAGACCGCTCTTGTCGCACCGTCAAGCGTAGGATCCAACGCCCTCTTCGCCCGCACGCTCAACACGCACTGCAAGGCTGAAGAGATAACGAAAGATCTCTACGGCCGAATGGTATGGATACGCAACGTTACTTATGACAAGTCGTCCGGTACATTCTCCAACGATAAGGGCGAGCTGCCTGTAGTCACGGCCGGCACGAAACTGATGATCGTACCCTCTGTAAGTAACTCCTATCAGAACACCCAGTCAACTACGAGTCTGAGCAGCCTTACAACAGATGACAAGATCACTATCTGCGGCATCGTTGAATATGATGCGGAGAATGACAGATACTACCTGATGTATAAGAATCAGGCCAAGACAATTCAGACGAGTCCAGCGTTTACATTCACGGTGGCCGGCCAAATTGAAGGAGATCCCATCACCGAAGGCAACGTCACGACAGCCATAAAACTCCATTCAACAGCGGAAGTCACCGCCGCTTTCAGTTCCGGTACCAACTATTACGCCTGGTATATTGACAAGAATGACGTACCAACTCCATTCAGCTCCCAGGCTAAATCCCAAAAGTTGCAAAACTCCACACATATCAACAACGGCGTGGCCACTGTCCATGTCGAGGACCAGAACGTGGGCGCCACAGGCATCCCGTTCGAGCGCAGCGAAGCAAGCATTCTGATTGTCAAGGACGCTTCAAAAGATAATATCAGCTATCGTACGGCTTTCTCACAAATCGACTTTGAAAACGACAAAGGATTTGTTAAAATCGAAACTCCTCATAATTTTCACTTCGACCTCGGCAACGCTTCAGGGACATGGTACCGCCCTATAGCAATGACTGCATATATCAGAGGCAACTACATGCTCGTAAGAGACGTTAACACCGACGATGAGGGAAATGCTACTGATGAGCAGGAAGCAAATCCCGACTTCTTCCTTGTCTATTCAAGCAAGGGATGGAGTACGACGGTGGTCCGAGCCTATTACCGAACCTCAAGTGCAAACAGTGCTACAGTTGCGGAAGGTGAAGGTCTCTCATGGCTCACAATGCAGATAGCCGATGACAAAATGACTCTTGACGCATCCAATATGCTCAAACCGGCATCTTCTAACACCAGAACTACTGACGACTGGGGCTTCCACCGTCCCATCGGCAACAGCAGCGCAGCATTCATCAGTCATCTCAACGACTGGCGTGTTTCGTCAAAAATCGAGAACCCAGCCGAAGCGCAGATCGACAAGTCGTATATCCGAAAAGTCGTGGAAATAAAGGGAGTCAAGATCAAGAAAGCGGCTGACGACGACAGCCCGATGATGCTGGCTTTGAAATCCGACATCGCCCTGTCATGGGACAACCTCGGAGCCGTCAATAGGACAGCCCATCAGGCCACGATCAACGGAGCGAACGATGATGCCTCCTACCATATTGTGGGCTACGTGATGAGCGACGGCAATGGCGGAGTGAAACTCGAAGTGATCTCGCTCGAATGCCTCGACAACATCGTCACTATCTGCGACCATCCCCACCACGACAGCTACTACGGAAAAGCTTCGCTCGACAAATATGCCGATGGCGCAGTGGTTACCTTCCGAGGCACTCTGGTGACGAAGACGTATGCAGATGAGGCGGCAATCAAAGCTAACACCTACACCCTTTCGCTACCGGTAGGCGAAGAGGAGGCAGAGCTTGTATGGACTACCAATTCAACCCTGCTCAACAGTCACAGGAACATCATCAACCAGAAAATGCCGAGTTTCATCGTCGCGACCGACGGCTCAGAAACCGTCCTGTCAAAACGTTCCTATGCCAGCTTCAACATCACCGGCACGATCGTCAAGGCCGACGGCAAGACATCGCTTGACGTCGCCACAGTAGCGGCGACTCTGACGTCTAATCCCGATCTCACCGTCTACTTCAATGACTCGCCTGTAACAACCGTTTACGACAGATCATTCTATGACTACGGGACGATCCGGTTCTCGGCTCCCGAAGGAACGCTTCTTTCATACAAGAAAGTGTACACAAAGAAAGAGGATCCCGACAATGCCGGGGAATGGATCGATATGACGGCTGATGAACTCAGCGCCGCATTCCTTGCTGCCGAATGGCATGCGATAGGAGTTGACGAAACAATCAAACTGACTACCGAAGACAAGGATTACCGCTATCAGTTCGCGGGCTGCAATCCTGAAGCCGGCGCTTTGACCGGACGCACTTTTACTGTCAAAAAACCATCGCCCGACGTATCCGACATCAACGACGCCCTAGCATCGCTCGAAGAGAACCTCGATCCTCAGGTCAACTATATGCACATGCACGGTGCATTGAGAGTGGCCTCTGCCGCCACAATCTGGCCTTATGGCAATCTCGCGACAGTCACCGATGCAACCGGCCATTATCTGGTGATCAGTCTCGGCAACGACGAGGATCTTCCCAAGCCTGGCACAATGCTAAGTGACTTCGCAATCAGCAATATCAAGACAAGCTCCTCCAAAGCTGTCGGAGGCATGAACTTCAGATACCAGTATACATTGATTGATCGTCTGGAGAATCATGTCTACACCCCCGCCGAAGATGAGACACTTCCGTCCATCGAGCCGGTGATCACCGGCAAGCTCACAGCCGACCATGTGGAGAAATACGTCCGTCTGACCGACACGCGCATCATCGAGGGAGCCGACGGATCACTCACCATCGCCGATCTCACAGATGAGCCCAAAGAGATTAAGCTCAGCAACGCGTTTGAGTGCGATATCACAGGCAACAGTCCCGAAAGCGGATATGTGCTGACCGGTCTTCTCCTGCCGAAGAACGACAAGAGCGTTCCCCGCTCGAAGATGACTCTTGCTGCCGATGAAGATGAAGATGAGACAGCCGCTCCGCTTACGCTTGATGACCTGGAATTTGTGCCTATGACCATCGAGAAGCGCCGTCCGGCCCATACTCCCACGTATGAGATCACCGGAGAGGAGAGCATCGAGGATGGAAAAGTTGTGACAGTAGAAGATGTAGTCATCAGCCTCGCATGCGATGAACAGTATTCCACGATCGAGTATTCGCTCGACGGAGGCGCCACATGGAAGCCCTACGCCGGAGTCGTGACGGTCGGAGAATCGGCTGAATTCGCTGCCCGCGCTATCGTTCCTGGCCATGACTACAGCACGCCTCTCGCCCTTTCGATCAAGCGCGAATACTACTCCGCCGAGGCGAAGATCACCCCGACAGCCAAGGGAGGATACACCGAGGTGGCGATAGCCCCCGCGACCGATCTCGCAGTCGACAGCTACAAGATCTACTACACCACCGACGGCACGGAGCCTACAGCCGAGTCGACGCTCTACACCGCCCCCATCGAGAGCGAAAAGGCCGCGTCGATCCGCGCGCTCGTCGTCGAGAACGGCAAGCGACCCGGAAAGGCGAGCGATCCAGTTGCTGTCAGCGTCCGCGCCCACGACCTTGAGATCACGCCCGAGAAAGGCGAAGGATTCACCACCGTTACCATCGCACCCAAGGATCCAAAGCATCTGCACCAGAACGCCGAGATCCGCTACACCACCGACGGCTCGGAGCCCACAGCCGGGTCGGCCCTCTACACCGCACCCTTCGAGGTGGAGGCCGCTGACAACGGCATGACCGTCAAGGCCGTCTGCATCGAGCCCGAAAAGACCGCCGGACAGGTGGCAGCAGCCACGATAGCCGTAGAGGGACTGCGCCCGAGCTGCGACGTCGACATCACCCTGACTGAAAACAGCGGTACCTACTACATCACCCTGACGGCCGAAGCCGGCGACATCTGGTACAGGATCGGCGACAAAGGCGACTTCGTGAAGTATGACGGGACGCCCATCGAATACACCCCCACCGCCAACGGCACATACACCGTCAGCGCCTACGCTCTCGAAGAGGGCAAGAAGGCCGGCAAGACCGCTACCGAGAACATTGTGGTGACCGGCATCAGCGGCATCGGAGCCGACGGCGAGGCTGACGGAGTGAAAGTGGAGGGGAACACGATCACCGTGCCGGAGGGCGCGCAGACATTCGACATCGCCGGACGCCGCGTAAATCCGGAGGGACTCTCCCGCGGCATCTACATCGTGCGCCTCGCCTCGGGCAAGGCCGTGAAGGTGGTGATCAGATAAACATGACACCAGTCCAGAAACAATACAACAAATAGACTGTTTTTTTTAGTTAGTATACGATAAGGCGCGCCTCCGATGTGAATCGGGGACGCGCTGTTTTTTCAGGCAACTGCTTTATAAGACCTATAGGGCCTATAAGCCGGCCTGGCGGGTGCGGGCGGGGTGGGTGCTTACTGTCTCAAGCACGGAGTTGACGGCCGAAGCCACCAGCGATATGCCTGTGACGAGCACTACCACGGCGTTCATGGTGCGCACCGAGGAGCAGAGTATCACCACTCCTGCGGCTATCATCAGCACGGGGATGATATAGAACCACCAGGGAAGCACGTAGGGCGCGCTCCAGAACCGTATGACGACGATATGGAATATGCCGTAGAGCACCAGTATGGCGCCGAAAATATAGGCCAGGAGCCCCACGAAAAACGTCGGCGTGACGAGCATCCATATGCCCAGGGCGAGAGCGCCCACTGAGGCCACGATAGTGGATGTGGCGGCCGAATACCGTCCGTCATCGGGCTTCGAGCGCCGCGCTATGGCCGAAATAAAACTGTAGGCGCCGGGGATGACGAGCATCAGGCCCACGGCCATCACTATCCACTCCAGCACGTCGATACGGGCGTGCCATACGATGAGCAGCACTCCCACTACAAATACGATGACAGTAGTCAACCAATTGTTTGCCGTTTTCATAGTCGAAACTTTTTCTATTTCAAACGGCAGCGGCGCGGTAAAAGTTCAGCGGCTCACGTGCCTGTGACGAACGAATCGCGCAGAAATCCCATGACGGCCGGGGCGAGATCCATCACGGCGGCGAAAAGGCGCCCCCCGGCGAGCCGCGAGGCCGAGAAGAGAGAGCTGTCGGGCGATATGATCTTCCACAGGTTGAGCAGCAGGCTGACCACCAGTCCCCACTTGAAGATGAGGAACACCGAGCCGGCCACACCGTCGACCGGCCCGAGCATCACGGCTCTGACCGTCAGCCGGAGCATGCGCCCGAGCATCCAGCATCCGCCCCATACGGCCAGAAACAGCAGGCCGCATCCGATGATGCGGGCCGTATATTCTCCCGCCGCATCGGCGTTCTCTCCGAGGATCCCGGCGACAATCGCCGTGGCCCTGTCGCCCGCCACCCTGACTGCGAAAAGAGCCACTATCAGGCCGCCTATGGAGGCTGCCTGGCGTATGGCGCCCTTGCGGTAGCCTATGACGGCGGCTCCGACGGCGAGAGCTATGAGTATGATATCGACGTATGACATGTGATCATTTATGATGGCGCGGGGTGATGGTGCGTTCGCCCAGATATGCCGCGAGGCTCTTCTTGCTCTCGTTGAGCTGCCCCATGTCGGCGAGTATGCGGCGGCATGCCTCGGGGTCGCTGCCGCGGCTGCGCAGCTCGTCGCGGAGGGCCGCCAGACGCTGCTCTATTATAGCCTCCTTGAGGTTGTAGATGGCCATTGGGACAAGCTCCACCAGACGGTCGCGCTCGGTCTCCACACGCGAGAATTTCGAATGGATCTTGCTGAGTTTATGGCGCTCGCTGACGAGCGAGAGGGTCACCTGCCTGACAGTGTCGTCGGGATCCACGCCGAGCTCGCGGCTGATGAATGTGCGCGAGGCCTCCTCCAGGCTGTCGTCGACCATCGTGGCCACGCTCTGCTGCAGCTCCTGCTCGCGACGCTCTATCTCGGCCATGTCGGCTGCGGTCTGGCGTATCTCCTCGCGTCCGGCGGCGAGCCGGCTCTCCCGCTCGGCTTCCAGCCGCTCGCGCTGCCGGGCGATATAGCCAGGCCATGAACGGGCCATCAGGGCGCGGGCGGCAGCGTAGGTGTCGGCATACGGAGGATAAGAGAACTGCATCATGTCCTGCTCAAGAAGCGACGCCACCACGTCGATCACGCTCATCGGATGGGTATGCCCCTCCTCGTCGGCCATGTCGGCCAGATAGAGCGGCCCGTAGCGGAGCACGTAGCGGAGTATCTCGCGCTCGTAGGGGGCAAGCCGATTGGCCACTGCCGGGGCGGCGGCCGACGCCGCAGCTGCAGGAGCCTGCACCGCAGCCTCGGGCTGCGCGGCCGAGGGCACGGCAGACGCTTCAGCAGCTTCGCCGGCAGCCGTATCCCACGAGCGGCGCGCCTGGCGGGTGCGATCCTCGGCGGCCTGACGCTCGGCGCGGGCGGCTATCTCGCGGCGCACCTGCAGAGTCAGCAGCTCCTCGCCGATGCCGAAACGGCGGCTGCACTCTGCGATATACGTCGTGCGGAGCATCATCTCCGGAATGACGGCTATGGTGCGCACGATCTCGGTCATCGCCCGGCTCCGGGCTATCGGATCGTTGCCGGTGTCCTTCATCAGTATGTCGGTCTTGAACTGGACGAAATCGCCCTCGTTCTCTGCGATATACCGCTCCACCTCCGACGACGGATGGCCCTGGGCGAAAGAGTCGGGATCCTCCCCGTCGGGGAGCAGAAGCACCTTCACCATCAGCCCCTCGGCCAGCAGCAGGTCGATGCCCCGGAGCGACGCCTTGATGCCCGCCGGGTCGGAGTCGTAGATGACAGTGACATTCTCCGTGAACCGGTGGATAAGGCGTATCTGGCCCTCGGTGAGCGACGTGCCCGAGGAGGCCACGACATTCTCTATGCCGGCCTGATGCATGGATATGACATCCATGTAGCCCTCCACAAGTATGCACTTGTCCTTGCGCACGATCGACGGCTTGGCCTGATGGAGACCGTAAAGCTCGGTGCTCTTGTGATAGATGACGCTCTCGGGCGAATTGACATACTTGGCCATCTTCTTGTCGGTGCGGAGCGTGCGGCCCCCGAATCCGACCACCTTGCCCGAGAGAGTGAAGATGGGGTAGATCACGCGGGCGCGGAAGCGGTCGCTTATATCGCCCCCTTCGTGGCGCATTATCAGGCCTGTCTTCTCCAGAAACTCGTCGGTAAATCCGGCGCGCAGAGCCTCCTGGCGCAGAGCGTCGCGCTTCTCAAGCGAATATCCGAGATGGAAGCGCTCGATCATGCGGTCGGAGATGCCGCGGTGGCGGAAATAAGCCAGTCCGACATCACGTCCCTCCTGCGTATGCTGCAGATTGCGCTCAAACCACCGCATGGCGAATTCGTTGACCGCGAGCATGCTCTCGCGCTCCGACGCCTCGCGGCGCTCCTCGTCGGTGAGTTCACGCTCCTCTATGGCGATGCCGTATTTGCGGGCGAGGATGCGGAGGGCGCCCGGATAGTCCACCTGCTCAATCTCCATGATGAAGCCCACGGGCGATCCGCCCTTGCCGCAGCTGAAGCACTTGCATATGTTGCGCGACTTCGAGACGGAGAACGACGGGGTGCGCTCGTTGTGGAACGGACAGAGGCCTATATAGCCGCTGCCGCGCTTCTTCAGGCGCACGTAGTCGCTCACCACCTCCACGATGTCGGCGGCGTCGTTGATACGTCGTACTGTAGCTTCGTCGATCCTTGCCATTGCGGGGCAAAGTTACGAAATCTTTCGCGTACGGCGGCGGGTATAACGGATGAAATAGACGAGGAAGAGCACCGCCGCGATAAACAGCGACACGGAGAAGCTGAGCAATATGCCGTAGATGCCCATTCCGGCCGGGAAAGCGAGCAGATAGGTGGCCGGCAGCCCCACTATGACATAGCTGACAAAGGCGATCCACACCATCGGCATGACGCGCGAGGTGCCGCGCAGGGCGTTGGCGAAATTGATCTGCGTGGCGTCGCAATACTGGTAGAGCATCAGCGGCACGATCAGCGACAGAGCCGTGGCTATGACGGCCGGATCGCGGGTGAACTGGCGGATGATCTCGGGGCCGAACAGCATGAAGCATGCCGAGGCGCACGTGGCGAGCAGCAGCAGTATGTGATAGCCCGAGAAAGCCGTGCGGCGCATAAGGGGGCTGTCGCCGAGTCCGGCGGCGTTGCTGACGAGCACCGACACCGCGGCGGCCATGCTGTAGTAGACGCAGAAGCCGAGAGTGCCGATGATGACCGTCACCTGAAAGGCCGCCAGCTCTATTGCCCCGAGCCATCCGGCCATCACGGCCGCGGCCGAGAATGAGCCCGACTCGAAGGTCATCTGCAGCGCCACGGGCCAGGACGTGCGGCTCACCTGCGACGCAAGGCGCCTCTCAAGCCTCCCTTCGGAGAATCCCCGGCGGTATTCGCGATAATCGCTCCGGGTGCAGAACACCCATATGATCGCCGCCGGACACACGATGCGCGCTATCAGGGTGGAGATGCCTGCGCCCGTCAGTCCCAGCTCGGGGCATCCCCAGTGGCCGTAGATCAGCAGCCAGTTGCCGAAAATATTGAGGGCGTTGGCCGCGAGGATGATCCACATTGGCATGCGGGTGCGGCGGATGGCGTAGGCCCATTGGGCGAACACATTGAAGAGCGCCACAGGCACTATCCCCGAGAGATATATCAGATAATAGGGACGCATCACCGGGAGCAGCTCCTCGGGCTGCCCCATGCGGTGGAGATTGAAATAGACCACGGTCATTATGGCCGTGACAAGCAGAGCGAAAGCCAGATTGACCGCCACGCCGTTGCGCAGCAGAGAGCCGATGGCCCGCAGACGCCCCTGTGTGAAGAGCGAGCCCACGAGCGGCGTCAGGCCGTAGGTGAAGCCCACGCACGCGAAGATGCACACGTTGAAGAGATTGTTGACAAACGATGCCGATGCAAGGGCCTCCGTTGAATAGAGTCCCACCATCTTCGTGTCGGCGAATCCAACGATGATCATTCCGAGCTGCCCTATCAGTATCGGGAGGCCCAGACGCAGGATGCTTAAGTATGTGGCCCGACGGCCCGGCGCCATCGGCGCCGGAGCGTCAGTATTGCTCATCGGCGCTGGGGAATTCGGAGTTTTTGACGTCCTCCACGTAGCGGCTGACTCCCGCGTTGATCACCGACGCCAGATCGGCGTAGCGGCGCAGGAATTTGGGTGAGAATCCGTGGTTCATGCCCATCATGTCCTGGAATACGAGTATCTGGCCGTCGACGCCGCCGCCGGCACCGATGCCGATCACCGGCACGCTCACCTGCGAGGCCACCCTCTGCGCCAGCTCCGCCGGCACCTTCTCAAGCACAATCGCGAAGCATCCGAGCTCGTCGAGCAGGCGCGCGTCCTCCTCAAGCTTGCGGGCCTCGGCCTCCTCCTTGGCGCGCACGCTGTAGGTGCCGAACTTGTTGATCGACTGCGGCGTCAGGCCGAGATGTCCCATCACCGGGATGCCGGCCGTCAGTATGCGCTCTATCGACTCGCGGATCTCGGAGCCCCCTTCGAGCTTCACGGCCTCGGCTCCGGCCTCCTTCATGACACGCACGGCCGACGCCAGCGCCTCCATGGAGTTGCCCTGATATGAGCCGAACGGAAGATCCACCACCACAAGCGCGCGCTTTGCCGCGCGGGTGACGCCCTTGGCATAAGTGATCATCTCGTCGAGAGTGATAGGAAGCGTAGTAAGGTTTCCGGCCATGACATTGGAGGCCGAGTCGCCCACCAGTATGAGATCCACACCGGCCTCGTCGACCAGCGACGCTATGGTGAAATCATATGATGTCAGGCAGGCGATCTTCTCGCCGCGTTGCTTCATCTCCATAAGGCGGCGCGTGGTCACCTTGGTCTTTTTCTGTTCGGTATATGTCGACATTTCTTCGTTAGGTTGAAATTTGTGCAAAATTACTCGATTTTTCTCTAATGTTGACCGGCAGGGTAGGAAATATCGAAATATTTCCTTAATTTAGCCGTGTCAACTTTATTTCAAACCTGATACACTTCTCATAATCAAATCCGATCATGGACGCCAACAACCACAGATATTGCGTGATAATGTGCGGAGGCATCGGGAGCCGCTTCTGGCCCTACAGCCGCACCCGCCTGCCGAAGCAGTTCATCGACTTCCTGGGCACCGGCCGCTCGCTGCTCCAGATGAGCTACGACCGCATACTCCCGATGGTGGATCCGTCGCACATCATAGTGGTCACCAACGCCACCTACGCCCCTATCGTCAGACAGCAGCTTCCCGAGCTGTCCGACAGCCAGATACTCCTTGAACCATGCCGCCGCAACACCGCTCCCTGCATAGCATGGGCAGTGCGCCACATACGCGCGTGCGACCCGCAGGCGAGCATGATCGTCACTCCGAGCGACCATCTCATCACCAACGAACGCATGTTTGAGGACTGCGTGCGCAGCGGATTCGAGTTTGTGGAGACCCACGACGCCCTGCTGACTCTCGGCATACATCCCACACGGCCCGAGACCGGCTACGGCTACATACAGATCGGAGCCGAGGTGGCTCCCGGCTTCCTCAAGGTGAAGACATTCGTGGAGAAGCCCGACATAGAGCTGGCACGGGTGTTTGTCGACTCGGGAGAGTTTTACTGGAATTCGGGCATCTTCCTGTGGAGCGCGGAGTCGATCTCCAGGGCTTTCAGCGCTCTGGCTCCCGATCTCGACCGGGAGTTCGACAAGGGCGAAGGCCTTTTCGGTACGCCTCGCGAGAATGAGTTCATCACCGAGCATTTCCCGTCGTGCCCGAGCATATCGGTGGACTTCGCCATCATGGAGAAGGCCTCCAACGTCTACGTGGAGTGCGCCAGCTTCGGCTGGAGCGACCTCGGCACATGGTCGGCCCTTTACGACAACTCCCCGAAGAACCGCGAGACCAACGTCACTCAGAACTGCAATGTCATCACCTATGACTCGACCGGCAACATATTCGCCGTCCGCCAGCCCGACAAGCTCGTGGTGACAGCCGGCCTCAACGACTATATCGTAGCCGATTCGGGCGACGTGCTGCTCATCTGCCCCAAAGAGCGCGAACAGGACATCAAGCGCATGGTCAACGACGTGCAGGAGCGCTTCGACGACAAATATCTCTGAAGCCAGCGCCGACCGTATAAAAAACCGGCTTCGGCCCGACACTATGGCAGACCGCCATCAGTGTCGGGCCGAAGCCGTTCAAAATCCGTCAGACCGCATCGACCGGCAGCTCGCGCAGGAGTCCGTGGTCGAGCGAAATGAGAGTCTCCGTGCCGGTGACTCCGGCAATATTCTGTATCTTGCCGTTAAGGAGCTCCATCAGATGCTCGTTGTCGCGCGCATACACTTTTATAAGCATCGTGTAGGGCCCGGTGGTGTAGTGGCACTCCACCACCTCCGGGATTTTCTCAAGCTCCGGCACCACATGGCGGTACATGGCTCCCCGCTCCAGATTCACACCGATAAATGTGCACGTATGGAATCCGAGCGACTTTGGATTGATATGGTAGCCAGATCCAGTGATGACCCCCATGTCGGTCAGACGCTGGATGCGCTGATGAACCGCCGCACGCGATATGCCGCATTCAAGCGCCACATCCTTCGACGGTATCCGGGCATTGCCGATGATGATGCTCAAAATCTTTCTGTCAAGACTGTCGATTTTCTCCATTTTTGCGGTTTTGTAAACTTTCACCCATGTTAATGCCTGCCAGAGGCTCTTTTCGCTTACAAAATTAGTTAAATTTAATCATTTCACCAACAATCTGCGCAACATGCTTCGCCGCGGGAATTGTGTGCGATTGCGAACTATTTGCTAAATTTGCACTATAAAACAAACAAGAATACAATACCTCATATGCCACGCAACCTTCTCTTCGACCTCGGCGGTGTGATAATGGACATACGCCGCGCCGACTGCCTCGAAGCATTCCGCCGCCTCGGAATGGCCCATCCGGAGAATCTCATAGGAGAATATGTGCAGCAGGGGCCGTTCGGACAGCTTGAGGCGGGTGAGATCTCGGCCGCCCAGTTCCACGAGGCCCTGCGCTCCCAGCTCCCCGAGGGTGTCAGCGACGCCCGGATCGACCGTGCCTTCTGCTCATTCATCACCGGGCTCCCCCAGCCGCGTCTGGCCGCGCTCAGAAGCCTGCGCAAACGCCGTGGCGTCTATCTGCTGAGCAACACCAATCCCATTATGTGGCGGGGCATCATCGCCGAAGAGTTCCGCAAGGAGGGTCTGCGCCGCGAGGATTATTTCGACGGCATAGTCACATCATTCGAAGCAAAATGCATGAAACCCGACGAGCGGATTTTCCGCCGCGTGGAGGAATCGTTCGGCATCAAGCCTGAAGAGACACTGTTTCTCGACGACTCGCAGACCAATCTCGACGCTGCCGCCCGCCTGGGCTACCGCACACTCCTTGTGCCCCCCGGCACTGAATTCGCCGATCTTCTCGCAGCCGAAGGAATACAGTGATGGCCCTGACGCTTTCGCCCGACAGCATCGCGCAGACGGCAACGCCGTCGATGGTCACCGTGGGCATGTTCGACGGAGTCCATGCGGGCCATCGGTTCCTGCTGTCGGCGCTTGCCGGCGCAGCCCGTTCGCGCGGGCTGCGTCCCGTAGCCCTCACATTCGACCGCCATCCCCTCAGCATCATTGACCCTCTGCGCGCACCCGCCATGCTCGCGCCGCTTCCCGAGCGGCTGGCCATGATGGAGGCCTGCGGATGCGCAGCGGCCGCCATACATTTCGACGAAGCCACCCGTCAGCTGTCAGCAACGCAATTCATGACGACGCTCCGATGGCAGCTCGGAGCTGAAACGCTTCTAATGGGCTTCAACCACCGGCTTGGCCACGACCGGCTTTCGACACCCGGCCAGTATCGCCAGGCCGCCGCCGAAGCCGGGATCGAGGTGAAGTTCGCTCCCCCGCTGCCGCGTCATTACGGCGGCGCTCCGGTGTCGTCATCGGCCATAAGAGAGGCCCTGCAAAAGGGAGATGCCAGGCAGGCCGCAGAGATGCTCGGACGACGCTATGCCATCGAAGGGACAGTAGGCTACGGTCAGCGCATAGGCCGCACTCTCGGTTTCCCTACCGCCAATATCTCAGTTGAGCCTGCGGAGATGCTCATCCCGGCCCATGGAGTGTATGCCGCCATTGCCGTCGCCCCCGACGGTCAGCGCCACTTCGCCGTGGTAAATATAGGAGTGAGGCCCACGGTCGACACGACCGTGAGCCCCGCTGTAAGCGTTGAAGCATACCTGCTCGGATATGAAGGCGATCTCTACGGCAGCCGCCTGCGGATAGAATTCGTGGAGCGTCTGCGCCCCGAAAGGCGCTTCGATTCGGTCAGCTGTCTGCGTTCACAGATCGCAGCCGACGCCGAGGCCGCCCGCGCCGTTCTGTCCGCCGAGGCCGATAAAGAAATGCCATAAGGCAAGCCCGGTCGATACAGATACGTTGAGCGAATGCTTGGTGCCGCACTGCGGTATCTCCAGGCATACGTCGGCGGCATCCACCGCTTCCTGACTGACGCCGTGTACCTCATGACCCGCTACTATCGCGTAGCGTCGGCCCCTCTCCGGACGGAAATCCTGCAGCGCCACGCTGCCCTCCACCTGTTCGAGCACACATACCGTATAGCCTTCCCTGCGGAGCGCCTCCAGGCATTCGGCCATAGAGGCGAAGTATTGCCATTCCACCGATTCCTCGGCGCCGAGGGCCGTCTTGTGGATCTCAACCGAGGGCGGCGTGGCCGTGATGCCGCAAAGCATCAGGCGCTCAACCAGAAATGCGTCGGAGGTGCGGAATATCGAACCGATATTGTTTAGCGAGCGCACGTTGTCGAGCACCACCGTCAACGGCAGTTTCTTTTTTGCCCTGTAGGCGTCGACGGTGTCGCGCCCCAGATCGATGATGCTCTTCTTTTTCATAGCGCCAGGCTGCGTTCAGTCGATGATGTCGAAGCCGGTATAGCGGCGCAGACACTCGGGCACGACGATGCCCTGCGGTGTCTGATTGTTTTCAAGGAGCGCGGCCATGATGCGCGGCAGGGCGAGAGCCGAACCGTTGAGCGTATGGCAGAGGCGAGTCTTCTTGTCGGCGTCGCGGTAGCGGCATTTCAGACGGTTGGCCTGATAGGTCTCGAAGTTGCTGACTGACGATACCTCAAGCCAGCGCTTCTGGGCGCCCGACCACACCTCGAAGTCAAACGTGATGGCCGAAGTGAAGCTCATGTCGCCGCCGCAGAGGCGCAGTATGTGCCAGGGCAGGCCCAGCTTCTCAAGAAGTCCCTGCACGTGATCCTTCATCTCTTCGAGGGCGGCGTAGGAGTTCTCAGGCTTCTCGATACGCACTATCTCCACCTTGTCGAACTGATGGAGGCGGTTGAGACCACGCACATCCTTGCCGTAGCTGCCGGCCTCGCGGCGGAAGCAGGCGGAGTAGGCACAGTTCTTCACCGGGAGCTGGCTTTCAGAGAGGATGACGTCGCGGTAGAGGTTGGTGACAGGCACTTCGGCCGTCGGTATGAGATAGAGATTGTCCTCGCCCACGTAGTACATCTGTCCCTCCTTGTCGGGAAGCTGTCCCGTGCCGTAGCCCGAAGCCTCGTTGACCACATACGGCGGCTGCACTTCGAGGTAGCCCGCTTCAGAAGCCTGGTCGAGGAAAAACTGTATCAGGGCTCTCTGCAACTTGGCGCCTTTGCCCTTGTAGACCGGGAATCCGGCTCCGGTGATCTTCACTCCGAGGTCGAAGTCGATCAGATCGTATTTCTTCGCCAGATCCCAGTGGGGAAGCGCGTCAGCCGGAAGGTCGGGCATCGGGCCTCCGGTCTTCTCCACCACATTGTCCTCGGCGGTAAGACCCTTGGGGACAGCCGGACAGGGCAGATTGGGCACCGTCAGCAATATGTCGCGCATGCGGCGTTCGGTGTCGGCCAGACTGTCGGCCACATCCTTCTGCTGTGCCTTGAGATCGGCCACCTGACGCTTTGCTTCCTCGGCCTCATCCTTCTTGCCCTGCTTCATGAGTGCGCCTATCGATGCGGCGAGCTTGTTGAGTTCTGCCGCGCGTGTGTCGTTCGACAGCTGGAGCTGACGGCGCTGCGCGTCGAGCTTCATTATTTCGTCGATCGGGCCGCGGCCGTCGAAGCCTTTAATGGCCAGACGCTCCACCACCTGATCGGGATTCTCTTTGATCTGCTGTAGAGTAAGCATATGTTTTCAGTCGTAATCGGGTTAATTCTTATGCGAGCAGTTCCTTGACCTTGGCGGAGATAGCGCGGCCGTCGGCACGTCCGGCGAGAGCCTTCGAGGCCACGCCCATCACCTTGCCCATCTCCTTGGCAGAGGTGGCTCCGGTCTGCTCAATGATCTTCTTCAGTTCGGCGGTCAGCTCCTCTTCGGAAAGCTGCTTCGGGAGATACTCCTCGATGACGGCTGCCTCGGCAAGCTCATTGGAGGCAAGCTCCGGACGATTCTGCTGTGAGTAGATCTCGGCTGTCTCGCGGCGCTGCTTCACCATCTTCGTCATTATCCTGACGGCCATCTCGTCGGTCAGATTGCCGTCGGATCCTTTTGCCGTCCGGGCTTCAAGAAATTCCTTCTTTATGCCCCGCAGAGTCTCCAGTCTGACGTGGTCGCGGGCAAGCATCGCGCCCTTGATATCGGCGCTTATGCGTTCAAACATGTCCATAGTCTTGGTTTTGTCGGTTTTTATGCGCGCAAAGTTACGAAATTCGCCCCAAAGTTCATAGATAAAAATGACAATCTCCGCAGCCTCCTGGCGCCGCCGCCAACTATATCAAAAGATTGCCAGCCGACAAGTTTAATGAGGTTCCGGCGATAATAGTGAAGTTATACTGAAAAAACGCCAATTTGTTTACTTATAAATAAAAACATTTTTCGTAACTTTGCGGTTGTTAAGATAAAGAGACAATACAGATACGAGCGAGGCAGAACTTATACAGCTAAACAAAGACCATAACTGCACCCTTTTACACAATTCAGTTCCTCACTGAGGACAAGGGTGAGTATCTTCGTTTCTATAATCGTTTCAAGGATGACGCTACTTATAATGAAGATTTGGCCCGTATAGCCCAGTTCGTTGAAAGCATCGCTGATCTTGGTGCGTTGGAGCGTTTCTTCCGACCGGAAGGAAAGATGAGTGATCGAGTCTGTGCGCTCCCGGTTGTAAAATCAAAGTTGCGCCTGTATTGTCTGCGACTCTCAGACAGCATCCTTATTCTCGGCAATGGAGGAGTCAAGAAAACACGTACCTATGATGAAGATGATGAACTGCGTGGATTTGTGGTTACCCTACAGAACTTTGACAAGCTTATCAAAGAAGGTGTGAAGGACGGAACCATCAGCATTTCCGAGAATAAAATTGAAACCAACAAAACATTTGATGTATGAAGACGGCCTTTGATGAATACAATAGTATAGTGTCATCTATACCGGATAATATCCGCAAAGAGGTGGACATGGAAATGGCTGTGTCCAATCGAATTTATGACCTTATGACCCAAAAAGGATTGTCAAAGGCCGAGTTTGCCCGCTCGATTGGCAAGCGTCCGTGCGAAATCACCAAATGGTTAAGTGGACAGCATAATTTTACACTCTCCACTCTCGCTATGCTGTCCTCATTCTTCGGCCAGCCGATAATAACCGTTAGATGATTGATTAAGGCAATGGCTGATTTTTTGTATAAAGAACTTATAGGATACTTCTGTCTTCCCGAAAACAAACCCCTCCATGGCCTCACGGAAGGGTTTGCTGGAAAACGGTCACTTGCTGACAACCACTATCACAGGATTGGCATCGTCGGGCATATCCTGCAGTGACGCCGGCAGCTCGACGTCGGGATGTTCTTCGGTCCACTTGATTATATCCTCGATCTTAAGGAAACCGATGAGGTCGCCGTCGGGAGTGGTGAGCACCGGATTGAACGGCATGAATCCTTCGAGGTCGTCGACAAATCCCTTAGAAGCATCAGTGGCCACCGCCTTGCCTGAAGATTTGTCGTAATATCCCATGTATGATTTGTGATCGCCGTTCATCCACCCGATGCTTGCCCCGAAAATGATCTTGTCAGGTGTCTCCAGCACCTCGCAGAGCATCAGGTTGTCTTTCTGGATACCGTCAATGTTCATCGTGCGGTAGTCAACTCCCTTCTCGCCGGTATTGAACACATAGGCTTTTTCCATTCCCGAGGGAGTGACGTTGTAGAGAGTGTCGACAAACGATGGCTTGAACCTTACGTCGCTGCCGCGGAACCACATCTGACGGCTCATGCCCATACTCTCGTAAGTGTTCTTGTCGCCGACCCTATAGTGCATGAATACCGTCTGACTGTTGAGCATCACACCATGCACGGCAGTCATCGCAACACCATTCCATGACCGCGAAGACGGCAGCTGGGGCATGGGGTAGACGGTAATCGTATCGGCCGGCGAATTCAGGCCGCTGCGCATGAGCTGCATACCGAATGAGTTGTCGTAGACAAGCGATGATACCGTCAGCACCGTAGTATCCGTCACAGCCGAACCCCAGCGGGAGAAAGCTCCCGGACGTATCACGCCGAGATACTGTCCGTCGAGCGAATATTTCTGTGCCTTCGCTCCGTCAGTAACGTAAGAGTAAAAATACAGCACGTCGGGATTGCCGACGGTCATCGTCGGCACCGGACTCGACCAGGCCTGAGGATCCTGACCGGCATGGCCGATGGAAGCGATGAAACCGCCGTCGGAGAGTCTGAAGGCCTTGCAGTTCTGTGCCGCCAGCCCCCACGGATCCATGCCTACGACAAACAACGCTCCGTTCTCGGCCCGCAGTATATACTGGTTGCCGATAAGCGAACTGTCGTTGGTCTCCAACGGTATGTATGAGATTTTAGAGCCGAGATCGCTCACTTTGAGATCGACGGGCGAAGCCAACGCTCCGGCCACATCCACAACGGGAAGCTCGCCGTCGCCGGCTGTCTTCACACCCTGGCAGCCGCAGAACAATGCGACAGCCGAAATAGAAGCAATAATTTTTCGCATGATTGATTTGGTTGATGATTTACAGCGGCAAATTTAATAATTTAATCACAAACTCAATCATGCCGGAGGTGTTTTTTCAGCCATGTGGCAAGTTCCACTACGACAGCGTCGTGGCACGGCATCTGATCGCGGCGGAATCCCCATCCATGACCACCCGACGGATAGATGTGCATCGACGCATCGACCCCCTCGCGACGCAGAGCCAGAAAATAGTTGATGGAATTGAGCGGCGACACGGTAGGATCGTCGGCGCTGAGAGCTATGAATGCGGGAGGCGTGGCCTGAGTGACCTGCTGCTCGGCCGAGTAGCGGGCACGCATCTCGGGGGTGTCATTATCGCCGAGAAACTGCACGGCGCTACCCTCGTGGGTGATGCCCCGCGTGAGAGTCACCACCGGGTAGAAGAGTATCTGGAATGCCGGGCGGCAGCCTTCCGAGGGATGGGTGGCAACGGCGGAGGCAAGATGTCCCCCGGCCGAGAAGCCCATGATGCCGATGCTGTCGGGACTGACATGCCACTCTCCGGCATTCTCCGTCAGCACGCGGTAGGCCGCGGCCACATCGCCGAGCGGGCGGCGCATGTCGCCCTCCGGAAGCTTATAGTCAAGCACGGCATAGGTGATGCCCAGACTGTTGAAGAACGGCGCCCAGTCGTAGCCCTCATGATCTACTGCCGTCATGGAATAGCCTCCCCCGGGAAGAGCGAGCACCGTCAGCCCCGTGGGCTTTGACGGCACGTACACACGCATTGCAGGCGATTCGACCTCTACGACCCTGCCCTGGGCGAATGTGGTGACCGAGGCGAGCGACAGCGCGCTGAGCGCGGCAGCCACACCCTTGCGGATCCCCGCAGGCGCCGAAACGCGCCTGCCGCCGCGGCCCGACATATGGTCGGCCATGCGGCTCTCGATAAACCCGTCGGCCATGGCTTACTCCCGGTTTTGCGATTCGAGAATGCGTGTAAGCTCGGCCACACCCTCAGAGGCTCCTTTGCGGATCACGTGGACCCACGCGGGCACAGGCGCCGGATTGGGATCGATATAGTAGACCGGGGTGCCGGGACGCACGTAGCCGAGTAGCCCGGCGGCGGGATACACCACCAGACTCGTGCCTATGACCACGAATATGTCGGCCTGACGCACCAGATCGACCGCCGGCTCCATCATCGGCACAGCCTCCTGGAAAAACACGATGTGGGGCCGCAGCTGTCGGCCGTCGGCATCGCGGCTCTCGGGCGAGGTCTCTATATGCTCCGGATCGAGACGGTATACGCGGTAGGGCTCGTCGACCGTGCGCACGGCCATCAGCTCGCCATGGAGGTGAAGCACATGGCTGCTCCCGGCCCTCTCGTGAAGATCGTCGACATTCTGGGTGATGATATACACCTCGAAATGCTTTTCGAGCTCAGCGAGGCCGATATGGCCCGCATTGGGCTTCGCCTTGAGGAGTTCGCGGCGACGGGCGTTGTAGAAGTCGTGGACGAGCTTCGGATTGCGACGGAATCCGTCGGCGCTGGCCACATCCATCACCGGATAATTCTCCCACAGTCCGCCGCTGTCGCGGAACGTGCTTATGCCGCTCTCGGCGCTCATGCCGGCGCCGGTGGAAATGACGATCTTTTTCATAGCGTATGTTTTGTTTTATCAGTCTAAAATCTGAAAAGCGAGAAATTGACGCTCCCGTAGGCCCGGTGGTCGAAGAATCCGGGCAGCGAGGAGAAGTCATACCGGCGGGAATGCTCCATGACGAATAGCGTACCCTCCTTTACGAGCGCCGAATTGATGACACGGCCCGGTATATCGCCGAAGTCGGGCATGTCATAGGGGGGATCGGCGAAGATGAAGTCAAACGGCGTGCGCGCCGCTGATATGTAGCGCAGAGCGTCGCCGCGCACCAGATGGAGATTGTCGGCTCCGAGGGTCTCGGCCGTGCGGCGTATGAACGAGCACTGCACCGGCGCGCGTTCCACAGCCGTCACCTCCGCCGCTCCTCGCGAAAGAAGCTCGAAAGTGATGGCCCCCGTCCCGGCGAACAGGTCGAGCGCCCTCACGCCCTCAAGATCCATCAGGTTCTCGACTACGTTGAATATATTCTCGCGGGCGAAGTCGGTAGTGGGACGCGCTGTAATGCCCGTCGGCACGTCAAACCGGCGTCGGCCGTATTTTCCTCTTATGATTCTCACTTTGTATTGATTCGGAAGATTCTCTTTTTGGATATGATCTCTTGTTATATGATCTCTTGGCTGTCATGGAGTCAAACGCCCCGGACGAGCCGGAAGTTCACGCCTTCCGCTCCTCTCCCGGCCGCTCAGATCCATACCGCTAAATTAGCAAATTTCCCTCTCTTTCCAAAAGAAAGAACACTATGAAACAATTTCATGAGACTGAGAATTACAGAAACAGACACTCGAAACTTAAGTTATACAAAACCATAAAGGATCTGAAATGGTTGATAAGAGAAAACGGTATGGTTTCATTTGCGATAATATTGTGCGCGGTCGGGATGCTCGTCATCCCGTTGGGACGGATATATGCCTTGTGGCAACGCCACAGACATAACGTGAAGTTTTCTGACGACAACTTCCTCCGGCGCTATCGCAACGCAATCCGTATAATAAGCGTGGCCATCTGCGGTATAGCAATTCTTATAATATTCCTCATCCAGAAGAACGTGATATGACTTCACTGCAACAAACCGCCGGATTTTCAGATTTATAAAACCGGAGGCATATTCATAAAAAAACAGAACAACCGATAAACTCCATCCAAATTCCGAACTTCATCTGTTTCCCTCTATGCTAAACTCTTAATTTCGCCGAGTTTACTCTACTCAGGCTGACGGGCGGGAGGCGAGGAAATAGTCAGGGAGGTCGGCGGCAGCATGGCCCAGGCGACAGATGGCGGGAGATGCGTTGACCGTCTCGACGGGACACGATGCGCCGCGCAGCATGTCGGCCATCACGGCGCAGGCCTCGCGCGAGGCTCCGGCCCGACGTAGAAAGACAGTGCCCCGGTCGGCTCCATAGACGCGCCTCAGGGCGGCCACATAGTAGGCGGCATCCTCGGGAGCGGTCGACGGGAAGCTGTTGGCCGTCACCAGGCGTCCGTCGAGATTATAGACGACCCGGACTATGCCCTCCTCGCACGATACCCAGAGGCCGTCGGCCTGCCAGTTTTCGATCATGGCCGCGAGAGTAGGGCGTATCGAGATGTTGAAAAATGTGCGGCGGAAGAAAGCGAGAAGCTGCTGATCCTCCTCCGAGGCGACCACCGGCCCGCGCGACGTAGTCTCCAAGAGCGTGGCCTCGGCATCCTCGCCGAAAGTGGCTCTGAAAGCGTCGGCGGCTTCCTCAGGATCAAGCTGCGCCGGCAGGAGCGCCACGCGGTCGGACGCGGTCAGAAGCGTGATGCGGCTGAAGTCGGACAGCAGGAGCGGATTGTCGTAGACGGCTTCCTCCACGGCCTTGGCATAGCTTCCGGCCGTCTCGGTCAACAGAGGGATATGCGAGAGAATCATCTGCTCGCTGTCGACCGGCGGCAGCAGAGCCGCGGTGAGCGATGTGGCGGAGAGCTGCATCACGAGGCTCCAGAGCTCCGGCTGGGCTATAAGATCCTTTTCAAGACGGTTGGGCATGATTCACAGACGTTTTATGAGCGACAGACCGTCGCGGAGCGGAAATATCACCGATTCCAGCTCCGGATCGGCAGCCACAAGTTGGTTGAACTGCATGATGCCGCGCAGCTGCGGATCGCGGGCGGCATCCTTGTCGATGACCTGACCTGACCATAGCGTATTGTCGGCCAGTATGTATCCGCCGCGGGCCATGCGGGGCTTCAGCAGGGAGAGAAATTCGGGATAGCGGCGCTTATCGGCGTCGAGAAACACCATATCCCACTCCCCTCCCAGCCGCTCCACCACCTCGGAGGCATCACCGATATGAAGGGTGATGGCAGGAAAGGGAGCGAACCGCTCCCGAAGCTCATCCTCCATCTCGTCGTCGATCTCCACAGTGTGGAGCGTGGCGCCCGAGGGGAGCCCTTCGGCTATGCAGAGGGCTGAATAGCCGGTGAACGTGCCCAGTTCGAGCACGCGGCGCGGCGCTATCATCTCCGTGAGCATCTTCAGGATGCGCCCCTGCAGATGGCCGGAACACATGCGTGGATAGAGATGATGGAGCCATGTGTGGCGGTAGAGCCGCTGCAGATGCTCCGGCTCGGCCGAGATATGGCCCTCGATATATTGCTCGAGAGCATCTTCGGTAAGCATCAGCCCGCTCATAGCGTGCCGAAATAGGTTTGCGAAGCCTCGATGCAGCGTCTCATGGCGTCGACACACTCCTCCGGGAAATGTCCCTGGGCGGTCTCGCCGGTGAGCAGAAGGGTCTCCACGCCGTCGCGCACGGCAAAGGCCACGTCGGTCATCTCGGCGCGCGTGGGATAGGGATGGTCGACCATCGAGGTGAGTATCTGCGTCGACACGATCACGGGCTTTCCCGCATCATGTGCGAGCGAGCAGGCCTTGTGCTGCACGGCAGGGATGGTGGCCACGTCGATCTGTGTGCCGAGGTCGCCGCGAGCCACGAGTATGCCGTCGGCCGCCTCAAGTATGCCGTTGAAATTCTTCAGGGCGTCGCGGCACTCTATCTTGGCATAGACCCGTATGGGTGTGCCGGCAGTCAAGGCTCTTACCGCATCCACATCGGCCGCGCTGCGCACGAACGAGTGGGCTATCATGTCGATCCTCTCCTCCACGGCCACCTCTATGGCGCGGCGGTCGCGCTCCGACACTGCCGGGAGCGGAGGCAGGTCGGTATCGGGCAGATTTACGGTCTTGCGCGAGCCGAGCTCGCCTCCGAGAGTCACCATGGCTTCCACGCGGTCGCCGTCATCCCTGCTGACCGACAGCTCCATAGCGCCGTCGTCGAGCACCACGCGGTCGCCTTTGCGAAGCGCCCGGCAGACTCCATCCACTGCTATGCCTATAGTGTCGGCCGACGTCGGAGCGCCCGCGGCGATCATCACCTTGTCACCCTCGGCAAAAGATATGGATTCGAGGGCGCCGTCAAGCGCCGTAGTGCGGATTTCAGGCCCTTTGGTATCCATCAGTATCCCTACGCCGGGGACATGCCTGCGAACAGCGCGGATGATGCGCCTCAATCCCTCGCCGTCGACGTGGGCCGAATTGATGCGCACGGAGTCCATGCCTGCGCGGCGTAGCGATTTGAGAAAGTTCGCGTCGCAACGGGCATCGGTCACCGTGGCCATTATGTCGGTAAGTCTTTTCATTGTCATCTGCCGGAATTATTTGTCACTATGCACAATCGCCTCCACTGCCAGGCGGTAGCTGTCGAGCCCGAACCCCACTATGGATCCGCGGCACACCGGTGCGATTAGCGAGCGGTGGCGTATCTCCTCACGGGCAGCCACATTGGATATGTGCACCTCCACCACCTGCACCTTGATGGCCGCGATGGCGTCGGCTATGGCAAGGGATGTGTGGGTATATGCGCCTGCATTGAGTATGATGCCGGCGTAAGCGTCGCCGAAGCCGGCCGCATGCAGACGGTCGATGATCGCACCCTCGTGATTGCTCTGGAAATATTCCAGCTCGATGTCGGGATAAAGACCGCGCAGACGCTCAAGCGCGGAGTCGAAAGTGGCGCTTCCGTAGATGCCCGGCTCGCGCACCCCGAGAAGATTGAGGTTAGGGCCGTTGATTATCAGTATTTTCATATAATGTCGTCAAAATAAACCGGGAACAAAAATTTCCCGAAAACCAATAATAATCAGATGTTTAACGGCATAGCGACAAGCATGCGCATCCCTATGTGGGTAAGCGCCATGATCGCGATCAGTATCCATGCCATCGCCCTGCGGCTGTCCCAGCAGAGGCAGGCGAGCCATGCCGCCACAGCCACATAGAACGGATAGATCCAGACGAGAGTGCGCACTATGCCGCCGTCGGGCGGACACGCGTCGAGAAGCGCCGGAGTCTGGAATACCGGAAGCGCCACGATGACGGCAAGCGCGATAAACCATCCGGGAGCGCGGTAACTGGAGGGCTGCGTCATTTTCCCGCCCCCTCCCTGAGGCTCTCGCGGTAGGCGGCCACTGTCTCGGTCAGACCGGCTGCGAGATCATAGCGCGGCGCGAAGCCGAAGTCGGCCACCGCCTCGTCGACCGAACAGTTCCAGTTGCGCTGACGCATGATCCGGAACTTGTCGCGGTTAAGAGTGCTCGGTTTCGACCGCATGACGCCGATTTTCTCGGCTACAGCCGACACCACATAAAGCATCCATATGGGCACTCTCACCGGTATGACCAGCTTGCGGCCGAGGATGCGAGCGGCAATGCGCCGGAATTCGGCCTGCGAGTAGCTGCGCGGCTCCGAGATTATATATTTGCGGCGCACGGTCCGGTCCGATGCGAGAGCGTCGAACACCGCAGCCGCAAGATCCTTGACGTAGATGAATGTCAGCATCTGGCGGCGCATCCCCACGCCGAAATCCCAGTGACGGTCGATGGAGCGTATCATCATCAGATAGTCGAGCTCGTGGGGGCCGTAGACTCCCGTCGGACGGAATATCGTCCAAGGGATATCGGGACAGGTCTCCAGAAACGTCTCGGCCTTGATCTTGCTGACGCCGTAGCGTGTATCGGGAGCCGGGATAGTCTTGCCGGTCAGGGGCGCGTAAGTGCGCTCGTCGCCTGGGCCGAGAGCCGAGAGGCTGCTCATGTAGAGAAACCGCTGCGGGATGCGTCCGCACTGACGCAACGCCTCGACGACATTGCGGAGATACTGGTAGTTGATACGGTTGAAGTCGGCGAAGTTGGTGCATTTCGTCGCTCCGAGATTATACACCAGCCAGTAGGGATCGCCCTCGGGGATGGCATCGGTTATAGCCTCGGCCATCTGCACGGGATTCTCGTAGTCGAGCGTCACGAAGCGGATGCGGTCGTCGGCCAGATAGCGGCGCGAGGTCGACTCCCTGACACCGGCAAGAACCGTATAGCCCCGCCGAAGCGCCTCCTCGGCTATAAAACCGCCGACAAATCCGCCGGCGCCTATGATGAGTACGTTTTTGTTCATTTGAAGGCAAAGTTAGGGAAAATCCGCGGATTTTCCTTAATTTTGCAGACAAAGCAGATAACCTACCGACAGATCATGGGCAAGAACAAATTGAAAAAATTCCGGGAGATGGAGGATATACCCTTCGTCGTGCAATGTCCCTTCGCTTCACTGGCCGCTGAAGGCTTCGGCATGAAAGGACACTGGCATACTGAATTTTTCCACAACGACAACCCCATAGTGCTCGAACTCGGATGCGGCAAGGGCGAATACACCGTAGGACTGGCCGAGCGTACGCCCGACAAGAATTTCATCGGCATTGACGTCAAGGGCGCCCGGATGTGGACCGGCGCCAAGCGTGCCCAGCAGATGGGGCTGACCAACGTTGGCTTTCTCCGTACCGACATAGAGCTGATCGACCGTTTCTTCGGCCCCGGAGAAGTGAGCGAGATATGGATCACGTTTCCCGACCCGCAGATGAAGAAGGTGCGCAAACGGCTGACCTCCACACGTTTTCTCGATCTATACAGCCACATACTGAAACCTGACGGTAAACTTCATCTGAAAACCGACAGCCCCTTTCTCTACACATATACGCGCGCCATGGCCGATCACAACGGCATCGTGCCCGAAGCCGACACAGCCGATCTTTACGGCGATCCCGACCATCCCGCCGACGAAATACTGTCGATACGCACCTACTACGAGCAGCAGTGGCTCTCGCGCGGACTGACGATAAAATATCTGCGGCTGACCATACCGCGCGACCGCGTGCTGACCGAGCCCGATATCGACATTCCCTACGACACCTACCGCAGCTTCTCACGCGGACATGTAGAGGGAGAGGAAAAGTAAAAGAAAAACAAAAAGGATTTATGGAACGCTTATATCCCAACCTGATACTTGACGCCCTGCGCAACGTGCGCTACCCGGGCAACGGACGCGACATAGTGGATCTCGGCATGATCGCCGACGACATACGCATCGACGGGCCGAAAGTGAGCTTCACGATCGTTTTCGAGAAGCCCACCGATCCCTTCATGAAGTCGATCGTGAAAGCGGCCGAAGCCGCTCTCCACACCTATATATCGCCCGAAGTGGAGGCCACAATCGCCACTGCCTCGCGGCAGCCTGAACAGAAAGCCGCCCCGATGCTTCCCGGCGTGAAGAACATCATAGGCGTCAGCTCCGGCAAGGGGGGCGTGGGAAAATCGACTGTAGCCGTCAATCTCGCGGTGGCTCTGGCGCAGGAGGGCTACAGGGTAGGGCTTCTCGACGCCGACATATTCGGCCCGTCGCTCCCGAAGATGTTCGGAGTGGAGGACGAACAGGTCTACATGCATGAAGTCGACGGCCGCGCGCTGATCATCCCGCTTGAAAAATATGGAGTAAAACTGCTGTCGATCGGATTTCTCGTCGACAAGGACAGCGCCGTACTCTGGCGAGGCGGCATGGCCTCAAATGCCCTCAAGCAGCTGATAGGCGAAGCCGACTGGGGCGAACTCGACTATTTCCTCATCGATATGCCCCCGGGCACGAGCGACATTCACCTGACCCTCGTGCAAACGCTTGCCATCACCGGAGTGGTCATCGTCAGCACACCGCAGGAAGTGGCCCTCGCCGACGCGCGCAAGGGTATCTCGATGTTTATGGGCGACAAGGTCAACGTGCCCATACTCGGCCTTGTCGAAAACATGGCCTGGTTCACCCCCGAACGTCACCCCGACGAGCGCTACTACATTTTCGGCCGCGAAGGAGGAGTGAAACTTGCCGAAAAGCTCGGCGTGAAGCTTCTCGGTCAGATCCCTGTGGTAGAATCAATCTGCGAAGGGGGCGACGAGGGACATCCGGTAGCCCTCGACGATGCCACACTCACAGGGCAGGCTTTCCGCCATGTGGCCCGCGAGGTGGTGGACGCCTGCGACCGCCGCAACGGCACCCTTCCGCCCACCATCAAGGTTTCGCTGCACTGAAATAGCTCCTACATAAAACGTGGACGGCCCGTCATGAGCCGTCCGCACTTTTTTTATCCGTGTCATCTGGCCAACGCCGCCTGTGGCGCCTCAAGGCGTCGGCGATGATCCATTGTATCTGGCCGTTGACCGAACGGAATTCCTGCGCCGCCCACGCCTCAACCTTTTCCATCGTTTCGGCGTCGAGACGAAGCAGGAAACTTTTACCGGTCTCTTTTTTAGCCATGGGCCGTCAGTTGTAGAGAGTGCCGGTGTTGACTACCGGCTGAGCCGGCTCGTCGGCGCAGAGCACTACGAGAAGATTGCTCACCATAGCGGCCTTTCGCTCCTCGTCGAGCTCCACCACCTGTTCCTCCTTAAGCTCGTTGAGCGCCATCTTCACCATCGACACGGCGCCCTCCACGATCTTCTCGCGGGCGGCAATAATGGCCGATGCCTGCTGACGCCGCAGCATGACGGCTGCTATCTCCGGCGCATAGGCAAGATAATTGAGGCGCGCCTCCACCACCTCGATGCCGGCCATCGACAGGCGTTCGTTGAGTTTCTCCTCCAGAAGCTCCACGATCTCATGGCTCCCGCCGCGAAGTGTAGGCTCCTTGGTCCTGGAGTCCTCGTCGTCGTAGGCGAAGCGCCCTGTCACTTCGCGCAGAGCCGCGTCGCTCTGTATCTTCACGAAATTCTCGAGGGCTTTGGAAGTATTACCCGACTGGGTGGTGACATTTGTCTTGCCGCCGCTCTCCACGGTTATAACCGAGGTCTCACCAGAGTCGATATCGAATACGGCCCGGTAAGTATCCCTTACTTTCCACACCAGCACCATTCCTATCATCACGGGATTGCCCACCTTGTCGTTGACCTTTATCGGGGCTATGTCCATATTGCGGATGCGCAGGGAGATCTTCTTGGCTGTCATGAACGGATTGCGCCAGAAGAAACCGGTCTGGCGGAATGTGCCGCGATATTTGCCGAAAAATATCATCACGCGGGCCTGATTGGGCTGCTGCGTGAAAAAACCGCACAGGCAGATGACAAACGCAAGCCCGAGCAGCAATGCAAGCACTATCGGAGCGACCCAGCCATAGCATGCTGCCAGATAAATCGCGCCTGCGATAAGCGCGGGAATAATGATGATGTTGACCAGCAGCATCAGGAAACCATTCACCGTTGTTCCGGCAAACGTAAACTCGTGGTTTTTGTCAGGCATATCCATATCTTATTGTGATATTAAAATGATATTGCAAAGATATGTATAATTTCGCATTGTTACAACAGCCGTCCGCTACCATCAACATCCTGACTATTCCCATTATTCATGTAATATTACGTTAATCAGGCATGCAAATATAGAGTTAAACTTCAGCAGATGACCGATACATTAAATAACGGTCAGGGAAGCGGCCGACAAAAATGGTTAACTGCGCAAAACAGGCTGAACACACACACACAATTACAACACAACTACTTGCTACGCACTATAGCACCCATTGTAACAAGGTCGTAACCATTTTAACTTCGTTTAACGCAAAAACTATTGCACGCCCGCAATTCTCCGTAACTTTGCATTGTCAACGAAATGTAACAACAGCGCTGACAAACCCGACATAAAACAGATCACCTCTAAAAACTCCTTACAATGGCTACAGCAAACTTCCAAAACCGCCTCATGGGTCTTCAGGCAAATCTCCTGAACTTCGCCTACATGCTCACTTCCAACCGCGACGACGCCTACGATCTGCTGCAGGACACCACGCTGAAAGCCCTTGACAACGCCGACAAGTATGTGGAGAACACCAATTTCAAGGGCTGGGTGTTCACCATCATGCGCAACATATTCATCAACAACTACCGCCGCGTGGTGCGCTCGGCCACCGTGATCGACCAGACGGAGGATCTCTACCACCTCAACCTCAGCCAGGACTCGGGGCTGGAGACTCCTGAAGGCTCCATCGGCGCCAGCGAGATCACGGCTGCGATCAACGAGTTTCCCGACAAGTACCGCATCCCCTTCTCGATGCATGTGGCAGGCTACAAATACGGTGAGATCGCCGAGAAGATGCAGCTCCCGCTGGGC